>NZ_VDCH01000010.1 GCF_006265165.1 Chlorobaculum thiosulfatiphilum
CCCCCAAACGCCGCCACCCCCACAAACTCAATCCCACCCCGCACCACCTGCGCGGCGGAGTGGTAGTGTCCGCTCAGCACGGCGCGGACATTCGGATAGCGCAACAGAATAGCAACAACTTCTTCGTGATTCCACAACAGGCCGTGTTTTTCGTCGGTGGTTTCTTTGAGGAGCGGGAGATGGCTGAGGATGATGACTTGCTCTTCGTTTTTCAGGGCGAGGTCTAGTTCACTCACGAGCCATTCGAGTTGTTGGCTGCCGATGGCTCCGCAGTAGAAGGGGGCGTTGACGACGTCTCGGTAGTATTCTAAAAGGTGGCGGTCGGCTTCGGTTTGAGGTTCGTTGATGGCGGAGACCTCCATGCCGTCGAGCACGATGAAGCGAGTGCCGTGCGAGGCGAAGGTGTAGTAGAGGCTGTCGAGGCCCATGATCTCGCGGTATCGCTTGGGCGGAACGGCGAGGCAGTGGTTGCCGGCTACGTGATAGACCTTGCCGGGGAAGCGGGCGAGCATGTCGCGCACGGCGATGAGGTCCTTCTCGGTTTCGGGGCCTTGGCGGCTGATGAGGTCGCCGAGCTGGATGACGAATTCAGCGCCTTCGCGCGTCCACTTTTCAATACACCGTTCGAGACCGGCTTTCGTCTGCTCGCCGGTCTCGGTTTCGGGGTTGTAGTGAATGTCGGTGACGATGCCGAACCGGAGCGCGTCGCGTGCCTTCTCGCTCATGATCTTTTCGATCAGTCGCCGAATTCGGAGAGGTAGCGCTTGATGTATTCGTCGAGGTCGCCATCGAGCACGTTTTCTACGTCAAAGCGCTCGTAGTTGGTGCGGTGATCCTTGATGCGCCGGTCATCGAGCACGTAACTGCGAATCTGGCTTCCCCACTCGATCTTCTTCTTCTTGCCTTCGATCTCGCGTTTCTGCGCCTCCTCCTCTTCGCGCTTGCGCTGGTAGAGCTGGGCCATGAGCATCTTCATGGCGCGTTCCCGGTTCTGGAACTGCGAGCGCTCCTCCTGACAGCCCACCACGATGCCTGACGGGATGTGCTTGATGCGCACGGCGGTTTCGACCTTGTTGACGTTCTGTCCCCCCTTGCCGCCGCTGCGGAAGGTGGAGAGTTCGAGATCCTCCTTGCGCACTTCGATCTCGACGTCGGGCGGCGCTTCGGGGTAGGTGAAGACGCTGGCGAACGAGGTGTGGCGGCGGGCGTTGGAGTCGTAGGGCGAGACCCTGACGAGCCGGTGTACGCCGTTCTCAGCCTTGAGGTAGCCGTAGGCGTAAGGGCCTATAATTTCGAGCGTTGCGGTTTTGATGCCAGCACCTTCGCCCTCCTGGTAGTCGTCGGTGAAGACCTTGAACCCTTTGCGCTCGGCCCAGCGCATGTACATGCGGTAGAGCATCTCGGCCCAGTCCTGCGCCTCGGTGCCGCCCGCGCCCGCGTGGATGATGATCATGGCGTTGCCCGCGTCATCCTTGCCGGAGAGCATGTTGCGGAACTCCAGCTTGCCGATCTCCTCTTCGATCCGGTCGAGCGTGGCGTCGAGGTCGGTGACGAGCGATTCGTCTTCGAGTTCCGTGGCGATCTCGATCTCCTCGCCAGCATTGCGGGCGGCGGCGCTGAGCAGATCGAACTCCTCGACCCAGGATTTGTGCTCCTTCAGCTCCTTGATGAGGGCGTTGGCCGCTTTCTGGTCGTTCCAGAAATCGGGCGCTGACGAAATTTTCTCCAGGTCGCTTACTTTTTCTTTGCGTTCATCGATGTTAAAGATACCCCCGTAACTGGTTCAGGCGGTGCTCAATGGCGTGCAGGCGATCTTTTTCTGGGTCGAACATGGTCGTAAAAGTCAGAATTTGGTTGAAACTTTGCTCACGAAAAGAATCATTTTTTCCCATCAAAACAAAAGTCAGTCGCACGGAAGTTTTTAATGGGGCTGATCGCTGGTGGCTATCGAATTATTGCACCGCGGGTTAACATGGCATCATATCCTCTAAAATACCTATGGTTGCCAAACCCCGAATTGTTCGCTAAATTTCCATCACAGCAGATGACCCGTATCTGCGACATAAGGCTCAAAAGGCAGCATATTGTCCACCTACCGCAGGCCTGAGGCCATAGGTCATTGATTCTGTTGTTTTGTTCAGAAGTATCAAACCCTTTGGATATTGTACTACTATGCTGAACTCAAAACGCATCAACAGACCAAAAGCGTCCCGGCACTATGTCGTTGTCGCGCATGGTATCGGTGATCAGAAGCTCAATACCACCATTCCGTCTGTCGTACAACGCTTTGCCGAGGTGCGGCAAAAGCACAGCAAAAATACTTACGAATTTGTCATTCCCGCTTCGCTTTCATCGCAATCGGTGAGGTCGGAGACAGAGAAGCTTGGATGGTCTGAATTCAGAGGTATTCCTGTTCGTCTCGATGATCTCAAAGAGGATTTCGACGGTGCGCCGCCAACAAAGACCGCCGGGGAGAATTTCCGGTTTGTCGAGATGCACTGGCAGGATATTCTTCAGCGCCACCAAGAGGATTTCGCATCCGATCTGGAGGTATGGTCGAAAGCCATGCTCGATCGTCTCCAGGACAAAGCGATCACTCCTGAAGGGTGGCTGCCGAGGTGGGCTGAACCAATGCTTGACTCGATTGCGAGGGTGGCGGTGCCACTGAAAAAAATGCTTGCGTTCAAGTTTTCTCCACAGGTGAAATACGTCGCGAACGACTATATGGGCGATGTTCACCTGTATGGAGATTACGCCAGAACACGCGGGGAGTCAGTACGCCATTTTCATGCGACGCTCACCAAGCTCATGTTCTATGATTTTCTTGACTGGCGAAAACGCGAATTACAGGTAAGCCGTCTCAATCACGAAGCGCTTCACGCAGAACCTTACCAAAAGCCGGAGATTACCGTCATCGCTCACAGCCTTGGAAGCATCATGTGTTTCGACGCGCTGGTTTATGCCCACGCGAAACGTGAAGTCCGGGAAGCGTCGAGTGAAAGTATCGAGTTTGTTTCGAGTTTTCCCTTTTTCGGCTACAGGCAGCCGTCAAAGGAGGAAAATGGTGTATGGGGAAAGCACGTCGGCCAGCTTGAACGCTTTGTCAAAGATGTAGATGGTCGTCTCATCGAGATGGCGGTGTACGACTTTATCAAGAAGCACTTTAGCGATATTTTCGAGATGTTAGACGCATGCTTGAGAAGAAATGGTTTTTCCGAAGAGCGGATCGACAACGAGCGTACATCACTTTTCCAGTTGCTGAGGGGCGAGCATCTGGTTGACCAGTGGCGTAAAGCTGGAGATAACGCTGTCATTGAGCGCATTGCCAACGCACTGGAAACGCAGAAAACACCCGATCAGGATGATATCATAAAATTCGCGAAGCAAGCATGTGTCAAAGATGATGTCGCTTTAGGTGAAAGAATCAGGGCGATATTCGACGGAATCAAAAACGATCCTTTGATATTCGCTCAAGAAATCTATAAAAACTTCAGGGACTTTCGTGATTCCTATTGGGACAGCTTTCTCAAAGGTTTTTCCGTAACGGATTGCGAAAGAGAGGATTGTGACAGAGCACAATTTTTCGTACAGGAAGACACAAAAGAACCTCCGAAAATAAATTCCGCTGTAAGCTCCTCAATCCCGTTTCTGCTTTGGAAAAATTGTGTTCGGAATTTCATTACGATCGGTTCGCCGATAGACAAGTATATCGCGCTGTGGCGTCAGAATTACAAACACCTTGGACTGTACAAGGAGTATGACAAAAATTTTGGAATTGGTCAATATGACTTTCCATCCGATAGCGACGATAAAATAAAACATTACAATTTCTGCGACGAACAAGACCCTGTAGGCCATCATCTTGATATGTCAAGAAAGACAGATGTTTACGGACATATTTTCAGCAACCCTGAAAAGAGCGATATCGTCTATCAACGTTACGGCGTCCCAGGGCTTGCTCATAATATGTACTGGGAGGATGATGATCTGTTCAAGGGGATACTGGAACAGATCATAGATGATAGTGAGTCTTCAGTTGACTTGACCAGTAAAGAGTTCAGATTGAAGAAAAATGCAAAAAAGCAAGGATTTCTTTGGGCCTATTTCCGGATTCCGCTGATGGTGTCACTGATCACGTCGCTGCTGATAACCTATTCGATGAACAGCATGTTCAACAAACATATGTTCAGTGGCGTCTTGTGGCTTCTGATAACGCTGTACCTGTGGGTCACGCCCGGCTTCAGTAAATTTTTCATGCAAAGGAGAAACCCGGAGAACATCAATAAATCGACACTGCGTATTTTCCTTGAAAATCTGTTTTCCAAAGGCCTCTTTTCATTATTGCTTTCTGTAGCAGTCAAGTGGCGTCGCATCCTGGTCGTGCAGGCTGAAGGCCCCAAGGGGGTTTGCGAAAATGACAATATCTATCTTCGCATTCAGACACATGAAGACAAGCTTGTCTGGGTCCAATTTTTAGGGAGATGGCTGGCGCGGTTTGTTGGCGCGGCTTTATTGTTGGCGTGGCTTGGGTGGTTGACCGGAAGCTATTTACCCCGGAACTCAATTGTTAACACCGGATGGGAGGGCCTGATAAGTGTATTGCGTTTGTGGTTTAGCGAACAACCCATCTTTCCGTATAACCTGTTTGGAAATCTTGTCACGAACATCACCGTCTTTTTTGGCTTAAGTGCGCTGGTGATTTACCTGAGCGTGTTGCTCTGGGAGCTTATCTATTTCTTTTATATCAGAAAAACACTGCGAACGTAGCGAATTTGGGGCGCCTGACCAGTCATGGATACAGCCTGGCCTTTATCTGTACACGATCCCCATGAAAAACGTGGGGATTTTGTATTTTGAGCTGCCGATTCATGGATGCAAAACGCGGTTATTTTCGCTCTTTCTGGTTCATTCAACAGAGAGGGAGAGCCGGCATCCAGTTGGCTGGCTTCCGGCCTCCGGAGGTTCTATCCGAAGTTCCACTCATTACCGCCTATGAAACCAGAGTTTCTCTTGCCTGCCCCGATCCGTCCAGATCGCCCCTTTGACGGACGTCGGCGTGTCGTGATCGACCGTGTTTTCCCTGAAATCGACGGCGGGCGCTTTCCCGTCAAGAGAGTCGAGGGCGAGCGAATGACGGCGGAAGCCGATATTTTCACCGATGGCGCGGACACCATCGTGGCCGAGCTGCTCTATCGCCGGAAGGGCGACGCGGAGTGGAGCGCCTCGCCGATGACGCACCTCGGCAACGACCGCTGGTCGTCGGCGTTCGGGGTTGGCGCGCCGGGGATGTACGAATATACCGTCCGGGCGTGGGTCGATCATTTCGAGACCTGGCGCAAGGGGTTGCGCAAAAAGCTTGACGCGGGGCAGGATGTGTCGCTCGACCTGCGCATCGGCGCGACGCTCGTCGAGCTTGGCGCGGCTCGCGCGGCGGACGAGGATGCCGGGACGCTGCATCACTATGTCGGCCTGCTCACGGTAGGCGCGAGCGAGGCGGCGCTCGGCGAAGGACTTGCGGCAGCCATGCGACGCGCCCCCGAAAAAGCGATGGCGACGCTGTACGACAAGATTCTGCTGCTCCAGATCGACCAGAAAAAGGCCGGGTTCAGCACTTGGTACGAACTCTTTCCCCGCTCGTGGGCTGAGGAACCGGGCCGGCACGGCACCTTCCGCGACTGCATGAAGCTGTTGCCGCGCATCGCCCTGATGGGCTTCGACGTGCTCTACCTGCCGCCGATCCACCCCATCGGCGTGACGAAGCGCAAGGGCAAGAACAACGCGCTCGTCGCCGGGCCGGAGGATCCGGGAAGCTGCTGGGCGATCGGCAGCGCTGACGGCGGCCACACCTCGGTGCACCCCGAACTCGGCACGATGGAGGAGTTCGAGGCGTTCGTGCGGGAGGCCGAGAAGCACGGCATTTCGGTGGCGCTCGACATCGCCTTCCAGTGTTCGCCCGACCATCCGTGGGTCAAGGAGCATCCGCAGTGGTTCCGCTGGCGTCCCGACGGCACGGTACAGTTTGCCGAAAATCCGCCCAAGCGCTACGAGGACATTCTTCCCATCGACTTCGAGTCGGCGGACTGGCAGAACCTCTGGATCGCCCTGCGCGACGTATTCCTCTTCTGGATCGATAAAGGCGTGAAGATTTTCCGAGTCGATAATCCGCACACCAAGGGCTTCGCCTTTTGGGAGTGGGTGCTCGGCTCGATCCGCGAAGAGCATCCCGACACGATGTTCCTCGCCGAGGCGTTTACCCGCCCGAAGCTGATGGCGCGCTTGGCCAAGGGGGGCTACACCCATTCTTATACCTACTTCACCTGGCGTAATACGAAGTACGAGCTTCAGGAGTACCTGACCGAGCTGACCCAGACCGAGCTGCGGGAGTACATGCGTCCGAACTTCTGGCCCAACACGCCCGATATTCTGCACGAGGAGTTGCAGGGCGGCAGCCGCGCTCGCTTCATCATTCGCTTCGTGCTCGCCGCCACGCTTTCGTCGAACTACGGCATGTACGGCCCGGCCTACGAGCTGTGCGAACATGCGCCGTTCCCCGGCAAGGAGGAGTACATCGATTCGGAGAAGTACGAAATCAAGCAGTGGGAGCTCGACCGCCCAGGCAACATCCGCTCCGAAATCGCGATGGTCAATCGCATCCGCCACAACAATCCGGCGCTCCAGCAGACCAGCGACATCACCTTCGTGACGATCGACGTGTCGCGGGGCCAGGAGCACGACCAGCTTATCGGTTACGTCAAGTGCTCGCCCGACGGCGAGAACGTCATCCTCACGGTGGTCACGCTCGACGACAGGAACACGCGCGGCGGCTGGCTGCGCTTTCCGCTCGAAAAGTTCGGGTTGCCGCACACCGAGCGCTTCACGGTCGAAGACCTGATTTCAGGCCGCACCTACGAGTGGAACGGCGAGTGGAACTACGTCGAGCTGAATCCGCACCAGATGCCCGCGCACATTTTCAGGGTCAATCTGCCATCATAATCTACACTCATTTTTCAAGCACCAATGCCAACACGTAAAGCTGTAAAAAGCTATCAGCCGGAGCCTCTCTGGTACAAGGACGCCATCATTTACGAACTGCATGTCAAGACCTTTTGCGACAGCAATAACGACGGTATCGGCGATTTTCGCGGCCTCACGAGCCGCCTCGGCTACCTCGAAAGCCTCGGGGTGACGGCGATCTGGATTCTGCCCTTCTACCCCTCGCCGCTGCGTGACGACGGCTACGATATTGCCGATTATACATCGGTCAACCCCGATTACGGAACCATCGAGGATTTTCGCGATTTCCTCGAAGAGGCGCACCGGCGCGGCATCAAGGTGATTACCGAGCTGGTGGTGAACCACACCTCCGACCAGCACGAGTGGTTCAAAAAGGCCCGCAAGGCTCCGAAAGGATCGCCGGAGCGCGACTTTTACGTCTGGAACGACGACGACAAAAAATACGGCGAGACCCGCATCATCTTCCAGGATTTCGAGGCGTCGAACTGGACGTGGGATCCGGTGGCCGGGCAGTACTACTGGCACCGCTTTTTCCACCACCAGCCCGACCTGAACTTCGAGAATCCCGCCGTGCACCAGGCGCTCCTCGACGTGCTCGACTTCTGGCTCGGCATGGGCGTGGACGGCCTGCGGCTCGACGCCGTGCCCTACCTCTACGAGGCCGAAGGCACCAACTGCGAGAACCTGCCGCCGACCTTCGAGTTCCTGCGCAAGCTGCGAACCTACGTGGACGAGAAGTACCCGAACCGGATGCTCTTGGCCGAAGCGAACCAGTGGCCGGAGGACTCCGCCGCCTATCTCGGCAAGGGGGACATGTGCCACATGAACTTCCACTTCCCGCTCATGCCGCGCATGTACATGGCGCTGGCCACCGAGGATCGCTTCCCGATCATCGACATTCTCGCCCAGACGCCGGAGATTCCCGAAGCCTGCCAGTGGGCCTCCTTCCTGCGCAACCACGACGAGCTGACGCTTGAAATGGTGACCGATGAGGAGCGCGACTACATGCGCCGCATCTACGCCCACGACCAGCGGGCGCGCATCAACCTCGGCATCCGCCGCCGCCTGGCGCCGCTGATGTCCAACGACCGCCGCCGCATCGAGCTGATGAACATCATGCTGCTCTCGCTGCCTGGCACGCCGGTGCTCTACTACGGCGACGAAATCGGCATGGGCGACAACTACTACCTCGGCGACCGCGACGGCGTACGCACCCCGATGCAGTGGAACGCCGACCGCAACGCGGGCTTTTCGCGCGCCAATCCGCAGAAGCTGCTCCTGCCGGTGATCATCGATCCCGAGTACCACTACGAGGCGATCAACGTCGAGGTGCAGGAATCGAACTCAAACTCGCTGCTCTGGTGGATGCGCCACACCATCGCCACCGCCCGCCGTTTCAAGGCGTTCAGCCGGGGCGGCATCGAGTTCCTGAAGGCCAGAAATCCCAAGGTGCTGATGTTTATCCGCAGCTATGAGGATGAAACCATCCTGACGGTCATCAACCTGTCGCGCAATGCCCAGGCGGTCAGCGTCGATCTGTCGGCCTACGAGGGATGCGTCCCCGAAGAGGTGTTCAGCATGAACCGCTTCCCGAAGGTGCGGACGGAGCCATACATGGTCGCGCTTGGACCATACGGCTACTTCTGGCTGCGCCTGATCCGCGAAGAGGCGCCCGCCGACCGATGCGCCTTGCTCGAAAAGGCCGCCCTTCGCGCCGCGAGTTGGCCGGAGCTTTTCGTTGGCCGCAGCCTCGACAAGCTCGAAACCGCGCTGTTGCCGCCCTACTACAAGAGCGCCCGCTGGTTCGGCGGAAAGGCGCGAAACATCATCCGCATCCGCGTGAACGATACCGTGCCGGTCGCGGGGCTGCAAAACACCGCGTTCGCGATCACCGAAGTGCACTACCCGAGCGGCGAGAACGAGCGCTACCAGCTTCCGCTGACCTTCGTTCCGGCCGACAAGGCGGCTTTTGCGGACGAAGCGTTCCAGCGTCACGCCATCGCCCGCATCGAGCTTGACGGCGTCGAGGGATTTCTGATCGACGCCTCGTTCGACGCCTCGTTCCGCGCGCGAGTGCTTGAGCTGATCCTTCACTCTGAGAGCTGGGCGGGAGCCGCCGGAAAAATCACTGCGGATGCCGGCAAGATGCTCGAAGCCTGCTATGCGGCGAAGGCCGGAGAGGAGCAGCCCGCATCGCACCTGATGGGGCTGGAGCAGAGCAACACCTCGATCCGGTACGGCGAAGAGCTCTGCCTGAAGCTCTACCGGAAGATCGACTCAGGCATGGCGCCGGAGATCGAAATCTCCCGTGTGCTGACCGATCAGACGGCGTACCGCAACATTCCGGTCTATCTCGGCTCGTTCGACTACGGCAAAAGCTACCGGGAGCGCTGCTCGCTGGGCATTCTGCAAAACTTCGTGCCGAACGAGTGCGACGGCTGGCAACTGAGCCTCGACCATGTGCAGCGCTATTTCGAAGATGTGCTCTCGCACCGTGCGCAGGGGAACCTGCCGCCCGCGCTGCCACCGCGCTCGGAGATGGCAAACCAGATGCCGGGGATCATGCGCGAGCTGGTCGGCGAGTTCTACCTCCACATGGTCGGCAAACTTGCCGAGCGCACGGCGGAGATGCACAGCGCCCTTGCCTCGATCGACACCGATCCGGCATTTTCGCCCGAGCCCTTCACGACGCTCTACCAGCGCTCGATCTACCAGGCGATGACCGACAAGGTCAAGCGTGGCATGATCTTCCTGCGCGAATCGATGAAGGCCGTGCCGAAGGAGGCTCGCCCGCTTGCCGAAGAGCTGCTCGACCGGGAAAAGGAGATTCTCAAACAGTTCGATACAATCCGCCACGAGAAGATCGACACGGTCAAGATCAGGATTCACGGCGACTATCATCTGGGCCAGGTGCTCTACACCGGCAACGACTTCGTGATTCTCGATTTCGAGGGCGAACCCGCCCGCTCGCTTTCGGAGCGCAAGATCAAGCGCTCGGTTTACCGCGACCTGGCCGGAATGCTGCGCTCGTTCGACTACGCGGCATTCAACGTGCTGATGCAGAACCAGTCGATCCGGCCCGAAGACCGCAAGGCGCTCGAACCGTGGGCCGAGCTCTGGAGCCACTACGTTGGCCAGCACTTCATCGACGTGTACACGCAAAACACCGAAGGCGCGGGGCTGATTCCCAAAGAGGCTCGCCAGCGCGAGTTGCTCCTGCGCAGTTACCTGATGAACAAGGCGATCTACGAACTCAACTACGAGCTGAACAATCGCCCCGAGTGGCTCCCGATTCCGATGAACGGCATCCTTCGCCTCATCAAAAACTGAGCTTTTTTGCCCATTTTTCGCCGGTCTGTCGCGTTCATCTGACAGACCGGCGTTTTTTTTTGCTGTTTTTGATTCCGATGTCGAGGCCGGTCAGAATTTGCATGATATGATTGAACACCATCTCGAAACAACGATCAGCGGGCGCTACCTCGTCGAAGCGCCGGACGGCCACGCTCCCTTTTCGCTGCTCGCCGGATTCCACGGCTACGGCCAGACCGCCGAAGACGAGCTTGCAATGCTCCGGCAGATTCCCGGTTCGGAACGCTTCGCGCTTTGCTCCATCGAAGCGCTGCACCCCTTCATCAACGCCAAAGGCCAGCCCGGCGCGAGCTGGATGACCCGGCGCGACCGCGAACGGCGCATCGCCGAAAACGTGCGTTACGCCGATGCCGTCATCGGGCGCGTGACGGCGGAGCTGCCGTTCGATGGCCGCCTCGTGCTGCACGGTTTCTCGCAAGGCGCGGGAATGGCCAGCCGCGCGGCGCTGATCGGTCGTCACGCTGTGTCAGGCGTGATGCTTCTCGGTGGCGACATCCCGCCGGAACTCGACGATCTCGCGCGGATGCGAGCCGCGCATCTCGCCCGCGGCGACCACGACCGCCTTTATCCGCAGAAGCGCTTTGAGGCCGACATTATCCGGTTGCGAGAGACTGGCATCGATCCGGCGGTGACGCTTTTCCACGGTGGGCACGGCCCGACCGGCGAGTATTTTGAGGCAGCGGGGAGGTTTCTGGCAGGGATGGAGTTCGTCTGAGTTGAACGTGTTCCGTTTGCTTCTGGTGTCATTCTGAGTCCGACGCAGTCGGGGGAAGAATCCAGAAAAGTTTGTAACGCTTTTTACATTATTCTGTTATCTGGTGGCTTCAAAGAAACTGGATTCTTCACTTCGTTCAGAATGACCATCAAATGCAGACTTGCTTTACTGTTGTGGATTGCTTTTGAGACCGCCTCATCATTGTTGTTTGACGCATCGGCTGGAATCCAGATTAGCTCAGCGTCCCTTTTTCGCCTCGTTCCACAGCCCGTCCAGCTCTTCGGCGGAGAACTCCTGCCAGCACCGGCCTGACGCCAGCACCGACTTCTCGACTTTGCGGAACCGCCCCATGAACTTGTTGGTCGCCTTGCGCAGGGCGTCTTCCGGATTTGTGTCGATGAAGCGGCTGTAGTTGACGATGGTGAAAAGCAGGTCGCCGAACTCCTCCTCACGCTCCTCTTTGCTGGCCGCGTTGCGCAGCTCGCCGATCTCCTCGGTGAGCTTGTCGAGCACCCCCTCGTCGCTTGGCCAGTCGAAGCCGACGCCAGCCACCTTCTTCTGCACCCGATAGGCCCGCAGCAGCTCCGACATCGCCTTCGGCACACCATCGAGCAGGCTCGCGCGCCCCTCCTTCATCTTGAGACTCTCCCAGTTGCCGAGCACCTCCTCTTCGGTGTCGGCCTTCGCGCTGCCGAACACGTGCGGGTGACGGCTGATGAGCTTGTGGCAGAGCGCCTCGAACACCTCGATGAAGGTGAACTTCCCCGCCTCGTCGGCCAGCAGCACCTGAAAGCAGACGTGCAGAAAGAGGTCGCCCAGCTCCTTTTTCAGCTCCGGGTCGTCGCCGGAGTCGATGGCGTACACCAGCTCGTAGCTCTCTTCGAGCAAGAGGTGCGCCAGCGACTCTGGCGTCTGCTTGCGATCCCACGGGCACTCGGAGCGCAGCACCTTGACGAGATTCACCACCCGCTCGAAATGTTCGGCAGGCGTGACGGCGTTATGGTTAAGGATGGACTTTTTGAGGGCGTCGATGGATTGCTGTTCTTTCATGATGACGGGGGCTTGTTGCGATGCACCCAAAGTTACTCTTTCGTGTGCAGAATCCGTACTATTGAAATGACGAACACGCTTTGTCAATATTCGGCAGGAGGCTGTCTCGAAAGGAAAGACCAATTCTTTTTTTGTGCGGTCTCTTTTGTTTTTCCTGTCATTCTGAGTCCGGCGCAGTCGGGCGAAGAATCCAGAGGCGTTTCGTAAAATCTATTAAATCATTCAGTTATCAGGTTATCTCGAAAAAAAACTGGATTCTTCACTCCGTTCAGAATGACAACAAAACGCAAGACCAACATGCTGTTGTGAATCTCTTTTGAATCAGCCGCAGGCATAACCATCACCATCCCATGAACCTCGCAGAGAAAACCGCCGTCGTGACCGGATCGAGTTCCGGCATCGGCCTTGCCGTCTGCCGCGCTTTGCTCGATGCGGGAGCCTCGGTGTTCGGCCTCAGTCGCCGCGAGACGCCAATCGCGCACACGCGCTTCCGCTGGTTACAGACCGATGTGACTCGCGAAGCCGAGATCGACCGGGCGTTCGATGCCGTGTTTGCCGAGCGCGGGCGCGTCGATCTGCTCGTCAACGACGCAGGTTTCGGCTTTTTCCGCGACATCGAGCTGATCGATCCGGCGGAGTGGCGGCGGCTCATCGATACCAATCTGACGGCGATGTTCCTCTGCTCGCGCAAGGTCGCGCCATCGATGAAGGCCGCACGGAGCGGCATGATCGTCAACGTCGGCTCGGTGGCGGGCAAGCGCGGCATCAAGGGCGGCACGGCCTACTGCGCCTCCAAGTTCGCGGTCAACGGCTTCTCCGAATCGCTCATGGAGGAGCTGCGCAGCTTCGGTATTCGCGTGTCGTGCATCAATCCCGGTTCGGTCGAGACCGAATTTTTCGACCATGCCGGAATCGAGCCGAAAAAGTTCATGCAGCCAGGCGATCTGGCGCGGCTGATCGTTTCGCTGGTCGAGCTGCCCGACGGCATGTTGCCCGACGAACTGACCGTCCGGCCATTGTAACTCATAACCTCGTATCGACTTATGTCATCCTCCGAACTTCACTTGCCTATCCCCGGCCACCCCATCGCCGCCATTGCTACGCCGGTCGGCGTCGGGGCTCTCGCCATCGTGCGCATCAGCGGCGCGGGGGTGCTCGCCATCGCCGACAGCGTGTTCTGCAAGGCGCACGGCGACGGCAAACTCGCCGATGCCGCCGGTTACACCGCGCACTTCGGGCGGCTCCACGACGGCGAGGAGATGGTGGACGAGGTGATCGCGCTCGTTTTCCGCTCGCCGCGTTCGTTCACCGCCGAGGAGATGGTGGAGTTTACCTGCCACGGCGGGCCGGTGGTGGTGGGGCGCGTGCTGCGGCTCATGCTCGACCACGGCTGCCGCCTCGCCGAACCGGGCGAGTTCACCCGCCGCGCCTTCCTCAACGGGCGCATCGATCTGTTGCAGGCCGAGGCGATTGGCGAGATGATCCACGCCCGCACCGAATCGGCCTACCGCACGGCGGTGAGCCAGATGAAGGGCGACCTGTCGAAAAAGCTCGGCGACCTGCGCGAGCAGCTCATCCGCTCCTGCGCTCTCATCGAACTCGAACTCGACTTCGGCGAGGAGGAGGTCGAGTTCCAGAGTCGCGCCGAACTGACCGCGCAAATCGAAGCGCTCCAGCGCGAGGTGAGCCAGCTCATCGACTCCTACCAGCACGGGCGGCTCGTCAGCGAGGGGGTCTCGACGGTCATCGCCGGAAAACCGAACGCCGGTAAGTCCACGCTACTCAACACGTTACTCGGCCAGGAACGCGCCATCGTCAGCCACATGCCCGGCACGACCCGCGACTACATCGAGGAGTGCTTCATCCACGACAAAACGATGTTTCGCCTCACCGACACCGCCGGTCTGCGCGAAGCGGGCGAGGAGATCGAGCACGAAGGCATCCGCCGCAGCCGCATGAAGATGGCCGAAGCCGACCTGATTCTCTACCTCTTCGACCTCGGCGCGGAGCGGCTCGACGACGAGATCGCCGAAATCAGCGAGCTGAAGGCGACCCATCCCGACGCGAAGTTCCTCGCCATCGCCAACAAGCTCGACCGCGCCGCCAACTCGGGCGACCTCATCCGCGCCATCACCGACGGCACCGGCACCGAAGTCATCGGCATCTCCGCGCTCAAGGGCGACGGCATCTCCGCGCTCAAGCAGCACATGGGCGCATTGGTAAAAGACCTCGACAAACTGCACGAAGCGAGCGTGCTCGTCACCAGCCTCCGCCACTACGAAGCGCTGCGCAACGCCTCGGACGCCCTGCAAAACGCCCTCGAACTCATCGCCCAAGAGTCCGAAACCGAACTCATCGCCTTCGAACTCCGTAGCGCCCTCGACTACGTCGGCGAAATCACCGGAAAGGTGGTGAACGAAGAGGTGCTGAATACGATTTTTGACAAGTTTTGTATCGGGAAGTGAGGGGGGAGAAGGTGAGAAACAATTTCAAAAGGGAAATGAGCTATGGCGAATGAAGAGCAACTAATAATTCTGAAGCAAGGGACTGTATCGTGGAATAAATGGAGAAATACAAACCCTGATGTAAAGATTGATATCTCAGGTGCCGATCTCAGAGGTACTGATTTATCGGGGATTGATCTCACAGACGCCTATTTATCATATGCCGATTTCACTGGTGCCAACCTCAGTGAAGCAATGCTCAGAGGCGCGTACCTTGCAACAGCTAAGCTCGAAAGAGCCGATTTCAAAAGCGCCAATCTCACAAGCACAAATTTCTGGTTTGCCCAACTCAAAAAAGCCGATTTGAAAAACGCCGATCTCACAAATGCCAAACTCTCGTGGGCCAATCTGAAAGGTGCTGATCTGAAAGGTGCTACACTGAGCGGCGCTGTTATTGATTCAAACACCAAGTTACGCGGCGCAAAAAGTATTACCCGAGGTGTAAATGGCATTTACTCTCACGGGACGAAAACTGCCGCCTTGATGAATATGGCCCCGGAGGGCGATTCGATGCAGGGTTCAAGCGTGGAGGCTGTTCTCGATAACCTCAAACATGCACGGCGATTGCACTCAATCTCACTTCTTTTCGCAGGCATCACGCTGTTGTCTTTTGTGCTCCATCGTGACACGATCACTGTTCCTTTCAATATCCTCAAGGACCCCATTGATGCCGTCACCTTCGCTGGTCTCTCAATTATCATCTCGGCAACACTCATGATGTTTACCAGCATCTTTTTTGGCTCAGCTCTTGATGGAACCAAATATTTGACCAGCAGGGATTCTGCGATGAAGGTCGGGCAGTTTCCATGGATTCTTTCAAAGTATGAAAAGGGTATAGCACCAAAAATCATCTCAATCCTGCTCCGCATAATTCTTTGCTTTCATCCGTTCATCTTTATCATTGTCCTCTCCTTGCAGAGCACAGTTGCAGATTTTGAACGAACACCAATCCTTCTCTATTTACTGTTCGTATCCGTCCCGATGCTTTTGGTTACCTGTTTTTGGCTTTTTCGGCTCTCGCTCGGCTTTCTTCGGCCCATTGTTTTTGATGTCGTTGAGGAGGCGAAACGGCAGAGTGGCGACGAGAAAATTGCCAGCACGATCAAGGAGCAAACAGGGAAAATCGATGAGCTGCTGAAATTTCTGCAAGAGCGGGAAGGCGGTCAGCGAGGCGACAGGTAACGTGTTTCATACTAAAGGCAGCCTTTAGTATGGAGCATTTGGGTCGTTATACTAAAGCGAGCGTTTAATTTGGCTGTACGCTTAGGTCAATTTGACAACATTTCAATCACAACAACCATGCTCGTCTGTGATTTCAGAACCACGTGCCTAAACTGGATGAATGTCGATGATGTCGTGATGGGCGGGGTGTCGGACAGCGCGATGCGGGTGAATCCCGATGGAACCGCGGTGTTTGCCGGGAATCTGTCGCTCGAAAACTCCGGGGGTTTCGCATCGGTGCGCACGGTGCTGGAGCGGCGGAACTACTCCGGTTTCGACGGTTTCAGGATTCGGGCGAAGGGCGACGGCAAGCGCTACAGCTTCAGAGCCAGGAACGACGACCGCTTCGACGGCATCGTCTATAAATCCGACTTCGACACCGCGCCGGGCGAGTGGCGGGAGATCGAGCTTCCCTTTGCGGGCTTCACCCCAACCTTCCGGGGCCGAACGCTCGACGACGTTCCGCCGCTTGACAGCGCCAACATCGCGCAGATCGGCCTGCTCATCTCCAACAGGCAAGCGGGCGTGTTCCGGCTGGAGGTTGAGTGGATCGAGGCGTATTGAGTGTAAGGGTTAGCATGGATGGGAAACTGAAATTGGGAGGCGTTTTATGAAATTTGAATCTTTCAGAGCTGGTCAATGGGAGACCCGCTATCAGTATAAAAGCTTTGAACCGACGCCGGTCAATCATGAATGGAGCTGGGAAGACCCGACGATTAACGCGCTGCTTGAGCAGGCGACCCGTGCTCTTGGCGAGTTGAATGCATTTTCTCTGATTGTCCCGGATATCGACCTTTTTATCGAGATGCATGTTGTCAAGGAAGCACAGACTTCAAGCAAGATCGAGGGAACCCGAACCGGTATCGACGAGGCGTTGTTGCCTGAAGAGCAGATTCTTCCGGAAAAAAGGGATGACTGGCGTGAAGTCCGGAATTACATTGAGGCGGTCAACACCGCCATTGAATCCCTGAATGCCCTGCCGCTGTCCAATCGCTTGCTCAAGCAAACCCATTCGATTTTGATGGATGGCGTTCGCGGGGAACGCAAGCAGCCGGGTGAATTCAGAATCAGCCAGAACTGGATCGGCGGTTCCAGCCTGAGCGATGCGACCTTTATTCCTCCTCACCCGGAAGGCGTAGCTGAGTTGATGAGTGATCTGGAAAAGTTCTGGCATAATACTCAAATCGTCGTGCCTCACTTGGTGCGGATTGCGATCAGCCATTACCAGTTTGAGACGATTCATCCTTTTCTGGACGGCAATGGCCGCATCGGACGCCTGCTCATTCCTCTCTATCTGGTCAGCCAGGGTCTGCTTGCAAAGCCATCGCTGTACCTTTCAGATTTTTTCGAGCGAAATCGATCCAGCTATTATGATGCGCTCATGAAGGTCAGAGTCAGCAATGACCTCATTCACTGGGTACGGTTTTTTCTCAATGGCGTAGCTCAAACAGCGACGAAGGGACGGGATGTTTTTCGGCAGATTTTAGCACTTCGTACCGAGGTCGAACACTCATTGCTCTCAATGGGGAAGCGCGCTCCTACAGCGCGGCAGGCGTTAAACCTGCTGTATCGCAAGCCCATTGTTTCCGCGGCTGATCTTGAGCAGGCAATTCATGTCAGTACTCCAACAGCCAATGCCTTGATTCGAACATTGATCGGCAAGGGCATCCTGAGAGAGATTACAGGTCAGCAACGGGGGCGGGTGTATGTCTTTGATCGTTACCTTAATCTGTTTATTAGTTAAGGAAAGGCGCTTTTCCTTAACTAAAGATGCGGCGAAGATAAAGAAATACTTGTGAAGCACCTCTCTGCCGAGAGGTCTGCCGCCCCCCTCAATGGCACGAGGCGCAGCTCGCTGTCGTGCGGCGTGCTCCTTCCGGGCTGGCGCTCTTTTTCAGGTATGAGAGAATCAGCTCACGGTTGACGCCAAAAAGATGGCAGCGCGAAGTGGAAGCCGAAGACGATGTGCTGGTTCAGCCAGGCGGGTCTGGTGAGTCCGCCGAGCTCTGGAACGCTGCTGAAGCTGGTGGCTTTTCGCCTGTTTTTCGCGGTTCGTTTGGCGTGCCGGTAGCGCGCCTCCGGTGGCGTGTCCATGGCAAGCGGTTCTGAATTCTCCGTCATGGAGATGACGAATCTCAAGCCTTCGCGGCTCACTCCTCGAAGCACCATGCCTCGTGCCAGCTTTGCTTTTCCAGTCTCCGGCAATTGGTAAATCCTGCGCTCAGGGCAAGGGTTTTGAGAAGGGACGGGGTTTCGGGGAAGTCGCAGCTCCGGATGTGCTCCTGCACCTGGTTCCGTTCGTCGAGGCTCAGCGCGTCCCATTGCGTCCGCACCGTCCGGTTGTAACGGTAGAGATACTCCTGCCGCGCCTGTCCTTCGTCGCGCATGACATCCACAAGAATCACGCAGCCGTTGTCGCGCAAGGCGCGGCGGCATTCGTCGAAAAACACCTGCTTTTCCTCCGTGGCCAGGTGGTGCAGGGCGTAGCTGGAATAGATGATGTCGAAATGGCTTGCGGGAGCTTGGTGCAGAACGGCGAGCATGTCCTCGCAGCACAGGTTGACCGAAACGCCGCCGAACGATTCGAGACTTTTGCGGGCTTCGTCGAGGGCGAACGGCGAGAGATCGCACCCGCAATATTCAGCGAGCTGGCCGGGCCGGAGGATTTTCGAGAGGTGCGAGGCGTCGCCGCAGCCGAGGTCGAGCAGGTGCAAGGGGCCAGGCTTGGCTGCGAGCAATTGGGCCACCGCCGCCGTTATCTCCCGGTGAAACATGAGGTTGTGGCTGATGACTTTTTGATAGGTTCCCCATGTTTTGCGGAAGATCGTGATCGGGTCTGCACTCATGATGAAAAATTCGGGATGATCGGCCTGCGTTGTGACGGAAGGCGCAAATTACAAAAATGTAGCGCATCTCTCATCGGGGATGAATCGGGATGAAAGCCGTATATTTTCTGCGACCTCGTGGATTCGGGTGATTCCATGAGTCGCTCGATAATTTCCGGAAAACCCTTCTATGTCCGAACGGCCCTGGCTCAGTCATTACGATGATGGCGTGCCGCATACCCTCGCGCCCTATCCGGCGATCACCATGCTCGATCTTCTTCGTGACAGCGCACGGGAGCGTCCTGGCGATGACGCTTTTCTGTTCATGGGAAGCGCGATTTCGTGGCGCGAGCTCGAGCTGAAAAGCAGCGCGTTCGCCTCGGCGTTGCGAGCGCAAGGCGTCGGCCAGGGCGACCGGGTGGCGGTGCTGATGCCCAATTCGCCGCAGATGATCGTGGCCGAGTTCGGCATCTGGAAGGCGGGCGGCATCGTGGTGCTGCTCAATCCGCTCTACACGGAGCCGGAACTCGAACGCGCGATTCGCGAGAGCGAGGCCGAAACGGCGGTGGTGCTGACCCTGTTTTACGAAAAGATCAACAATATCCGCTCGAACACGCCGCTGAAGCGGGTGATCGCCACCTCGATCAAAGAGTATCTGCCGCCGCTCAAGCGGATGCTCTTCGCCGTGCTGAAAGAGCGGCAGGGCGGCCACCGTATCGCTTTGCGTCCGGGCGACTCGTCGATGGCCGACGTGATCGAGCGTCACGCGCGAAGCGAAGCGCCGAAGCTCACGGTCGCGCCCTCGGACCCGGCGCTCTTCCTCTTTTCCGGCGGCACCACCGGCAACCCGAAGTGCGTCGTCGGCAGGCACGAAGCGCTCGTCATGACCGGAATGCAGATCAACGCCTGGTTCGATAGCGCGCTTGGCAAAGGCCGGATCGTCATCATGCTCAACCTTCCGCTTTTTCATGTTTTCGCGCAGGTGGCGGTCATGGCCAGCGGTTTCATCCGCCGCTCGCCGATGGTGCTCATGCCCGATCCTCGCGACATTGGCGCGCTCATCGCGACCATCAAGCGCCGCAAGGTGGAGATGCTGCCGGGCGTGCCGACGCTCTTCAACGCGCTGGCCGCGCACCCCCGGCTTCGGCGCGACCCGAAAGCGTTGCGCTCCCTGCGGCTGATCGTCTCCGGCGCTTCATCGCTGCATCTCGAAACCCGGAACCGCTTCGAGCAGTTGACCGGCGGTTGCATCATCGAGGCGTACGGCCTGACCGAGGCGCTGGCCGCTCCGGTGTTTTCACCGGCGCGAGGCCTGAAAAAGAGCGGTTCCGTCGGCCTGCCCGGCACCGATGTCGAACTCCGCATCGTCGATGCCGAAAAGTGCGATAACGTGCTGCCGCCGGGCGAGGTCGGCGAGATTCTCATCCGCTCGCCGCAGAACATGAGCGGCTACTGGAACAATCCCGCCGAAACCGCCATGGTGCTGCGAGACGGCTGGATTCACACCGGCGACCTCGGCTATCTCGACGAGGAGGGCTACCTGTTCGTGGTGGATCGCAAGAAGGATGTCATCAAGGCGAGTGGCTTCCAGATATGGCCGCGAGAGGTCGAGGAGGTCATCGCAAAGCACCCCTCGGTGCTCGAAACCGGCGTGGCCGGAGTGCCGGACGGCTACCAGGGCGAAGCGGTCAAGGCGTGGGTCGTGCTGCGCGAAGGCTGTTCTTTCGAACCCGCCGAGCTGAAGGCGTGGTGCCGCAAAGAGCTTGCCGCCTACAAAGTGCCGAAACACATCGAATACTGCGACTCGCTGCCGAAATCCGCAGTAGGCAAGGTGCTGCGCCGGGTGCTGGTGGAGTGGCACAATGGCGGGGGGAGTTGAGAGAGTGCATGACCAAAGCGAGAATTCAACGAAGAAACAACCAATAAAAAGGACTGTAAGGACTTCATGGACAACAAGGTCAACGAAAAAGAGCGTTTTTCCTGTGTTCACACTGTTGTTCTTGCAGTCCCTGAAGTTCCTGATTATTCCCCCCCATGACCCTCGATGAACTCCACAGCCTCTGCGATCCAGAGGTGCTTGCGCTGATCGACGCTCACGCCGGTGACGATCCGGCGGCGTTTGCGTTGCGCTTTCACGGGCGGGGAGACTTGCCGGTGCGGGCGATGGCCGAGCAGATCGCCTGCCGCAAAAAGGCTGCCGTAAAGCTGCCGTCGCTGTCGCGCTTTCCGTTGCTCTACACTCGGCTCGGCCTCGAACAGGCTTCGGGCGAGCGGGCGGCGGAGTGGAAGGCTTCGCTCATGCCGGGGCGGCGGGCGATCGATCTGACGGGTGGCCTCGGCATCGACACGCTCTTTATCGCCCGCCGCTTCGACGAGGTTGTGTCGTGCGAGCGGGACAAGGTGCTGGCGCGGCTGGCCGAGGCGAACCGGCGCGCGATGGGAATCGCCAACGTCGAGACGCGCATCGGCGACAGCGAGGAGATGCTTGCGGGATATGCCGACGATTCGTTCGACTGGCTCCTGGTCGATCCGGCGCGGCGTGAGCATGGCGGGCGTTCGGCGGGGCTCGTGGCGTCGAGTCCCAACGTGGTGCTGCTGCACGACCTGATGCTCCGCAAGGCCCGACGGGTCTGCATCAAGGCCTCGCCCGCGCTCGAAATCAGCGGGTTGGAAACGCAGCTTCCGTCACTCTTCGAAGTGATCGTGCTGTCGGTCGATGGCGAGTGCAAGGAGGTGCTGCTGTTGCTCGACCGCGAGCATGTCGCCGGAAAGAGGCCCGGCATCCGCGCGGTGTGTCTCGGCGACGAGCCGTTCGTGATCGCATCCTCTGGCGACGAGCCTCCCGCTCGCGTTGTCGCGGAAACGCCCGGCGCGTGGCTTTACGAGCCGGATGCGGCGATCATCAAGGCGCGGCTTACCGGCGAGCTTGCGCGTCAATTGCATCTCGAATTCCTGAACCGCACCGTCGATTACCTCACCTCGGATCGGTTGGTCGAGCGCTTTCCCGGCAGGCGTTTCCGGATCGAGGAGTGTCGCCCGTTCAGACCGAAGAGCTTTCGGAAGGAGCTTGCAGAGTTGGGGATCACGAACGCCGCCGTTCAGCGGCGCGACTTTCCGCTCTCCGTCGAGGAGCTGCGCAAGCGGTACAAAATCGGTGAGAGCAGCGAGCGCTATCTCTTTTTCACGAAAAATGCTACGGGCGGCCTCGTCTGGCTGTCGTGCCGCAAGGCGTGAAGGCGCGTCAGGCGCGGCTTCGCAGTCGCTGAAGCTCCTGCTGCGCCACGCCGTAGCGCAGGCCCTGGATGCTGACCGTCACCGCGCCGACGCCAAGCATCCGCATGAACTGGCGCAAAATGAGTACGCCCATCGTGAAGACGTCGGCGCGTCCCTCCGGAATGCCGAGTGCCACGATTTCGTCGAGCCTCATCGCGCGGAGCCGTTCGAGCAGCTCGTGCACCGCGCTGTAGTCGAGCCGGAAACCCTGCACCCGCGACGGATCGAACTGCCGGTCGCTGAGGCAGACCTGCGCGATGGTGGTGAGGGTTCCTGCGACGCCGAAAACCTGCTGGCGGCCCGCGAAGAAGGGCGGCAGCGCGGCGGCGAGATTTTTGTCGATCTCCTGCCGGGCCGCCTCGAACTCTTCCGGCGATGGGGGCTGCGAGGTGCAGAAGCGTTCGGTCATCCTCACCGAGCCGATGTTCATGCTGACCGCGCTTTCGACCTTCTCGACCGTACCCATGATGATTTCGGTGCTGCCGCCGCCGATGTCGATCACCGTGAACGGCTCCGGCGCCTCCGGCAGCCCGGCCACCGCGCCGAAGAAGGTGAGCGCGGCCTCATCTTCGCCGCTGATGCAACTGATTTCGATGCCGGTCGCGCGGTTCACCGCCGCGATTATTTCGTCGCGGTTCGCCGCGTCGCGCAGGGCGCTGGTGCCGACGGCGAGGATCCGCCGCACGCCAAGCTCGTCGCACAGTTTCCGGTACTCCGTCATGCAGGCCGTCAACCGGTCGAGCGCTTCGGGGTGGATCATCCGGTTTTCATCGACCTTCTGGCCGAGGCGCACGATGGTCTGGCGGTGCTCGACGGTCACAATGTTGCCGGTGGCGGGTTCGAGGTCGGCCACGAGCAAGAGCGCCGTGTTGGTGCCGACGTCGATGCAGGCGATGCGTTTGGTTGCGTTGGGCATGATTTCAAAAATAGGACGAATAGGTCTTATAGGACGTATAGAACGAATAAGACGGGAAATTTCAGTTTGCTGGTTCGATCAGGGCTGAGAGCCATTCGTCTTCGTAGATGGTCTTGACGTTGGTGTATCTGATGCGCTTCAGCAGCTTTTTGAGCCACGGCTCGTCATAGACCAGCACACCCGAAAGCAGCACCTGCGCCGTCGGCGCGTGGCGGCGGATGACCGGCAGGATGCGGTCGAGCACGTTTTTGTTGATGTTGGCCAGAATCAGGTCGTACCCCTCTTCGAGGTTCGCCACCAGCTCCTCCTCGGCGTCGAGCAGCTCCACCTGGATGTCGGTCACGTCGTTTTCGGCGACGTTCTCGACGGCGTTCTCCGCGGCCCAGGCGTTGTTGTCGAAGGCGAGGATCGGATTTTTGTTGCCGAGCTTGCGGGCGGCTATGGCGAGCACGCCGGTACCGGTGCCGATGTCCATGATCTTTTTGTCGTCGAGGTCAAGCTCCTCCATCTGGCGCATCATCAGGCGGGTGGTGGCGTGGTAGCCGGTGCCGAAGGACATCTTCGGGTTGATGGCGATGACGATCTGGCCCGGCTTGACGGCGTACTCCTTCTGGTGCTGAACGATCAGGAAGCGGTCGGAGATTTCGACCGGCTGCAAGTGCGCCTCCCACTCGGCGTTCCAGTTCCGATCGGCCATGAAGGTCGCCGCGAAGTGCGGTTCCGAGCCGAAGGTCTCCTGCAACAGCGCCTTGATGGCCTCCTCCTTTTCGGTGCTCCACTCGCTTTCGGGCAGGTAGGCCAGCAGTTTCGTCTCCTCTTCGAGGAAATATTCGATCCCCTCCTGCGAAAGCAGGGCGATGTAGAGTTCGTAAAGGTCGCTGTCGATCTCGAAGGCGAGTTCGATGTGGTTGTGGGTTTTCGGTGGTTGCATTGACGGTTGGGTTGCAGTGAGTGAGTGCTGTGTGGGAAGATAGCAAAACCAGAGAATAGGTCTTATAGGTCAGATAGTGACGAACAGGAAGAAACCCCGGAACGTCAAGGCTCGTCCACATCGTCCACGAAGTCCACGCCATCCGCCGTGCGCTACTCTACCCGAATGACCCTCGTGCCGAAGGCGAAGTTGGTGTTGTAATAGCTTTGGTAAAGCGCATTTACGCTGATTCCGGCTCGCGTTGAGGCGTGGGCGAATTGTTTGTTGCCGATATAGACGCCGACGTGGGTTATGTCGGCTCCGGCGGCGAAGAAGACCAGGTCGCCGGGTTGCAGGTGGTCTTTGCGAATGATCGGGCCTACGAGGGCAAGTTCGGTCGAGGTGCGCGGCAGCATCATCTGGAACGAGCGGTTGTAGAGATATTGCACAAAGCCGGAGCAGTCGAAGCCCTCCGGTGAGCTGCCGCCGAAGCGGTACTTCACCCCTTTGCTCTCTTCGATGGAATCGAGCATCGCCCTGAAGGCGCGTTCGGAAACCTGCACCGGCACGTCGCACCGCTCCGGGCCTTGCGGGCGAAGGCGCGAGATAGAAGTTTTTCTCTTTTTTAAACTATATTTGCTCTCCATGCGATCGGACAGAGGCCGAGCGCTCTGGCATGCGCCAAGCGCGAGCATGAGGCACGAAATTGCGAGCAGCGCCGCCATTCTGAGGATGTCTGCCGCTTTTGCCTTTTTCGGAGCGAACCGGTTGATTTCGTTCATGGGGCCGGTGAGCGTGGGTTTCGGGTATTCCGGATTCATACGTTCCGCCGATCATGGAAGTATACTAAATCCGAACCGGAAAATGATCCTGAAACGATCACTATCCAATTCTTTCGATTGAGGTTATGGCAGTCATGAAATTTGGCGGCACCTCTGTCGGCACGGCAGATGCCATGCGGCAGGTGATCGCCATCATCGTTGAAAAGAGAAAACAGGACGCGCCGCTGGTCGTTCTGAGCGCGTGCAGCGGTATTACCAACAAGCTTGTCAAAATTGCCGACGCGGCTGGCGAGGGGCATCTCGAAGAGGCCAAACAACTGGTCGGCGAGGTTCGCGCGTTCCACCTCGATCTGATCGGGGCGCTGATCGGGAGCGAGAAAATCCGGAAAGAGGTGACCGAAAAGATTGACGTCTATCTCACCCGGCTCGAACGTCTGACCGAAGGCGTCGAAATTGTTGGCGAACTGAGCGAGCGCTCGAAGGATCGCTTTTGCTCCTTCGGCGAGCTGCTTTCGACCACTGTTTTCGCCACCGCGCTGAACGAACAGGGTGTGCCCTGCGAGTGGATCGACGTGCGGACGGTGATGATCACCGACGATCGCTACGGTTTCGCCCGGCCAATCGAGGCGATCTGCCAGGCAAAAACGGAAGAGATTATCCGCCCAAAGCTCGAATCCGGCGTCGTCGTCGTGACGCAGGGCTATATCGGCGCGACCGAAGCGGGCAAGACCACGACGCTTGGTCGCGGCGGCTCCGACCTTTCGGCGGCGCTTTTCGGTGCATGGCTGCATACCGACTCCATCGACATCTGGACCGACGTGGATGGCGTGATGACTTGCGATCCCCGGATGGTTCCGGAGGCGCGCAGCATCAGGGTCATGACCTTCTCCGAGGCCGCCGAGCTGGCCTATCTCGGCGCGAAGGTGCTGCACCCCGACACCATCGCCCCGGCGGTGAAACAGAACATTCCGGTCTATGTGCTGAACACGTGGCATCCGGAATCCAAAGGCACACTCATCACCAACGATCCCGCATTGCTGGCCGGAAAGAGCCACGGCGGGCTGGTCAAGTCGATTGCCGTCAAAAAGGGCCAGGCGATTCTCAACATTCGCTCCAACCGGATGTTTGGCCGCCACGGCTTCATGAGCGAGCTGTTCGAGGTGTTCGAGCGCTTCGCCGTTTCGGTCGAGATGATTTCGACCAGCGAGGTTTCGGTTTCCCTGACGGTTGACGATGCCGTGGTGAGCGATTCGTTCATCAAGGCGCTCGGCGCACTCGGCGAGGTCGAGATCGAGCACAAGGTCGCCACGGTCAGCGTGGTCGGCGACAACCTTCGCATGTCGCGAGGTGTGGCGGGCAGGATTTTCGGTTCGCTGCGCAACGTCAATCTGCGCATGATTTCGCAGGGCGCTTCGGAGATCAATGTCGGCGTGGTCGTCGGGGAGAGTGACGTCGCCGCGGCGGTTTCGGCGCTGCACTGCGAGTTCTTCGCGGAGTCGCAGTGCGCCGGAATTTTCGAAAAACCGGCGGGAAGCTGAAAAATCTGCGGCAGGTCGAGAAAAGAGTTAACAGGATAATCACGAAAAAGAACTATGGATTACAAGAAAGCCGGGGTCGATATTTCAGCAGGTGAAGAGTTTGTCCGCCTCATCAAACCGCATGTCCGCCAGACCTTCACTCCGCAGGTGATGACCGACATCGGCGCGTTCGGCGGATTTTTCCAGCCCGACTTCGCGAAGTACGAAAAGCCGGTGCTGGTGAGCAGCATCGACGGCGTGGGCACCAAGCTCAAGATCGCCATCGAGCTTGGCAAGTACGACACGGTCGGCTCTTGCCTGGTCAACCACTGCGTCAACGATATTCTGGTCTGCGGCGCGCGCCCGCTCTTTTTCCTCGACTACTACGCCTGCGGCAAGCTCAAGCCTGAGATCGCCGCTTCGGTCGTGACCGGCATGGTGAAGGCGTGCCGCGAGAACGGCGCGGCGCTCATCGGTGGCGAAACCGCCGAGATGCCGGGCGTCTATGACTCGGAGGATTTCGACCTGGCCGGCACGATTGTCGGCATGGTCGATCAGCCGCACATCATCAACGGTTCGAAGATCGAGGCGGGCGACGTCTTGATCGGCCTCCCCTCGACCGGCCTGCACACCAACGGCTATTCGCTGGCCCGCAAGGTGTTCGAGGGACGGATGAACGAGAAGTTCGCCGGGCTTGACGGCACGGTCGGCGAGGAGTTGCTCAAGGTGCACCGCTCCTATCTGCCGGTCATCGAGCCGCTGCTTGGCACGGGCGACTTGCGCGGCATGTCGCACATCACCGGCGGCGGCCTGATGGGCAACACCATGCGCATCGTGCCGGAGGGGCTGGCGCTGTCGGTTGACTGGTCGTCGTGGCCCGAACTGCCGATTTTCGACCTGATCCGCCGCGAAGGCTCGGTGCCGGAAGAGGACATGCGCCGCACCTTCAACCTCGGCCTCGGCCTGGTGATGATTGTCGCGAAGGATCGCGTCGATCACATCATGGCCTACTTGAAGTCGAGAGAGGAAAATGCCTACATTGTAGGCGAGGTCGTCAAGGCCTGATTCAGATCGAGTGTTCGTTCATCATTCAATCCTGATTGGTATGCTGACATTTCTTGCCATCATCGCCGTTGCTTACCTCATCGGCTCAATTCCGACCAGCATCATTGCCGGAAAGTTGCTCAAGGGCATCGATGTCCGCGACTACGGCAGTGGTAATGCCGGGGGCACCAACGCCTTCCGGGTGCTGGGCTGGAAGGTGGGCCTGGTCGTGACGCTCATCGACATCGCCAAGGGCACCGTGGCTGCCGTGCCGGTGGTCGGCTTTTTCAAGGCGCATCCGCTCGGCGCGTTCCCCGACATGAACGAGGTCGCCCTGAGCCTCGTCGCGGGCATGAGCGCCGTCATCGGCCACGTCTTCACGGTCTTTGCCGGATTCAAGGGGGGCAAGGGGGTCAGCACCGCTGCCGGAATGCTGATAGGACTCGCGCCGGTGAGCATGTTAATGGTGATCGGCGTGTTTCTGCTCACGGTCACGATTTCGCGCTATGTATCGGTAGGATCGATACTTGCCGCCATCGCTTTTCCGCTGATCATCGCCATCCGCAAGTACCTGTTCGATCTCGGCTCCGGCCTTGATTACCGTTTTTTCGACCATTGGTTCGTGCATGACAGCCTCGATTATCACCTGCTCATTTTCGGCGGTATCGTGGCCGTGGCGATCATCTACACCCACCGCGCCAACATCAGGCGTCTCTTTTCCGGAACTGAAAACCGCCTGAGCTTCGGGCGGAAAAGCTGAGGGGGCCGGGCAAGCGATGAAAATCACCGTTCTCGGCGCGGGGAGCTGGGGCACCACGCTCGCCATTCTGCTTGCCAGCAAACGGCACGAGGTGCGGCTTTGGGCGCATCGCCCGGAGTTCGCCAGGGCGCTGGAGGCTGACCGCGAGAACAAGCGCTATCTCAAGGGGGTGCTTTTTCCCGAAAACCTTCACGTGGTCGAAAATCTTCACGAAGCGGTCAAGCAGGCAGAAATGATCGTTGCCGCCGTGCCGTCACATGCGCTCAGGGAGACCGCTGTGGCGTTTGCCGACCTGCCGCTCAGCGGAAAAGTCATCGTCAACGTGGCCAAGGGGATCGAGCGGCATACCGGCAAGCGCATGTCCGAGGTGCTGCTCGAAACGCTGCCTGGCATCGCGCCGGAGCAGATCGCCGTGCTCTACGGCCCGAGCCATGCCGAGGAGGTCGCCCGCCAGCAGCCGACCACCGTTGTCGCCTGCTCCGTCTCGGAAGCGACCGCCCGTCTGGTTCAGGAGGCGTTTCACACCAGCGAGTTTCGCGTCTATGTCAATACCGACCTCATCGGCGTCGAAATCGCCGGATCGGTCAAGAACGTCATCGCCATCGCTGCTGGCATTTCCGATGGCCTCGGCTTCGGCGACAACGCCAAAGCAGCGATCATCACGCGCGGTCTGGCCGAAATTTCGCGCCTCAGCTCGAAGCTTGGCGCGGACCCGCTCACCATGTCGGGCCTGTCAGGCATCGGTGACCTCGTCGTCACCTGTCTGAGCCAGCACAGCCGCAACCGCTACGTCGGCGAGCAGATTGGCAAGGGCCGGACGCTCGACGATATTCTCGGCGAAATGAGCATGGTGGCCGAAGGAGTGCTCACCTCGAAAGCCGTCCTTGAACTCGCCAACGGTCTCGGCGTCGATATGCCAATCACCCGCGCCGTCTATGAAATGCTGTTTGAAAACAAACCCGCCCAGCAAGCCATCCTCGATCTGATGGAGCGAGAGCCGAAGCCGGAGCACTACTGAGGCTGGTAGCACTGTCCACAAAGTCCACAGCTTTTGGGACGCTTGGGACAGTTGAGACTTGTGGGATTGGTGAGCGCACACCGTGCGACTCTACGGTTGACCAGCCCTCACTCCCGTTCCGGGTACTTGTACCAGGCGAGCCTTCCGCTGCCTTCGGCGGTATCCTGCCAGTGCTCGCAATCCAGCTCGATTTTCGCGACTCCGCAGGTGTCCATCGCTTCGGTGCGCTGGCCCGTGAGCCATCCGGCGAAGGCGCTGATCGCCGGGTTGTGGCCGAAGAGCATCGCCGTATTCTCCTCGTCGGCAAGCGAGCGCACGACGGCGGCGAGCGAGTCGATGCCGCCCTCGTAGATTTCGATCTTCTGCACGATCTCCCGCCGCTCGATGCCAAAAGCGTCCGCGAAAATCTCCGCCGTTTCGAGCGCCCGGCTCGCCGGACTCGAAACAAGCCGCTCCGGCGCGACCCCTTTTTTGCGCAGGCGACGGCTCATCTCTTCCGACTGCCGGTGGCCCCGTTTGGTGAGCGGGCGGTCGAAGTCGGCCTGAGAGGGATCGTGCCAGCCAGCTTTGGCGTGGCGGACGAGGTAGAGGGTTTTCATGGGCGTTCGAGGATGGTTCGGGTTTTCAACGCCATGATGCGCCGGTACGATTCATCGATCCGCTCCGGCGAAATGGCTCCTTTTTCGACAAGATGCCTGATGATGGTTGTCGCCTTGCTGGCGATGTCGGGGTCGTAGCTGACGTTGTTGCCGAAGATCAGCACATCGACGCCAGCATCGATGGCCAGCCGGATCGCCTCTTCGAGGCCGTAGCGGTCGGCGATGGCCTTCATCTGCATGTCGTCGCTGATGACCACGCCGCGAAAGCCGAGCTCGTCGCGAAGCAGGCCGCTGACCGTCGCCTTCGAGAGCGTCGCCGGATAGAGGCTGTCGAGCCGGGCGTTGAAGACGTGCGCCGTCATGACCGGATCGCCGTAGCCTTCGCGGATCAGCCTCCGGTAGGGCGCCAGTTCGGTGCGCGACCAGGTGGCGGTGACGTCGGTGAAATCCTTGTGCGTGTCGGTGGTTGAGCTGCCGTGGCCGGGAAAGTGCTTCAGTGCCGCGATGACGCCGTGCCGGTGGAACGTATCGACGAAAATCCGCGCCTGCCGGGCGATCACCGCCGGGTCGGCGGAGAAGCTCCGGTCGAGCTTGCCGATGACGGGATTGTTCGGGTTGACGTTCAGATCGACGACCGGCGCGAGATTCATGTTGACGCCGAGGCTTTTCAGCAGCGCGGCGGTCGATCCGGCGGCCTGCCGAGTGGAGTCGGCATTGTCGAGTGCGCCAAGATGCGCGGCGGAGACGGTCGGCGGAAAGCCGCGCGACGGCTTGAGGCGGCAGACGCGCCCGCCCTCCTGATCGATGGCGACCAAAAGCGGAATCGCCGACAGGCGTTGCAACTCCGAGGCGAGCCGCCGGACTTGCTCCGCCGACTCGATGTTGCGCACGGGCGATTTTGACGGTACGTCGTAATCGAAGAGCACCACGCCGCCGATGCCGCGCTGGCTAATGTCGGCAGCGATAGACGATCCCTCTTTCGCGTCCATGCCCCGGAAGCCGATCATGAGCATCTGGCCGATCTTGAGCGACAGGCTGTCGGGCTGGGGTGACGGGGCCGCCTGAGCCGGGGAGCAGAGCAGTAAAGACAGCAGAGCGACGAGAAGACTCGTTTTCATGGAAGTAAAAAAACGGGCCGGTCTTTTTCGATTCGACCGGCCCCGGTTTGAACTTATTTCTTGTACATGGTGATGGCTTCGCCCTCCAGCCCGATCTCGACGGTGTCGTCCTCGCCAATCTCGCCGGAGAGAATCATCTCCGACAGGTGGTTGGTGATCTGCCGCTGCATGACGCGCTTGAGCGGGCGCGCGCCGAATGCCGGGTCGAAGCCCGTTTTGGCGAGCCACATGAGCGCGTCGTCCGAGATTTCGAGCGTGATGCGCTGACGCCTCGCGGTCTCCCTGATCCGGTCGAACTGGATGGTGACGATCTCGCGCAGGTTTTCGCGTGTCAACGGTGTGAAGAGAATCACCTCGTCGATGCGGTTCAGGAACTCCGGCCTCACCTGCTGCTTGAGGAGCTGGAAGAGTCGCTCCTGCAACCCGGCCATCGCCACGTCGGCATCGCGCCCTTCGAGATGCTCCATCTCGCTCTGGATGAGCTGCGCGCCGATGTTGCTCGTCATGATGATGATGGTGTTCTTGAAGTTCACCGTGCGCCCCTTGCTGTCGGTCAGACGCCCGTCGTCGAGAATCTGGAGCAGGATGTTGAAGACGTCCGGGTGCGCTTTTTCGATTTCGTCGAGCAGCACCACCGAGAAGGGTTTGCGCCTGACCGCCTCGGTGAGCTGGCCCCCCTCCTCGTAGCCGACGTAGCCGGGAGGCGCGCCAACCAAGCGGCTGACCGTGTGCGACTCCATGTATTCGCTCATGTCGATGCGGATCAGCGCCTCGTCGTCATTGAAAAGATATTCGGCAAGCGTTCGGGCTAGTTCGGTTTTGCCGACGCCGGTCGGGCCGAGAAAGATGAACGAGCCGATCGGGCGCTTCTCGTCGCCCATGCCGGCGCGGGAGCGCTTGACGGCGTCGCTGACCGCCCGCACTGCCTCGTCCTGGCCGACCACGCGGTGGTGCAGCTCCGCCTCGATGCCGAGCAGCTTCTGGCGCTCCGACTGGAGCATCTTGCTGACCGGAATGCCCGTCCAGCGCGAAACGATGTCGGCAATGTCGCCCGCGTCGATCTCCTCCTTCATGATCAGGTCGCCCGAAGCCTGCCGCGCCTCGATCTTGCGGTTGTTCTCCTCCAGCTCCTTTTCGATTCCGGCGATCTTGCCATAGCGAATCTCGGCCACCTTGCCGTAGTCGCCGCTGCGTTCAAAATTTTCTGCCTGTACGCGCAGGTCTTCAAGCTCCGATTTGAGGCTGCGCGAAGTTTGTATAAGCTCCTTCTCGGCATCCCACTGCGCCTTGACGGTCGCCTGCTCCTCCCTGAGGCTGGCGATCTGCTTTTCGATGTCGAGCAGTCTCTGTCTGGTATCCGCGGTATTCATAATCACCAATTCTTGTTGAAGAATGAAAAGAGAAATTATTGATTAAATTTAGCGCTTTGACTCTCAGGTCAAAACAAACCGGCCTCGCTCGTTACTGCCGTTAACTCTTGTAATCAAACAGGACAAAGGATGCAAAAGTTCTCGATTGGCCCGTTGTCGCTGCCTGGCGAGAAGGGACTGTTCCTCATCGCGGGACCTTGCCTCGTCGAAAACCGCCGGATGGCGATAGAGGTTGCCACCGAGCTTGACCGCATCCGAAAGGAAGAGGGTGTGCCGGTCATTTTCAAAGGATCTTACCGCAAGGCGAACCGTTCGTCGGCCTCTTCATATACCGGTATCGGCGACCGCGAGGCGCTCGAAATCCTGCGCGAAATCAGGGAAACTTTCGGGATGCCGGTTCTGACCGACGTTCACGAAACCTCCGAGGTCGAACTTGCCGCCTCGTACGTCGATGTGCTCCAGATTCCCGCGTTCCTGTGCCGCCAGACCGATCTGATCGTGGCCGCCGCCTCGACGGGGCTTGCCGTCAACATCAAGAAGGGACAGTTTCTCGCGCCGCAGGACATGGCGTACGCTGCCGAAAAGGCCGCTTCGACGGGGAACAAAAAGATCATGCTCACCGAGCGGGGAACCACCTTCGGCTACCACAACCTCGTGGTCGATTTCAGGGGCTTGCCGATCATGGCCGAATCCGGCTGGCCGGTCATTCTCGACGTCACGCACAGCGTCCAGCTTCCGGGCGCGGGGGCGGGCGTGTCGGGAGGCGACCGCCGGTTCCTCATGCCGCTGGCCCGCGCCGCCGTGGCCACGGGCGTCGAGGGCCTCTTTTTCGAGGTGCATCCCGATCCGGCGACCGCCATGTCGGACGCTTCGACGCAGGCCCCACTCGCCGAGTTTGGCGAAATGGTGCGGGAACTGATGCAGCTCCAGCGCTGTATGCAGTCGATCCGGGAAGAATTTCATTCACGTTAACCAGATACACTCTTGAGCTCTTTCCAGTTTTTCGGCATGCAGCCCTACCAGGCTGACCCCTCTTCACAGATCAGCGCCGCCCTCGACGCCGTCAAGGCGCTGGTCATCTCACTCGACGGAGTCCTCACCAGCGGCACGATAACCCTCGACGGCGAGGGGCGCGAAATGCCCGGCGTTTACGCCCGCGACCTCGTCGGCATCCGCGAGGCGTTGCGCCTCGGCATGAAGGTGGCGGTCATCGCCGGACGGCAGGCCGGGGCCTACCGCCAGATGCTCGAAGCCGCCGGGCCGGTCGATCTCTTCCTCGGCGGCGAGGAGCGGCTCGAAGCGTACGAAGCGTTCAAAAGCCGCCACGGCTTGCAGGACGACGAGTGCGCCTGCATCGCCGACGATATCGATGATCTGGAATTGCTGAAGAATGCGGGATTGCCGGTGACGCCGATCAACGGCGCGGAGTTCCTGCGCAACCGCGTCGCCTACATCTCGGTGTTCGAGGGAGGACGAGGCTGCGTACGCGAGATCGTCGAGATGATCCTCGACCACCAGAACCGCTGGGAGCACAGCGAAAAGCAGGAGCAGGGGTAGAAGGAATTGGGGGATCGGCGATTTTCTTGCAGGGGCAGGCCTTGCGCCTACCCTGAAGGGTTTTTGATTTCCCATCAAGGGCAACCGCAAGGGTTGCCCCTACAAGGTAGCAACACGCGCCTTTCCCTCACCCCTCACTTCTTGAACAAACGCAGCAGTCGGCGTTGAGAAACATCGCCATTTTGGCCAGCGACCTGGTGCCGACGACGTTGGTGCCGTGGCCCGGCTCGATATGCACGTCGCCGAGGTAGTTCAGGCCGCCATCTTCTTCGAGCGCGCGCTCCAGGGCGTCGAGCTTTCCGAAGAGACTGTAGGCTGCCGATTGCGGCGTCGAGCACGAGACCGGCGGATTGTCGAAGCCATGTACCACGTAGCCATCCGGTACCATGTCTTCGTCGGGGTAGTGGTGCCAGTGCGTCATGCCGCAGCCGAACCGCTCCAAGAGGCCGGGAAAGCGGCTGCCGGGTGCGAGCGCAAGCAGGATGCTCGAGATCATGGCGTTGCCGACGGCGTGGGCGATGATGGTCAGCGTGTCGAACGATGGCTTCGAGACGAGGCCCTCCGGCAGTCCGCCCGGCGTGGCCAGCCAGGCGCGTCCGTTTTCATAGCCGATTTCCACCAGATCGTGGCGCGGGTCGATGGCCGTTTTCCGGCAACCAGACCTTGTCGTGACGATGCGCACTCCGGGCACCGGCACGAGCAGGCGCTTCCCGGCAATCGTCACCGGCGCGAGGCTCTGTCCATCCACCGGCGATGCGCTCCCGCCGCCGTCCGTCTCGATTGCAGGCGCGACCTTCACCGGGAGCTGGCGGGCGAAGAAGCCGTAGCTCATGCCGCTTCGGTCGTCGAGGTAGCGCGAGACGATCTTGCGGCAGAAGCCGTTCCGGTAGGCGAGCGACTCGCGCGAGGTGTGGTTCATGAAGCGCGGGTTTTTCGCCCAGATGCGTCCGCACTCCACGAAATCAGCGGCGAACTTCAGGAACTCCGGGGCCCCGGTGTCGAGCGAGCCGGGCCGAAGCTCCAGCTCGCCGTCGCGCGGCGGCACCACCTGCGCGGTGAGCTTCGGAATCAGCGATTCGAGCACGTCGCGCGGCTCCGGCAGCGGCGTGTCGAAGGTGGTGATGCCGCCGTTCATGCTGCACACCGTCCACGACGTTTCGGTCACGTAGATGAGCAGATGCACCATCTCCCAGGCGAGCTTGCCGACCACCGCGTCGAGTGTCTCCTGCGGCGTCTGGCCGTTATGCACCGGCGGCGGTTCGTCGTAAACGCCGACGATCAGGTTGTTGTAGAGCGTCGAAACGCGGCTGATCGGCAGCTCCCCGTCCGCGAATCTGCCCGGCGCGATGAGCGCCGTGCCCGCCTCGACGCGTGACTCTCGCCCGCCCGCCGCCGCCTCGGCCATCGTCACCCCGCACTCCGCGAACGCCTCCCGCAACGCCGCGATAAAGCGGTCGAGGCGTGGGTTCTCCTCCTGCGGCGGGCAGAAGGCCACGCGCAACGTCGAAGCCATGGCGCGGGGGGTGAGCGGCGTCGAGGCGGGAATGCCGAGCAGCCGGTTCAGCCAGAAGGGGGAGAGGTGTCGGGTCATGGAAAAGGGTAACTCGTTCGTTGGACGATAATTAGAGGGTATCGACGGCGGCGGTCACTCTCCCGTGGGATGTTCGTGACTCCAGAGCAGCTTTTTGCGAAGAATTTCGCAGTAGTTTCTTTTTTCGTTGGCCACCAGATTGATGTGATACGGCGACTTTTTCACCGTGACCACCTCGCCCGGAACGAGCAATTTCTTCTGGATGCCATCCATTTTCAACGGAAATTCCCCGGATTGCGAATCGACCGAAACCTTGACCGTCTTGTCGTCGCTGATGACGATCGGTCTGACCGTCAGCATGTGCGGGCAGATCGGGGTGATGACGAAGACGTTCGACTTTGGCGCGATGATCGGGCCGCCCGCCGAGAGCGAGTAGGCCGTCGAGCCGGTCGAGGTGGCGATGATGATGCCGTCGGCGCGGTATGAGCCGAGCATTTCGTCGTCGAGCAAGATGGTGAAGGCCGGCAGACGCCGTGACGCGGAGCCTTTTTCGATGATCACGTCGTTGAGCGAGGTCAGCAGTTCGCCCGATTCCAGCGTGGCTTCGAGCTGCGAGCGCGTGTGGATCGAGTAGTTGCCGCTCACCAGATGATCCATGGCCGTCCACATTTCGTCCGGGCTGAACTCGGTCAGAAAGCCGAGGTCGCCCACATTGATGCCCACCACCGGCTTGGAGCGCGAATAGTGCGAGGCGAGCAGCAGTGTGCCGTCGCCGCCGAGCGCGACGAAGGCGTCGCAGTGCTGGCTGAGATCCGACTTCTCTTCCCACTTTCCGCAATCGAGCGCCTTGGCCGACTGGGGATCGAAAGCGTAGTCGATCGAGTGCGCCTCCATCCAGGTGGTCAGTTCGCGGGCCAGCTCCAGCGCTTTGTCTCTGGTGATGTTCACGAAAATGGCGAACTTCATGGGCGGCTCCTCTCCTGAAGGCGTTGATAGAGATCATTCGCTTCGCGGAATCGCATGTCGAGGCGCTGGACGTTTCCGCCGCGCACCTCCTTGGCGACGTCGGCCAGCAGCGCGGAAAACGCCTCCAGCTCATCGGCGATGTTGTTGCGATTCGTTTCGACGATGTCGCGCCAGACCGCCCAGGGACTGCCCGCCAGCCGGGTCATCGAGGCGAATCCGGGGCCGCCCCACGTGACGTTCTCGCGGCAATGCTCCATCAGCGCGGTCGAAACGATTTGCGGCAAGTGGCTGATGTTGGCGTACACCCGGTCATGCTCTTCGGGACTCATGAAGAGCGGCGTGCATCCGGCGTCGCGGAGCAGCCCGGCCAGTTCGGCGGCGCGGGCGGTTTCGGGGTTGGTGCAATCGGCGCAGAGAATCACGAGCCGCCCGTCGAGCAGCTCCGGCGATGCCGCGCGGTAGCCCTGCTGTTCGCGCCCGGCGATGGGGTGCATCCCGATGAATTCGATGCCAAGCTCCCTCGCTCTCGTGGCGATTTCCGCCTTGGTGCTCGAAACGTCGCTCACCACCGCGTCCTTGCGGATATGCCGCTTCACCTCGTCGAGCAGGGCGATGTTGGTGACGACCGGCGCGCAAAGCACCACCAGATCGGCGTCGTAGAGCTTCGCCGGATTCGGCTCGAAGCGGTCGAGACCGCACTCGCCGGTGATCGCCGCGATGTCTTCGGCGTCGAAGCACGGATCGAAGCCGATCATCCCGATCTTCCGCCCGGTCGCTTCGGCGGCGCGTTTGAGCGCCTGCATCAGCGACGCGCCGATCAGCCCGAGTCCGACGAACGAAATGGTGTGGATGCCCTGCTGCATCTGCCTGTTCAGCCCTGGGGATTGGTGCGGCTGCCCGGCGCGTAGATCGGGACGCCCTCCTTGCAGAGCGGGCACTCCTCCGGCGCGTAGCTGACCACCTCCATCGTGAGCAGCGAGAACTGGCGCTCGGCCAGCCGCACCTTGCCGTTGCTGCGGTCAACCACCGAGGCGACGCCCGCCACCGTGGCTCCGGCGGCATTGACCAGCTCGATCACCTCCGCCACGGAGCCGCCGGTGGTGATGACATCCTCGACCACCAGCACCTGTTCGGAGGGGTCGATGGAGAAGCCACGCCGGATCATCATGGTTCCGTCCTTGCGCTCGGCGAAGATGGTCTTGACGCCGAGCTGCCGCCCGACCTCCGTGCCGACGACGATGCCGCCGATGGCGGGCGAAATGACCGTCGTGACGCCGCTCTCCTTGAAAAATCCAGCGATTTCACCGCAGATCGCCGAAAGGTATTCCGGGTATTGGAGCACCTTGGCGCACTGGAAGTAGGAGTTGCTGTGGCGGCCTGAAGTGAGTCGGAAATGGCCATCGAGCAAAGCGCCGCTCGACTTGAACATCGCGAGAGTTTCTGAGTTGGTCATGGAGGAAAAACGGTCGTTTATGCAATGAGAAGGACAACCTGTAAAGATACAGAAGCCCCTGCGAAATGCTAAACCTAAAATCCTGCGGTATGCGGCGCGGGTGCGTTCAGTGACGGCTGTCGAGGTATCCTTGCAGGATAAGGCAGGCCGCGGCGGTGTCGAGCCGCCCCTTCTCGTTGCGCTTCTTGCGGCTGCTTCCCGAAGCGGCGAGCAGTTTCATGGCCGTCCGCGAAGAGCGGTGCTCGTCGAAGGTCTCCACCGGAATGCCGGGGAATGCCTCCCGAAGCTCCGCGACGAACCGGTCGATCACGCCAGTCATGCGGTTCTCGCCGCCCGTGTCGCTCAACGGATAGCCGACCACGAACATCTCGATCCCCTCCTCGTCACGCACCCTCGAGAGCACGTTGAAAAGCCCCGCCATATCGAACGTGCCCATCGGCTGCGCAAACATCCGCAAAGGATCGCTCACCGCCACCCCTATCCGCTTGGCGCCAAAGTCAATTCCGATAATGCGCTTGTGGGTGGGTGGCATGGCGAATGGCTGTTGAACGTTGATGCTTGGGAAACACCGTTAAAAGTAAGCAAAAAGAACGGATCGCCTGATCCGTCGCATCCGTCGCATCCGTCGGATCAGGCGATCAAGGGAACGTGCTCAATCACAGATTTTCCAGTAGCTTTTTCAGGCGTTTGGCCGGGTTGGTGAATTTTATCTTTTCGATGTCGAATCTTGCCGGATCGAAGGGCTGGCCGTTTTGGCTGCTTTCGCTGAGCCATTCGACAATATCCTCGTGCTCTTCGGACTCCGGGTTCGAGAGCGCTTCGAGGAGGTCGGCGTAACCGCCGGGGCCGCCGCAGTCTTCGGGTGGGGCGGCCCGCCTTCCGTCGATGCAGCGGGGCAGCTTCAGCCCTTTTTCACGCAGCAGGACGCCTTCGAGCAGCACCTCGTGCAGCCAGTTGTCTCCGAAATCATAGACATAGTACATCTTGTCGCCCGGCCGCCGGAAGTGTTCGCTGATGTTGACCTTCCAGCATGGAACGAGGTCCGGGTTGATCATCTCCTCGTTATCGAACGGAATGCCGAACCGTACGCTCTGGCCCGCGGGCCTTTGTTCGTGCCGGAACTCGTGCAGGTGATAATCAAGCCACCCCATGGCGTCCTGGATGGCGGCGTGAAGATCCCAGAAGGTGTACTCTTCGGGAACCTGTATGACCCGCCAGACTGGGGCGTCGGTCATTAGAAGCGTTATCCGGAACTGCAAGAAAACTTTCGACTTTGGCTGGATTATGGCGAATTTCAGATGCTGCATGGCGAGGGTGACGAATTGAGACGCATAGAGAAAAACTGTACGGCCCGGTATGTTCAAAAAAAGAAAAACCGGGCCGACGAGGAACTCTTATGGTGTTGCCAGTGTAATTACTGAAGTTTCAAACTGTTTTACGCTTCTGCGTTTTTCCGGCGCTGCTCCTGCGAGATCATTACGAGAGCGGCCACCACGCCAGGTATCCAGCCCCAGAGTGTGAGAATGCCGGTAAGCATGATGGTGCCAGCTTCTTTGTTCATGACGGCTGCGGGCGGCAGGATGAATGCCAGGATCAGGCGGCGAATATCCATGATGATCTCCAGGTTTGAGGTTGTGCTTGATGACATGAAATTTACGATTTGAAGCGACAACAAACAATGGCAAAGCCGCTGGACAGACCTTTCGCGCCATTCTGATTTCGGTGTGGCCTCAAAACACCATCTTGCTTTTTACGGGCGAAATTGTTAACTACAAGTCCTTGTCGAAAACGCCCCAAAGCTGTTTACTGCTCAAGGTTTTGTAAACTAAACGTATACCAACTTGTACAATAAGATTCATCCTGACGTGGTCCTGGATGAGGCTGACGAGGCTCTCGACGAGCCTAACTTTAATAATTTCAATACGTCGCCGGACCCACCAAGTCCTTATGCCGACCTCGAAAAAAAGTATCGTAAGAACAAATTCAACAAGACCCGCAATTCCACCTCCCCCGGTCTTTACGGTACTCACGGGCTTGCCCCGGTCAACGGAACCAAGCCTGCTGGCAAGAAATTTCAGAAGAAGAAAAGCAAGAGTGCCGTTGCGCCAAAACCATTCAGGGCGCCGAACGGAAACAAGAGCGCCTGAGCTGCCAGAGCAGACCTGTCAGGAGTGATCTTGATGGATCGCCTGAAAGGGTGCGCTTTTTCCGGATCATCCAAACCTGAAACTGATGATGGTTCTGTTTGGCCTGCGATGTTCATCAATTCGTCCATATGGCGTTTGAAATTCAGGCTCATCGCGGAGCCAGGGCTTTTTATCCGGAAAACACCCTTCAGGCGTTCTGCAAGGCTGTCGATCTCGGCTGCCGGGTGATCGAACTCGACCTCAACGTTTCCAGAGACCTCCGCGTGGTTGTGTCCCACGATCCGTGGGTGAACCTTCTGCTTGCCGGAGAAGCGTCGAGGCGTTCTCTCTACTCCATGAGCTATGAGGAGATCGCGCAATTCGATTGCGGCGAGCCGTCGCCAGATTTTCCGCTCCAGCAGCGCGTTCGGGCGGTTCGTCCGGAATTGCACGAGGTTTTCAGCGCGCTGGAAGCGCATCTTCGCCGTGCCGGTCGGCCTGGCGAGATGATCTGCAATCTCGAAGTGAAGTCGTGGCCTGAGCTGGACGGAACGGCCCATCCGCCGCCGGGTGAGTATGCCGCGCTCGTGACCCGCCAGATCGCCGCATCGGGGTTTGAACGCCGCGTACGGCTTCAGTCGTTCGACGCCCGCATCATCGCGGAAGCAAAACGCCTCATGCCAGCGCTCTCTTACGGCTTGCTCGTCGAGGAGCGCTCGGCGTTCGATGTTTTTCCGGAGCGTCCCGGCTTTGTGCCGGAGTATGTCAATCCCCGATGCGATCTGGTCGATGAGGCGCTGGTGGCGTGGCTGCACGGCCTTGGCGCGAAGGTGGTTGCCTGGACGGTCAACAGGCCGGAAGAGATGCTCCGGATGAAACGCTTCGGCGCTGACGGCATCATCACCGATCACCCGGAGATCGCCCTGCATTTGCCGGGACTGGGGCTCGACTGAGCACAGAATTGTTCGCTTGCCAGACCTTGCCGGATGCCGTCGCGTTCGATGGTCTATTGCTGTTTGCCTGACGACAGACTGGCCATGATCCGGGCGGCGTTGCGGTTCATCGCTTCGAGCTTTTCCGGCGAGGCTTCGCCAAGCGCGTAGAGGGCGTGGTCGATGCCGGAGAGCAGCGCCATCACCTCCGCAATGGTTTGCGCCTTCACCCGTTTTTCCCTCATCAGTTTGCCCAGCTCATTCGAGGTCAGCCCCGCCGGGTTCCCGATGCCTGTTTTTTTCAATGCCTCATAGAGTTCGTTCCGGAGCGATTGCGGAGATTTTCCGTCCGTTTTTGCCGAGGTTGCGGGCGCTGGCGTCGCTGCCGGTCTCGATGGTTTCGCCTCGTCCCTGGTCTTGTTTGCCGTTCCGGCTCGCTTGTGCCGCTTTGTGTACCGGATGTGCAGGCCGAAAATGAGCGCCAGCACGGCTGCGGACATAAGCGCGATGAGCGGCCCGTTCGAGGCGTCCGGCGCTTTGGCGTCGTCACGGAGCGGCATTGCAGCGGCGGGCGGCGGTTGTGGCGTCGCGGCCAGACCGGCAGTGACCCGGATCGCGATGGCATTCGAGGCCACAGTTTCGTACCGTCCGGATTCCGGATCGAAAGCGATGAACTTGACCGGCACGAACCGGAACGCCCCCTCTTTCGACGCGACGAGGGTCATGGTTGTGCTGACCGACGAGGTCGAACCTTTTGCCGCAACGGTGTCGGGCGGCGTGGCTGACGCTTCTCGCTGAATGCCTTCCGGCAGCAGCACCGTCAACGGAGGCGTCGCGTCGAGGTTCCCCTTGCCGCTGATGGTGACGGAAAGGTTCAGCGGTTCGCCGGCATGAATCGTGCTGTTTGCCGGTGAAACCGCGAGGGTGAAATGCCCCACGGCTCCGCTGAAGTCGGCGGGGGCTGGCTTTGGCAGCGCTCTCGCCTGAAGTGTCGCCGGGGGCGCGGTTACGATGGTTTCGACGTCGTTGCGGCTGTCGAGCGACGCTTCGCCCTGTTGCGGCACGAGACAGCGCAGGCGGTAACCGGTGACCGTGAGCTTGCCGCTTTGCAATGGCGCCAGTCGTAGCTGCTTGATGATCGCTTTTCTGAAAAGCGCGCCGTTTTTTGAGACCGGCGAGCTGTCGATATAGTTTTCCGGCGTGATTTCACGCGCCCAGATGCCGGGATGTTCCGGCTGGCTTTTGTCCTCGATCTGCGGCGCAGTGCCGCTGAAGAAGAGTGTGTAGGTCAGCCGCACCTGCTGGCCGACCCACGGGTTGGCGTTGTCGAGCGACGATTCGATGTAGAGCTTGCTGCCGGAAGGAGTTCCGGAGTTCGCCGCTCGCGTGTTCGATGCCGGAAGCACGAGCATGAGCGGCAGCAGCCAGAAAAGGAGGCGCGTGAACATCGTCCCCTACTTCATCAGCTCCTTCGAGCGGGCGGCGGCGGCCTTGACCGTTTCGAAGAGTACGCCTCGCAGATCGCGCTCTTCCATCGCTTGCAGGCCAGCCTCGGTGGTGCCGCCGGGCGTTGTCACTTCGCGCACCAGCTCCTCGGGGTTTTTCCGGCCCGACAGCACCATCTTCGCCGCGCCGAGCATCGTCTGGGCGGCAAGGAGCTGCGCGGTTTCGCGGTCGAGGCCGCAAGCCTCGCCCCCTTCGGCAAGCGAATCGATGATGCGGAACATGTAGGCCGGGCCGCTGCCCGACACCGCCGTCGCGGCGTCCATGCCGCTTTCGTCGATGATGGCCGTTTTGCCGATGGCGTTGAAAATGCGCTCGGCGGCCAGGATGTCGTCCGTTGTGGCATTCGAGCCTTTGCACAAGGCGGTCATCCCCTCGCCGACAAACGCCGGAGTGTTCGGCATCACCCGCACGACCCGTACGCCATTGGGACAGTTCGATTCGATGAAGCCGGTCGAAATTCCCGCCGCCACGCTGATGAGCAGGTGCCGGGCGTGGAGGGCCGGTTTCAGCTCAGCGAGCACCTCGGCCACCTGGTAGGGCTTCACGGCGATGATGATGATTTCCGTGTCTCGCGCGAGGCCTTCGATCGACTCCTCGGCATTGACGCCATAGTGCAGGGAGACCGAGTGCAGGGAGTCCGGAATTTTGTCGTAGCCGCAGATGACGATTTGCGGGTCATGCGAAAGTCCGGAGATGAGCGCCTGGGCGATGCGGCCGGTGCCGATAAAACCTATGGAGAGCCGTGTCATGATAATAGAGGATATGGTGCGCTGAGTTCAGGAGCCGGGATTGCCACGATCCCGGATTTTTACGAAAAGGATGACGAAGAGCAGGAGCAGGGTAAGGCTGTTGGCGGAAATCATCGGGAGGCTTTGTTTGGCGACTCCATAGCAGAGCCACAGAAAAACACCCGCTGTTGTGCTTGCCGCCCAGGTCATGCTGACGTCACGGGCCTGCCGCGTGCGAATCATCCGGAACGCCTGGGGCAGGAATGCGAAAGTGGTCAGTATGCCTGCCGCATAGCCGAGGAGTTCGGTTTCCATGGTCGATTCCGGTGGTTGTGGTCGCCGTTCGCGTAACAAGATTACAGGCAAAGATAAGAAAATATCGGTTCACCGGCAGGCGGGAAGCGAGGAGGCGTATTGGCGGGCAACAAAAAAACGGGAGGCGGGCTCCCGTTTTCTGCGGATATGAAGCACAAAGCTTACTTGCTCAGGCCGACCATGTAGGCCACGGCGTTGCCAACCTGCTGATCAGTCAGCTTCGTGTTGCCGCCCTTTGCCGGCATCATGCCTTTAGCACCTTTGTAGCCCTTGATCGAGTTGGCGACCATGACGTTCATGCCTTTTTTGATGTGAGGCGCCCATGCAGCCTTGTCACCTGTTTTTGGCGCGCCCATCATGCCGGTTTTGTGGCATGTTGCGCAGCTTGCATCATAGGTGGCTTTGCCTGCGGCAGCATTGTAGTTGGCAGCGAAAGCGTTGCCGGAAACGAGCATGGCGGCGCCGACGAGGGCGACGGAAACGAAACGGGACATAGATATTTCTCCGTTGAGAGTTTTAATTGCTGTTCGAGGAGTGCGTGACGACAAAACGATACACATTTTATCATTTTGGCCGCAGACCTCCAAATGATTTCAGATGAGGGCGGAGCAATAGAAAACAGAGGATTTCTGTCCTGAAGGTCTATTGTGTTCTCCATGAAAATTTTCAGGAGGCCGAGAAAAAGCCCGCCTCCTGAAAAAAACTGCGCTTGCTTATTTCGAGATGCTGATCAGGTATTTCGCGGCGTTGGTGAGCTGCTCGTCGGTCAGTGCGGCATTGCCACCTTTGGCAGGCATGCCGTTGATGCCCTCGATGGTGTTCTTGATCACCGTCTCCTCACCCTTGGCGATGCGCGGAGCCCAGGCGGTTTTGTCGCCGGGTTTCGGGGCATTCATCATGCCGGAGTCGTGGCAGGCGTTGCAGCCGCCTTCGTAAACAGCCTTGCCATCAGCAAGAGCCGGATCGGTCGGGGTAGCTGCCGGCGCCGGTGCGGGAGCAGCGGCAGGCGCGGCGGCTTCTTCAGCCGGGTTTTCAGCGTTTTTAATCTCTTCGGCCAGTTTGGCTGGCGGCTTTTCCAGGCCGCATCCGCCGAGGAAAACAAGTCCGGTCACGAACAGTGGCAGAAAACGTTTCATGTTTTTCTCCTTGAAATTATCGGTGTTGTCGTTGGTGGTGTTCTGTAAAAAATAAAATGGAACTCATTTTAATCATAATTCATCTCCTCTCAAAACACTTTCAGGCGTTGCGGAGCGTTTCGAGCTGACGCCGGAGGTCGTTTCTCGACAGGCGGTAGAGGTGGGCGTAGAAGAGGTTGAAAAACAGCACAGCAGCGTTGATGCCGGGAGCCTCCAGCCCACGCCGGAGCGCGTTGCCGACGTTGAAAACCTTGCGCGTCAGTTCGGAGTAGCTTTCGATAAACTCCGGCAGCGGGATGTTTTTCGGGCGGTAGAGCATCTCCTGACCGAAGGTGTAGCGGAAGGCCGTGATGTCCTCCGGGTCGAAAAGCAGGCGGCCCTCCTCGCGGAGGCGGTCGAACACCTTCGTGCCGGGAATGGGGCGGAGCGTGTTGATGCCCGGCACGTCGAGTCGGGTGTCGGCGATGAAGTCGAGGATGGCCGCTGGCGTCTGGAGCGTGTCGCCGTCGAGGCCGTAGATGAAGCTTCCGTAAAGACTTATGCCGCTCTGCCGGATCGCGCGGATGTTGCCCGCCAGCTCGTCGGTGCGGTTCTGCGTCTTGCGATGGGCGCTGCGGCTCGATGGCTCGATGCTCTCGATGCCCACCAGCAGGGCGCGGCAGCCGGAGCGGGCGAAGGTGTCGAGCAGTTCCGGCTGCTGGCCGAGGGCGGTGGTCGCCTGGCCGAACCATTTGATGCCGAGCGGAATCAGCTTGCTGAAAAGCTCCCGCGCGAAGAGCGGATCGCCGTTGATCGAGTCATCCACGAAAAAGAAGATGCGCTTGTCATCCTCGCTGAATCGGCGCACTTCATCGACGATGTGTTCGATTTTGCGTTGCCGGAGCACCCGGCCGTTGAGCACATGCACGTTGCAGAAGTCGCACTGGTACGGGCAGCCGCGTCCGGTCTGGACGAGGTTGGTGGTGAAATAGCGGCTTTTTTTCAGCGATGCGCGACTGACTGGGCGGTGGAGCTGCAAGTCCGGCGGCGCGGCGGCGCGGTAGTCGGCCTTGAGCGCTCCCGTGACGAGGTCTTCGAGCGCCTCGCCCCAGAGGTCGTCCGCTTCGCCGTGCACCAGGCAGTCGGCGTGAGGGCGGCACGAGTCCGGGAACATGGTGACGTGCGGCCCGCCAAGCACCACCCTGACGCCCCGGCTGCGCAAGCGGTCGGCAAGCTCGAATGCCTTCGAGGCCATGCCAGTTTGCACACTGATGCCGACCAGATCCCACTCGCGGTCGAACGGGAACTCCTCGAAGCGCAGATCGCAGAGCGTCTGCTCGACGCCATTGACCTCGATCGAGGCGAGGATCATGAGCGCCAGCGGCGGAATGGCGAACTGCGTGCGCTTGATGAGGTTTCTGACGCCGCCGTCGATCCACTTCGAGGCAAGCGAGCACTCGCCGTCGCCGTAGAGCGAACGAGCGCCATCCACGCCGCTGTCGGAGGGGAGGAAAACCAGCGCCACCTGTTTGTTCATCACCAGTCCGGTTGGTTCCGCTCCGAGGGCTTCGACGGCAACGGCTTGAAATATTTGCGCATCTGGCGCGCCTCCTCCTGCCGGGCGTTTTCGAGAATCAGCCGCGAGACCGCGCCGCCGCCATCCTGCCCGTTGCCCTCCGGAGAACCTCCGCCTTGCGGCGCGGGCGCGGGGGGCGGAGGCGTCTGGTGGCGCTGCATCGCCCGCAGCACGATTTCGTAGTTGATTCGCGCGTCGGCGTTCTGTGGATTGTCGAGCAGGGCGCGCCGGTAGAATGCCAGCGCCCGGCCAAGCAGCGCCTCCTGGCCTGCACCCTTGCGGCTCCGGAATGCCTCCATCGCCAGCGCGTTGCCCTGGTTGTATCCGGCGGTCTTGCTGAGCGCTGCGTTGCCGGGCGGAAGCGTGGCGAACAGCTCCGCCGAGCGGCGGTAGTGCTTCATGCCGTACTCGGCGCAGGCGAGATTGAATGAAGCCTCGCATCGCAACAGGCCCGCCGGGTAGCGGTCGAGCAACTGCCGGTACTGCCGGACGGCCGGGGCGTATTGACCGGCCTGGGCCTGCCGGTTCGCTTTCCGTAACAGGTTGTACTGTTCAAGGTTCGATTTGACCGCATCGAATGAAAAGAGCGCGATCAATAACAACAGTGCTCGTTGCATGGCGGCTTTTTCTTGAATATAGTCAACCTGGCACGGCCATCCGGAGCCTACTCTCCGAGAAAGGCCCGCTGGACGGCGCTGACGCCAGCTCCAACCTTGAAAGGAATCTCCATCATCCTGAGCGACCGCTCCAGCCCGCCCATCAGGGTCAGCATGTCGAGTTCGTCGTAGTAGCCGAGATGCGAAATCCGGAAGATTCTGCCCTTGAAGTCGTCCTGCCCCGCGGCGATCGTGATGCCGTTGCGTACCTTCAGGGTGTTGTTGAACTGCTTCCAGTCCGCGCCTTCGGGAAGCCAGACCGCCGTGACGGCATACGAGGGTGAGTCGCTGAACAGTTTCATGCCGAGTGCCTGGCAACCAAGACGGCAAGCGCCGGCAAGCTCCTCGTGGCGTCGCCAGACATTCTCGATTCCCTCGGCGCGCAGCATCTGCAATGCCTCGTCGAGGCCGATGATGAGCGACACCGCCGGAGTGAACGGCGTGTCGTTGCTGGCGTGAGCCTTCAGCGCCTTGCGCAGGCTGAGGTAGTACTGCGGCTGATGCCTGTGGTTGTGGATGATGTCCTGCGCCCGTTCCGAGATGGCCACCAGCGCCAGGCCGGGCGGCATCATCAATCCCTTCTGCGAGCCGGTGATGCAGATATCCGCCCCCCAGTCGTCGAAGTGGAACTCGTGCGCCCCGATGGCGGTGATGCCATCGACGAGGATCAGCGCGTCGGAGCGCTCCCGGATGGCCGCGCACAACGCCTGCACGTCAGATGCCGTACCGGTGGAGGTCTCCGAATGGGTGATGCAGACGCCGAGAGCGTCCGGATGCTCGTCGAGCAGTTCGGCGATGCGTTCAGGCGAAATGGCCGTGCCCCACTCGATCTTCTCCTCGACGCAGTTGCCCGTGTAGATGCGCACCAGCTCGCCCCAGCGCTCGCCGAACTTGCCGCCGTTGATCGTGATGATCTTGTCGCCCTGCCTGAACAGGCTTGAAATGGCCGCCTCCATGCCGCCGGTGCCCGAACAGGTCATGACCACCACTGGCTGGGTCGTTCTGAACAGGTACTTCAGATCTTCGTGCACCCGCTCCAGAATCTCCATGAATTCAGGATTCCGGTGATGGATGATCGGCGCGGCCATGCGAAGCATGACATTTTCCGGTACCGGCGTCGGCCCAGGAGTGAAGAGTCGTTTTTTCATGAACCAAGCTTTGCCTGAACGGCGTCTTTTTGTTTGATGGTGAAAACCGGTCACGACCAAGCCGCTGACGTCAGCGATTCAGCGCTCGAGGATCGATTCGGGACAAGGGGACAATATAAGCATTTCAAGGTAGCTGTAAAGAGGCAGCGGGGTTGCTGAATGACGGGCATCATCCGTTATGCGGGAAGTTTTGGCGCGCCAACAAAAAAACCGGAAGCAATTGCTTCCGGTTTTGATTGTCGCTGATGTTTCAGGCGTGTATCAGAACTGATACCTGAGACCAAGCATCACGTTGTGAGACTCGATGTCAATCGAATCCTCGATCTCACTCGGCTTCAGGTAACGGTACCCGAGGTCGAGGGTCGTGTTGTCGGCAACTTCAAAGCCAAGTCCCGCGCCGACCTGCCATGCAAACACAGTCTCGCTGTCGGTATCCTGGTTCGTATCGACATCGGCGATACCGGCGCCACCCATGATGTAAGGTCTGATGCCCGAGTCAGTGTCGAAATCATAGTAGGCGTTAGCCATCACGGTCAGAATCGAAATGTTCACGTCATCGGCATCACTTACGTCATGCGACTGGTAACCAACAGCTCCCTCAAGCCTTGCGGATCCGAAGTTGTAGCCTACGGCGCCATTCAGCACAAGACCGCTATCCAAAGCATCATCGATATCGTATCCATCAACCTCTAATGAGGGGAAACCAATTCCTGCCGCGCCGCTGATGTACGGGCCGGTTTTCTGGGTCATTACGAGCGGCGGCGGAGCCGGAGCTTCCATCGGCGCCGGAGGAGGAGTATAGACTGCCGGTTCTGCGGGAGGCATTTCCGTGCCGTTTGCCCAAGCGGTGCCGCTGGCTCCTGCGAGGAGCGCAACAGCTACCATCACCATTTTGGATGTCTGTTTCATGATTGTTCCATTGGAGTTAAATGTTGAAAAAACAAACTATTGCAAGTAACTATTCAACAATTGGCCGAACCTTCATAGTTCCTGAATAATTATATGAAAAAAATACATGTATTTGAAATGGGCTTTAGCGCATAAAGTTAACTGCGAAAAAAAAATCCCATTTTCGATCATGGCATTTATCGGGAACGGTATGGGTAGCGGGGTGTGCCGAAAGGAGGGGGCGGGTTGAAATGGGGAAGGCTGCCCCAAAAGAAAAACCGGGACAGCCTCCTCTGACTGGCGTCTATCGTTCAGATATGCGTCAGAACTGGTACCTGAGGCCAAGCATGACGTTGTGGCACGCCAGTTTACCATCGCCCAGGCCGTGGGTATCGAATTCGTTTGGCTTCAGGTAGCGGTACCCAAGGTCGAGCGTCGTTGAATCTGCAACGTTGAGGCCCAGTCCGGCGCCGACCTGCCAGGCAAAAACATCTTCATTGTCGGATGTCCACGACATATCGACGCGGGCCATGCCGAGACCGCCCATGATGTAGGGTCTCACGCTTGAATCGACGTCGAAATCATAGTAGGCGTTCGCCATGACGGTCAGCAGCGAGAGATCGTCATCCATGTCTTTAAAATCGTGCTTCTGGTAGCCCACGGCTCCCTCGAGCCTTGCCGAACCGAAATTGTAACCAATGGCGCCATTGAGCACCAAGCCGCTCTTCATGTCGAAGTCAGCCCCATTTGCGGTATCGATGTACTCTACGGTTTCAGAAGTGCAGGTCGGCGGAACAGCATTGCTTCCGCTATCGCATTTGCTGTCTTTCACGATTCCGCATTTGCTGTCTTTCCCGCCATCGTACGAATTCTCCCCAGGGGTGCACACGGTATCGACATGCTCTGCCGGGCTGTAGTCCGTCTTGAAAGATCCGGGGATTCCAAGGCCAACGGCGCCGCTGATGTAAAAACCTGTGTTGTCGGCTTTTGCTACCGGAAGCGGAGCTGGCGCTTCAACGGGCGCTGGAGGCGGGGTGTAGGGCGATGGTTCAGGTGGAGGCATTTCCGTACCGTTAGCCCAGGCGGTACCGCTGACTCCAGCAAGGAGAGCAACGGCAAGCATCACCATTTTCGATGTTTGTTTCATGGCCGTTCCATTTAAGTTAAGTGATTAAAAAAGAAACGTTTGCGCTACTTGTTCATCCATCAGCCGATCATACCGTCATGAGTGCGTACTTGTTGTGTAAAGAGTATTTATAACTAAAATACTTTGAATTTAAAAGCTTTTTGAAGAAAGTGCTATCGACGCATCTCCGATCATGGCCTTCGTTGGGAACTGGCTTTGTTGAGCTGGGGTGGTGATTTCTCTCCGGGAGTGAGGGAAAATCAGTAAAAAAAGCGGGAGTGAAAAAAGAGGCGGCGCAGGAACTCGCGGAAGGTATCCTGCGCCGGGAAGGGTCAATTCTTCGACTTCTCCATCAGTTCGGTGAACTCTTTGAAGAGGTAGTGCGAATCGTGCGGGCCGGGGGCGGCTTCGGGGTGGTACTGCACCGAGAAGCAGGGCAGGTCGCGGTGGCGGACTCCCTCGACGGTCAGGTCGTAGAGGTTTTTGTGGGTCAGTTCGAGCGCTTCCGGCAGGCTCTCCATCTCGACGGCGAAGCCGTGGTTCTGCGAGGTGATTTCGATGCGGCTGTCGAGGAGGTTCTTGACCGGATGGTTCGCGCCGTGGTGCCCGAACTTGAGCTTGTAGGTCTTCGCGCCGAACGCCAGCGAGAGCAACTGGTGGCCGAGGCAGATGCCGAAGATCGGCAGTTTGCTGTCCTTGCCGGTCAGCTCGCGGATGGTGTCGATGGCGTAGGTGACGGCGAAGGGATCGCCGGGGCCGTTGGAGAGGAATACGCCGTCGGGATTCAGGGCGAGCACCTCGTCGGCGGTGGTTTTCGCCGTGACCACCGTGACCTTGCACCCCTCCGCCTTGAGCTGGCGGAGAATGTTGGTCTTGATGCCGTAGTCGAAGGCGACGACGTGATAGTTCGCTTCCGGATTGTCAACCGTGTAGGTCGATTCCGTGGTGACGGTTTTGACCAGGTCGAGGCCGGTCATCTCCGGGATCGCCGCCGCCTGCGCCTTGAGCGCCTCGACGTCGTCGCCCGCGGTCGAAATCACCGCCCGCATCGCGCCCTTCTGACGAATCTCTCTCACCAGTTTGCGGGTGTCGATACCTGCGAGGCCCATCACGCCAGCCTCTTTGAGCGTTTCGTCGAGGCTGCGGGTCGATTCAAAGTTGCTGTAAACATTCGAGGCTTCGCGCACGATCAGCGCCGAGGCCCAGATTTTCGCCGACTCGTCGTCGTTCGGCGTGATGCCGTAATTGCCGATCAGCGGATAGGTCATGACCACCATCTGTCCCGCGTAGGACGGATCGGTCAGAATCTCCTGATAGCCGGTCAGCGAGGTGTTGAAAACTACTTCGCCGGTCGCTTCGCCAGCGTGGCCAAAGGCCGTGCCGCGATAGACCGAGCCGTTTTCAAGAACCAGAATTGCGGGTATTTCCTGCATCGATGCTTCTTACTCCTTCGAGGCGAGCTTGTCGCCGGTTTCCTGTTTTTCTATGTTGGCGATCGCCGAACGCTCGAACTTGAGCTTGACGTTGTCGGCAACCTGCACAAGAACCGTTTTTTTCTCGGTTTCGATCCCGGCAACGGTGCCGTGGATGCCGCCGATGGTGACGATCCGGTCGCCGCGCTTGATATCGTTGAGCAGCGATTCGCGCTCTTTCTGTTTTTTCTGCTGCGGGCGGATCATGAAGAAGTAGAAGACGACGAAGATCAGGACGAGCGGTACGAGCTGGATGAACGGATTCGGCGTCGCGCCTCCTGCTGGCGGGGCGAAGAGCATCAGGGCAAGGATGGTGTCAGACATGGTCAGTGGCTTGCGGTTGGTATTCGGAGCTTGCCTTTCCGGCGGAATTCGGGCCGGATCGGGCGCTTTTTTAGAATCCGAAGATAATTTATTTCCCGAACTATTTCAACGCGCCCCTTTTCTGGCCGCCTCGAAGCGGGCGAAGGGGGCGACGCCGTAGGAGTTCATTTCAGGCCGGTACTTGCCGCGCTCCAGCATCAGTCGCGCCATCGTGGCGATCATGGCCGCGTTGTCGGTCGAGTAGGCGGGCGCGGGGATGAAGAGGTCGAGGCCGTGCTTGTCGCAGGCCGTCTGCATCGCCGAGCGCAGGCCAGAGTTGGCGCTCACGCCGCCCGCTACCGAAATCGCATTGACTTTATAGAGCAGCGCGGCGGCGATGGTCTTTTCGACCAGCACCTCGACAATCGCCGACTGAATCGAGGCGGCCAGGTCAGCCAGGTGCTCTTGGGCGTACTCAGCGTCGTGACCTTCGAGCCAGGTGCGCACGGAGGTTTTGAGGCCGGAGAAGCTGAAGTCGAAGTTGCCCCGGTAACTCTTGCTGGTCTGCGAGCTTGCGGTCAGCGCGCGCGGAAAGCGGTGGAACGCCGGATCGCCGCTTTTCGCCAGCCGGTCGATCACCGGCCCGGCGGGATAGCCGAGGCCGAGCATCTTGCCGGTCTTGTCGAACGCCTCGCCCGCCGCGTCGTCGATGGTGCGCCCGATCACTTCGTAATCGAGACTCTGCCGCACGACCGAGAGCAGCGTGTGGCCGCCGGAGACGGTGAGCGAAACGAAGTCACCCTTCGGCTCGCAATGACCCGCCTCGTCGCTGATGAAGGGCGAAAAGATGTGCGCCTCGACGTGGTTGACCGGCACGAACGGTTTGCCGAGCGCCCAGGCCAGCCCCTCGGCGAAGCAAAGCCCAACCATCACCGCGCCGATCAGCCCCGGCCCGGCGGTGGCGGCTATGACATCGAGGTCATTTTTTGCTATATTTGCTTCGGTTATGGCGGCCTCGACAATCGAGACGATCAGCCGCTCATGCTCCCGTGAAGCCAGCTCTGGCACCACGCCTCCAAAATCGGTGTGGCATCGCTGGGAACTGACGACGTTCGAGAGAACCTTCCCGCCGCCGAGCACGGCTGCCGAGGTTTCGTCGCAACTGGTTTCTATTCCTAAAATATTCATCGCTCAAGAGTGGAAATGCGTAATGGCCAAAGCTAAGAAAGAGGAGAACAATAGCAAACCGCGCGGCAGAATCAGCTTTTTCAAGGCGTTTCTGATTCTTGTCGGAGCCGATCTCGTCCTGCTCCTGTCGCCAGGCCTCGGCCTGCTCAACAGCGCCTTCTACATCGGCGACATGGTCTCCTGGCCAGCGCTCCTCATCGGCCTTGCGCTGCTTGCTATAGGCATCAAGGGCCTTTTCCGGCAGGAGTGAAGAGTCGTTGATAATGGATCGTTGTCCTCGCCATCCAGTCCATCTTGTCCACTGAACGCACCGGAACATTCGCAACTCACCCATGAAACAGGAAACTGAACTCGAAACTCTCGGACGGCAGATCGTCGAGGAGTCGGCATTTATCGACCGGGCGCGCCAGGTGCTCTCGACGACCATCATCGGTCAGACGGCGGTGATCGACAAGGTGATGATCGCCCTGCTCGCCAACGGCCACCTGTTGCTCGAAGGGGTGCCGGGGCTTGCCAAGACGCTCATCGTGCGCACCTTTGCGTCGGCGATGAACCTCTCGTTCCACCGCATCCAGTTCACCCCCGACATGCTGCCCGCCGACCTGATCGGCACGATGATCTACAATCCGAAAACGATGGAGTTCCATCCGCGCAGGGGGCCGGTGTTCGCCAACGTGATTCTCGCCGACGAGATCAACCGCTCGCCCGCCAAGGTGCAGTCCGCCTTGCTCGAAGCGATGCAGGAGAAGCAGGTGACGATTGGCGATGTCACCTACCCGCTCGGCGAGCCGTTCATGGTGCTGGCCACGCAGAACCCTGTCGAGCACGAGGGAACCTACATGCTGCCCGAAGCGCAGCTCGATCGCTTCATGATGAAAATCATTGTCGAGTACCCGACCTTCGAGGAGGAACTCGAAGTGATGCAGCGGGCCTCCGCGGTGCAGGCTCCCATCGAGATGCGGGCGGTCGTGCAGCCCGAAGAGGTGTTTCGGTCGCGAAGCCTGGTGGATCGCATCTACGTCGATCAGCGGGTGCAGCGTTATATCGTCGATCTGGTGACGGCCACGCGCTCGCCGGAGCGTTACGGCCTCGGCAACCTCTCGACGATGATCGAGTATGGCGCGTCGCCGCGAGCCTCGATCTTTCTTTTGCTCGCCTCCAAAGCCCACGCCTTTTTGCAGCGCCGCGCCTACGCCACGCCGGAGGATGTCAAGAGCATCGTCTATGAGGTGCTGCGCCACCGCGTCCGGCCGAGCTACGAGGCGGAGGCCGAAAACATGAAGCCGGAGGAGTTCATCCGAAGCATTCTCGAACATGTCCAGGTGCCCTGACGACCTCCGCGCCCGCCAGGGAGCGCCCGATCCGGGTGAACTGTCCGCGATGGTGCGCAAGCTCGAAATCCGGTCGCGGCGGCTGGTCAACGAGCTGTTCAGCGGCGAGTACCACTCCTCGTTCAAGGGGCGCGGCATCGAGTTCAGCCAGGTGCGCGAGTACCAGTACGGCGACGACGTGCGCACCATCGACTGGAACACCTCGGCGCGCAAGAATGGCCTATACGTCAAGATGTTCACCGAGGAGCGCGAGCGCATCATGATGCTTGTGCTCGACGGCTCCGGCTCCATGCTCTTTGGCAGCGGACGGCTGAAAAAGGAGCTGGCCGCCGAGGTCTCGGCGATTCTGGCCTTCAGCGCCGTGCAGAACAACGACATGGTGGGGCTGCTGGTCTTTTCCGACAAGGTCGAGACCTACATTCCGCCCCGCAAGGGTCGCGCCCACGCGCTGGTGATTCTGAACGAAATCTTCTCGCTGCGGCAGTGCGGGCGCAAAACCGACATCGACGCGGCGCTTTCGTTCCTGCGTCGTACGCAGAAGCGCAAGGCGATCATCTTTTTGCTCACCGACCTGCTCGGCTCGGAGTACGAGCGCGGCATGAAGCTGCTCAACGTTCGCCACGAATTCGTGCTTATCCACATCGGCGACCCGCTCGACCACGAGCTTCCCCGCTCCGGCCTGCTCGATCTGGTCGATCCGGAGACGGGCGAGCGCATGACGGTTGACGCCGGAAGCCGCGCTTTTCTCGCCCGCTACGCCAAAGAGCGGCAGGCGGAGCGCGAGGCGGTGCAGCGGCAGTTGAGCCGCATGAAGGTCGATGCGGTCTTTCTCGATACCGGCAAGTCGATCATCGGCGGCCTGAACGCATTCTTCCGCCACCGTGAGCGCAAGGTGTAACATCCGGGCGGTTGCGGCGCTGCTGCTGGTGATTGCTGGCGGGCCGGCCAGCGCCGCGCCGGTTCCGGGCGACGTCACCGTCAGCGCCGAACCGGACAGCCTCTTTGCCGGAGAGCGGCTGCACTACGTCATCACCGTGCGGCACGACCGTCGCGACTCGGTCTCCGTCGCCTCGCTCAAGACCGGCCAGGGCACACCGTTCGAGATCACCGGCACCAAATCTTTCTTGAAAACCCTGCCGGATGGCCGCGCCGAATTCCGCATGGATGCCGAAATCGCTGTCTTCGGTTTGGGTCAGCATCAGTTGCCCGGTTTTACGGTCGTCTCCGGCAGGGCTTCGGTGGCAGGGCCGGAGCGGCTCGCCATCACCCCGGCAGAATCGGTGACGGTGCTGAGCATGAGCGACTCGACCGTCACGGAGCTGCGCCCCATCGCGCCGCTGGTCAGCGCTCCGTTTCCTGCGTGGCTGCTCGCGCCGGTGCTCGTCGCGCTCGCCGTGCTGGGGCTTGCCGGATTCCTCGTCGCCCGGCTCGTCACCGCCTTGCGCCGCCACCTCGACGACCCGGTGCGCGCCGCCCGCCAGAAGCTCCGCGCGATCCGCCGCCAGCTCTCGAAAGGGCTTGTCCCGGCTGACGGTTACGAATCGCTCAGCAACATTTTGCGCGAATTCCTCCAGAAGCGTTATCGCTTCGGCGCGATGGAGATGGTCACGCAGGAGATTGCCGAAGAGCTTGCCGCGCGCAACGTCAACGTTCGCCAGGAGCTGATCGAGCTGCTCGACCAGGCCGACCTGGTCAAATTCGCCGACCGCCGCCCCAGCATCGAAGAGTGCCGCCGCTCCCTCCGCGTCGCCGAAGTCCTCGTCGCCACCGCCGCCGAAGCGGAGATAGCAGAGGAGCCGACGGAGGGAGATGAGGGACGTGGATGAGGGGGAATAGATGGTTTGTTGGCGTATTTTCCCTATTATATATTAGTTACGCGGGAATACGAATGCACTGTGTTTTCATGAATGAGTGGAGCAATACAACAAAGGGGAAACATCATGGCAACCGCTGAACAGATCAAGTCTCTCATTCGTTCGCACTTCAATGAAAAACCTGAGCAGTTTTTCACTATCGCTTTGCAGGTTGCGGCACATGAAGCGAAGCAGGGACACCAGAGTCTTGCTCATGAGATCCGCACTCTTGTCGATAAGGCTAAGCTCCGCCCTGGCAGGGTAATACCTTTCACTCCTGACCTGGATCATCTTGTCCTAACGACAGACCCAAAAGAACGCCTTGGTTCGCTTGTTCAGTCTGATGACATGCGCGGACGGATCGAACGAATTCTCCGTGAATACCGCCAGAAAGACAAGCTTGAAAAGTACGGCTTGTCACATCGGCGTAAAATTCTTCTCGCTGGCCCTCCCGGAACCGGAAAAACGCTGACGGCATCTGTCCTTGCAGGAGAGCTGGGCCTTCCCTTGTTCACGATCATGATGGACAAGATCGTCACCAAATTCATGGGTGAAACGAGCGCCAAGCTTCGGCAGATATTCGATGTCATGCTGGAAAGCCGAGGGGTTTACTTTTTCGATGAGTTTGACGCCATCGGCGGCGAGCGCAGTCGCGAAAATGATGTGGGCGAGATGCGCCGGGTGCTCAATGCGTTTCTTCAGTTTATTGAGCGGGATGAATCTGACAGTCTGATCGTTGCGGCAACCAACAATCCGCGAATTCTGGATCAGGCGCTTTTTCGGCGATTTGATGACGTGTTGCATTACCATCTGCCTGAAAAGGCTGAAATCGAACGGTTGATCGATAATCGACTTTGTTCTTTTCGGCCCAAAAGCATGGCGACCGATGCTGCCGTCAAAATCGCCGAATCGCTTAGTCATGCCGAGATCACGCAGGCATGTGACAACGCGATCAAGGAGACGATTCTTGCCGACCGGAAAATCGTAACCGCGACATTGCTCAAGCAAATGCTTCAGGAGCGACGTTCAGCATATAAGGGATCATTGGAAAAAGAGTAACCCAGCATGGCAAACGAATACCCCCACATCTTTTTGCACGATGTTCAGCAATCATCAGATTATACAACTCCGAGGAGTGGCGGAGGTAATCAGGATAAATTGCCTACAAGGGAACGTCAGGTGCACAGTATTAGATTGCAGGAACAATGGGCGGCAATATGGACAAGGGCCAGAGAAGAACAGGCATCTCGCATAGCCGTTTCAATGCCAGTTAAAAATGGCGTCTACATCGAATTTGAAGGAGCTGCCGGGTATGAGCTTGTCACTAAAAGTCTTGAACATCACACATCGGGTATACGTCTTCTCAACGTCAGAAAAGATTTAGAACAGAAAATCACTCGTGCAACGGTCTTCATTCCTATGGGTAAGCAGGATTTTTTTCTAAAGAAAATCCTTGAATACGCACAAAAAGAAACGCTAAAAGGTCATCCCAGGCATGACGAACTTATTCGAAGTGTGCAAGACATGCGCCTTGCCGTACTGGATTCATTCTGGATCGATAAGCAAGAACTGCTGCCTCAGGGGGAATTGGCTGTTTGGTGCGAAATCTGGCTTCAGGGCGAAGCTGAGAAAATTGAGAAAAAAGAGATAGAGCAACGTTTCCGGGACATTGCCCTGTTTCTTGGAATCGAAGTGAAAGAGCGTACGCTTCGTTTTCCTGAAAGAGCTGTACTGCTTGGAAGAACAACACGAGAGCAACTTGTTAATCTGATTGCTTCCAGCCCGGATATTGCGGAATTCAGGAGGGCTAAAGAAACCGCACGTTTTTTCCTTGAACTGGAGAACAGAGATCAGACGGAATGGGTAGCCGATCTTCGTGCGCGTTTGAGGATAAATCAGGAGCCTAATGTCGCTGTGTGCGTACTCGATACCGGCGTCAACAATGGCCATGAGCTTCTTGCGTCTGTTCTTGCCGATAAAGATCGCCATGCCGTCAATCCAGATTGGGGACTCAGCGATCACAATGGCCACGGCACCTTGATGTCAGGAGTCGTTGCTTTTGGAGACCTGACAGAGGTGCTGCCGGAGAGTTATCAGATTCAGATCAACCATTGTCTTGAATCGGTAAAGATCCTTCCTCCATACGGCGAAAACGATCCTGATTTGTATGGGTATGTAACTGTTCAGGGTATGAGTTACGCTGCTATTCAAGCTCCTGAAAGGATTCGGATCGGTTGTATGGCAGTTACATCTAAAGATTGGCGCGATTTTGGAAAACCCTCTTCGTGGTCTGCCGCGATTGATCAATTTACTTCAGGATATGATGACGTCAATCGATGCCTCATGATCGTTTCAGCGGGAAACATCTCGGATTCCGTTGACTGGGAAAGCTATCCTGACAGCAATCTTAATAGTTTCATCCATGATCCAGGGCAGTCATGGAACGCACTAACCGTCGGCGCATACACTCAAAAAGCCTTGCTTTCTGATCCTGATTTCGATGGGTATGTTCCATTGGCGGAACCGGATCAATTGTCTCCGTTCAGCACCACATCACGTACCTGGGAAAGCGAATGGCCTGTCAAGCCTGATATTGTTATGGAAGGGGGCAATCTCGCGAAAGCGCCAGACGATTTCATAAGTGAATCCGACGATCTATCTCTTCTTTCGACATGTTATCAGCCTACACGGAGGCAGTTCGATAAAATCAACGCGACAAGTGCTGCTGCCGCCCAGGCTGCCAGAATGGCTGCGCAGTTACAGGTACGTTACCCTAACGCCTGGCCGGAAACTATCCGAGGCTTGATGATCCATTCCGCAGATTGGCCAGAGGCGTTAAAGCGTCAGTTTATGACAGCAGACCGTCGCGGGGAATACTCTAAAACAGAATATGGAAACCTGTTGCGCATTTGCGGGTATGGTGTTCCAAGCCTTTCAAAGGCATTGGCATGTGCCTCGAATTCCCTGACACTCATCGCCGAGGCTGAAATTCAGCCATATAAGAAAAAGGATAACAATTCCGGATATGTGACAAATGAAATGCATTTGTACGAGCTTCCTTGGCCTCGTGAAGTTCTGTTAATGATGGAGACGGCACCGGTGAAGTTGCGCATCACGCTTTCCTATTTCATAGAACCGGGGCCGGGAGAAGTCGGATGGAAAGATAAGTACCGCTATGCATCCTATGGATTGCGTTTCGACCTTAATAGTCGTGGTGAGAATAAAGATGAATTTATGAAGCGTCTGAACAAGGCCGTCAGAGATGATGATGAAGACAAACCCGATACGAATAGCGACAGAGACCGGTGGATAATAGGTAAAAAAAAGCGGGATTTCGGGTCAGTTCAATCCGACATATGGAACGGAACGGCAGTGGATATTGCAACATGCAACCTGGTTGGCGTTTATCCATTAATCGGCTGGTGGCGGGAGCGCCCACACCTTCAAAGGTGGGATAGAAAGGCTCGGTATTCGCTCATCGTTTCTCTCCATACGCCGGACGAAACAATCGATATTTACACGCCAGTGGCTACGCAGATTGGTGTTCCTGTGCAGATTCCCGTTTGATTCACACTGAAGGATTTTGCTACACTTTTCCCCCCATCCGTCCCCCGTCAACCTCGCCCGCTGACCCTCTTCCTGCGCACTTTTTACACCGCGCAACCGCGATTGTTAATCCAGACCCCGTTCTTTATATTGGCTTTTCTTTATCAATCGTGCGTAACGGCCTTTTTCATGAAAAACAACCGCTTTAAACTCATTCTCATTGCCGTGGTCGCGCTGGTTTCGGTGTGGTCGATCTGGCCGACTTACCGTGACTATGCCCTGACACAAAAACTCAAGAGTTTCCATTCCGCCGAAGACAGCCTGAAGTTCGCCATCGATAATCGCGAGGCAATCGAGCAGGCCAAAGACAAAAGCCTGAAGCTCGGCCTCGACCTCAAAGGTGGTATGCACCTGGTGATGGAGGTCGATATACTCGACCTCGTCGAGCAGAAGGCCTGGAACAAGGACGCGACCTTCACCCGCATCATGGCGGACGTCAAAAAGGAGTCCGCCGAGCAGTTCAATGCGAACGTTGTCGATCTGGTGGCCGCCGGGTTCAAAAAGGAGAATATCAGGCTCAGTCGTTACTTCTACGACATGCGCGACTCCGATCAGGAGATCGTCAACAAGCTCAACGGCGAGGCCAAGGACGCGCTGACGAGGGCCAGGGAGATCATTCGCAACCGAATCGACCAGTATGGCGTGGCTGAACCGGTGATCCAGACCCAGGGTTCGCAGCGGCTGGTCATCGAGCTGTCGGGCGTGACTGACGAGGCAAGGGTTCGCCGCCTCCTGATGGGCACGGCGAAGCTCGAATTCAAGCTCGTCAAGGACTCCGAAACGCTGCTTCGCGCCGTTCAGCGCATCGGCTCCACGCCGCTCGTCGCTCCGGCTGCCAACGCTGTTGCGACAGCTCCAGTCGACTCCTCCGTGACGACCGCGCCGGTTGCCGCTGCGCCTGTGCCAGCCGCGCCAGCTCCTCAGGCTGCCGCCGCCGGAGTCAAAAAGCTTTCGGATGTGATCGGCATGATGCCGAACGGACAGGTGTTCACGCCGGAGTATGCCCGCGATCAGGTCACGGCGGTGCTGAACCGGCCCGACGTGCAGGCCTTGCTGCCGCAGGACACCCAGCTTCTTCTGGCGGCAAAGCCTGAAATGACGGCGAATGGCGAAAAGTACTTCCCGATCTATCTCGTCCAGAAAACTCCCGAACTGACCGGCGGCGTGATTACCGAGGCGAAGGCGACCTTCAGCGCGCAGGACAATCAGCCGGAGGTTTCCATGTCGATGAACGACGAGGGCACGTCGAAATGGGCGCGCATCACCGGAGCCAACATCGGCAAGCAGATCGCCATCGTGCTCGACAGCGCGGTCTATAGCGCTCCGGTCGTGCAGTCGCGCATTCCGAGCGGCAACTCGGTGATCAACGGAATCGGCGATCTCAACGAAGCCAAGGATCTCGAAATTATCCTGAAAGCGGGCGCTCTGCCCGCGCCGGTGCGGATTCTCGAAGAGCGCACCGTTGGCCCGTCGCTCGGCGCGGACTACATCCGGGCCGGTATGTATTCGCTGATCTGGGGCTTCACGGCGGTGGCCATCTTCATGATTCTCTATTATAATAAGGCGGGCATCGCCGCCGACCTGGCCCTCGTGCTCAACATTCTGGTCGTCATCTCCGTGCTGGCCGGATTCAGCGCAGCCCTCACCCTGCCCGGCATCGCCGGTATCGTGCTGACGATGGGCATGGCCGTTGACGCTAACGTGCTGATTTACGAGCGCATCCGCGAGGAGCTTGGCGAGGGCAAGAGCCTTCGCATGGCGATCGACGCCGGTTACAGCCGGGCCTTTTCGTCGATTCTCGACTCTCACGTCACCACGCTCGCCGCGGCGTTTCTGCTGTATGTTTACGGTGTCGGCCCGATCCAGGGATTTGCCGTTACCCTCATGATCGGCACCGCCGCGAGCCTTTTTACGGCCATCGTGGTCACCCGGTCGCTGTTCGACCTGCTGGTCGGCAGCAAGTTCATGAATGAAAAGAGTTTCGGATAATTACAAGAATCAGCGGAAATGCGCATTTTTCAGAAAACAAACTTCAATTTTATCAAGCATCGCAAGATCGCCTATGCGATCTCGACCATACTGCTCGTCGCCGGAATGGTCTCGCTCTTCGTCAGGGGGCTGAACTACGGCATCGATTTCAAGGGCGGTTCGGAGGTGGTTATCCGTTTCGAAAAGCCGGTCGATGTCGGCGCGGTGCGTGCGATCATGGAACAGGCCGGAGTGAACGGCTCGGTCAAGCAGTACGGCATGGATCGCGCGTTCCTGCTCAAAACCGATTTTCAGGGCGATACCTCCAAACTGAAAGCGTTGATTTCAAATTCGCTCGCTTCTCGCCTGCCGGGCAATCCCTCCCAGATTCTGAGCATTCAGGCGGTCGGGCCGAGCATCGCCTCCGATATGAAGATGTCGGCGCTCAAGGCGCTCGCCGCAGCGCTTGTCGGCATTCTGCTTTATGTGAGCGTGCGCTTCGAGTTCAAGTTCGCCACGGCGGGCGTCGCGGCTATTTTTCATGACGTGCTCACCGTGCTCGGCCTGTTCAGCCTGCTCGGCGGCTTGTTCGATTTCATGCCGCTGGAGGTCGATCAGAGCATCATCGCGGCCTTCCTGACCATTGCCGGTTATTCGATCACCGACACGGTCGTCGTTTATGACCGTATCCGCGAGCGGCTGCGCGGGCAGAAACCATCCGATTACGAACGGATTTTCAACGAGAGCATGAACCAGACGCTCTCCCGAACCATCATCACCTCAGGAACCACCATGCTCTCGGTGATCGTGCTCTTCATCTTCGCCGGCCCGGCCATCCGCAGCTTTGCGTTTGCCATGTTCGCGGGCATTCTGGTTGGAACCTACTCGTCAATTTTCGTCGCCGCGCCGATCGTGTTCGACTGGCAGACCCGCTCGAAGAGTCCCATCAAGTTCCGGGGCGCCTGATTCGCCCTCTCCCTGCACTCTCTCCGGCTGCCGTCGCCGCCGGAGAGAGTTCCTGAAATCCCGCTTTCTTTTCCCCCGCATACCCGCTCCGCCTCTTGCCCGTAAAGGAGATTCTCTGTATGTTGCAGCTTCATTGACCGTTGCGGGCCTCGCTGGCAGCATTGGCCAAAGATTCCCGGAGCACGGATTGTATCGTTCTGCCGGATCATCACGATGGACAGTCGCTCGCCGGTTTCTCGCCGGAGCCTGTCTCCACCAGAAAAATCCTGATCTCTATGAAAAAAGTATTGTTTGCCGTGCTTGCTGTTTTGATGATCGCCATGACCGGTTTTACCGATGCACCCGCTTCGGCGGGCCTCGATGGAATTTCGGCTATTGTCGGCAATGAAATCATTCTCGATTCGGATGTCAAAGAGCAAGAGTTGATGCTGCGTCTTCAGTATGCCGACGCAAAAAACGATCCCCAGCTCAGGAAGAAAATTCTGGACAATATGATCACCCAGAAAATCATTTTGACCAAAGCGAAAATCGATACCGTCAAGGTCGATGAAAAGAGCGTCGAAGATCAGGCCGCAGTACGCTACAATTCGCTTCGCGCCGGTTTTCCTTCGGTGCAGGCAATGGAGTCGCGATTCGGCCTGCCGGTCAATCGCCTGAAACAGCATATTCGTGATGACATCAGGGATCAGCAGATGATCGATGCGTTCCGCAGGAAGCACTTCCGCGAGGTGACGGTTTCGTATGACGAGGCGATGGCTTTCTACCAGCAGGAGAAAGGCAAGTTGCCCGATGCGCCGGAAACGGTTTCGGTGTCTCAGATCATCAAGATGCCGGTGGTCTCCGAGGCTGCAAAGCTGGCGGCGCTCGATAAAATCACGGCGGTTCAGCAGCAGCTTGCCGCAGGCGGCAGCTTTACCGAGCTTGCCCGCACCTATTCCGACGATCCGGGATCGCGCCAGAAGGGTGGCGACCTGGGCTTCACCCGCAAAGGCGAGCTGGTGCCTGGTTTCGAAAAAGCGGCCAACGATCTCAAGCCGGGGCAGATTTCCGGCATCGTCGAAAGCCGTTTCGGCTACCATATCATTCAGTTGATCGGCAAGGATGGCGACCGCATTCACGCCCGGCATATTCTCGCCATGTTCGACAGGAGCAAGACCGATGCGCCCGCGACCCTTGCGCTGCTCAAATCGATCAGGGAGGATATTCTTTCCGGCAAGACGACGTTCGCCGCGATGGCTGAGAAGTATTCCGACGATCCCGCATCCGCTGCCAATGGCGGGCTGATCACATCGGGTGGACGTGCGGGCCTCGAAGTCGCAGGCCTCAGGCCCGAACTTCAGAGAGTCATTGCAAGCCTGAAAAACAAGGGGGAGATCAGTCAGCCGGAGAAAATTCAGCAGGATAATGGAGCGTCGTTCTACGCCCTGTTCATGCTCAATTCAAGGGAACCCGCGCATGCCCTGACTCTGGAGCGCGATTTTGCGCGGATCGAAGAGTTGGCGATGAACCGCAAGAGTCAGGAGCAGTTCAACGCCTGGATAGAGTCCCTGAAAAAAGAGGTGATGGTGCAGGTTATGTCAGACATCTAAGCGTCTGACATAACGGGCGTTCTTTTCGATGAATTCACGGCGGGGTTCGACCTTGTCACCCATGAGGGTTGAAAAGACCTGGTCGGCCTCCATCGCGTTTTCCACCGCGACCTGAAGCAGCGAGCGGTGCTCCGGGTCCATCGTGGTACTCCAGAGCTGCTCGGGGTTCATTTCACCGAGACCCTTGTAGCGCTGGATGGTGACGTTGGCTTTGCCTTTCTGGAGTTTCTTCATCTGCTCGGTGATGCTCGACCGTTCGTCCTCGTCCCAGGCGTATTGCTGCTCGCGGCCCGACTTGACCAGATAGAGTGGAGGCTGGGCGATGAACACCTTGCCCGCCTCGATGAGCGCACGCATGTAGCGGAAAAAGAAGGTCAGAAGCAGTGTGCGGATGTGCGCGCCGTCAACGTCGGCGTCGGTCATGATGATGATCTTGCCGTAGCGCAGCTTTTCAGCCGAGAACTCCTCCTCGCCGATGCTGGTGCCGAGCGCCAGGATGATCGTCTTGATCTCCTCGTTTTCGAGCATTTTGTGCAGACGCGCCTTCTCGACGTTCAGAATCTTTCCTTTGAGCGGCAGGATCGCCTGGAAGCTGCGGTCGCGTCCCTGCTTGGCGCTGCCGCCTGCCGAGTCGCCCTCGACGATGTAGAGTTCGCAGTGCTCCGGATCGTTGATCGAGCAGTCAGCGAGCTTGCCGGGCAGGCCGGAGCTTTCGAGCACCGATTTGCGGCGGGTCAGCTCCTTGGCCTTGCGGGCCGCCTCGCGCGAAATCGCCGCGCCCTTCACCTTCTCGATGATGAGCTTCAGGGTGCCGGGGTTGCTTTCGGCGAACTCGGCGAGCTGCTCGTTGACGATGCTCTCGACGATGCTCTGCGTCTCGGAGTTGCCGAGCTTGGTCTTGGTCTGCCCCTCGAACTGTGGCTCCGGCACCTTGACCGAAATCACCGCCGTGAGTCCCTCCTTGTAGTCGTCGCCGGTCAGGGCGATCTTGAGGTTCTTGAGCAGGTCGTTTTTCTGCGCGTAGGCGTTGAGGGTCCGGGTCAGCGCCTTGCGGAAGCCGGTGACGTGCGTACCGCCCTCGTGCGTGTTGATGTTGTTGACGTAGCTGAAGACGTTCTCCTGATAGGAGTCGTTGTACTGCAAGGCGATTTCGACCATCGTCGAATCGCGCTCGCCCGATAAAAAGATAGGCTCCTTGAGCAGGCTGAGGCGGTTGGCGTCGGTGAAACGCACGAATTCCTTCAAGCCGCCCTCGAAGTGGAAGGTCTCCTCGATCCCCTCGGCGTCACGGACGATGATGCGCAGGTTGCTGTTCAGGAACGCCAGCTCCCTCATGCGGTCGATGATAATATCCTTGCGGAACTCGGTGATCTTGAAAATCTCCGGATCCGGCCTGAACGTGACCTTCGTACCGCGCTGGTCGGTGACGCCGACTTCAGCGACCGAACCTTGCGGTACGCCGCGCCTGTAGGTCTGACGGTAAATTTTGCCGTCGCGATAAACCTCCGCCTCGCACCACTCCGACAGGGCGTTCACCACCGATGCGCCCACGCCATGCAAGCCGCCGGAGACCTTGTAGGCTCCCTTGTCGAACTTGCCGCCCGCACCGATGACCGTCATGACCAGTTCGAGCGCCGACTTCTTCTTGACCGGATGAATATCGACCGGAATGCCGCGCCCGCGGTCGGTGACCGTTACCGAGCCGTCGGGGTTCATGGCTACGAGGATGTAGTCGTTGTAACCGGCGAGGGTTTCGTCGATCGAGTTGTCAACGATCTCATACACGAGATGGTGCAGGCCGCGGCTGTGAATGTCGCCAATGTACATGGCCGGACGTTTGCGGACATGCTCGATGCCGTCGAGTACCTGGATATTGGTGGCGACGTAATCGGAGGCGGCGTTCTGCGGGGTCTGAATATCGGTTTCTTGCATGGGATCGTCGTGCGTGATGAATCAGTAAAAACTTTTGACTCGAAAGATAAAAAAAATCCGCTGATATGCTATTTCAGCCCTCGTCGCCAGCCATGAAGGCTGCCTTGATATGTTCGATCTCGCAGTTCCGGATGGAGCGCTCGTCGAGGCTGCGGGCGAGTACGGCGATGACATCGAAACGGCAGGTGATCCACGGGTCGGGCCGGGTCGCCAGATACCCGGTTGCTGCCCGGATGATCTCCTGCCGCTTCCTTGGCGTGACCGATTCGGCGGGATGGCCTTTGCCGAGCGACGCTCTGGTTTTGACCTCGATGAAGCAGAGTACCTCGCCATCGAGGGCGATAATGTCGATCTCGTTGCGATGGTAGCGATAGTTGCGCTCGACGATTCGGCAGCCGTGAGCGGCGAGATACCGCGCCGCTATCGCCTCGCCTTCGGCTCCAAGCCATTGAGGGGTGTGCATGGAATGAGGGGTTATTTTTCCCCCAATTTACGTAACTTGAAGCTTTTGCGGTGAATCTCGCAGCGCCCGTGCCTGGCGATGGCCTCGACATGCGCTCCGGTGGGGTAGCCAAAGTGCCGGTCAAAGCCGTATTCGGGGAACTCAGCCGCATAGCCGGTCATCAGCTCGTCCCGGTGCGTCTTGGCCAGCACCGAGGCGGCGGCGATGGAGAAGACCTTCGAGTCGCCTTTGACGACGGTCTCGAACGGAATCGGCAGCACCGGCTTGAAGCGGTTGCCGTCCACCAGCAGGAATTCCGGCGTCGAGCCGAGAGATTCGACCGCGAGGTTCATCGCAAGCATCGTGGCTTGCAGGATGTTGATCCGGTCTATCGTCTCCGCGTCGGCGACGCCGAGCGCCCAGCTTTCGGCGGCCTGGCGGATGGCGGGGGCGAGCGCCTCGCGAAGCTCCGGCGTCAGCTTTTTCGAATCGTCGAGTCGAGCGAAAATTCCCGACGGCCTGAAGCGGCGCGGAAAGACCACCGCCGCCGCCACCACCGGCCCGGCAAGCGGCCCCCGGCCCGCCTCGTCGATGCCGCAGACCCGCGACAGCGATTTCCAGAGCGGCGCCTCGAACCCGGTTGTCAGCATGTTGGCGACCCGGTAAAAATGTTCGATGAATAAGGCATAATTACCAATGCTCGAAGTGTTATATTTTTCGACAAATAAAAATAGCAATTATGGGGATTCCGGCAGTATGTCGAGCGGCAGCGCGCCGGATGAATTCAACAAAGGATTTTTCCGAACCAGTTTCAGTGTAAGGTCAGCGGAAATGTCTGAAATCACGGATTTTGAATGAAGAAGAATGTGAAGAAACAGCTCCTGATGAACAAGACCGGAGATGAAATCCAGGTTGCGCTCGTCGAGGAGGGTCGGCTTGCCGAGCTGATCATAGAGCGTCCCGAGAGCATGAGAAGTATCGGCGACATTTATCTTGGCCGGGTGCACAAGGTGGTCGAGGGACTCAAGGCGGCGTTTGTCGATATTGGGCAGAAGTCCGACGGCTTCCTCCACTTTTCCGATGTGGGCACCACCAGCGAGGATTACCGCGCTCTGGTCGAAGACGACGATGACGAAGAAAGCGTCGGCGACGAGGGCGATGATGAAAGTGAAGGCGACGCTGATTCCGAAACGCCCGCGCCGCAGCGGGAGGCCGCTCGACCCGCCGGACAGCAGAAGAGCGAGCAGCGGCAGCAGCCGTCCGGCGATGCTGCCGAAAGGCGTCAGTCCTACACCCAGATGATCGCCCAGAAGCTCAAGCCCAACGACTCGATTCTCGTGCAGGTCATCAAGGAACCGATCAGCACCAAGGGTTCACGCCTCACCTCCGACATCACCATCGCCGGGCGCTTCATGGTGCTCTTGCCCTTCGGCGGCGGCCAGATCGCTGTTTCGCGCCGCGTGGTGGCGCGAAAGGAGCGGGGCCGCCTCAAAAAGCTGGTGCGCTCGATGCTGCCTGAAGGGTTCGGCGCGATTATCCGCACGGTGGCCGAGGATCAGGAGGAGACGCTCCTGAAGCAGGATCTCGAAAAGCTGCTGGCCAAATGGAAGCAGATCGAGGAGAAGTTGCAGGACGCCCAGCCGCCGCAGCTCATCTTCAAGGAGGACACCATCATTTCGAGCGTACTGCGTGACTCGCTCACCACCGACGTCACCGAAATCGTGGCCAACTCCAACTCCATCTACAACGAGACGCTCAACTACATCCAGTGGGCCGCGCCCGACATGGTCAAGAACGTTTCGCTCCACCAGGGCAAGCTGCCGCTCTTCGAGGGGTACGGTATCGCCAAGGATGTGGAGTCGATCTTTTCGCGCAAGGTGTGGCTCAAGTCGGGCGGCTACATCATCATCGAGCACACCGAGGCGATGGTGGTCGTTGACGTCAACAGCGGTCGGTACGCCGCCAAGCGCGAGCAGGAGGAGAACTCGCTCAAGACCAACCTCGAAGCCGCCCGCGAAATCGTGCGCCAGCTCCGGCTGCGCGACATCGGCGGCATCATCGTGGTCGATTTCATCGACATGATCGATCCGAAAAACTCGAAGAAGGTCTATGACTCCATGAAGACCGAGCTGCGCAACGATCGCGCCAAATCGAACATCCTGCCGCTTTCGGACTTCGGCATCATGCAGATCACCCGCGAGCGCATCCGCCCGAGCCTCATGCAGCGCATGGGTGACCAGTGCCCCGCCTGCGGCGGCAGTGGCGTGGTGCAGGCGCGCTTCACGACGATCAACCAGATCGAGCGCTGGCTCCGCAAGTACGCGCTTCAGCAGAAGGCACCGTTCCAGCAGCTCGACCTGCACGTCAGCCCGACGGTGCTCGAACCGATGCGCAACAGCGACATGAAAACCGAGATGAAATGGTTCCTGCAGCACCTGGTTTTCGTCAGGATCAAGGCCGACGAAAGCCTGCGCAGCGATGACTTCCGCTTCTACAACCGGAAGCCCGGCACCGACATCACCGCCGAATACAATTGAAACAAGACCAAAACCGACTTATGGAACAGTACCAGCAGATAAAGGAGCAGATCATCGCATGGTCTTCGCTCACCGCCAGCCAGCTCCAGGCGGATGGCGAGGCGCGTCAGGTTTTCGAGCTTTTCAAGGCGCTGCTCAACGATGGTAAAATCCGCGCCGCCGAACCCGACTCGTCGGGAGAGGGCTGGACGGTGAACCAGTGGGTCAAGCAGGGCATTCTGGTTGGCATGAAGCTCGGTGTCTTGCACGAGAATCACGTCGAGCTTGGCGGCTCCGGACGCCTCTCCTTCATCGACAAGGACACTTACCCGCTTCACCGCTTCAGCGTCGCGGACAACGTGCGGATCGTGCCCGGCGGATCGTCGGTGCGCGACGGCTCGTACCTTGCCCCCTCGGTGGTGATGATGCCGCCGTCCTACGTCAACGTCGGCGCATACGTCGATGAAGGCACGATGATCGACTCCCACGCGCTGGTTGGCAGTTGCGCCCAGGTCGGCAAAAAGGTGCATCTCTCCGCCGCCGTGCAGGTTGGCGGCGTACTCGAACCGATTGGCGCGATGCCGGTCATCATCGAGGACGAGGTGATGGTCGGCGGCAACTGCGGCATTTACGAGGGCACCATCGTCAAAAAACGCGCGGTGATCGGCACCGGAGTGATCCTGAACGGTTCGACGCCGGTTTATGACCTGGTCAACGAAACGGTGCTGCGCAAAACCGCCGACTCGCCGCTCGTCATTCCCGAAGGCGCGGTCGTGGTGGCCGGTTCCCGCCAGGCAAAGGGCGAGTTCGCCGCTGCGCACGGCCTTTCGATCTACACGCCGCTGATCGTCAAGTACCGCGACGAGCGCACCGACAGCGCAACGGCGCTCGAAAGCGCGCTCAGATGATTCGCTTCATGAGCCTGCGACGCATCACTTTTTTCAGGAGTTTCCGGCGCTGGTCGCGCTCCGCAGCCATCCTTTCCACTGCGGCGATGATGGTTGTCGTTCAGCCCGGCAGCGCGGCGAATGGCGCGACCAGCGCGGGCGACAATTTTTTTGCCGCGACCAGAAGCATAGACCTGCTCGGGGAGGTGTACAAAAATGTGTCGCAAAGCTATGTCGATCCCGTCGATGTGAGTGCATTCATGTATTCAGGAATCGATGGCATGATGGCGCAGCTCGATCCCTTCACCTCGTTTCTCGATGAAGCCCAGTCCGATGAGCTCGACGAGATCACCAGCGGCCAATATACCGGCGTCGGCATCACCATAGCCGTTTTTTCCGGCGATCTGTTCGTTACCTCGGTGATCGAAGGACAGCCCGCCGCGAAAGCGGGAGTGCAGACCGGCGACCAGATTGTGGCCATCGATGGCGTTCGTACGAGCAAGAAGGCCATCGACGAGATCAGGAGCGCCATCAAAGGGCCTCCCGGCACGACGGTCAGGCTCTCGATCAGAAGAGACGGCCTGGGAGCGGCGAAGGTCATTGCCATCACCAGAGAAGAGGTACGGGTCAGCACCGTGCCTTATTCCGGCCTTTTCGGTTCGTCGGGTTACGTGCAGATGAACAGTTTCGCCGAGCATTCGCGGGAGGAGCTGAGTTCGGCGATCCGCGCAATCCGCGCAGAGGCCGCCAAAAACCACGTCGCGCTGAACGGCATCGTGCTCGATCTGCGCGGCAATCCGGGCGGCTTGCTCACCTCGGCGGTCGAGGTCGCGGGCCTTTTTGTCGCAAAGAACAGCCGGATCGTCTCCACCAGAGGTCGGGCCGCCGACAGCGAGCAGGTCTATGTCACCAAAACCGATCCGCAAGCGCCATCGCTGCCGCTGGTGGTCTTGATCGACGGCGACAGCGCCTCGGCTTCGGAGATCGTTTCGGGCGCGATTCAGGAGCTTGACCGGGGCGTCATTGTCGGCGAGAGTTCGTTCGGCAAGGGGCTGGTGCAGTCGATCATCACGCTGCCGTACGACCACATCCTCAAGATGACGACGGCCAAATATTACACGCCGTCGGGCCGCCTCATCCAGAAGCCGATCGCCCGCGACGATTCGCGCCGCAAGGTGGTGCTTTCCACCGGCGATGCGGACTCCACGAAGGTCTTCTACACCCGCAACCGGCGCAAGGTTTATGGCGGCGGCGGCATCCGGCCGGATGTGGCCGTCAGGGCCGACTCACTCTCCGAATACCAGCACACGCTCGAGAACTCGGGGCTGTTATTCAGATACGCGTCACGGTTTCACCGGAAGCATCCGGAATTTCAGTTGCAGCACCTGCCGTCTGAACCGGTGTGCGGGGAGTTCAATCGCTTTCTCGAAAAAGAGCGTTTTGTCTTCCGTTCGGACGCGCAAAAATCGCTCGACAGCGTGAAGATGCTTATTCAGAAGGAGGATGTGGAAAACCACAAGGAGCTTGACGGACAGCTCGACGCTCTCGAAAAGGCGCTTGCGGCTTCGACCAGGCGAAGCATCTCGCGTGATTCTCTTCGCATCGCCACCGCCTTGCAGCGGGAGATCATGCGCCATTACGACGAGCGCGGGGCGCGGCGCAAAGCGATCGAGAGCGATTCTGTTGCGGCGAAGGCCTTCGCGCTGCTCGCCGATCCCGCCCGCTACCAGGCGCTGCTCAAGCCCTGAGCCGTTGTTCGGCGAGCTTGTGCTGCTGGTGGACGCCGAGGGCGATCATCAGATTGCTGACGCTGAGCAGGCTCTCGGCAAAGCCGTGCAGAAAATCGTTGTGCGAGAGCGACGGGTAGCCCAGCACATGCATGGCGACGTACATGCAGACCACCGTCACCGAAATGAAGACCAGCACGAACCAGAACCCCGCCACGGTCAGCGCCGAGAACGCCTCGGAGTCCTGTTTGCGCACCTTCAGCAGCAGCACCAGAAAGGTCAGGTACACGACGCTCGACACCTGTAAAATGGCGTCGAACCAACTGTTTCCCATCAGAAACGAGTAGGGCGTCGAGCCGCTTCCCGCCGCCAGCACCACGCCGCCGAAGAGCGCCCCCATGAAGGCCGTCCGGGGCTTTGCCTCGCGCTTTTCCTCTCCTTGCAAAATCTTCAGCGTCGCGTAGAGCAGCGCGATGCTGCCCACCAGGTTGATCGCTTCGGACAGTTCGAGGAGGCGCATGATGGTGTCGCCGGTGATGTGGTAGAAGAGCACGAACCAGCTCCCGATCCAGTGCGGCAGCATGAAGAGCGCGAAGCGCCGCAAATCCCGCCTGCCGACGAGACTTCCGTAGCGGTAGAGCATGACAAGCGCCACGCCCCATTCGAGCGACGAGGAGATGTGGACGAGCCAGTTCAGCGGAGAGAGCAGCATTTGGAGGAGTTCTTTTTCTTGTCGGAATACTGGAGTGCTGAACCCGGCATTCTTCAGCAAGGTTTTAATCCCGAGCACTGTCGAGACATTCAGAACTCTTGAATAATTGCCCCGGACTTCAGTCCGGGGTTTACGAAAAACAAAAAATAAACAGGGGCTTTAGCCCAATTTCTTGCTTTGTCGGGACGGGACAGCGGGGTTTCAGCCGCGTCCATCAACTTCCTTTGGCGAGGTGATAGACGTTCTTGGCCATGATCTTCATCTGCACACTCCACGGCGCGGGAACCATTTTTTTATAGAGGTACGAGTCGAAGGTGATCTCCTGCACATGCTTGTCTCGGCAGATCGCCACGAAGCTCTCGCGCAACCGGTCGCTCTTGTAATAGACCGACTGCAACACCTGAAGGCCAAAGAAGATAGGCGAGTAGAGCTTGCGGAACTCCTTCTCGTAGCTCGCAAGCGGCGTCCTGTTGCGGATGCGCTCGATCATCGCTTCTGCGCCGAGCTTGCCGGAGCGCATGGCGAAGAAGATGCCCTCGCCGTTGGCCGGAGTCACCAGCCCCGCCGCGTCGCCCACCAGAATCGCCCGCTCCTGCGAGAAGGAGCGGCGCGGCTTCATCGGAATTTTTGCCGCCTCGTTGAGGTAAGGCTTTTCGGTAAGGCCGATCTTTTCGACGAAGCGATGCTGCAATTGCTTGATGTCGTTGCGGTGCTCCTCGGTGCCCGTGCCGATGGCGATGTGATCGGTTTTCGGGAAGATCCAGCCGTAGAAATCGGGCGAGACCTCGCCGTCGAACCAGATTTCCACCAGTTCCTCGTAGGGCTTGAGCGCCTCGGAGTAGTGGAAGCGCTGCTGCATGGCGATCACCTTCAGGTCGTTCGGCGGAAAGCCCAGCTCGTCGGCGGTCTTTGAGTTCGCCCCGTCCGCGCCGATGACAAACGATGCCTCGACCGGCGGCAGTTCCGCGCCCTCCTTGTTGAAGAGATGGATCGTGAAGCGGTCGGCGGAGCGGTCGATCTTTTTGACCAGCGCCTCGACTACCTCCGCCCCGGCCTTTTGCGCTTTTTCGCGCAGGTAGCGGTCGAAGCGCTCGCGCCGCACCATGCCGACGTAGCCGTTCGGCATGTGCATGAAGATGGTTTGCCCTTTGGGCGAGCGAACGCTCATGCGGGTCAGCTTTTTTTCGACCAGCTCGTCGGGAATCTGGAACTCCTCGATCAGGCCGAGCGGAATTGCGCCCCCGCACGGCTTGACGTTCGAGAGATTGCGTTCGACGAGGATGGTCGAGTGGCCCGCCTTGGCGAGAATTTCAGCGGCGACAGCGCCCGATGGACCTCCGCCTATGATTGCGACATCGTACAGCATGAAACGATAACCTGTTATGCTTGAATCAGTTTGGTCGCCAGGAACTCCCCGGCTTTCGACATGTCGATCCGCTCCTGCGCGGCGGTGTCGCGGTAGCGCACGGTGATGGTGCCGTTCTCCAGCGTGTCGTGATCGACCGTGAAGCAGAACGGCGTACCGATCTCGTCCTGACGGCGGTAGCGCTTGCCGATCGAGGCCGCGTCGTCGTACTGCACCATGAAGTGCTCCGAGAGGTCGCGGCAGAGTTGCGCGGCCTTTTCGCCCATCTCGCCCTTCTTCATCAGCGGCAGGACGGCGGCCTTCACCGGCGCAACCTTCGGCGCGAGCTTCAGCATCACGCGCGGCTCGCCATCGACCACATCCTCCTGATAGGCGTCCGACAGCAGCGCCAGGAACGTGCGGTCGCAGCCCGACGAGGTCTCGACGACGTAGGGAATGTAGCGCTCGTTGGTGGTCTGGTCGATGTACTCCATGCTCTTGCCGGAGTACTCCTGATGCTGGCGAAGGTCGAAATCGGTTCGCGAGTGGATTCCCTCGATCTCCTCGATGCCGAACGGGAACTCGAACTTGATGTCGTAAGCGAGGTCGGCGTAGTGGGCCAGCTTGTCGTGCTTGTACCAGTGGAGCTTCTCCCTCGTCATGCCGAGCGTTTCGGAGTACCAGCGGAAGCGCTCCTCGCGCCACGCCTCGAACGCCTCGAGCTGCGTGCCGGGCTTGACGAAATACTGCATCTCCATCTGCTCGAACTCCACCATGCGAAAGATGAAGTTCCCCTTGACGATCTCGTTGCGGAACGCCTTGCCGATTTGCGCGATGCCGAACGGAACCTTCATGCGCGACGACTCGCGCACGTTGTGGAAGTTCACGAAGATGCCCTGAGCCGTTTCGGGACGCAGATAGACGACGCCCGCCGATTCGGCCACCGCGCCCATGTTGCACTGGAACATCAGGTTGAACTGACGAACCTCTGTCCAGTCCGCCGAGCCGGTATCGGGCGCCTTGATGCCCGCCTCGATAATGATATTGTACAGTGTGCGGTTCGGGTCTTCGGTTCCGGCGGCGGCCTCATAGGCCACCTTGACGGCAGCGGCTTCAGCCTCTTTGCCGTCGCGCATGAGTTTGCCGATGTGGTTCTCGATCAGGTGATCGGCGCGGTAGCGGCGCTTGGTGGTGCGGTCGTCGATCATCGGATCGTTGAAGCTCGCCACATGGCCCGAAGCCTCCCACACCGTCGGATTCATCATGATCGAAGCATCGATGCCCACGATATTCTGATGGCGGCGCGTCATCGCGTTCCACCACAACTCCTTGATATTCTTCTTCATCTCGCTGCCGAGCGGCCCGTAATCGAAGCACGACGACAAGCCGCCGTAAATTTCGGACGACGGGAAAATGAACCCCCGGCGCTTGGCCAGCGAAACCAGTTTATGCATCACTTTATCGGGCGACAGACTCTGCGTCTGCACCCGCGACTGATCGGAATTGCTCATCGTTAGAACTCTGAGGTTGAAAAATTCGGAGTCACCCATCCTTCTGGCAGGGCACAAACCGCAAATATAACAAATGAAGGGGATTTAACGTGCCGGGGGTTTGGGGGTGGTAGGCGCTGAATTTATGCGTAAATGCGACTTCGCTTGTCAGACTATCGGTTGAGAACAAATTATTGAAACTACTTTCTGAGACACATTCTTTCGTAATAAAGGATTTGATAAAACCTGAGATCAGAAGCGCCTCTTTTTCAGAAAGAACACTCATTCGATCATAAAGTTTTTGCATCATAAGGCGAAAAAATGTGTATTTATAAATAAAATCCGAGCAGACTGAGATGACAACGATAGAGAACGATATAACCGAATTGACTCAGGGCGGCGAAAGCCTGACGCTGGAGTTCAAGAGCGATCTGAAGGGCTTGCCGGATCGGGAGCTGGTGGAGGCAGTGGTTTCGCTGGCCAATACCGATGGGGGTGAAGTGTTGCTTGGTGTCGAGGATGATGGCCGGATTACCGGTTTGCATACCAGACATCTCACTGTTTCAGGAATTCCTTCACTTGTTGCCAACAAGACCAATCCGCCCATTGCCGTTCGTGTGGAAAAATGTGAGGCGCAAGATAAAGTCTTTGCTCGTATCACTGTTCCGAAATCGCGACAACTGGTTTCGACATCGGATGGAGCCTTGTTGCGTCGGCGTCTCAAACTCGATGGAACCCCGGAGGCGGTGCCATTTTATCCGCACGAGTTTCATTCAGCGCCAGTCATCGCTCGGCCTCATCGATCCTTCCGCCATGCGGCTGGAAGAAATAGATTCCAGCCAGCTCGATCCATTGCAACGTCTGCGTATTCGCAACGCTATCAAAAAATATGGCGGCGAACAATCCTTGCTGGTGTTGGCTGATGATGAACTGGATGGAGCGCTGGGGCTGGTTGTTGAGCAGCAGGGACGAAAATGCCCTACCGTTGCAGGCCTGCTCATGTTGGGGACAGAATTTCTCTTGCGTCAGCATCTGCCAGCCTACGAAGTCGCTTTTCAGGTGTTACGCGGCACCGATGTGCGTGTCAACGAGTTCTACCGCAAGCCATTGCTGGAGACCTTTGAAGAGGTCGAATTACAGTTCAAACCGTGGGTTGTGGAAGAAGAGATTCAGGTTGGTTTATTTCGCGTTCCCGTGCCGAACTTTGATCGCCGCGCCTTTCGCGAAGCTTTCGTCAACGCTCTTGTTCATCGTGACTTCAGTGCATTGGGGGCGGTTCATGTGAAACTGGATGATGATGGATTAACAATCAGCAACCCGGGTGGATTTATTGAAGGGCTGAATCTCGATAATTTGCTGGTCGCGTCGCCGCGTTCTCGAAATCCTCAGTTGGCGGACATCATCAAGCGGATCGGTTTGGCGGAGCGTACCGGCCGAGGTATCGATCGCATTTATGAAGGCATGTTACGTTATGGTCGCCCAGCTCCCGATTATTCTATGTCTAATGCTTACACTGTCAGTGTTTTTCTTTCTAATGCCGCCGCTGATCTCGATTTCCTCAGGATGGTAGTAGAGCAGGAAGACAAGCTTGGAACCATGCCTATCGACTCTTTGATCATCCTCTCCCGTTTGCGGGAGGAGCGCCGTTTGACGACAACCGATCTTGCTCCATCCGTGCAAAAGCCCGAAGCAAACGTACGGGCCACACTGGAGAAACTTGTGGAAATAGGTTTTCTCGAACCGCATGGAAACGGTAGAGGCCGCACATACACATTAAGCGTACGCCTGTACCAGAACGCAGGTCAGCGGGCTGAGTACATTCGCCAGGTCGGGTTCGCGCCGATTCAGCAGGAACAGATGGTGCTCAACTACATCGACAAGCACGGAAGCATCAAGCGGGCGGATGTTATGGACCTGTGCCACCTCAATGGATCTCAAGCCTATCGTTTACTTAAAAAATTGTCAGAAAATGGCTTGGTTTACAAGACGGGTGAAAAAAAACATGCCGTTTATACACGATAAGAGCAGGTGATATGCGCGTCGTGCATAAGTGTTTATAAATTCTATGCGCGCGTGTATAGCGTCGTGCATAACTTTCTGTCATTAGCGTGGATTCCATGGCAGCTGCTTGGCGAGGGTTGTGTCCAATGAAACATAGAACAGATTTTTATCGGTAATGATGACGGTCTGTTATCATGTTTAGTCGGAACAGTTTTCCGTGAAGTGGCCTTGAAAAAATGCTTGAGCTTGTCTCGTTAACAGGTGCGTAAGGAGTTGCTGATTTGGCTTTGATTTCGATTCCGAGGCTGATGATTTCGGCTTCGTGGAAGAGCGCCGGGAAGACCACGGTGAGCCTGGGGCTGCTTCGGCTTCTGGCTGAGAAGGGGCTGCCGGTCGTGAGCTTCAAGAAGGGGCCGGACTATATCGATCCGATGTGGCACCGGGTCGCCAGCGGTGGCGAGTGCTACAATCTCGATTCCTGGATGATGGGCGAGGCGGCCTGCCGTGACACCTTTGTGCAGGCCTGTGCCCGAAAGCCGGGGAGCGTTGCCCTGATCGAGGGCAATCACGGGCTGCATGACGGCATGGATATGGCCGGGTCGGACAGCAGCGCCGGGCTGGCCGCGTTGCTCGACGCGCCGGTGCTCCTTGTCATCGACAGCCGCCGGATGAATCGCGGCGTGGCTGCGCAGGTGCTCGGACTCCAGGCGATGCCGCCGAAGGTCAGGATCGCGGGCGTCATTCTCAACCATGTCGCCACCGCGCGGCAGGAGTCGAAGCAGCGCGAGGCCATCGAAACCTTCTGCGACGCGCCGGTGCTCGGCGCGATTCCCGCAGACTCCTCGCTCATTCTGCCCGAACGCCACCTCGGCCTGGTGACGGTCGGCGAGGCCTCGGATGCCGAGGCCTTCATCCGCGTCGCCGCCGGGCAGGTCGAGCGCCATTGCGACCTTTCCGCGATCCGCCGCCTCTTCGATGAGGCAACGCTGCTCCCGCTGCCGGAGGCGGTCGAAGTACCGTCGTCGAAAAAAGAGGCGATGGTCAAAATCGGCGTGTTTCGTGACGCGGCCTTCTGCTTCTATTACCCCGACAACCTCGACGCCCTTCGTGAGGCCGGGGCGGAGCTGGTGTTTATCGATACCTTCAAAACCACCGCTCTTCCGGAGATCGACGGACTCTATCTCGGCGGCGGCTTTCCGGAATCCTTTTTCCGCGAGCTGAGCGCCAATGCCGGGCTTTTGCGTGATGTGCGCGAGCGGATCGAGGCGGGAATGCCTGCGTGGGCCGAGTGCGGCGGACTGATCTGGCTGTGCCGCAGCGCAACGTGGGAGGGCAAGCAATGGCCTCTTGCCGGTGTCCTCCCGGTCGATATTGCCTATCAGCGGAAGCCCGCCGGGTGCGGCTATCTCGAACTCGAAAGCCGTTCGGAAACCGGATGGTTTCCTGCGGGCGAGCGCTTGCGGGCGCATGAGTTTCACTACTCCAAACCGGCTGATGGCGGCGTAGAACTTGCCTGTCAGTTCGACGTGGCGCGTGGATTCGGCCTGACTGGCCGCGAGGACGGGCTGCTCTACCGGAACCTGTTTGCTTCGTACGCTCATTTTCACGTGGCCGCAAATCCGCATTGGGCAGAGCGTTTCGTTGAGCTTGCGGTACAATTCAAGGGTCGGGAAAGGGCGGCGCGGGCCTGAAATTACACCCCTTGCAGCGAGGCTAATTTTTCCGGAAAGCTTGGTTCATTCATGATATTTTGCTAACTACTTGATTCAGTGGTTTGAGCGATGATGTATTCAACCACCTGAACTTACCTTCCGTTATATGATCGCTCGGGAACCCCGGGATTCCGGTTCTGACAACCGTCACCCGGTTCACGATTCCCTGACAGGCTCGTTATCGCTCAGCAGGAGAGACTGATAAAAAATTGCAGACCTGTTGAAAAATTGAAATTGTTGTGTTAACTATATAACCGTATATCGATATTGTTTGCAGGCGGGCAGGAATCACCCGATGCCATCGTCCGCGCTCATTTTCAACATTTTATCTCATTTCAAGGAGAATCATTATGTCAATTGAAGTCAACGGCATGAGCGTCGAGACGGACGAGAACGGTTATTTGGTGAATCTGGATGACTGGAGCGAGGATGTGGCGGTGAAGATCGCCGAGGGCGAGGATATTGCGATGGAAGAGGGTCACTGGGATCTGGTGAAGTTCC
>NZ_VDCH01000011.1 GCF_006265165.1 Chlorobaculum thiosulfatiphilum
GCGTCAAGATATGGATATTTCAGTTAAATCGATAGATTTCAATACCTTATGTCAGTACTGACTTTTTAGAGATGCCCTTTAGGTGGCGGTGGAAGGGGGGACGAGGGGAGGCGCGACGCTCGGGCTTGTGGGTGGTCAGGCGGCGGATTCGCTGTCCTCCATAGCCGCGAAGTGCTCCATGATCATGCGATGCACGAAAATGTACCCGCCGCCGACCTTGCGCAGGAAGAGCAAATCCGCCGCATAATCAAGAAACCGCACATACCGCAACGGCGCGAATCCCTCGCTCCAGAGCAGGAAACGCAGCACGTAGTGCTGAATGACAGCATAGCCCCCAAGGAATAGTCCGGAGAAAAGGCCGATGATTATGCCGCCGTTTAGACCAACGACAAGTCCATCTCTAAGCCTGAAGGCCAGTCCGTAGAGCATCCCAAAGAAAACAGCACAGAATAGTGCGATAATAATCCCTGATAATACAGCATACCTAAAAGATCGATGTACGCCTTGGTTCGTTTCAGTTTGTTTATCTATCTCAGGATAAACGAAGGTGTTTACAAACATTAGTCTAAAAAAAAGCACAACTGCCATTCCGGTGAGCCAGCCAATTATCATGACAAATAGTCCTCGTGTTATTCCGATGACCAGCCCGAGGAGAAGTGAGTAAATTGGCCACACGACAAGCCAGCCGACAACAAGCCAGTCGATCTTATTTCCGATTGTGAGTCGGATGCAAGATGATAATTTGATCCATCGTTTTAAATCAAAATTGCCTACGGCAAGTTTAATATGATTTGATAGCTGCTCTGTACTGAGTCCACCGCTCAGACCAAAGACCAGTCCTGCACTCAACCCAAAAAACAGCCTAGTAGCCAACCATCCCACCAGTCCGCCTACCAGCGCTGAAGCTGTCAAGCTTAAAACCTTAAACTGAATTCGATGCTTGTTTGGCAACAGTTCAGGCTGGAGCTGTTCGATATAGAAAACAGTTTGTTCTCGCTGTTTCATGGCATTAGCTAAACGGGAAATCCATTTTTTTGTTTGTTCTGGTTTGTAAGGCACTGACGGTTTGCGCCTTTTGAACATGGCTGCGATATAGCTATCGAACAGTTTATCGCGCCGGTTTTCGATGTTTCCGTCTTCAAGTGATGTTGCTGCATCTGCATTGTTGTAAAATGCAAGCTGCATGATGCTGAGCATCAGGGGATTGTCGAGAAGCTCCAGTAGCGTTTTATCCTCTCTTACCAGTTTGCGTACCGGTTCAAGTGAATCGCCAGCTTCAGCGAGGTAGCGATCAACCTGTTCTGGCGTCAGCGGCTGGACGGTGACGGCGTGTTGCAGCTTGAGCTTTGAGGTGAGCGTCTCATAATCGGCGATGCGGCTGCAAATGGCGATTGGCAGCAATCCGTTGTTTTCACGATAAGCGTTGATTGCTTCGACGCAGGCGTTACGATGCTCCTTTGCCACTTCGTCCAGTCCGTCGAGCAGCGGCAAAATGGCTTCGTTCTCGATCCAGAATCGCGCGATTTTTTCTGGCACGTCGTATCGCTTGCGGAGTTCATCGATGAGCCAGTCGGCAATAGGCGGACGTTGCAATGCCCATGATGAGAGGTTGAAAATGATCGGAATCGGAAGTGAGCTTTCGTTTTCGGCTCTCTCGATGAGGTCTCTCGCCAGTTCGAGGAGCAGCGTGGTTTTACCCGCGCCCGGCGCGCCGAGGATGAGCAGGGTTTTGTCGAACCGGTCGAACAGCTCGATCATTGGCGTTCCGGCGCGTATCGGCTCGGATTGGCGACCCGCCCGTTCGACGACGAGGTTCCATGAATGCTCCACCATCTCCGGCGACTCTTTGTAACCGAGTTCGAGTCGCGCAATACGGTAGAGCGATTGTTCGAGAACGCCCTCGACCCACATATGGCGCACTTTTTCCAGCATCCGCTGACGGTTGCGCTTCAGCAAATCAGCGTTGGCTTTCGGATCGAGCGGCGTCGGTTGTTGCTTGGTTCTTCGTGACCGGAAGAAAAGCCAAATGAAGATTCCAGCGATAACTGGAATAATCGTGGCGAGATTCGCCAGTGCGCCGGTGATGTCTTTTCCTTTTTCCGACAACAGCCACTCCCAGCTTGCGGCAAGCCAGTGCCAAAGCGTTGTCAGAAAAGTCGTTATCGCGTCCATTCCGGTTCAGGGGTTCAGTTACTGAAAAGTAACGCTTCTCTGTAGAGCTGGCAATTCCGGCAGTCCGCCTTTTTTATTTATCTCCTCAATTCCGTACACTTAACATCAATCTTTAATCGTTATTTCGACCTGAATTTATGAAGGCAGTACTTTTGGTCAGCGGCGGGATGGACAGCCTCGTTGCTACCGCGCTGGCGCATCGCGAGGGGTTCGAGCTGGCGGCGATGCATGTCAATTACGGGCAGCGGACGTGGACGAAGGAGCTTGAGTGTTTCCGGCAGATTTGCGACCATTACGGTATCGCCGACCGGCTGGAGGTCGATGCGATGTTTCTCAGTACCATCGGCGGTTCGTCGCTGACCGACGCGAAGATTCCCGTCGGCCCCGCAGACCTCGCAGGCACTGAAATTCCCACCAGTTACGTGCCGTTCCGCAACGCCAATTTCCTCTCGATGGCCGTGAGCTGGTCGGAGGTGATCGGCGCAAATCGCATCTACATCGGCGCGGTCGAGGAGGACTCATCGGGCTATCCCGATTGCCGCAAAATCTTTTACGACGCCTTCAACCAGGTGATCGACCTCGGCACACGGCCCGAAACCCGCATCGAAATCGTGACGCCGCTCATCGCCATGAGCAAGGCGGAGATCGTCAAAAAAGGGATGGAACTCGATGCGCCGTTTCACTTTAGCTGGTCGTGCTACAAAAGCGAGGGCAAGGCGTGCGGCGTGTGCGACAGTTGCGCCCGGCGTTTGCGCGCCTTTGCGTCCGCCGGAATGGACGATCCGGTCGAGTATGAAGTGCGGCCCAACTATTTGCAGTAATTATCGAAACCAAGAAATTCCTGAACAATCATGGAAAATGTAAACGCGATTGCTTCCGGTTCCTCGTCGCTCAATGAGCGTCTCAAACTCGCCTTCGGCCTGACGGCGCTTATCTGGATTACCGGCCTCGTCGGTCATTTCACGCCGCTGCAAGAGTGGCCCGCGCTGGCGCTCTACGTTGTTGGCGGCATCGGCGTCGTCATCTGGCGCGGCACGAGCAAGCGCGAGTGGGCGGAGATGTACCTGGCAGGCGGGGATCGCGCCAAGTCGCTCAAATGGGGCGGCATCGCGGGCGGCATCCTCTTCGTGATGGATATCGTCAACACCGTGATTTACTACTCGAAGGGTGCGCCGCCGATGACCGACATGCTCGGCATTCTGGTCAACATGAACTTCCTCTTCCTTTTTCCGATTCTCGTGCTGGCCGAGGAGTTCCTGTGGCGCGGGCTGATGCTCTCGTCGATGGTCGAGAAGGGCTTCAATCCACACCTGAGCGTCTTCGTCACCGCGATGTGCTACGTGCTGAACCACTACGCCGTCGCGCCGGTCGGCATGTACGAGCGTGGATTGATGGCGATGATGGCTTTTCCGATTGGCATTCTCGGCGGTTATATTACGCTCAAATCGAAAAATGTCTGGGGAAGCGTGCTGGTGCACATGATCACCATGTTCTCCATGGTGCTTGATATTTTCGTCATCCCCAATCTGGTGCCCTCACTATTTCATCTATGAAAGAGAACAGAATTACCCGGCTGGTGAAGCAGGACAAGAAGCTGCTCATCGCCTACTATATGCCTGAATTTCCCGTGCCGGGCGCGACCTTGCCCGTGCTCGAAGCGTTGCAGGAGAGCGGGGCCGACCTCATCGAACTCGGTATGCCGTATTCCGATCCGATTGGCGACGGGCCGGTCATCCAGGACGCGGCGCACAAGGCGATCAGCCACGGCGTGCATGTCGGCAGCATCTTCGAGATGGTCAGAAAAGCGCGTAACGGCGAGGGGTGCAAAAAGATCACCACGCCGATTTTACTCATGGGTTACAGCAATCCGCTCATCGCCTACGGCGGCGACTGCTTCATGGACGACGCGGTGCGGGCGGGCGTCGATGGCCTCTTGATTCCCGACCTGCCGCCGGAGGAGTCGGAGGATTTCCTCGAACGCGCCAAGCACTTCGGCCTTTCGGTGATCTACCTCATTTCGCCGGTCACGCCGCCCGAAAGGATCGAGCTCATCGACAGCATGTCCACCGACTTCTCCTACTGCATCGCGGTCAACGCCACCACCGGCACGGGCAAGCTCGACGCCGCCGGGATGGACGAGAAGATCGCCGAGTACCTGAAGCGCGTTCGTCAGCATGCGAAGAAGAAGTTTGTCGTCGGCTTCGGCATCAAGGATCGCGAGCGCGTGCTCAAGATGTGGGAGCTGTCCGACGGCGCGGTGGTCGGCTCCGCGCTACTGCAACACGTGGCCACGGCGACCACGCCGGAAGAAACCGCCGCAATGGCCGCCGATTTCTGGAAGTCTTTGCGGTGAACCGCGCGGAGGGATTTCGGTTGTCGGGAGATTTGTCGGTGTCGTCATTAAAGGGCAGCCGCAAGGGCTGCCCCTACAGAACAGAATGATGCAGGATCATCCATTGTGCCGTTTTTTTGACATAACCCCGCGTCTGTCCATTCCAATTACCTGATCATGCAAGCATCGGGCAAAACCGCTCCGGCGGTGACGGTCATCATTCCGCATCTCAGGAATCGCCCGATGCTCGACGCCTGCCTCGACGCCCTTCGCCAAACTACCTTCCGTGACTTTTCCGTCATCGTCGTCGATAACGGCGGCGAGGCTTCCGACCTCACCGGCCTCGAATCACGCTATCCCGACACCACCGTCCTTCGCCTGCCTGCCAATGCCGGATATGCTGGCGGGTGCAATGCCGGACTTCGACAGGCATTGTCGTCCTATGTGGTTTTTCTGAATGACGATACCGTCGTCGAGCCGGAGTGGCTGGGCAGTCTCGTCGCTGCCGCCGAAAGCGATCCGATGATCGGCGCGTTGCAGCCGAAGATTCTGTCGCTGCCGGAGCGGCGGCAGGGGAGGCGGGTGTTCGACTACGCCGGAGCGGCGGGAGGTCTCATCGACCGCCTCGGATTTCCGTACTGCCTCGGCAGGAGCTTCGGCGGTCGGGAGGAGGACGCCGGGCAGTATGACGAGCCGCGCGACATCTTCTGGGCGTCGGGCGTGGCGCTCTTCGCCCGGCGCGAGGCGGTTGAGCGGCTCGGCGGCTTCGAGGAGAGCTTTTTCATGCACATGGAGGAGATCGATCTCTGCTGGCGCATGTCGCTGGCGGGCTACCGGGTGCGCTCCGCGCCGCAGTCGGTGGTCTGGCACAAGGGCGGCGCGTCGCTCGCGGAGGGTTCGCCACTGAAGGTCTATTACAACCACCGCAACGCCCTGCTCACGCTGCTGCGCAACCGGAGCGCCGCGCCGCTCATCGCGCTGCTGCCGCTGCGCCTCGCGCTCGAAGCGGCGGCGATGCTCTACTATCTCGCGGGCGGAAAAGAGGGAATGGCGCGAGCCGCGCAGGTGGCGCGGGCGTTCCTCGATGTGCTGCGGCGGTTGCCGGAAACGCTCCGGCAGCGGCGGGGAATCCAGCGCACGAGAACGGTCGGCGACCGGGAGCTTTTCCACGATGCGCCGCTGTCGATCTTCCTGCCGCGCCGTCCGGATTAGTCTTTGGCTCGCGCCTCGCAGTAGCTTCTGACCGCCCTGAGGATGGTCGGCAAATCCTGGCTCTGCACGAAGCTCACCAGGAACTGCGGCGCGAAAAAGTCCGGCTTGATCTCCGCCTTGTAGGTCAGCAGCGTTGCGTGGCCGTTTTTGCCATCGACCGCTTCGAGCTGCCACTCGCCTTCATAGACCTGAAAATCCCCGCCGATCTGCGAAAACCAGAGGTGCTCCGGAAAAACCTCCTCGACCTTGAGGGTGAAGTTCACCGTTCTCTCGAAAATGAAAATGCCCGACTTGCCCGACTGCGCGATGATCCTCGTGTGATTGTTCGACTCCAGCAACCGGCTCGACACCACCTTGGGCATCGTTTCGTGAAGGTGGTCGTAATCGGTGAGCATTCGCCACACCACCGGCGGTTCGGCCTCTATGAGCACACAGCCGTTCGCGCCGATGACCCCATCCGGCAGCCAGTCGAGATCGATGAGAATCTCGCCCTGCATGATCCGCGCACGTTTTTCCGGAGTGAGTGTCATGGCTGAACAGGTTTGGTTGCGACGCCGTTTCTTTCAATGTAGGTCACGCATCTTTCAGCCGCAACGATTTGGCAATATTGTGCCTGCTCGCTCCGGAGCGGGGAGGACTTATTCGTGCTGCCGGGCCGTTCGTGCAGCATCGGCCACCTGCGCCAGACCGCTGACGGTGGCGGTGGGCCGGAACTCCCACGGATCGAAAACCGCGTCACCGGATCGCCGCACCCAGAGCGCATTCATGCCAACGGCCCGCGCTCCGGTGACATCGAAAGGATTCGACGAGACGAGCCAGGTGTGTTCCGGCTGGCTTTCCGCCCGGTGCATGAAGTGGCGATAAACCTCCGGATCGGGCTTGAACGACCGGACTTCATCGACGCTGACAATATCGAGAAAGAACTCCCGGATTCCCGCATGATCGAGCAGCGATTCGACATCCGAAGCCAGTCCGTTCGAGAAGGCAAACAACCTGAATCCCGCCTCACGGGCGCGTTCGAGGCCGTTCGCGACATCCGGAAAAGCCGGAAGTCGGCGATACATGTCGAGCAGCTCCCGGCGCTGGGTTGCGGAAATCACGATCTGAAACGATGCGCAAGCGAACTCTAGCGCCTGCGCGGTACATTCCGGGAACGGGCAATATCGCCGCATCAACGCCCGCCGGAACGAATATTCAAGCTGCTTCTGTCGCCACAGTATCGACAGCGCCTCCGCCCGTTCGCCCGCAAAAGCTTCGAGCATTGAGATCAGGCCGTGCGTGTTGATCAAGGTGCCGTAAACGTCGAAAGCGAGGGTTTGGGGTTGGGAGGAAATTGTCATGGTGGTGAACATTTGTTCTCAATCCACCGCGTTCACCGGTTCGGCGTGGACGATGATTCTTGAGGTTTCGGGAATGTCTCGGTAGATCAGGCTTTCGAGGCGGCTGGTGAGGGGGTGGACGTCGGCGAGGACGGTGTTGTCGTCGAAGCCGCAATGCAGCGTGATGCAGAGTTTGTTGTGGCTCGATACGTGGATTTTCAAGGCATGCACGTCGCGGATGCCGGCAATCGTGCTGGCCGCCTGGCGGATGATGGCGGTGATCCGCGCTTCGTTTTCGGGGTCGGCGGGACGTGCGTTGCGCTCCTCGCTGTTGAGCGGGTCGAGGTGGATGCAGAGGTCGATCTCTTCGTTGAATTCGCGGTGCAGCTCCTCTTCGAGTTCGGTCACGGCGTCGTGCGCCTCGCGGATCGTCAGGCGGCTGTCAACCTCGACGTCGAAGGTGATCTGTTTGTGCTCGCCCGCAAGCGACGCGAGAATGTTGTGCGCGTGAAGGCCGTGGTTCAGGCCGACGGCGTGAATCCGCTCGGTGACGGTTTCGCTGTCGAGCACGACCGGCCTCGCGTTGACCGTAATGTCGCTGTCGGGAAGCTCCGCTTTCAGCCGCTCTTCGACTCCGGCGCAGATGGCCAGAACCTTCTCCTGCGGCAGGGTGCGGCTGACCGAAATGGTGAGGTCGATGAAGACGAACGGCCCGGCAGGCTTGATCCTCATTTTGTGGATGCTGATAACACCCGGCGCGTTCATGACGATCTCTTCGATCTGTTCGGAGAGTCCCTCCGGCGCGGCGTCCACCAGCACATCGAAGGTTTTGCGGCCCAGCTCCCACGCGGCTCTCGCGACCAGCACTGCCACGAACATACCTGCGACGGCGTCCGCCCATTGAAGGCCGAGCGCGACGAATCCCAGCCCCGCCAGCACCACCGCCGAGGAGACGATGTCGGAGGTAAAGTGCAGCGCATCGGCTTCGAGCGCCTGGCTTTTGGTCTCCTTCGCCACTTTTTTCAAGGCGGTCGCCCTCGAAATATCGACCACAATCGACACCACGATCACCGCGATGGCGTACCATGTCACTTCGATCTCCGCCGTGCCGGAGATGAGCCGCTCGACGGCGGCATAGACGATCCAGCAGGAGGTGAGCAGCAGCAGGCCGGTTTCGATGAGTGCGCTGACGCTCTCGATTTTGGTGTGGCCGTAGTGGTGTTTTTTATCCGCCGGTTTGTCGCTGATCCGGACGGCGAACCAGGTCAGCGCCGCCGCGCCGAAATCCATCGTCGAGTGCGCGGCCTCGGAGAGAATGCCGATGCTGCCGGTCATGAGGCCGACCACCAGTTTCATGATGGTCAAGAGCAAGCTCGCCACAACCGAACTGAGGGCGACATTCTGCTTTTTCTGTTCGTGGCTGCTCATCGGGTTAACGGGTGGAATTCCGGCTGATGGTGAAGGTTGCAAGCTGACCGAACATAACGATTTGCCGGATAACAGCCATGAGCGTTTGAGGCGATTTTTCTCTGGCGCGAGACGCGGTTCAGCACACCCGGTACTGACCGTCGGCCAGCTTCTGGCAGAAGATTTCGATCCCTTCGAGTTCGCCGTCGATGATACTGGTGGCGTGTCTGCTGATCTCCGCCATCTCAGCTCCCGGTTCGGGCGTGAGCCGGGCCGAGGCGATGAGCGGTTGATCGACCCGGCGACCGATCTGGCTGCACAGGAACACCGCAACCTCCCGCACTCCGGCGACTTCGCGATGGATTCTGGCGGCGATCTCGTGGCTCAGGACGTTGTAGATTTTGCCGACGTGGTTCACCGGATTTTTTCCGGCGGCGGCTTCGGTGGTCTGCGGTCGGCCAAAAGCGATGAGGCCGTTGACCCGGTTGCCGCGCCCCACCTGCCCGCCGTCGGCGCCTTCCGCCGAGGTGCCGAGCACCGTGAGGTAGAGGCCATCCTCGCCGCGCGATGGATCGTCGAGGGTGTTGATGTCGATTTCCAGCGAGTCGAACGCGCAGTTCTGGCTTTCGACGAAGGCCAGAAGCTCATCGCGCAGGGCGGCTTTCCGTTCGAAATAGTGCTGCGCATTCGGAATGAAACGATCCACAAAGGCAATCGCTACCGTCAGTTGCAGCTTCCGTCCATTGCGGCAGCCCATGATTTTGATGTCCTCGCCAGCTTCGGGGAATCGCGCTTTCAGGCCGGGGGAGTTGAGGAGCTGCTCGGTGGCGAGCACGATGCGCTCGGTGTCGCTGAAGGGCGCGTAGCCCACGCCGACCGAGGTGTCATTCGCGCCGATCACCTTGCGGGCGAAGGCATCGGTCAGCTCCGGCGAACCGGGCTTGATCTCGTTCTGGAAGAGCAGGTGTTCGTCGGGATCGACGAAGCGCAGGTTCTCGCGGATCCAGCGCTTCGCGGCGGCTTCGGCGATTTCGCCCACCGGCACGAGCTGGCCGTTGCAGGAGTAGGTGGCGCGGTCGCCGAAGATCAGCTTCATCGGTTCGAGGATCATGCCGCCGCCGGTTTTCGGCAGGCTCCGCCCCGCCACGAGCAGCCCCTTGTCGATGTTGTGGTGGCAGATGTGGCTGAACCTGCTTTGGTACTCGCGGCACAGGTCGATGCAGACCGCCTCCATGATCGAGTCGCAAATCGTGTCGGGGTGGCCGATGCCCTTGCGCTCGACCAGCTCGAACGGCTGCTCCTCCATCGGAGCGGCGTCGCTCCGCTCAACCGTGATGTTTCGTGGAATGCTCATGCCTGACCTCCTCGACCATTCGTGCGCGTTGTGCTTGCTCTAACAAAGTTCTCTCATACGTAAAATGTACGGATAACCTTTCAGCAAGGCAACTCCCCGGATCGTCGCCGCTCAGTTTCCCTATTTTGGCGCTTCGTCGGCCTGATCGTCGATTCTGGTGGCGAGCACCTTGTCGATGCGTTTGCTGTCCATGTCCACCACTTCGAGGCGCCAGCTCTCCCAGAAGGTGATGTCACCGGTTTGCGGCAGGCGTCCGAGCAGCCACATCATCATGCCGCTGAGCGTGTGGTAAACCCCCTTCTCCTCTTCTGGCACCGAGCGAAAATCGAGCGTGTCTTTCAGCTCCGGCACGGGAATCAGGCCATCGAGCAGCCACGAGCCATCCTCGCGCTGCACGGCCCACGAATCTTCGAGGTTGCGCGGCACGAACTCGCCAGTGACCGCTTCGAGCATGTCCTGCAAGGTGACGAGGCCCTGGATTTCGCCGTACTCATCGACGACGAACACCATCTGCGTTCCGGAGGTACGGAAGTGGTCGAGCAGCTCCATGCCGGTCAGCGTTTCGGGCACATAGACGCAGGGCTGGAGGTTGTCGGCCAGGCTGGTGACGCCGCCCTTGATGGTCTGCGCGAGCAACTGCTTGGCATTGACCACGCCGAGCAGCGACTGCAAACCATTGTGGCAGACCGGGAAGCGCGAATGCTCCGACTCGCCGACGCGCTGCATGTTTTCTTCGAGCGGCAGGGTGGTGTCCAGATAGACGATGTCCGCGCGCGGCACCATGAGCGAGCCGAGTTGCCGGTCGTCGAGGCGGAAGACGTTGCGCACCATTTCGTGCTCCTGCTGCTCGATGATGCCCGCCACGGAGCCCTCTTCGAGCATGGCGTGAATCTCCTCCTCGGTGACGCTTGGCTGGGTCTGCCCGTGCTTGCCCATCAGGCGCAACAGCGCGTCGGTCGATGCCGAGAGCAGGCGCACGAACGGGCGCGTCGCGGTGGCGAGAATCTGCATCGGGCGGGCGACGATGCGGGCGACCCCCTCCGGGTCGCCCTGGCCGAGCCGCTTGGGCACCAGCTCGCCGATGACGATGGTGATGTAGGTAATGACGATCACGACGAGCGCGGTCGAAACGATGTGGCTCGTTTCCGGACTCATGCCGTACGACTCGAATATGGCTGACAATGGCGGCGTGAACGATGCTTCGCCGATGATGCCGTTGAGCACACCGATTATGGTGAGGCCGATCTGCACGGTCGACAGAAAGCGCGTCGGCTCGTGGCCGAGCTTGATGGCCGCCGCCGCCGCCTTGTCGCCATCCTCGGCCAGCTTTGCGAGGCGCGAGCGCTTGGCGGTAATCAGCGCCATCTCCGACATGGCGAACAGACCGTTCAGGAGAATGAGAAGAAAAAAGAGAAAAAGGATTTCCATGGATTCGGGTTAGGTGCAAGAACTGTATCCGCTTTGTGAGCGAAATACTTGTAGCGCATAATACGCTAAAGGCGGGATATTGTAAAGCAGCGGTTTGGCAGGGCGGATTGGCGGTGCCGGAGAGAGGAAATTTGTTGCCTGCGCCCGGTAATTGATTGTCTCAGCCTTCGGGATAAAAGCAGGGGAAAAAAGAAGCTCCCCCGAAGATTCAAGAAAAGGAAGGGGCCTGATCTCGAAACACGACAACGAAGGAGCCGTAAAAAAATAAGGACTCAATGTAAGCAAAAAATCGTTGTATAAAAAGCGTTTTTGACGTATGGCGAAATGTTTATGACTTCTGAAATGGCCAGATACGCGCAACTGCATGTTTGACTGACACCTACAGGATCAAGCTCGCTTGACTGATTCTGCTCGTCCTGTAGCGTTGCCATGCGTGAAGATGGCTTTTTGCTGATGGATTGGTAGATTGCAACATGGTTTTCCATAAGGCTCAAGCTCTGGAGTCAAGCGCTTAACAAGAAAATCTATGAATTGCGTTAACGCATTGTATTCTTTCGGAATAGAATAATAATCGAGATTGGAAAATTGTGGTGATGAACAGAAGAGAGAACAAGCCCACCTGTCTGGATTTTTTTGCTGGTAGCGGTCTTGTCGCTGAAGGACTGAAAGACTTTTTTCAAACCGTCTGGGCCAATGACATCTGTGAAAAAAAAGCCAGGGTTTTTTGTGCCAACCACGATGCCAGACTTTTTCATCTCGGTTCCATTGAAGATGTGAAGGGTGGTGATTTACCTCAGGCATTGTTGTCATGGGGGAGTTTTCCATGCCAGGACCTTTCATTGGCCGGAAACATGGGGGGCCTTTCCAGCTCCCGAAGCGGACTGGTTTGGCAATGGCTCCGTGTAATGGATGAGCTGCCTGAACGACCGCCGCTGGCCGTTGCGGAAAATGTAGTCGGGTTGGTGTCCGCAGCGCAGGGGGAGCATTACCGGAAACTTCACCATGCCTTGGCAGAAAGAGGTTACAGAGTCGGCGCTGTTGTGATTGATGCTGTTCATTGGGTGCCGCAGTCAAGAAAGCGTGTTTTTGTCATCGCTGTAGATGCCGGAATTCCGATTGGCCAATTTGAAACGGATCAGCCTGTCTGGTGCCATCCCGTCTCAATCGTTCGTGCGTCGGAAGGATTGCGTGACTGGGTATGGTGGGATCTGCCCAAGCCGTCGGTGAGAAAAAAGCAGCTCAATGAGTTGATAGAGTTTTCCGCCCCTTGTCATGAGCCTGAAAAACAGCAGCGTCTGCTTCAGTTGGTTCCCGAAAAGCATCGTGAGAAAATGACCATCGAAGCCAATAATGGCCGAATTGTTTTTCCAGGCTACAAACGCATACGCCATGGTCGCCAGGTTTTGGAATTGCGTTTTGATGGCGTCGCCGGATGTCTCCGGACACCCGAAGGCGGCAGTAGTCGCCAATTTCTGGTCATAAAGAATAACGGTTCATATAAAACCCGGCTTCTTACCGTCAATGAAGCCGCCGCGCTGATGGGCGCTCCGAAGAGTTACAAATTACCCGGCACGTATAATGAAGGATACAAAGCGATGGGCGACGCTGTCGCTGTGCCTGTAGCTCGTTACCTTGCGGAGAATTTGCTTTCTCCGCTTGCCGAACTGATAATGAAAAGAGGTTTCTGATGTCCCTTGAAGAAAAACTCATGGAATTTGCCCATAAGAATCGCATGAGGGGCAAAGGGCCGCTTTGTGTCGCCTTGGTTGTAAGTCGCCATGGGAAAAAACTTGGAATGCCATTAGACCCGGAATCCCTGCTCACTGACGGCGGCGGACAGGTCATGGGCCTCGGAAAATCAGCGGTGCAATCTATTCTGAAAGAGCACGGCATTGACCGCGTACTTGCCGAAGAGGGTGGGCGAACCAGCAGAGGCAGCGTGGGAAATATGCGGAAGTATGTCGCTTTTCTGAATGGGCTTCATGCTTCAGGCCCCATCAATTTCGACCAGATGGAGGATTGGTGGATTGAACGGGTGCGGGAGTTTTTTTCTGGCAAGCCCTTCGTGTTCCGGTTTGACGCCTCCAAATCTCTTCGCGCCGTGATAAGGGACTTGCTGTTTCAAGCCGAAAAACGACAAGCGCAGTCTCATGGTTCGACTGTTGTCGGAACCATGCTTCAACATCTGGTTGGCGCGAAACTGAACCTTTTGCTTGATTCGCCGCTCCGCCATCATGGTGCGAACGTCGCTGATAACGTATCAGGTCGTGAAGGTGACTTTATCGTCGAGGATGTCGCTATTCACGTTACTACATCTCCTTCCGAAGCGCTTATTCGAAAATGTCGGAGAAATCTCGATAACGGAATGAAGCCTGTTATTATCACCACAGATCGAGGCGCGGTGTTGGCTGAAGGGCTGGCCGAGCAGGCTGGCATGGCTGACCGGCTCGATGTTTTCGAAGCCGAGCAGTTTATAGCAGGCAATTTGTATGAAATTGGCAAATTCGCCCAGATTGGCCGCCGAAACACAGCGGAGCAGCTTATTGCCGAGTATAACGCCATAGTCGATGAATGCGAAACCGATCCGGGTTTAAGAATTGATGTCGCTCAATGACTGATATTTTCCCGAACGAGAAACGAAGCTGGATCATGAGCAGGGTTCGAGGAAAAAACACCTCGCCCGAAATCAAGATTCGTTCGCTCGTTCACGGTCTCGGATTTCGTTTTCGGCTTCACCGCAAAGACCTTCCCGGAAAACCTGATCTGGTTTTTCCATCTCGCAAGAAAATCATTTTTGTGCATGGCTGTTTCTGGCATGGGCACGACTGCGTTAGAGGGCGTCGAGTACCCAAAACGAATTCAGTCTATTGGGTTGAGAAAATCCACAGGAACATTGACAGAGATGCGAAACATCAATCCGAACTTCAAACATTGGGCTGGGATGTCTTGGTGATTTGGGAATGTGAAATGAGAACCCCGGAAATTCTTTCAAGAAAAATCTTGCTTTTTCTACAAGAAAAATGACAGCGCAAACCGTCAAACCCCGCCTCCTCCAACTCTCCTCCGATTTTCGTACTTTTGGAGCATAGCATGTTGATCCAACTCGTTTTACAACATCATGAAAATCGGGATTTCCTGTCATCATACTTACGGTGGAAGCGGGGCTATTGCCACTGAGCTGGGGAAGGCGCTGGCCTTGAAGGGGCATACGGTGCACTTTTTCAGTCAGGCGGCTCCGTTTCGGCTTGGGCTTTATTCGCGCAACATCCATTGCCACGAGATCGAGGCGATGAACTATCCGCTCTTCGAGACGCCGTACCACTCGCTGGCGCTGGCGTCCAAAATCGCCGAAGTGGCGTATTACGAGGAGCTTGATGTAGTCCACGCGCACTACGCCATTCCGCACGCCATCAGCGCCATGCTCGCCCGGCAGATGCTCGAAGAGAAGTGCCCTGCTTCGGAGTGCTTCCGGATCGTTACGACGCTCCATGGCACCGACATCACCATCGTCGGCGCTGACCGGAGCATGAGCGACGCCGTGCGGCTCGCCATCAACAAGTCCGACGGCGTGACGGCGGTGTCGGGCTATCTGCGCGACGAGACCATCCGCATGTTCACGCCTCGCAAGCCCATTGAAGTGATTTACAACTTCGTCGATACCACCGTGTTCAAACGCCTGCCCGGACGGCGGGATTTGCTTGGGCTGGACGGCGGCAAGGTGGTGATTCACATCTCCAACTTCCGCCCCGTCAAGCGCATCATGGATGTGCTGGCGATCTTCGAGCGCGTTCAGCGCGAGATCGATGCTACGCTGCTGCTGGTCGGTGACGGGCCGGATCGCGGCGAGGCGGAGACCTGGGTGCGGCAGCAAGGCATCGGCGGCAAGGTGCGCTTTCTCGGCAAGCTCGACGACATCGTGCCGCTGCTCTCCATCGCCGACCTGATGCTCATGCCGAGCAATGTCGAGTCATTCGGCCTGGCGGCGCTCGAAGCGATGGCCTGCGGCGTGCCGGTGGTCGTGACCGACGCGGGTGGATTTCCGGAGTTCGTGCGGCAGGGGGTGGACGGCTTCCGCCATGCGCACGGCGACATCGAGGGGATGAGCCGCAGCGCGCTCTCGATTTTGCAGGACGAAGCGGTGTGGCAGCGCTTTTCGGAGGCCGCAGTATCCCAGGCAGGGCGGTTCGAGACCGCCCTGAAGGTGGAAGAGTACGAAGCGTTTTACCGCAGGCTCATCGACGAGGCCCGCCAAAGGGCGGCGTCAGACAAGACTCACAACAAATAAGCTGAACCTGCATCGGCCTTGTCATTCTGAACGAAGTGAGGAATCCAACTTGTTACAGAAAAAATAGTTATGGATTCTTCGCCCCGACGGGTCGGGACTCAGAATGACAGGGAGAGCAGGCCGGTCAGCCCGCCCGCCAACAAGCAAATTCCTCTCAGTAGCGCTTGGTCGAGATCAGCACCGAGCGGTACTTCTCCAGATCTTCGAGCACCGCGCCGGTGCCGCGCGCGACGGCGGTCAGCGGGTCTTCGCTGATGTGCACCATCAGCTTGGTCTCCTCGTTGATCTTTTTGTCCAGTCCCTTGATCAAAGCGCCGCCGCCCGCCAGGAAGAGGCCGCGGTCGAGGATGTCCGCCGAAAGCTCCGGCTTGGTGACTTCGAGGCTCTTCTTGACCGAGGTGATGATCTGGCTGATCGGGGTGGCGATCGCCTCGCGGATGGTGGCGGAGTTGATTTCGCGCTCCTCCGGCAGGGCGGTGACGAGGTTGCGGCCACGGACGTTCATGGTCAGCTCCTTGTCGAGCTTGTAGGCCGAGGCGATCCTGATCTTCACCTCTTCGGCGGTGCGCTCGCCGATAGCGAGGTTGTAGGCCTTGCGGAAGTGACGAATGATGGCGTTGGTGATGTCGGTGCCCGCCACGCGCAGCGATTCGCCGGAAGCGATGCCGCCGAGCGAGATCACCGCGATTTCGGTGGTGCCGCCGCCGATGTCAACGATCATGTTGCCCATCGGCTCCTTGACGTCGATGCCGATGCCGATGGCGGCGGCCATCGGTTCGGCCACGAGATAGACCTCCTTGGCGCCGACGTGCTCCGCCGAGTCGCGCACGGCCCGTTTTTCCACCTCCGTGATGCCCGACGGGATGCCGATCACCATGCGGCGGATGCCGAGCGAGAACTGTTTCTTGGTTTTGTTGATGAGGCCGCGGATCAGCTCCTCGGTCGCCTCGTAGTCGGCGATGACGCCGTTGGCCAGCGGCTTGATGGTGACGATGCCAGGGTGCGTCTTTTCGTGCATCAGGAGCGCGTCCTGACCGATGGCGACGACTTTGCCTGTATTGCGGTCGCGGGCGACGATGGATGGCTCGTTGAGCACGACGCCCTTGTTGCGGATGAAAATGAGAGTGTTGGCTGTTCCGAGATCGATGGCGATGTCTTTGAACAGGTTACCGAAAAAGCTCATGATGCGTAAGTATCTTGGTATGGTGCATAGTGGCTTGGAAGTAGCAGAATCAGCCCTGATTCCAAGGTTTTGAATGAAGCCTAAAAGTACTTAATGGAACCTATATTTCAAATGAAATCGTAGGCCGTGAAAGCCCAATTTTGAGCCGTCCGGCAGGCCCTCTTCCACCCGGCGGAGTTTCGTTTCAGTGCGCCAATGATTACATTACGCAACGAAACCCAGCGCCCCGCCCGCCGGAGCCATCATCATCCAAAATCCAGAAGCGCCGTGTTAACGATCTACCATTTCCCGCAGGACGAAGCAGCCCTCAGAGAACAGCTCAACCGGACGGTGTCGTTCGATTCCGATGCGCAACGCACGGTCGATGAAATTCTGCATCGCGTCAGAACCGAGGGCGACGCGGCGGTGCTCGACTACACCGAGCGCTTTCAGGGTGTGCGGCTCAGCGACATGCGGGTGCCGGAGGCGGAGATCGAGGCGGCTTACGCGGAGGCCGATCCGGAGTTCATCTCGATTCTCGAAGAGGCGTTCTCGAACATCACTGCGTTCCACCGCAACGAGGCGGAGCAAAGCTTTTTTTACGAGCGTCCCGGCGGCGTGATTCTCGGCCAGCGCGTCACGCCGATGGAGCGGGCGCTGCTCTACGTGCCGGGCGGCAAGGCGGCCTATCCCTCCTCCGTGCTGATGAACGCCGCGCCCGCGCAGGTGGCTGGCGTGGATGAAATCTACATGAGTACGCCGTGCGACGCCGAGGGCAAGGTCAATCCGCACATTCTTGCGGCGGCTAAGGTCGCGGGCGTCACGCAGGTCTATCGGCTCGGCGGGGCGCAGGCCGTGGCGGCGTTTGCTTTCGGCACGGCGACCATCCCGAAGGTTGACATCGTCACCGGCCCCGGTAATAAATATGTCGCGCTCGCCAAGAAGCAGGTGTTCGGCCACGTCGCAATCGACAGCATCGCCGGGCCGTCCGAGGTGGTGGTGATCGCCGACGCAGGCGCGGAGCCGGAGTTCATCGTGATGGATATGTTCGCGCAGGCCGAGCACGATCCCGACGCCTCGGCGGTGCTCATCACCCCCTCCGCCGAGCTGGCCGCCGCCGTGCAGGAGGCCGCCGCACGTCTTGCGGGCACGATGCTGCGCGGCGAGGTGATCACCCGCGCGCTCACGGACAACGGCGCGATTGTCGTCACGAGTTCGATGCAGGAGGCGTGCAAGATGTCGGACATGATCGCCCCGGAGCACCTCGAACTGCACGTTGACAATCCCTGGGAGATTCTGCCTGATCTGCGCCACGCCGGAGCGATCTTCATGGGGCCGTGGTCGTGCGAGACGGTCGGAGACTACTTCGCCGGGCCGAATCATACGCTGCCGACCAACGGCACGGCGAGATTTTTTTCGCCACTGTCGGTGCGTGATTTCGTCAAGCACACCTCGATCATCGCCTGGTCGAAGAGCGAGCTGGCCCGCGCCGGTGAAAAGATCGCCCGCTTCGCCGACCACGAAGGGCTTCAGGCCCATGCCGAGGCGGTGCGCACGAGACTGAAGCACCTGTAAAGATGAAGGTCAGCGATTTCGACTACACCCTTCCCGAAGAGCGCATCGCCTGTTATCCGCCCGAAGAGCGCGGCTCTACGCGGCTCGTCGTGCTCGACCGGGCGACGCAGTCGATCACCCACTCCGCCTACGCCGCGCTGCACGAATGGCTCCGCCCCGGCGATCTCTTGGTGCTGAACAACAGCAAGGTGATCCGGGCGCGGCTCATCGCCCGCAAACCGACCGGCGCTCGTATCGAGCTGATGCTGCTCGAAAAGCACGAGGGCGAGCAGAACCTCGCGCTCTATCGTGGGCGGCTCCGTGTTGGCGACCGGCTGCTGGCGCATGGCGTCGAGTTGACGGTCGAAGCGCTGCCCAGCGACGGCGTCGCGCGTTTCGGCTGCGCGACGGCGCGGCTCACGGAGCTGTTCGAGGCGCACGGCTCCGTGCCGATTCCACCCTACCTCAAACGCGACGCCGAGGAACTCGACCGCGAGCGCTACCAGACGATCTTCGCCGAACTGCCCGGCTCGGTCGCCGCCCCGACCGCGTCGCTCAACCTTACGGACGAGCTGCTCGACAAGGTTCGCGCCAAAGGCGTCGAAATCGCCCACGTCACGCTGCACGTCGGCCTCGGCACCTTTCTGCCGATCCGCTCCGAGAGCTTCGAGGAGCATATCATGCACAGGGAGTTCTACAATATCCCGGAAGCGAGCGCCCGCAAGATCGGCAAAACCAAAGCCACCGGCGGGCGAGTCGTGGCCGTCGGCACCACCGTCACGCGGGCGCTCGAACACGCCGCGCCACGGCTGCTTGGCAGCGAATTCACGCAGGAGGTCAGCGGCGAGGCGGATATATTTATATATCCCGGCTACACATTCAGGATCATCGACGCCCTGCTCACCAACTTCCACGCGCCGCGTTCCACGGTGCTCATGCTCACCGCCGCCTTCGCCGGAACGGAGCTGCTCAAGCAAGCCTACCACGAAGCCCTCGACAACGGTTACCGCTTCCTCAGTTACGGCGACAGCATGTTTATCGCTTGATAACCGGCAACGTACGATGTTCTTCTCGCCGGCGCAGAAACACAATTTCCAGTACGTTCGGCAAGAACAAGCAGCCAATACCATCTGTCATCCTGATCCAGACTTGTCGAAAGAATGGAATAGCTCGCACATCGCAACTCTCCTCGATGCCGGAAAAGATATTCAGGAGTGAAGCGAGGCATCTGAACAGTGAATCCTGCTTTTCGATCTCTCATGACTCGTGATGAGCGAGAGTTTACTTTGACTTGTTCTATCATTTAAGTGCTCGAATGATAGAATATGGTTTTGATATAATTATGATTATTTAAGTATTTTTTAATATAGTAAACGTTTCTTTTTTTTGTACTGTGATACATCCATAAGAATATATGCGAGCACGAGAAGAATTTTGCTATCTATTTATATAAAAGTTGGTTATCGCTATTTTTTTTGCCTGTCTTGCAATGTTTGAGGGTATCCATGGCGTATTATTTTCTTTTTGCTGATCGCTTGAAAATATTGTAAAAAATATGTTATGGGAACTTGGGGAAAAGAATCGTTTATTGAGTTCATGTTTGAAAAACATGATGATTTTTTTTTAAGTTATTTCATAAAGCATTCTTATTTATAAAGTGAATCTTTTCACAATCCGGGGAGGGATTGGGTATGAAAAATCTGTTGTGCGGTGCGCTGGCTGCTGTAATTATCTTCAATTGTTCTACGGCAGAGGCAAGTGTTGGAGATTTGATCAATATTCAGTTCGGCTTGTCTGATACGACTCCATCTTATACAGGGCAGGCGATGTATGGTGATGCCGGACAGACATGGAACCTTTACGATGCCGATGTTGATATGCCGCCTGTAAGCCTGACGTATGCAAGGGCATCTCTAAAAAGTCGAATACTCCTCTGAAAATCACCTAAAAAACTTTATTAATACATCTGTAAAATCGCTTACACACTGCAATTCTCACTAATTCAGCTACCTCATAAGACTTTTTAGAGATGCCCGCAAGCGGGTCGGCATCGAGCGTTGCTGTTTCCGTATCCTTTAACACCATAGGCGTTATCAACAAGAGTTCTGACCGTTTTGCAGGAACAGCCGATGATCCTTTGATGAGGTATTACGCGCTTGCCTATGAAACTTCGGCGGTCGATTTCATTAATCTGGATACTGACGCGACTTATACATTGTACGTGTATTCACAGCAGGCTGTAAACGCAATAAATCCCGAAACGCTTGTCACCGCTGGTGGAACATCGGTAACACTATCAAATCCATCGAGCGCCACGCCTCTTTTTGTCAACGGATATAACTATACCTCGATATCCGATCTGCGCTCTGATGAATCCGGAAACCTTAGCTTCACCTATTCGCCAGGAAGCAACTCCCAGATTGGGGTGCTCAACGGAATCCAGTTGCTGCAAACCAGCGCATCCTTTGCTGATGTTGGTATAGAAGGTGACGATGGGCCGATGCCTGTCCCTGAACCCTCGACAACCGCATTGATGAGTATCGGCGCACTTTTCCTTGCCCGATATGAGTTGTTCCGGAAAAAAGAAGACGAATCCATTTCCCTGTAAAAAAGGGCTCCTCGCAGGCGTCGTCATGCAAAACCAAAACCCCGGAAAATCGGGGTTTTCCTGTTTTCCGTCTCCCCGGTAACGTTCAGCATTCAGGGGTTGTGTTCCTGGCGGGTTATGATGGTGAGGCGTGAAGCGACATGCAGGTTCGGCGTGGTCGTCAGGCAGGTTCAGTCCCGGCTAATACATTGAAACGAGAACCGTTTGATCGATTTTTCGGTAAGGCGTATCATTATTTCATGAGTGGTGCGTCGGAATTTCGTAAAGCTTCTGAATTTCTAAGCTTCTGTCTCGCGAATACCTGAAAAAGTACGGTTCTCATCCATTGCTCTGCTGGCGAGGTTTTGCATTTCACTTGCGGCTGGTTTATTTTAATGCTTTGCTTTTTTCGGGGCAAAAAACCATTCCGGCTTATACCGTTCGCCGTAATTACCATCGCATCATCACTTATAATCATTACCCTGGAGATCATTATATGAGTCTCATCAGCCAGTACCGCGCCCACACAGAGGAGCGCGCGCAACTCGGTATTCCGCCGCTTCCGCTGACCGCCTCGCAGGCCGTCGAGCTGATCGCGCTGCTCAAAGAGAGTCCAGTGCAGGAGCAGGAGTATTTGCTCGACCTGTTCGTGAACCACATCAGCCCCGGCGTGGATGATGCCGCTCTCGAAAAGGCCGCCTTCCTCGACGCCATCATTCGCGGCGAGGCCGCCTGCGCCGTGATCACGCCGGTCGAGGCGGTCGGGATTCTCGGTACGATGCTCGGCGGCTACAACGTCAAGCCGCTGGTCGATGCGCTCTCCAGCGCCGACAGCGCGGTCGCCGAAGCCGCGGCGCTGGCCCTGAAAAAGACGTTGCTTGTCTATGATTCGTTCGACGCGGTGGTTGAGCTGGCCCAGAGCAACAGCTACGCCAAATCGGTACTCGAATCGTGGGCCGACGGCGAGTGGTTCACCTCCAGGCCGACTCTTGCCGAGCAGATGACCCTCACGGTCTTCAAGGTTCCGGGCGAAACCAACACCGACGACCTCTCGCCCGCCAGCGAAGCCTTCACCCGCAGCGATATTCCGATGCACGCACTGAGCATGCTGCGCTCCAAGATGGACGACCCGATCGCGACCATCGCCAGCCTCAAGGAGAAGGGCCATCCGCTCGCCTACGTCGGCGATGTGGTCGGCACCGGATCGAGCCGCAAGTCGGGCATCAACTCCGTGCAGTGGCACCTCGGCGCGGACATTCCCGCCGTGCCGAACAAGCGCACCGCTGGCGTGGTGATTGGCGGCATCATCGCTCCGATCTTCTTCAACACCGCTGAAGACTCCGGCGCGTTGCCGATCCAGGCCGACGTAAACTCGCTGGAGATGGGCGACGTGATCGACCTCTATCCCTACAAGGGCACTATCGAAAAGAACGGCGAAGTGATTTCGACCTTCTCGCTCGAACCGAATACGCTGGCCGACGAAGTTCGCGCTGGGGGGCGCATTCCGCTCATCATCGGCCGCAACCTCACCCGCAAGGCCCGCAAGCTGCTTGGCCTCGGCGAAGAGTCGATCTTCAGCCGCCCCGAACAGCCCGCCGATACCGGCAAGGGGTACACGCTGGCCCAGAAGATGGTCGGCAAGGCGTGTGGCCTCGCCGGCGTCCGCCCCGGCATGTACGTCGAAGCCGAGACCCTCACGGTCGGTTCGCAGGACACCACCGGTCCGATGACCCGCGACGAAATCAAGGAGCTTGCCGCACTCAGCTTCAGCGCCGACCTCTTCATGCAGAGCTTCTGCCACACGGCGGCCTACCCGAAACCGACCGACGTCAAGATGCATCGCAGCCTGCCGTACTTCATCATGAGCCGAGGCGGCGTGGCGCTCAAGCCGGGCGACGGCGTCATCCACACCTGGCTGAACCGCATGGTGCTGCCCGACACGCTCGGCACCGGCGGCGACTCGCACACCCGCTTCCCGATCGGTTGCTCCTTCCCGGCCGGTTCCGGCCTCGTGGCCTTCGCGGGCGTGACCGGCACCATGCCGCTCAACATGCCCGAGTCGGTGCTCGTGCGCTTCAAGGGCGAACTCCAGCCTGGCATTACGCTGCGTGATCTGGTCAACGCTATTCCCTATGTCGCCATCAAGAAAGGATTGCTGACCGTCGAAAAGAAGGGCAAGAAGAACATCTTCGCCGGTAAAGTACTGGAAATCGAGGGCTTGCCGCAGCTCAAGGTGGAGCAGGCGTTCGAGCTCTCCGACGCCTCCGCCGAGCGCAGCGCCGCGGCCTGCACGGTGCGCCTCGACAAGGAGCCGGTGATCGAATATCTCAAGTCCAACGCCAGGCTGCTCGGTCAGATGATCGAAGAGGGCTACGGCGACGTCGAGACGCTCCGCCGCCGCATCGGCAAGATGGAGGAGTGGCTCAAGAAGCCGGAGCTGCTGGAGCCGGACGCCGACGCCGAGTACGCGGCGGTGATCGAGATCGACATGAACGAAATCGCCGAGCCGATCCTGGCCTGCCCGAACGATCCGGACGACGTGGCCACGCTTAGCGAGATTCTCGCCGACGAGAAGCGCCCGAACAACATCGACGAGGTGTTCGTCGGAAGCTGCATGACCAACATCGGCCACTTCCGCGCACTGGGCGAAGTGCTTCGCGGCAAAGGTCAGGCAAAGGCCAAGCTCTGGGTCGTGCCGCCGACCAAGATGGACATGAAGAAGCTTGTCGAAGAGGGATACTACTCGGTTTTCGGCACCGCAGGCGCACGCACTGAAATTCCCGGCTGCTCGCTCTGCATGGGCAACCAGGCCCGCGTGGCCGACAACGCCGTGGTTTTCTCGACCAGCACCCGCAATTTCGACGACCGAATGGGCAAGGGCGCGAAGGTCTATCTCGGCTCCGCCGAACTGGCCGCCGTCTGCGCTTTGCTCGGCCATCTGCCCGGCAAGGATGAGTATATGGAGATCGCTGGCTCGCTGTCGCAGAACGGTGACAAGGTTTACCGTTACCTCAACTTCCACGAGGTGACCCCTCAGGAGCTGCAAATGCTTGTCGATTAATTGATTACGGATGTCTTCCTCCTCTCCGTCTTCGTACAGGAGAGGAGACGAAGACGTTTCTGTCGTATGCCTTTTGCTGCTGATCGCTGATCCGTGTTTTTGAATACTTGTTGTTGTCGTGAAGAGGGCGGTATAATAATCGTAAAAATCGCCTGTTAAAAAGTACCTGTGTGTTGAGAGTGTTTTTTTGAAAAATCAGTGATTTTGATTATTATTCGTGAGCTGAACAAGCTGTAACATTTTTTTATTTGAAAACAAAACTGCATTCGAATCATGAAAAAACTTTTTGCTTTCCTGTTTCTCCTGAGCTCTGTTTCTTTCGTTGGTTGCGCTCAGAAAGCTGCTGAGACTCCGGCTGAAGCTCCTGCCGAGGCTCCTGCCGCCGCACCTGCCGAGGCTCCTGCCGCTGCACCTGCTGAAGCACCTGCCGCTGCACCTGCTGAAGCACCTGCTGCCGACCAGGCTGCTCCTGCCGCTGCTCCTGCTGGCGAAGCAAAATAAGTTCCTGAACAAGGACTTAAGCAAAAAAGAGACAGAGGAAACTCTGTCTCTTTTTTTTATCCCTTCCCGTAAGCGACTTCAGGGAGCGCTGATCTGGAATCTTCAGGAAAATGCTCATCATGACCCCTCATCGCAGGGACAAATCCGTACGCCTGTTCTCGAAAATCACGCCATTTCTGCATTGTTCCCTGCTCTCGAAACAAAATCTCACCAATGCCACCCAAGCAAGATATTAGGCTAAAGCCATTATTTATATTGTCATACCCGCACACATATGCCTGAATGCCGAGGCAATTGTTGGGAAATTTATTTGTCAGCGCAATGCGATCCGGTATTTGGAGGGCGGTCGGGAGTCATGTTTCCGTCATGATCATCCGGTCAGTTTCGAGGGGATTCCAGGGTCCGTTTAAGCTTAAAAATCAAAGAATAGCTGTACCCGGCAGAAACGCAAAAAGCCTTGTAACGTTTTCCGCTACAAGGCTTTAGAGTGCTGAGGAGCCAGGACTCGAACCTGGAATTGCCTGATCCAGAATCAGGTGCCTTACCAATTTGGCCACTCCTCAATAGAGTGGCTTAATGTAGCAAAAAAATCGGAAATCCAGCGTCATTTTTAACTTTTTCGTAAAGAAATCTCGGCGAGCTTGCGCTCATGCGGTTTAGCGGTTGATTTTTGCTGCATTAGCCGTTTTCCAGGGAGATGGATTCGTTGACCGCCGATACCAGATCGGCAAGCCTGACGGGCTTTTTCAGGATTTTGCAGATACCATGCCTGTTCAAACTATGCTCATCTTCGAGATCCTTGCCAAAGCCGGTCATCAGGATAATCGGAATCCGGGGGCAGGTACTTTTCAGTTCGGTTGACAGTTCGAATCCGCTGAGTTCGGGCATGGTCAGGTCGGTGATGACCAGATCGAATCTTTCGGGATTCTGCCTGAAAAGCTCGATGGCTTCGCGCGGATTCTTCACGGCGCATACCTCGAAACCCTGTTTGCTCAGCATTTTCGAGATCATGTTGAGGATGACCTGCTCGTCATCGACAAAAAGAATGCTTCCTTTGCCCTGCTGGGGAACAGGGCGCGAACACTTCTGCTCGTTGATCTCTTCGATCAACGGCAGATAGACGCGAAAGGTCGTAAACTCTCCCGGCTCGCTTTCAACCAGAATGTGCCCGTTGTAACCGGTGACGATGCCGTGCACGACCGACAAGCCGAGGCCGGAACCCTTGTCGGCGGCCTTGGTGGTGAAAAATGGCTCGAAAATATGCTCGCTCGTCGCCTTGTCCATGCCGACGCCGTTGTCGGAAATGCTCAGCTCCGCGTGGGGTTGAACCAACAGCCCCGGCAGTTTTTTCAGCAATGCTTCGCCGGGCGTGACCTCGCGCAGCTCGATGGTGATGACGCCATTGCTCCTGTCGGTCGCCTGCAAGGCGTTTGTGCAGAGATTGACAAGCATCTGGTGCAGCTTCGAAGGGTCGATGAGGATATTGCGGCACGCTTTGTCGATATGCATCTCTATCCTGATGTTTGCCGGAATCGACGGACGGAGGAGCTGAATGACCTCTTCGATGATGGACTGAACCTTGACAGGCACAGGCTTGCTGTCATGCGCTTTGCTGAAGGTCAGAATCTGGGCGATCAGTTGCCTGGCGCGTTCGGACGCCTGCACGATAGCGGTGTAATATTCGGGGTTGTAATGCTCTTCGGCGGCTTTGAGCATCCCAAGTTCGGCGTAACCGAGAATCGGCGAAAGCAGATTGTTGAAGTCATGGGCGATGCCGCCGGCAAGTCTTCCCACCGTTTCAAGGCGTTCGGCTTTCTGAAGCTGGAGTTCGAGTATTTTTTTCTCTTCTTCAGCCTTTTTCCTCCGGCTTATATCGCGAATCACGCCGATCATGCCTGAATAATCACTGCCGTTGTTTTCCTGAAAGTATCTGACGCCGACTTCGCCATAAAGATCCGAGCCATCGTTTTTCTTGTATTTCAACTCGAACACTTCAGAATCGATGCGTTTGGCAATCGCTTCGCCGACCTTGTGCTTCGCCCGCTCTACCTCATCATTTGCGAGAAAATCGAAAAAGGAGTGACCGACAATCTCTTCAGGTCGGTATCCTGCCGTTTTTTGTATAGATGGCGAAATATAGCGGACGATACCCGTAAAGTCAGTAACGAAAACGATTTCGGAGATCTGTTCGGTGATGGTGCGGAACTTGTTTTCGCTTTCCTGCAACGACTGCTCGATCTGCTTGCGTTTGGTGATGACATCGAAAATGACGATGAAATAGTCGCGTTTCGGGCTGTAAACCGAAAAAGAGAACCACTCCTGAAGCGCGTTCAGGAAATAGTCGAAATATTCAGGTTGACCGCTTTTGACGATGCGTTCCGATATGCTGAACAATTCAGCGTCGGTCGTCCTGATTCCAGGAATGATTTGCGTCGCCCGTTTGCCGGTGACATCCTTCAGCGAAAGCAACTCCTCGAATTTCCGGTTGACCTCGACGAATACGAAATCCTCGATAGTATCATTTTCATCGTACAACGCCTGGCAATAGGCAAAACCGTTCGGCATGTTTTCGAACAGCGAACGATACTCCATTTCTCGCTGGCGTACCGATTCGAGCAGCTTCCGGCGCTCCGTGGAATCGATGATCGTGCCGATATAACCGGTCCACTGTCCGTTTGCGTTGTGCACCGGCTGTCCGCGCGACATCAGCCAGTGAATCGAACCGTCGGGCCAGGTGACCCGGAACTCCATATTTGATTCTATCGCTTCTCTGGTGGTCTCCGTGATGGTGTCGATCACTTTTTGCCGGTCATCCGGATGAATGGCTTTCATCCAGAGATCGAGCGACGGGGCCTGTTTTTGCTGTTCAAGACCCAGCAGGCGCCCAATCTCGTTCGACCAGACCGCCTTGCCGGTTTCGATGTTCATCTCCCAGACGCCGGCTCGCGCTGCTTTCAGCGCAAGGTCGAACTTTGTTTTGGCGTCCCGGAGTTCGATTTCCGCGGATTTGCGATCCGAAACATCCATGACGATGCCTGCCAGGAGCCGTTTGCCGTGAAGGTCATTGGGCTGCAATCCTCCGATCACCATGATCCAGCGCTGCTCGCCATCGCTCCGGCGAATGCGGCATTCGAAATGCAGGCCGGTCTGCCTGGTTTTCGAACGCTGAATCATGGCGCTGATCCGGTTGCGATCTTCGGGAACGACGTGGTCGAGAAACTTCTGAAAGCTCCACTCCTGGTCTGTCGAGTCGTAACCGAATATCCGTGCATGTTCGATGGTGCCGAAGGCCGAGCCATCCGTGATGTTCACGCTCCACCAGCCGACATGGCTCTTTTCGAGCGCGAAGTCGAGCTGTGACCTGCTGAAACGCAGCTCCATCTCAATCTGCGTGCGCTCGGTCACATCGTTGACAATGCAGTAGAACACCTCCTTGCCCTGAATTTCGATAAGGCTGGTCGAGGCTTCGACGTCCCGGATGCTGCCATCGGCTCTCTGGTGGCGGGCTGAAACGGTTTTCTGTTTGAGCCTTCTGATCTGTTCGATCTCTCGCTCCAGAAATTCGGGAGAGGTTACGGCGAGTTGTTCGAGGTTCATCTGGCGCAGCTCTTCGACCGGCCAGCCGTAAAAGGTGGCGGCGGCGCGGTTGGCGTCGATGATCATTTTCGACTCCGTATCGATGACCAGCATCACGGTCGAGTGGCCGTCGAAGAGCCGCTTGAACTTCGTTTCGCTGATGCGCAGGGACTCTTCGAACTGCTTGCAGCGGGTGATCTCCCGGCATGTGGCGATGAGCGATGGTTCGTCGCCGGTCACGATTTTTCTGGCGTTGATCGAATGCCACAAATATTCCATCCGGTTATGATGCAAAATTCTCGCTTCGCACGACGCTTCCGAATCGCTCCGCAGCGCCGCCGTGACGGCGAGGCGCAACGCTTCGCGATCATCGGGATGCGCGGAGTCCAGAAGATTCAGGACGGTCAAGCCTCCGTCGCCGAGGCCGAACACGGCGTCGCGAGCGTTGACGTTACAGCCGGTAACGAGGCCGTCCGGATTGAACGTAAATGCAGGGCCAGGAATTATGCCGGGAAGGTTGTAAAGCGGCTCATCTGTTGGATAGAGCATGGAGTGACTCGGTTAACTGCCGAGATAGAAATACTACAGCTATTCAGCAGGGAAGAAGAAAAATATTTTTTGAATATACACTGAATCATCGTGATTATAGAGATGAAAGTCGTCATGCCAAGGTGCTTTATTATTTAGAGTTGCAGCTATCTGTCCGCCATTGGGCGGTATTGTGTGATTTCTGAGTATGTTTTCTGCGAGGGTGGAGTGGAGCGGCATGGCGCTTGCGGCTATTGATGAGAGGAACCGGAAATCGGCTTGTTACTGCCTGGATGCATTTGCACAGGATCGATCTCATCCGCTTGTTGAAGAATGACTTGGCGTATTTTTTTAAGGGATTTTTTCGTGAAAAATAAAAAGAGCTGCAAGGTGAATCTTGCAGCTCTTTACGCCCGGGCATCAGAGCATTATCCGAATGGTCATACTCGTTTATTGTACGATAAAAAAAGGGTTTAGCAGGTTCTCTTTGTTGTAGGCGAGGTCACCTTGTTCGTCGGCTTTTACCATGTGCTTTCCGGCGGCCAGAGCGATAGCATGACCAGCGGCGGTGTCCCATTCCATCGTGGGGCCGAAGCGCGGGTAGATGTCAGCCTCGCCGGAGGCTACCATGCAGATTTTGAACGAACTGCCGCGCTGTACGATCTCCAGATCGGGATGTTTCTGGCGCAGGGAATCGATGAAAGCCGTCGTTCGCTCGTTCATGTGCGAACGGCTGTTGACGACTCGGTACCTGGCTCCGTCGCTTTTCAGAGGCAGCTTGATGGCCGTCGCCATCAATTCGCCGATGCTCTTGAACCGGCTTGTTCCCTCGACTTTGTACGCGCCGTCGCCCACAATGCCGAAGAAAAGCTCGTCCAGAACCGGCACGTAGATGACGCCGAGAACGGGTTGTCCCTCGTCGATCAGCGCGATATTGACAGTAAAATCACCGCTGCGCGAAATGAACTCCTTCGTTCCGTCGAGAGGATCGACAATCCACAAGCGCGTCAATGCGGCGCGTTCGGCGTAAGGAATCGCCCGGCCTTCTTCGCTCAGGACGGGTACGCCGGTCTCTTCCAGTTTCGCGGCTATCACGGCGTGAGCCAGTTTGTCGGCACTGGTCAACGGTGACTTGTCCGCCTTCGCTTCGATAGAAAAATTCCCGGTTTCGTAAACTGAAAGAATCTCTTTGCCGGCCACAAGCGCAGTCTCGACGGCGATTTTTAACAATGCGTCCGGTAACTCTGTTTTCATGGGAGTTGGTTCGGTGTGAACGGAGAGGTCAATTCGTTGAAATATATGCACAACCACGCAAGCTTTTGTCGTGCGGGAGCCGCGTTCAGGAATGGGTATTCGGCGACCTTCGGAGAATGAGATTCTCAAGCCGCAGAGAGACAGTGAGGAGGGCGTAACGTCGAGGAAGAGCCGGAGAGGGGCATAAAACAAAAAAGACCTGCAAGCCGCAGCCTGCAAGTCCCTGATTTTTCTGGTGCACCCGAAGAGATTCGAACTCCTAACCTTCTGATCCGTAGTCAGATGCTCTATCCAGTTGAGCTACGGGTGCATAGTGTATAAATCCCGACTTGTGCCGGAATTTATACTAAGTAGCGTGTACGGGATTCGAACCCGTGATCTTCGCCTTGAGAGGGCGATGTCCTGGGCCACTAGACGAACACGCCATATAAACTTGTCTCTGAATCAGTTGGTGGGCCCTGTAGGACTTGAACCTACGACCCAGCGATTATGAGTCGCTTGCTCTGACCAACTGAGCTAAGGGCCCTTCAGAAAGCCATGTCGTTCTTCAGAGTGGTCTAATATAAGGTATGTGATTAAAATTGCAAACGATATTTAACTTTTTTTTAAGCCCGTTTTTCATCAGAATTCCTGATATTTCGCCCGCTCGATGTCTGCTCCGAGCGCCGTCAGTTTCTTCTCGATGGCTTCGTATCCGCGGTCGAGATGATAGACTCTCAGCACCTCGGTGGTCTCCTTTGCGACCAGCCCGGCAAGCACGAGACAGGCCGAGGCGCGCAGGTCGGTGGACATGACTTTCGTGCCGGTCAGCTCCTGCGGGCCGTGAACCAGCGCCCAGTTGTCCCTGATTTCGATGTGCGCTCCGAGGCGGTTCAGCTCCGGGATGTGGTTGAAACGCTCGTGGTAGATGCGGTCGATGATGGTGCTGTCGCCACTGGCCTGGGTCATGAGCGCCATCCACTGCGCCTGCATGTCGGTCGGAAACTCGGGGTAGGGCTGCGCGGTAATGTCCACCGGCAGCAGCTTTTCCGGCGCGGCGAGCGTTACCGTGTCCGCGTTGACCGTGACCGTGCAGCCGGACTGCCGGAAAGCGTCGAGCACCGAGGCGAGCTGCTCCGGCACGACGCCGGTGACGGTGACGCTGCCGCCGGTGATCGCGGCGGCGCTGAGCAGTGTGCCCGCTTCGATGCGGTCGAAGATGTTCTCGAAGCCGACTGCCTTGAGCCGGTCGACTCCGTCAATGACGAGCGTCGTGGTGCCGATGCCGTCGATCTGCGCCCCCATCTTTACGAGGAAGTTGCAGAGGCACTCGATCTCTGGTTCAAGCGCGGCGTTGTCGAGAACGGTCGTCCCTTCGGCGGTGACGGTGGCCATCAGGGCGTTGCCGGTCGCGCCCACCGAGGTGATCGGAAAGTCGATGCGCGCGCCGCGAAGCTTTCCGTTTACCTTGGCGTCGATGAACCCCTTCTCGATGGTGACGGTCGCGCCGAGCTTTTCCATCACCATGATGTGCAGATCGACGGGGCGCGGGCCGAAAGCGCAGCCTCCGGGCAGCGAGACTCTCGTGTGGCCGAATCGCGCGAGCAGCGGGCCGAGCACGTAGATCGAGGCGCGCATCTTCTTGACCAGCTCGTACGGCGCCTCGATGCTTTTCAGGTGGCCGGTCGAGATCGTCAGCAGGTTGCCCTCGAACGAAGTCTCCGCGCCGAGATAGTCGAGCAACTGGATGAAGGTGCGGACATCCTTGAGATCCGGGATGCGATCGATCGCGAAAGCGCCATCAGGCGTGAGCAGGGTGGCCGCGATGACCGGAAGCGCGGAATTTTTCGATCCTGACGCGGCGATGGAGCCGCAAATCTTTTTTCCGCCCCGGATGACGAGTTTGTCCATTTGATTCCAATGTTATAGGTAAAAGGCGTATTTAATTATTTCAGGCTCAGAAAAACAAATTTTATTTTAAAGCCACTTTTTATCTGAACCTGCAAGCCTGCCCGGCCACCGCGCAGGTCTCTTGATTGCAACTGTGAGCGCCAACCGATCCGATACCATGCGAATGTTTTCCGGCAACCGTTTTTTTTCGGTCTCCATCATAAAGCTTCTCTGCCTCAGCCTTCTCTTTGCCGTCACGATGACCCTTGCGCCCGCCGCTGTCCGCGCGGACAGCCGGGAGATGACCCGCATTACCCGCGAGCGCAGCAAGGTCGAGAGCACACTGAAAGGGCTGAAGAAGCAGCTCTCGGAGTACCAGTCAAAGCTCAACAGCACCAAAAAGAACGAGCGCCGCTCGATTGCCGACCTGAACAATATTCGCAATCAGATCAAAGTTCATGAGCGTCTCATCACGGAAAACCAGTCGCTCCTGAACAATCTGGACAAGGAGATCGACCAGCTTCAGGGCGAGCTTCAGGAGAATCGCGAGACCTATCACCATGTTTCGACCGACTTCCGGCAGGTGGTCATTGCGGCCTACAAGCGAGGCGGAGACCGCAATGCCGAGCTGATGCTCTCTTCGGGTTCGGTCAATGGCGCGATCGTGCGGGCAAGGTACATGGGATTTCTTTCAGGATCGGTCAGGTCGAAGGTGAACGATTTGCAGACGAGCGCAGAGCAACTGGAGAGCAGCCGGGCGCAGCTTCAGCGAAGCTACCGCGAGAAGGAGCTGGCCATGAAGAACCAGCAGCAGCAGTTGCAGAGCTACTCCTCCAAAAAGAAAGAGAAGGAGCAGGTGCTCACCGTGATTCAGAAAGACAAGAATACGTATGCGGCCCGGATTACCGAAGTGCGCAGAAAACAGCGGGCGATGCAGAAAAAGATCGAGTCGCTGATCATGGCCCAGCAGGAGCTGATCCGCAAGGAGCAGGAGCGGGCAAGGCTGGAAGCGCTGCGGCGTCAGCGTCTGGCGGTGCAGCGGGCTGCCGAGCGTCGTCGCATCGCCGCGGAAAACGAAAGAATCGTACGCACCAAAGCGCCACCGGAAGGCGAGACGCCGCCACCGCCGGCTCGCTCCGGAGAGGCTCCGAAGAGACCTGCGCGTCCGGCGCCCGCAGCTCGTAAAACTCCGCCGGAAGAGCCGGTGGTGGTTATCGATCAGACCGAGTCGGAGATCGACCGGGTGTCGGTCGATTTCGACAAGGGCGGAGCGCTGCCGTGGCCGGTCAACAACGGCGTCGTCGTGCGCAAGTTCGGCTCTTCGCTCGACAAGGAGCTGAACATCGTGACCGTCAGCAACGGCATTGACATTTCAGTTCCGGTCGGCACTCCGGTCAGGTCGGTCTCCGGCGGCAAGGTGGTGCAGGTGGCCTACCTGCCGACCTTCGGCAACGTGGTGATCGTCCGCCATCCGAAATCCTATCTTACCGTTTACGCCAATCTTGGTCGCGTGTCGGTGGCCAGGGGAGAACTCATCCAGTCCCGCCAGTCGATCGGCTCTTCGGCGGCGATGCCCGAAGGAGGATCGACGGTGCATTTCGAGGTGTGGAAGGGCAAGGCCAAGCAGAATCCCCAGAAATGGCTCAGATAACAGGGAAAAAATCATGGGCGTGAAGTGGCTTTTCGCGGCGATCTTTTCCGTGCTTTTCCGTCCGGATGCCTTCTGGCGGGAGGCCCGCGAGCGCTTGCGGGAGCTGAACGCCATGAAGGAGTACGCCGCGCCGGTCATCGCGATCGTGCAGTTCGTCAAGCTTCCGTTCATCGGCGCGCCGCGCATGGCCATGCTGCTGGCGGTCATCGGCTTCACGGTCAATGTGGCGGTGCTCTGGCTGCTCTCCGGAGCGCTTGTCTCGCTCGCCGGTTCCGCGCGATCCGAATCGATCCGGAAGGAGATCATGACGCTGCTCTGCTTTTCGCTGACGCCGGTGTGGCTCGTTGAGCCGTTCGGCTTTGCCGGAGCCTGGCGCTGGCTCGTCATGGCGGCGGCACTCGTCCACGCGCTCTTCATCGCTCGCATCGGTATGCAGACCCTGCTCGTCAGCGAGAATCTGGAGATCGACGCATTTTTCAGAAAATCGGCAGTGCTGATCGCTACGGCGACGATGATCGCGTTCCTGCTCCAGAGCGGGCTAATCCGTTTTTTCACCTCTTTTTGATTTTCAATCCATGCAACCGCGAAACCTCCATCTCGATTACAGCCTGGTCGAAGCCATTCTCATTCCCTTCATCCGCAACGAGATCAGGAAGTTCGGCTTCAGGTCGGTGGTGCTCGGCCTTTCGGGCGGCATCGATTCGGCGGTGGTGTGCGAGCTGGCCGCCAGGGCGCTCGGCGCAGAGAATGTGTTGGCGCTCCTGATGCCCTACAAAACAAGCAGCCAGGCGAGCCTCGATCACGCCCAACTCATGGTGGACAGGCTCGGTATTCGGGCCGAGACGATGCCGGTGACGGAGGTGGTGGATGCCTTTTTCGCGACGCGTCCCGACGCCAGCCGCCTGCGGCGAGGCAACGTGATGGCGCGGTCGAGGATGCTCTGCCTGTACGACGTCTCGGCGCGTGACGGACGGCTGGTGCTCGGCACGAGCAACAAGACCGAGCTGATGCTCGGCTACGGCACCATGTTCGGCGACATGGCCTCAGCGGTCAACCCGATTGGCGACCTCTACAAAACGCAGCTTTTCGGCCTGGCGAGGTACCTCGGCATTCCCGTGGAGCTGATCGACAAGCAGCCCTCCGCCGACCTCTGGGAAGGGCAGAGCGACGAAGCTGATCTCGGCTTCAGCTACGAAGAGGTCGATCAGCTTTTGTACATGATGCTCGAAGAGCGCATGGAACGCGACGCCATTCTCTCGGAAGGCATTAACCCCGCCTTCTACCAGCGGGTGCGGAAGATGGTGGTGCGCAACCAGTACAAGCGCATGATGCCCGTCATCGCCAAACTTTCAAGCCGCACGCCTGGCATAGACTTCCGCTACGCCCGCGACTGGCAGGAGGTGAGGTAGGGGAGAATTATGAATGATGAATTGGGGGAGAAGCTTCTTAAGCTCTTCTTCCTCTGGGACTTATCCGACCTATAAGTCCCAGAAGTTCCTATACAAAACTCCGCCCCTAAAACGACCGCAGCACGGTGTCTGCGAGATAGTGCTTGTCGTCTTTTTGCGGAAAATCTGTCGTGTAGTGCAGGCCTCTTGATTCGCGGCGTTTGATGGCGCCCTGGATGATGAGGCTCGCGACTTTCATGATGTTGCGCAGCTCGATGATCTGCGGCGTGATTCTCGTTTTTTTGTAGTACGCCTCAGTCTCCTCCTTGAGGAAGTCGATGCGTCGCCGGGCGCGGTCGAGCCGAAAGTCGCTCCTCACGATGCCGACGTAGTCGTTCATGATCGCCTGCGTCTCTTTCTTGTTGTGCGCCACCAGAATCCACTCCTCCGGATTGGTCGTGCCGGAGTCGTCCCAGTCGGGGAATTCGTGCTCGAAATGGATCGAGTTCAGCTCCGTCCGGATGTCCTCGCTGGAGCGCCAGGCGAAGACCAGCGCTTCGAGCAGGGAGTTGCTCGCCAGCCGGTTCGCGCCGTGCACGCCCGTGCAGCTCGTTTCGCCGCAGGCGTAGAGCCGCGCGATGGTGCTGCGTCCCCTTTCGTCCGTCCGGATGCCGCCGCACGAGTAGTGCGCCGCCGGAACCACCGGAATCATCTCCCTGGTCATGTCGATGCCGAAGCTCATGCAGGTCTCGTGAATGTGCGGGAAGTGCTCCTTCACCCGCTCCGCGTCGAGGTGCGTCACGTCGAGAAAGACGCATTCGTCGCCGCTCTTTTTCATCTCCGAGTCGATCGCTCGCGCCACGATGTCACGCGGGGCGAGGTTTTCGCGCCGGTCGTAGCGCTGCATGAACGCCTCGCCCTCCTTGTTGCGCAGGATTCCGCCAAAGCCGCGCACCGCCTCGGAGATCAGGAACGACTTGGCTTTCGGGTGGAACAGCGAAGTCGGATGGAACTGGATGAACTCCATGTTGGCGATCTGTGCTCCGGCGCGGTAGGCCATCGCCACGCCGTCGCCGGTGGCGATATCGGGGTTGGTCGTATGCAGATAGACGTGGCCCAGTCCGCCGGAGGCGACCATTGTCACCTTCGAGAGAATCTTCTTCGGCTTGTGGTTGAGCGTGTCGAGCACGTAAGCGCCGTAGCAGTCGATGTCGTTGGTCTTGATGCCGAGGTGGTGCTCGGTGATGAGTTCGAGCGCGTAGTGGTGCTCCAGCAGCGTGATGTTGGGATGCGCCTCGACGCGGGCGAGCAGCGCCGTTTCGACTTCGCGGCCCGTCAGGTCCTTCGCGTGCACGATGCGGTTGCGCGAATGGCCCCCCTCCTTGCCGAGGTCGAGGGTGTGGTCGGGGTTGGTGGTGAACTCCACGCCAAGCTCGATCAAGCGCCGGATGTGCGCCGGGCCTTCGTGCACCAGAATGCTCACCATCGCTTCGTCGCACAAACCCGCGCCCGCGTCGAGCGTGTCGTCGATGTGCAGTTCCGCGCTATCGTCACCGGCGATGGTTGCGGCGATGCCGCCCTGCGCCCAGTTGGTATTGGAGGTCGAACTCTCTTTTTTGGTGATGATCGTGACCGTGGCGTGGTCTGCCATGTTGATGGCGAAATACAACCCTCCGATGCCGCTGCCGATAACCAGCACATCGGTTTTCACTTCCTGTGTCATGTCTCTCTGGTGGCGTGATTGATGAGTTGCGGATAGCGTTCCCGCAGACGGCTTGCCGTTTCCCCTGAACGACGACGGCAAGGCGTAATATACGCAGTCAGGACTCAACTTCCGGCGGCGGCGAGGGGCGCAAGCCCTGTTCCTGTTGCGTTTTGCCAGAAAAAAGAACCGGGAATCGGTCACGCGACTGATTCCCGGTATCGATACGAATGTCTCGCTGTTCGGTCGCCCTTACGGCAGCAGCACCGCGCAGGAGATGACGGTCGTCCACATGCCGGTTTCGCCCTCGGCGGACTCGGTGATGTTGAACGAGTTGACGATCTTGCCGCTCATCTTGTAGATGCCCTCGCGCTCGTCCCAGTCCTTGTTCGGGTCGAACTCGATGCCGAGCGTGGTGGCCAGCATCGTGGCGGCGAGGTCCTCGGCGTACTCGCCCGACTGCTCGGCGGTTTCGCCGTACGGGTGGTGCTCGGAGAGGTAGCCGTACTGGCTGTCGTCGGCCGGAAGCGCCACGCCGACCGAGGCGGTGATGAGCCGGTTGTTCTCGTTGGTGGAGTTACGCGCCATGACCGCGAAGGTGATCTGTCCCGGCGAAAGGTGCTTGATCCCCTCTTCGACGCTGATGCGCTCGCACTTGGGAGGAAAAATACTGGAAACCGTCACCAGGTTGCACTTTTCGATCTTGGCGTCACGCAAGGCAAGCTCGAACGAAGAGAGATACTCTTTGTGCCTTCCGACACCCTTGGTGAAGAATACTTTTGTCGGGACGAATGACAAGGTGGTAGCTCCGGATAGAGGTTAAAGTAAGTCGTCAGTTTGTGCAATTATAGGAAAAACGGAACGCAATCAAAACGATTTTTTTGCGCTCGCCACCTTAAAAAATTTACGCTTGCCCGCGCGGATGATGACGGGCGTTTCGCTGAACTCGATGATGGCATTGATGTCCGACACTTTTTCGTCGCCAGCCTGCACCGCGCCCTGCTGAATCATGCGCCGCGCCTCGTTCTTCGACGGGAACGCCTTGAGCGCCATGAGCAGCTCGACGACGGGCATCGAGGCCTCCTCGAACTCGACGGTCACGAGGTCGTCCGGAGCCTGTTTGTTGACGATCACCCGGTCGAAGTGCTCCTGCGCTTTCGAAGCGTCCTCCGGCGAGTAGTACTGCGCGACCACCTCGCGGGCGAGTTCGCGCTTGGTTTCGCGCGGATTGGCGGCGATGCGCTCGGCGATGGGCGCACCATTGCCGCTGTGGTGCGGTACGAGCAGGTTCCAGTACTTTTCGATCAGCGTGTCGGGAATCGAGAGCGTACGGCCGTACATATCCTCCGGCGTGTCGTTGAAGCAGATGGCGTTGCCGAGCGACTTGGACATTTTCTCGCTGCCGTCGGTGCCGACGAGCAGCGGCATGGTGATGCACACCTGCGGCTCAATGCCGTACTCGCGCTGGAGATCGCGCCCAACGAGCAGGTTGAACTTCTGGTCGGTGCCGCCAAGCTCGACGTCATTTTTCAGGTGCACCGAGTCCATGCCCTGGGCGAGCGGGTAGAGGAACTCGTGGATCGAGATCGGCGTCTGCGAGCGGTAGCGCTTCTCGAAGTCGTCGCGCTCCAGCATTCGGGCCACCGTGTAGTGGCTGGCGAGACGAATCACGTCGGCGAACTGCATCTGGCCCAGCCAGTCGGCGTTGTAGCAGATGGTGGTCTTTTCGGGATCGAGGATTTTCGAGGCCTGCTCGAAGTAGCTCTTGCCGTTTTCGCGAGCCTCTTCGGCGGTAAGCTGCGGGCGGGTCTTGCTCTTGCCCGACGGATCGCCGATCATGGCCGTGAAGTCGCCGATGATGAGAATCGCCTCGTGTCCCAAATCCTGAAATTCACGCAACTTGCGGAGCACCACCGAGTGGCCGAGGTGCAGGTCGGGCCGCGACGGATCCGCGCCGAGCTTGATCTTCAGCGGCCTGCCGGTCTTGATCGATTTCTGGAGTTTCTGTTCGAGTTCGCCGGTGCTGATGACCTCGACGGTGTTGTTGACGATGATATCGAGCTGTTCCTTGACGGATGGAAAGTGCATGGTCTGTCTGATTGTCGGGGATTAATACTGTTTTCTGATCTGCTGCAACTGCCGTTCGGCGTCGCGGTTTTTGATCGTCTCGCGTTTGTCGTAGAGCTTTTTGCCACGCGCCAGGCCGAGTTCGATCTTGAGTACGCCACGCTTGTTGAAGTACGCTTTGAGCGGAATGAGGGTCAGTCCCTTCTCGCTGATTTTGGATTGCAGGCGCATGATTTCCGCCTTGTGCAGCAAGAGGCGGCGGCTGCGTTTGGGTTCGAGTTCGTCAAGCGTGTTGTGCTCGTAGGGGGTGATCTGCATGTTTTCGAGCCACACCTGGCCGTGGTGGATCATGGCGTAGCTCTCGCTGAGGCTCGCCTTGCCGAGCCGCACCGACTTGACCTCGCTGCCGAGCAATTCGATGCCCGCCTCGAAGGTGTCGAAAATCTCGAACTCGAACCGCGCCTTGCGGTTGCTGATCACCGTCACATATTCCGGCTTGCCTTGCTGCTTTTTTGCCAACGGATTATCTCTCTGGTTTCGTGTTCATAATGGCGTGAGGCTGTCTTGATTTTTAACAGCGCAATTGGTTATTCGACCTCCAGTTTGTCATTCTGAGTCCGACGCAGTCAGGCGAAGAATCCAGAAAAACCGCGTAAAATATTTCAAATTAATCGATTATCGTATCACTTGAAAAAAGACTGGATTCTTCACTCCGTTCAGAATGACACGAGGAAAAACGGTTTCATCCGAAAAGAACGCAAAGCCTCCGCCTCATTCATAATACTCCTTCGGAATCATGTTGCCGACGTTGAGCACAAGATAAGGGTCGAGCGCTTTTTTTACACGCACCATTTCCATGATCCCTTCGCGGCCGTACATCTGTACTAAATATTCGCTTTTGAGCTTGCCTATGCCGTGCTCCGCCGAGAGGGTTCCGCCCATCGCGAGCACTTCGGCGACGAACTTCCGGTAGAGCGCTTTGGCGCGGACGAACTCTTCGTGGTTGCGCGGCAGAATGTTCAGGTGCAGGTGGGCGTTGCCGATGTGGCCGAAGATGATGTACGTGAATCCCTCGCGGTCGCAGGCGTCGCGGTAGAGGCGGAAGAGGTCGGCGAAGCGCTCGTCGGGCAGCGCCATGTCGGTGCTCACCTTGCTCTCCGACTGGCGACTGAGCCATTCGTTGACCAGCACCGGCAGCTTGTGGCGGAAGTCGCGCAGCTTCTGCAACCCCACGCTGTCGAGCGCCGCCCAGCTCTTTTCGACCGGCGAGCCGCACCGCTCCATCAGGTCGAGCCACGCTTCGAGGCATCCGTCCTCGCCGTCCGCCGTGCTCTCCTCCTCGAAGTAGATCGCGCCGCTCGTCTTCGCCGGAATTTCCGGGTAGCGCTGCCGGAGGAACTCCAGCGCCCGGCGGTCGAAGAGTTCGAGCGCGCGCGGGCTGACGCCGCCACTTTCGGCGCGGGCCTTGCCGACGAAATCGAGCAGCTCCTCCTCGCTCCGGAACCAGGCGATGCACGCGATCACCCGCTCCGGCGCGGGGTGGAGCAGCAGCGTGGCTTCGACAATGACGCCAAGCGTTCCCTCCGAACCGATGCAGAGGTCGATCAGGTCCATGCCCGGCGTTGACCAGTAGCCCGCGTTGTGCTTCGAGGTCGTCGGCATCGCATAGTCCGGCAGCCGGAACGTTACGCGACCGGCGAGCGGCAGGTCGAGCGTGAAGCGTCCGTCGGCGTCGGCGAAGCGCTCTCCGCGCTCGATGTCGAGCAGGTCGCCTTGCGGCAGCGCGATCTTCAGCGCCTGCACGTGGTTGCGCGTCGGGCCGTATTTGAGCGAGCGCGAGCCGGTGGAGTTGTTCGAGATGGTGCTGCCGATGAAGCAGGTTTTTTCGGTCGGGTCGGGCGGGTAGAACCAGCCAGCCGCCGAGGCTTTCGCCTGAACATCCTGCAACAGCGCCCCGCCCTGCACACGCAGGAGCGCCCGTTCGTCGCCCGCCACCTCGACCTCGCCGATGCGGTCGAGCTTCTGCATGGCGATGACGTGGTCGCCGAACGGAATCCGCGCCCCCGTGGTGCCGGTGCCGTTGCCCGCGATGGTGTAACGTCGTCCGTCCGCCACGGCGTCACGCAACAGCGCCGCGACCTCCTCCGGCGTTTCGGGGAAGAAGACGCCCGGCGTCCAGCCGTTTTTCAGGTTGCTCGTATCTTCGAGAAAGGCCGCGATCGTCGCCGGTTCGGTTTTAAAATTCATCAGTCGCCGCCCTCCTCTGCGCCCTGTGGCGCGACGCCGGTGGAGTCGGTTGCAGCTCCCGCTTCCGTAGCGGGGACGGTTGCCGCGGGCGGGTTCGTGTTCAGCGAATCGTTAAGCGCTTTGACCTTTGCGACGGCCTTGAGGCCTGAATTTTCGGTTTTCGGCCTGTTTTTCTCGTTGATGTAGTAGTTGATCATCTCCCGCGCGATCGGGGCCGAGATGCTGCCGCCGAAACCGGCGTTCTCCACAAGGACCGCGATGGCGATTTTCGGATGATCGACCGGCGCGAAGCAGATGAACCAGGCGTGATCCTTGCCATGCGGGTTCTGCGCGGTGCCGGTTTTGCCCGCCACCGTCACGCCCGCCACCTGCGCCAGGGTGCCGGTGCCCTCCTTGTTATTCACCACGCCCTGCATCGACTCCTTGATGATTTTGAAGGTCTCTTTTGAGACCGGCAGGGTGCGCGATTCGTGCTGAAGCGGCACGTAAATGCCGGTGCGCGTGTCGCGGTACCCCTTCACCAGATGCGGTTCGTGCCACGTGCCCTCGTTACCCAAAGTGGCTGTATAGTTGGCCAGTTGCAGCGGCGTGGCCCCAAGCTCGCCCTGTCCGATGCCGAGGCTGACCAGGTAGCCTTTCGTCCAGCGCCTCTGTCCGTAACGCTTGTTGTAATATTCGGTTGTCGGCAACAGACCTCGCCGTTCGCCAGGCAGGTCGATGCCCTCGCGCTGGCCGAATCCGAACATTTTGCCATACTTGTCCCACGTGTCGAGGCCGACCTTGAGCATGAGCTGGTAGAAGTAGATGTTGCAGGACTCGATGATCGCTTTTTTCATGTTGACCGTGCCGTGAGCGTGGCCGCCGTGGCAGTGGAAGGTGCGTCTGCCGAAGTTCCAACCGCCGGTGCAGAAGATGGTGTCTTCGGATTTGATGACCCCTTCTTCGAGTCCGGCGATGGCCAGCACCATTTTGTAGGTGGAACCGGGCGGATAGACCGCCTGCACGGCGCGGTTGAAGAGCGGCTTCTGGGGCGAAAGGGCGATTTCGGCCCACTCCTTTTTTCGGGTTTTGCCGTTGAGGATGTCGAGGTCGAAATCGGGTTCGCTGCACAGCGCCAGTATGCCGCCGTCCGAGGGATCGATGGCCACCACCGCGCCCGATTTGCCCGTCGCCCGGAGCAGATTTTCGGCAAGCTGCTGAAGCTCCGCGTCGATGGTGAGGTACAGGTCGTTGCCCTTTATTGACGGCACGTCGCTCTTGCCCTCGTTGTACTTGCCGACCAGCATCCCGAGCGGATTGACCAGTTCGTAGCGAGCGCCCTTCTCTCCCCGGAGCTCCTCCTCGTAGATTCGTTCGAGGCCGGAAAAGCCGATCTTGTCGCTGGGGGTGTAGCCCTTTTCGGCCAGCGTGTCGAGCTGCGTCCGGTTCACGTTGCGCAGGTAGCCGAACAGGTGGGTTCCGCGGAACAGGTCGCTGTATTTGCGCTTGTCTTCGATTTCGATGATCACGCCCGGCAAGCGCCAGAGGTTCTCGCTGATGCGGGCCACGATGAGCTCGTTCAGGTCGCGGTAAATGGTCGAAACGGCAAACGGACTGTAATCCTTCGCCTCGGCGACCTTGTCTTTCAGCTCCTCGACGGGAATTTCAAGCAGGTAGGCCAGGTATGGGATGCTTTGCTCACGCAGTTCGGACGGGATGATTTTGAGCGTGTAGAGCGCCCGGTTTTCGAGGACGGTCGCGCCATTCCGATCGATGAAATGGCCTCTCGGCGCCTGTTCCCAGATTCTGCGGATGCTTCCCGATCTCGAACCGATGGAGTCATGATCGACAATCTGTAGCCAGAAAAGACGCCCTGTAAAAAAGAGGAAAACGGCGGCGATGAAGAATATGGTCAGCTTGATTCCGCGCTGAAAGTCATCCATGGCTCAATCCTTCAGCATTTTTTTCAGGACGAAGTGATAGACGAGCACGGCCAGCGCCATGCTCATGAGAGTGCCGATGATCACCGTTTCCGGCAGCCGTACATAGAGGGGAAGCGCGAGCGGATCGGAAAGGATCGACTGGAGCAGGTAGCCGGCGACGAGCGCGGTCACCGAGGCGGCATAGAAATTGCGCTTTTTCTTGACCGAGGTCGCATGGCTCTCTTCGGGCACATGGAAGAAGCCCGCCGCGAATCCCTGCACGGTGCCGATAAGGGCTGAAAGGCCGAGGTTGCCCGTAAGGATTCCGGCAATGAGGCCCGCCCCGAAACCGTAGTTGGTGCCGGTTCTCTGGCCTACCGTCACGGCGATGAAGGCGATAAGGATGGCCAGGATGTCGGGGGCGGTGTGCAGGATGAGCAGCCTCGAGACGAGGAAGCGCTGCACGAATGCCAGAACGACCACAATGGCTATATAGAGAAAATACTTTTTCAAGTCAGGGCTGATTGTCTGTTTGTTGGCTGTGATTGCCGTGTCACCGGCGTTTCGTTCACTCCTCTTTTGCCGGAACGTCGGGGGAGTCCATCAGTTCGATCTTTTCCATCGACGGCTTTGCCAGTGAGACGAGCACCCAGGACAACGATGAAAAATCGACCGACAGCCGCACATCGACGTCGTAGAAGAGCTTGTCTTTGGATATGCGAATGATCTGGCCAACCGGAATGCCACGGGTGGCGAAGGTGCTGTAGCCGGAGGTTGTCAGCCGTTCCCCGTTGAGCAGCTTGCTGCTGACGGGCACGTGCTCCATTTTGGCCAGGCGTTCGTGACCGTTTCGCCAGGCCAGCAGGCCGCTGGTGCGGGTGCTGTCGGAAACCACGCTGACCATGAAATTCTGGTTGATCACCGGCAGGACTTTCGCATAGTTGGGCGAGACTTCGATGACCCGTCCAACCAGCCCGTCGGGCGTCAGCACGGCCATGTCTTTGGCGATGCCCCGGCGCGAACCGGCGTCGATGATGAGCATGTTGTCGGTAGCGCTGAAGCGCCGGTCAACCACGCGGGCGACCTTGTAGTTGCCGACCCATTGCGGCGCGGTCGCCTGAATGGCGTTCAGCTCGCTGGCGTCACGGAGCGCCGCCTGCTGGCGCAGGAGCTGGCCGAAGAGTCGCGCGTTTTGCAGGAAGAGCTGCCGGTTGTCCCGTTCCAGCGTAAAAATGGCGGTAGCGCCGGTGAATTGCCGGGAGATGGCGGCGTTCATGCTGAGGCCGCGCTCGCGAAGAGCATCGAGCGTTTCCTTGCGCTGAAGCTGCATGAGCATGATGGAGATACTGCAATACAGCAGAAAATAGAGATATGCGGTATGCTTGGCGATAAAACGGAAAAAGCTCGACACGTCCGTTGTCTTCCTTGTTAACACATTGAGCGTAGCCCTCGCCGCCTGTTTGTCCGGCGGGAAACCGGAACAGGAGTAGCCAGGGTGATCTTGTCAGGTACAGTCTCGATCCGGGGCATTGGCCGGAAAATACAGGATACGAATCGAAAATATAACAGATATGCCCGCTTTTCTTCGATGAATTTTTCCGGCGCTCCGCTGTTTCCGGCCAGACGTCCGGCAAACCGTTTTTTTGCTTTTTGGGCTGAAATGACGATTTTGAGCTTCACGGCCGCCGGTTGCGCCAAACGCGAGCGAAACCCGGCGGCGATTATCAGTTTGACCCGATCCGGCTTCCCGGCATACGGAAATTCACGCCAAGATATTGCAATAGCGCATGTTATTTGACAAACGCAGAAATGCTACGGATAAATTCATCGTGGTCGGAGACCGGGTGCTCATCAAGCCGAAATCCCTCGACGAGACGACAAAATCCGGCATTTACCTTCCGCCGGGCGTTCAGGAGAAGGCCAAAATCCAGAGCGGCTACGTGCTCAAAACCGGCCCGGGCTATCCGGTCGGCCCGCCAAGCGACACTGACGAGCCGTGGAAAGAGCGGGCCGAAACGCCGCAGTACATTCCGCTTCAGGCCAAAACCGGCGATCTGGCGATCTTCGTCCAGAACAGCGCTTACGAGATCGAGTACGAGGAGGAGCGCTATCTGATCGTGCCCAATTCGGCCATTCTCCTTCTGATCCGGGAAGACGACGACCTGGAAGATTATCTGAGTTGAATCACCGGAGAAAGCCGCGTTCCCTTTTGGCTTTCACTCCGGACTATGCTCCTCTTCGGCTGTCGAGGAGTTTTTTTATTCATTTTTTCCGATGTATCGATATGACCACAGCAACCGATATGCAGAAAGAGGCGGCGGGCCTTTCGACCGAAGAGCTGCTCAAGAGAGTCGAGGCGCTCAAAAAAGAGATGAACGCCGTTATCCTTGCCCACTACTACACGTTACCGGAGATCCAGCAGGCGGCGGACATCGTCGGCGACAGCCTCGCGCTGGCGCGGGCAGCGGAGAAGAACTCGGCGGACGTGATCGTCTTCGCCGGAGTCTATTTCATGGCCGAGACCGCCAAGATTCTCAACCCCGGCAAGCTGGTGCTCATGCCCGACGCCGGCGCGGGGTGCCCCTTGGCCGACAGTTGCGCGGAGGAGGAGTTCCGCGCCTTCCGCGAGGCGCACCCCGACGCCATCGCCATCACCTACGTCAACTCGACGGCGGCCATCAAGAAGCTCTCGGACATTATCTGCACCTCGTCGAACGCCGAGCATATCGTGCGCCAGATTCCGCCGGAGCAGAAGATCATCTTCGGCCCCGACCGCAACCTCGGCGCGTGGGTTATGAAGCAAACGGGGCGCGATATGCTGCTCTGGCAGGGGTTCTGCTACGTGCACGAAGCCTACTCCGAGGTCTATATGATCCAGGTCAAGGCGATGCACCCCGGCGCGGAGCTGATCGCCCATCCGGAGTGCCGCGAGGAGGTGCTGCGCCACGCATCGTTCGTCGGCTCGACCTCGGCGCTGCTCGACTACACCGAAAAGAGTCCGTCGAAAAGCTTCATCGTGGCCACCGAGCCGGGCATCCTCTACGAAATGGAGAAGCGCTCGCCCGGCAAAACCTTCATCCCCGCGCCCAAAGACCCCGCCAATCCGCGCAGCGTCTGCAAGCAGATGAAGCAGAACACGCTCGAAAAGCTCTACCTCTGCATGGTGAACCGCGCGCCGGAGATCACCGTCGATGAGCAGCTCCGCGAAGGGGCGCTGAAGTCGATCCGGAGAATGCTCGAAATGTCCGCCTGACCCGCCGCCGCCGGGCCGCAACGCTCGCGTCGAGCGGAGTTGCGGCCCGGCAAAATCTCCGTCCGTCCGCTCCTCCGCTGTTGCCGCTCTTCTCCGATTCTGCGTATCTTGCTCTTGAAGTGCTCTTTGATTATCAATCCTTTCAGCAAGAATTCTCATGCGCTTTCTGACCCTTCGCATCGCCGCCATCACGGCGCTTTTCTTCGCCCAGCCATTCCAGCCCGACGCCAATGCCTGGCATGACAAAACCCACCTCTCCGTCGCCGAAGCCGCCGGGTTCGACCTCTGGTACAGCGCCGCCGCGCCCGACGTGGCCAAGTCGAAAGAGATGTTCGGCCCGGTCGAAAGCCCGAATCACTACTACAACAACAACGCCAACAAGCGGGTCACGCCCGAAATGGTGATGGCGCAGGTCGAACGCTACAACCAGACCAACGACGACGAAGGTCACCTCTACGGCGCGATCATCGGCGCGGTCAGGGATTACCAGGCGATGAAGAAGAGCGGCAAATACGCGAACTATCCGCTGGTCTATTGCGCCCACTATTGCGGCGACCTCTCCATGCCGCTGCACAACACCCGCTACGACGACTTCAACAAGCAGCGCCACAGCATCAACGACGGCATCATCGAGAACAGCGTACGCAACAACATCGGCTACATCCAGCGCATGATGCGGCCTCCGGTTATCGAGAGCGAGGCCGATCTGGCGCGCGAAATCGCCGCCGTTGCCGAATCGGCTCGCAAGCTCGGCCTGAAGATACGGAGGGAAAATCGCGACATGACCGTCGATGAGACCTACGCGCAGGTGATCCGCAGCGCCTCGCTCTTCAACGCCATTCTCTCGTGGCTCGAAAGAACGCAGACGCTCGCCGGCGAAAGAGCTGCGGCCATAACGAATTGATTTTCCGCAAGTTGCATGGCTGACAAGAAACATCTCGACAGGCTCAGGGCTGGAGTTGGCAGTTGGAACCACTGGCGCAAAGCGCAGCCGGAAATCCGGCCCGACCTCAGCCACGCCGATTTCAGCGCCGCCGACCTGAAAGGCATCGATCTTTCGGAGGCCGACCTCACCGGCGCGACGTTTGCGAAAGCGAAGCTCTCCGGCGCGGATTTGCGCGGGGCCGATCTGCGCAGCGCCGACCTTTTGGGCGCGCGGCTCGACGGCGTGAATCTGAGCCGCAGCACCATCGATCTCTCCACGCGCTACGACGGCGTGACCGGATGCCAGATCGGCGTCAACGGCCTCTACTCGCCATCGACCGACTCGGCGGCGCTCATGCGCCTCGACCCGCCCGGCAACTCGATGCAGGGCGCCAACGCCGAGGCGGTGGTCGAAAGCCTGCGCCACGCCCGCAAGCTGCACACCTTTTCGGTGACGCTCGCAGGAATCGCCCTGCTCTTCATCGTCATCAAGCCCAAAACCATCACCCTGCCGTACTTGGCCGGGTCGTTCAAGTTCGATGATTTCAGCTACGCCTTTCTGGCCACCATTCTTTCGACGGCGCTCCTGAGCCAGGTCGCCTCGTTCATCGACTCGGCGCTGCAAGGCGCGCGCTACCTCAACGACCGCCGGGCGGCCATGCTGATCGGCCACTTCCCGTGGCTGCTCTCCAAATACGAAAGCGACCCGGCGGGCAAGCGCCAGTCCAAAATCCTGCGCCTTCTCCTCATTTTCCATCCGCTGATCTACCTCTACTTTTTCGTCCAGTGGAGCGCTCTCGCCATCGGCGACTGGGATTCGGTCATCCGGCACTACCAGCAAATGCCGGTCATCCTGGGCGAATATCTTTTGCCGGTCGTGTACCTCATCCTGATTCGCATCTGCCTGCGCCTCTTCAGCCTTTCCGAAGGCTTCCAGAAGCCGATCCTTTTCGATGCCGAAACCGAACGCAACCGCCGAACCGACATGGAACGCCTCACCGAAGCCTTCGAAAGCCAGGCCACCCTCACCGCCGAACTGGTCGAGCTGCTGAGAAAGCGAGACGGGAAAAGGGGAGAGTGATGAATTATGAATTATAAATTATGAATGATGAATTGGGGAAGAGCGGGAGAGCGGAAATACGAGGAGTTTCTGTCTTTTCTGTCATGCTGAGCGAAGCGAAGCATCCAGCTCCATACTATCGTTGCTTCGAGCGGTTTTGATGTTGGAATCACGTTTTTTGCTTCGGTAAAGCGTATCTTTTTATGCGTCGTTTGTACTTATAACATTTCACAGGTTTACCCCAAACCATGTTGCCACTATCACTTGCGAGCATTAATGAAGCGCGTCTTCTGGAGCTGTGCGAAAGCGAATGCCAGGAGTCGCAAACGCTGGATTTCAAACGAGAGCTGCCGGAAACAATCGAACGGGACAAGAGCGAGCCGGATAAAAACAAGATTGAGCTTTGCAAAGACGTTGTCGCGTTTGCCAATGCGGATGGAGGTCATTTCGTCTATGGAATTCAAGAGAAGGCGGGCATTGCCAATGACATTGTTCCGATTACCACAGAGTCAGCAGATGCGGCTGAGCGCCGAATCAGACACGTGCTTGACGCAAGAATAGAGCCGAAAATTCAGGTTCCTCGCAGAATTTCGTGGGTGGCATTAATGGATAACTATAAAACCATTCCTGAGCGTTACAATCAGATGTTGATCAGGAAAGTCTATAAGTGATTGTTATATAAACATTTATACGTATTTGTCCTTTTCTCGATCAGTCTTTGCATAGGGCTTTACCATTGACTGTGGCTCGGTCAAACGATCCTCATTCACCATTTACCCACGAAATTCTGCGAAGAGCCAAAATTCATGGTCTGACATTTCACAAGGTTGAGGTAGCCGGAGGATATGTCCTCATCCTGCGGGTTCCGGCGTCGTATGATGGGCCACACGGCATTCGGATAAGCAAAAACAAGAACAATAACCAATGGTGGCGTTTTGTTATGCGTAACGGCACAATGATTTCAGACATGTCATACGACCAGATTCGCGGAGCCTTCGACCGCACGGCAACTCTCGCCGAACAGGCGCGGCGTTTTATTGCAAACCGCCGCCAAAATATCCTAAATGGGGAGACACCCGTGCCGCTCAGGTCGGGGCCGAAACTTGTGGTGCATCTCGTGCCTATTGCCGGTTTAGCAGGGCGAATGAGTGTGGATTTGAAACCAATTTATGATCGCAGTTATGCCGATTATTTTAAAATTGTAGGCGGTGGTAATCGTGTTTTTAACCTCGATGGTTTGGTCGTTCACTCTGATGCTTGGAAAGAAGATGGCTACAAGGCTTATAACCAGATATTCAGAAATGGTATCCATGAAGGCGTAATCCTTGGCAGCGATGTTTTAGAAACCAGTCAAAAACTGATTCATGAGTCTTCTATAGACTATCCCCTGTATAAATCAGCGAAATTATTTGTTGAGAAAGTGCAAAGTTGGGGTTTTGCTGGCCCAGCGATCTTGGGATTAGGAATACTCAACGTTAAAGGATTTGAACTATCAATCAATAAAAGCATTGGCGATCCGTTCAGGACTCCTTCTGTTGCGGATCGCCCGAATCTTGTTTTACCTGAAGAGTGGATAGATGACTTGAATACTGTGGATATTGAAGGAACTGTTCGGCCATTGCTCGATACGTTATGGCAGGCGTTTGGCATTGAGCGTTGTCCGTACTTCGACGATGTGACGGGGAAGTTCGCGCCTCGGCAAAGGTAATGTGGTGGCGATGTCGCGCGAAGCCGCTGAACCATTTCTGATTTCAGTGAGCTTGCGTATCCAGTCCTTCCCGGTCAATTCAATTTTTTGTTTTTCTCCACTGAGATAATGACCGGCATAAACATTCAAATCATATGAGTACAACAGTTCTCGTTACCGGAGCTTCCGGGTTTATCGGGTCGCATCTGGTGAAGCGGTGCCTGCGGGACGGGTACGGCGTGAAGGCGCTCGTGCGGAAGGGGAATTCGCGCATCGAGTCGCTGCGGGCTTCTGGCGTGGAGGTGGTCGTGGGGGATGTGCGCGACGCGGCTGCGGTCGATGCGGCCGTGCGCGGGTGCGACCTCGTGTTGCATGCCGCGGCGCTGACCTCCGACTGGGGGCCGATGCGGGACTTCATCGACATCAATGTCGGCGGCGCCCGCGCGATTTGCGAGTCGGCGCTCCGGCACGGCGTCGGGCGGCTGGTGCATGTCAGCTCGTTCGAGTGCTTCGACCACCACCTGCTTGGCCGCATCGACGAAGAGACGCCCTACATGACGCGAAAGCAATCCTATCCCGATACCAAAATCGGCGGCACAAACGAGGTTTGGTCGGTCATGAAGCGCGGGCTTTCGGCGAGCATTCTCTATCCGGTTTGGGTTTACGGCCCCGGCGACCGGACGCTCTTTCCGCTGCTTGCCGACACCATCCGCAAGCGGCAGATGTTCTACTGGTCGCGCAACGCGCCGATGAGCATGATCTATATCGACAACCTCGTCGATCTGGCGATGCTCGCCGCCACCCGCCCGGAAGCCGTGGGCGAGGCGTTCATGGCCTGCGATGGCGAGGCGATCACCTTCGAGGAGGTGTGCCGGCGCGTTGCCGTGGCGATTGGCTCGACGCCGCCGTCGCTCCACTTGCCCTTCGGACTGGTTCGATCCGTCGCCGGGTTGATGGAGGCTGCCTGGCGTTTTGCCGGAAGCGAAAAGCGCCCGTTGCTGACCCGGCAGGCGGTCGATGTGCTCGCCTCGCGGGCTTTGGCCGATGTGTCGAAAGCCCGCAAAATGCTCGGCTGGCGCAGCGAAGTGCCGCAGGACGAGGGCATCCGGCGTACGCTGGAGTGGCTGGTGACGGTCGATCCGAAGCTGTGGAAGCTTAAGTGACGTGCCATCTCGACCGTAAAAAAATTCTGTCCCGCTCCTCGCCCGCAAAGCGTTTTGCCATCCGCGTCGGGCGGGTTCAGCATCGTTAAGTCACCCTTCCGCCGTCCGGAAAATCGCCTTCCAGCTTTGCCCGCCTTCAAAAAAATCCTTACCATTGGGAGCTCTTTGAGTATTACGGTGCCGGATGAGAGCATCCGGGTAAAAGGGAAGTGCGTGTGAATCGCACACTGTGCCCGCAACTGTAAGATGGTTTGCCGTGCGCCTCCCGGACAGCTCTGTCCGGACGGATGCCACGGTTTGAGCGCATGCACTTGGCCGACCTCTGATTACCACGGGGAACGCCGGGGAAGGATGCCTCAAGCGAAAGCGTCGGAGAAAGACGCAGCCGTCGAAGTCAGGAAACCTGCCGTGATGAATGCCGCCGATTGGCTCCGGGAAGTGAGCTGGGCGACCTTTTCAATGACCTGATCTTTTTTATTCCATGATCTTTTTTCGTCAGTTTGGCGAGGTGGTTATATTGTCCGTACTATCCATACGTCAAGATGCACGACGGCTTCCGGCTTGCTGCCGGGATGAGGTAAGTCATGGAATGTAAAAGATTTACCTATCAACAACCAATTATCGATTCTGGAGACTTCACATGAAAATCGCCCGCCTGTTTACCTCACCCGGTGAAAACGTTTACGATCGTTTCGAGTACACCCTCAGAACCTCCGTGCTTCGCAATCCCGATGGCTCGAAGGTCTTCGAGATGAACGATGTCGAAGTGCCGGTTTCCTGGTCGCAGGTTGCCTCCGACATTCTGGCGCAGAAATATTTCCGTAAAACCGGCGTGCCGCAGCGTGATGCCGAGGGCAACCTCATCATCGGCGCGGATGGCCAGCCGGTCACCGGCAGCGAAAATTCCATCAGGCAGGTGGCGCACCGCATGGTCGGCTGCTGGCAGGATTGGGGCCGCAAGCACAATTACTTCGACACCGAGGAGGACGCGCAGGCGTTTTACGACGAGGTGGCGTACATGCTGCTCGCGCAGATGGCCGCGCCGAACTCGCCGCAGTGGTTCAACACCGGCCTCCAGTTCGCCTACGACATCAACGGCCCGGCGCAGGGGCACTACTACGTCGATCCGGTGACCGGCGAGACCCGCGAATCCGAGGACGCCTACTCCCGCCCGCAGGCGCATGCCTGTTTCATCCAGTCGATCCAGGACGACCTGGTCAACGAAGGCGGCATTTTCGACCTCGCCATCCGCGAGGCGCGCGTCTTCAAGTTTGGCAGCGGGTCGGGCACCAACTACTCGAACCTGCGCGGCTCGGGCGAAAAGCTCAGCGGCGGCGGCAGCTCGTCGGGGCTGATGAGCTTCCTGAAAATCTTCGACTCGGCGGCGGGCGCGATCAAGTCCGGCGGCACCACGCGCCGCGCGGCCAAGATGGTGATCATCGACATCGACCATCCCGACATCGAAAAGTTCATCGAGTGGAAAGCCAAGGAGGAGGACAAGGTTGCCGCGATGGTTGCCGGTTCCAAAATCTGCTCGCGCTTCCTGAAGGCGATCGTCGATGAGGCGCTCAGGGGCGGCGCTGACCGGCAGGAGAACGAAATGCTCGACCGGCTCATCCGCAATGCCCTGCAGCGCGCCGTGCCGCTGAGCTACATTTTGCGCGTGCTGGCGCTCGTCGAGCAGGGCTACACGACCCTCGATTTCGACGAGTACGACACGCACTACGAGTCCGAAGCCTACGCAACCGTCGGCGGGCAGAACTCCAACAACAGTGTTCGCGTGACCAACGAGTTCATGAAGGCCGTGCAGAACGACGAAATGTGGGTGCTCCGCGAGCGCACCACCGGCAAGGACGCTCGTGCGGTTCGCGCCAAGGACCTCTGGGAAAAGATCGTGATGAGCGCCTGGAAGTGCGCCGACCCCGGCTTGCAGTTCGACTCCACCATCAACGAGTGGCACACCTGCCCCGCGAGCGGCCGCATCAACGCGAGCAACCCGTGCGTCACCGCCGACACGCTGGTGGCGACCGACCGTGGCCTTGAACGCATCGGCGGGCTGGTTGGCCAGTCGCGCGGAATCAAGAGCATCGACGGCCAAATGCACTGGGTCGAAAAGATCTTCCCGACCGGCACGAAGCCCGTCTATGAACTGAAGACGAAAAGCGGCTACTCGCTGAAACTCACCGGCGACCATCCGGTTTTCACCGAGAATCGCGGCGACGTCAAAGCCTGCGAACTCTGCAAGGATGACGTGGTTCGCCTCGTCGGCGCGGAGTTTGGCAAGGAGACGACCGGTTCCGCCGAGACCGCGCAGCTTGTCGGCCTGCTTGCCGGGGATGGCTGCATCACAACGACATCGGGCAGCACCGCCGACGGAGAGCCGCGCCGCGTGGCCTTCCTGACCGTCGATAAAGCCGAGCGCGAAATCGCCGAATGGGCCAATGCGCTTATCAACGACATGCGCCCAGACCTCGGTGAGCACAACAAGCCGGGCTCCGTCACCGAAACCGTGACCACGGCTCGCGTCGCCGTCGGCAGCCCGCGCATCCTCCGGCAGCTCGAAGCTTTCGCGGTGCTCGACGCGGGCAGCGAGCGCAAAGCCTTCACCGACGCGGTGTTCCGCCTGTCGCGCGAAGAGCAGGCCGCGTTGCTTCGCGGACTCTTCACGGCGGATGGCACGGTGGCGAACTACGGCGAGAAGTCGCAGTACGTCGCGCTCGACTCCACCTCGCTCGAACTGCTTCGCCAGGTGCAGTTGCTTCTGCTCAACTTCGGCATCAAGGCGAAAATCTACGAGAACCGCCGCGCGGGCGAGCTTGTCGCGCTGCTGCCCGACGGCAACGGCGGCTCGAAAGAGTATCCCGTCCAGCAGATGCACACCCTGCGCATCAGCCGCAGTTCGCGCGTGCTCTTCGAGGAGGCGATTGGCTTCATGCCGGAGAGCCGCAAATCGGACGAACTGCGCCGCCTGAACCAGACGGTCGGCGCGTACAACGATTCGCTCACCGACGCCGTGGCCTCGCTCACCCGACTCGGCGAGGAGCCGGTGTATGACCTCACCGAGCCGGAGACGAGCCACTTTGTCGCCAACGGCATCGCCGTCCACAATTGCAGCGAATATATGTTCCTCGACGACACCGCCTGCAACCTCGCCAGCCTGAACCTCGCGCATTTCCTCGACGAGGAGACGGGCAAAATCAAGATCACCGAACTCCAGCACGCTTCGAGCCTCTGGACGGTGGTGCTCGAAATCTCCGTGCTGATGGCGCACTTCCCGTCGGCGGAGATCGCCCGCCTGAGCTACGAGTTCCGCACGCTCGGCCTCGGTTTCGCCAACATGGGGCGTGTGCTGATGGTGCTCGGCATTCCCTACGACTCGCCGCGCGGCCTTGCCATCGCGGGCGGCATCGCGGCGCTCATGACCGGCCAGGCCTACGTCACCTCCGCCGATCTGGCGAAAGATCACGGCGCGTTCGCCCGCTACCGCGAGAACAGCGACGACATGCTGCGCGTCATCCGCAACCACCGCCGCGCGGCGATCAACAGCTCGGAGGACGATTACGAAGGGCTGGTGGTCAAGCCTCGCGGCATCGATTCGGAATATTGCCCGAAGGAGCTGTTCGAGGCCGCCGGAAAAGTGTGGGACGAAGCGCTCAAAAAGGGCAAAAAGCACGGCTTCCGCAACGCGCAGGTGAGTGTGATCGCGCCGACCGGCACCATCGGCCTCGTCATGGATTGCGACACCACCGGCATCGAGCCGGAGTTCGCCATCGTGAAGTTCAAGAAGCTGGCGGGCGGCGGCTACTTCAAGATCGTCAACCAGTCGGTGCACAAGGCGCTCGGGCGGCTTGGCTACACCGACGCGCAGATCGAAAAGATCGAAAAATATTGCAAAGGTCACGGCACGTTGCGCGGCTGCCCCGGCATCAACCAGCAGTGGCTCAAGAGCCGCGGCTTTACCGACGAAAAGATCGAGGCGGTCGAAAAGCAGCTCGAAAGCGTCTTCGATATCCGCTTCGCCTTCAACAAGTGGATCATCGGCGAGGAGTTCTGCCGCTCGCTCGGCTTCTCCGACGCCGACCTGAACGACGGCGGTTTCGACATGCTCCTCGCCCTCGGCGCGACCGACGCGGACATCGAGGTAGCCAACGACTACGTTTGCGGCACCATGATGATCGAGGGCGCGCCGCACCTCAAACCGGAGCACCTGCCGGTCTTCGACTGCGCCAGCACCTGCGGGCGCAAGGGCGAGCGCTACATCAACCACATGGCGCACGTGCACATGATGTCCGCCGTGCAGCCCTTTATCTCCGGCGCGATCTCCAAGACGGTCAACATGCCGGCTACCGCCACCACCGTTGAAATCGGCGAGGTCTATAAAGCCGCGTGGCAGTCGATGGTCAAGGCGATCACGATCTACCGCGACGGCTCCAAGCTTTCGCAGCCGCTCAACATTTCGTCCATCGCCGACCTCGACGAGGTCGTCATGCTCGGCACCGAGGAGGATCTCGACGAAACCAAAGGGCCGAAGGAGGTGCAGGAGCGCATCGTCGAGCGCGTCTATCACCGCTCGGAGCGCCGGATGCTGCCCAAGCGCCGCAAAGGTTACATCCGCGAGGCGTACGTCGGCGGCCACAAGGTGTTCCTCAGAACCGGCGAGTACGAGGACGGTTCGCTGGGCGAAGTGTTCATCGACATGTACAAGGAGGGCGCGTCGTTCAAGGGGCTGCTGAACTGCTTCGCCGTACTCGCCTCCAAGGCGCTCCAGTACGGAATGCCGCTCGAAGAGCTGGTGGACAGCTTCACCTTCACCCGCTTCGAGCCTGCGGGCGCGGTGCAGGGCCACAACGCCATCAAGAACTCGACCTCGATTCTCGACTACGTCTTCCGCTCCATCGGCTACGACTATCTGGGCCGCAAGGATTTCGTCCACGTCAAGGCGGTTGACGAAGTGCCGGAAGTTCCGGCCAACGGAAACGGCAATGGCCACGCGGCGAAGTCAAAAGCCTCGGAACCGGAACTCGCCGTCCACGCCGCCAAGCCTCACCACGACGAAAAAAGCGTCCTGAAAAGCCAGGCCGCCCAAGCGAGAGTGCAGGGCTACACCGGCGAACAGTGCGAAAATTGCGGATCGGTACGAGTGAAGCAGAACGGGACGTGCAAAGTGTGCGAGGATTGCGGAATGACGACGGGTTGTTCGTAAGGTTGGTTTGATTGACTCTGAAAGCGCCGGGTGATTGCTCGGCGCTTTTTGGGTTGGATTTGATTGATGGATATACGGTTCGAGTACAAAGCTGACCCCGAATTATTAGCTTTTATTAAGTTTATTAGATTATGGCACTACAAAATGCGCAAGTAAAACGGGTTTCATTGATAGATTTCGAAAAGATTAAGAGTAGTATTCTTTCTGATATGGAGTTTGCGAATTCTAACTATTTGGAGCCTTTTTATCTTGATGATCTATACTTTGAAAAATTTAAAAAGACACCAGCACAGATTGAAGAAAAAAGAAATGAACTGCGTGCCCAATTGATGCTTGTGAAAAAGATTGAAAAATTAGCTAAGCACGCTCCGCAGTTTTTTAGTAAAAGAAATGAGATCCCTCGTGTTGTTTTGGATAATTGCTCATATTGGTCTAGCCAAAACTCTCACTATGTTGTTTTTCATGATCTAATGTACGAATGTTCAGGTCCGTATAAAGAAGATGAATTCAAAGCTCTTGTGATTGGTGAGTTTGACCGAGAAAGACGTTATTTAGAAAGACTTCATTGCATTGGTCAGGATGACTCAAAATTGACCGTTGGCTCTATACGTGAAAGGATTCCAGAGAAGGTGAGAATGCAAGTCTGGCGAAGAGATGGTGGGAAGTGCGTAAAATGTGGGAGCAGAGAGAAACTGGAGTATGACCATATTATTCCGGTGTCACTTGGTGGCGGCAATACGGCACGAAATGTTGAGCTTCTTTGTGAGAAGTGCAATAGAAGTAAAGGAGCGTCGATTGGATAAATTGTTGTAGGGAGAAGATTTGATTATTTACATTTTTATGTTGTATGAGCATTATACTTGGTTTTTTAGCTATGATTTTTGCAGTGAGTGATTTGCTGGGCGAGAATCGTACTCGAAAATTAGAGGATCAACTGCGTACGGCGGCTAAAAATCAATTTGAGCAAATTACTTGCTTATTTAAATCAGTATTGTTTCGATTAAAACCACTTTTACTTTCACTTGTATGTCTTTCTCTATTATCGCCAGGAGTGATTTTTGTTTTTAGTGATAATCCTAATGGCTTTATTGCTCTCGCTGCATTTGTTGTGCCAACGTTAGGTGTCCTAGTTCTTCGTGATTATTTTATTCCAATATGGCAGTCGATACTTGATGAATCATCGATTGATGACCAAATAGAAGGCAAGATTATTCGATTTGTTGAAAATCGTATTTCTGAAGTTGATGAGAAAAGTGAGAATGATGACGGTTTAGGGATTATTGCCTTTTTGTTTACGTCTATTCTTGCGATAAGCATAATATTTTCAATTGCTTGTAGATTTTTAATTTTGTTTGTAATGACAACGGCGTGGACATTTTGGGGTTGGCCTGTTGTTTCTTTAGCTTCATTTGCTGAAAAGTTGGGAAATCCATCCTATTTTAAAGTTGGAAAGTTCATTATTTATGTTTTTACATTTATTGTTACGATCTGGGTGAAGTGATATATTTATGATTATGGGCTTCTTGGATATTGTTTTGTCGCTGAAAATGCACATTCTATTGATGTACAACACCTTCCCGGTTTTGTTCTTTTTGCAGGAGTTTTTCGTAGAGAGATTCGGGAGCGATATCCGCTCCGTTGGGCCATGCGATCGTTCCGCCTTCGATAAAAGCTTTTCTGAAAAAGCCCGGCTCTTTGAGTGGCGCGAACACAGGCCCTTTCTCCGGGTACTCTGAACAATCAATCTCACCACGCAATCCATCGTTGAAGGTGATATGTCTTACAATTTCCCGATAGTGCCCAGCGGCAGGAAGAGGGTTTGCGGTTTGCCGAGGCAGGGGATAAAGCCGTGGTGCTGGTAAAATGTTGAGGCGTTTTCATCTTTGGAATCGACAAGCAAGGCATAGACGCCCATCGAAGCGTCCGATGATTTTTTCAGGGCATCGGCAATGAGCGCACTGCCAAGTCCCCGGCCCTGATAGCGCTTGTCAATCGCCAGCCGTCCGATTCTCGATGCAGGGGTAGCGCCGTAGCGCGGCATCTTTTTAGCAAGTTGCTCGGGCAAATCGGTCAATGGAATTTGAGCCGCAGAAAGCGTGTAATATCCGGCAATGCTCTGTTGTTCATTGTCGATAGCCACAAAGCATCTGGCGAGATTTCTTTTGATGTCCTGAGCAGCACGTTCGGCAAAATAGCGGTCAAGAATTTCCGTGCCGCAGCAAAATCCCGCTTTCGGGTGTTCACGGCTGAATGAGACTATCGAAAATGGCGGAGTGCTCATGACCTCGATCAGCCGTTGCTGCCGATCAGTTCAGCGTGTTTGTCAAACGCTTTTTTCAACGCTTCGTTTGGCTCTGGCGGGTTCAGTAGCGCCTCCGCGAAAGCCGTCTGCCCTTCAATCGAGAGCTGGATGATGTGGCTATCCTCAATCGTTTTCGTCGCGGCTTCGAGCGCGGCCTGAACGACAAAATCCGTTACCGTCCTCCCCTGAATCTCGGCGGCGCGCTTGATCGTCGAATGAACCTGACTGCTGATTCTCGCTTCAAGCCGAGCTTTGCTTTCCGGTTTTTGTTTGATCGTCGTTTTCATAGTGTCTCACGTTTTGTACGGCAATTTACCGGAATATACCGATAAATCGGTTTGATTTCGCATGATGGTGATTTACATAAAAGGTCTGAACTCCCTTGATTCTCACCCCGGATATTCTGAACTTTGAATAGACTACGGAGCGGCAGCGCGGCTTGTGTGTCGGCGTGATTGCCGGTTCCTGTTCTGTTGAAGTGTTGGGGTCTTGTAGTTCATGGTGTTTTTCAAGCAACCTGAAAGGAGGTCTCGCATGTCAAAGTTCATTTCAATCCTCCTCTCCGCCGCGCTGGCGCTGTGCCTGCTCGCGGTTCGCGCGGAGGCGAAAGCGGCTTCGGTGAAGCTGGAGCCGGAGGTAGCCCTTGGCGCGTTCACGGGGCTGGTCGAGGAGCATCTCGCGGGCATTCTGCGGACGGAAACGGTCATTGCCGTGACCTCCGAGGCGAGGTCGGCCAGGTGGGACGAGGTCAGGCCGCTGCTCGATCGCTTCGCTCAGAATCTGCCGACCGCCGCCACCGTGTGGTTCATGATGCCCGACGGCAGCTACTACTCCACCGCGAAGGGAGGGCTTACCGATCAGAGTCTCCGTGACCGCGCCTATTTCCCGAAACTCATCGCAGGGCAGGAGGTGCTTGGCGAGCTGGTCATCAGTAAATCGACGGGGCAGCGCTCGATTATCGTCGCCGCTCCGGTGTTCGCCAGCGGCAAGGTGGTCGCGGCGGTTGGCGTTTCGGTCGATGCGGTCAAACTTGCCGGAGTTGTGGATTCGAGCATGACGCTGCCGGAGAACGCTTACTTCTACGCGCTCGATGCCAATGCCAAAGTCACGCTGCACCGCTATCAGGCCCGAACGTTCAAAACGGTTTCCGAAATCGGCAATGAAAGCCTCGGCGACGCTTTCAAAAAGGTGATGCACAAGGATCGGGGCGGTTTCAATTATTCGCTCAACGACAAGAAGATGACCTCGATTTTCCGCAAATCCGAGCTTCTCGGCTGGTACTTCTTCATCGCCCGGCAATGCAAATAACCGGTCACGCTGTCATTTTTCGCTTCGCCCAGAATGACCGTCAGGCGTAATCTGAAATATTATCGATACTATGGACAGAGACCGTGAGTTTATGGCGCTGGCCCTCGAACAGGCCCGGAAAAGCTACGCCGAGGGCGGCGTACCGGTCGGGGCGGTGATGGTCGAGGCGGGCGAGGTGATCGCCAGCGGGCACAACCAGCGCGTGCAGCAGGGCGACCCGATCGCTCACGGCGAGATGGACTGCATCCGCAAGGCGGGTCGCCGCGCCCGGTACGGCGACGTAACGCTCTACACGACGCTCTCGCCGTGCATGATGTGCGCGGGCGCAATCGTCCAGTTCGGCATCGGGCGGGTCGTCGTGGGGGAGGAGCGGAACTTCCGAGGCAACGCCGGATTCCTGCGCGAGCACGGCGTCGAAGTTACGCTTCTCGACGACGCCGGATGCCGGAGTCTCATGGACGCTTTCATCGCCGAGCGTCCTGATTTGTGGGACGAGGACATCGCCGGGAACGGTTGAGCAAGGCTTTTTCCATAGGTCATTCTGATCGCGATTTGTCGGGAGAAGAATCCAGAACTCTTTATTTCGTAACAAGATGGATTTTTCATTATGCTTCACTCCATTCAGAATGACAGGCTGTTCTTCGGAGTTTATCTGCGAGTTATTGTTGCTGGAGTAATAAAGACGCCAATCATTTTATGAGGGAAACGAGCATGGAACCGATTATTTGTCTGAAAGATGTTATTGGAGAGATTGCCAGGGGCAATGAGGAGCAGCGGGCGTTTCTGAATATCGGGACGGGACGGATTGTGACGTTTAGCCGCGATTCGCTGGATGCGGCGGAGTTGGGCAGCGCTGTCCGGGCGGGAGAGGAGGCGATGGTGCGGGAGGCCGGCGTGGCGCTGAATTCCGGCGATTACCGCGAGCTGCCGGATCAGTTCGATATCGATGACTGTTCGATCATGCGGCGATTCTGCCAGACGGTTGAAAACGACGAATTGCGGCGCGGGCTGCTGCGGAGCATTCAGGGACGCGGAGCATCGATGCGCATCAGAAGCACGGTGGAGGCGTTCGGGGTTGCCGAGGCGTGGAGCGCCTTTCGCGACAAGGCGTTGCGGGCCATCGCCATCGATTGGCTTGAAAAGCAAGAGATTTCCTACGCCGGGGAATAGCCAAAAAAGGCGCGGTTCACAACAGCATGAACTTCACGTCACTCCGCCACGCTGTCCACCTCGTCCACGCTGTCCACCTTCAGCCGTAAACCTCACGACACCTCAGCGACTGTCGGCCGTTGCGCCGTCTCCTTCGGCACTGGTCGCCAGCAGGTGTCGGCGGGAGCGGGCTCGAGGGTGCATTCTACCAGATTCATCTCCTTGATCATCAGCGTACGCGAAGGGTGGTGGCGCACCAGCTCGTAGTCGTGGGTGCCGACGATGACGCTGATGCCTTTGGCGTTGATCTTCTTGAGGTATTCGAGGATTTCGAGCGAGGTTTCGGGATCGAGGTTGCCCGTCGGCTCGTCGGCGATGATGGCGAGCGGCTCGCCGACCAGCGCTCGGGCGATCACCACGCGCTGCTGCTCGCCGCCGGAGAGGTTCTGCGGCATCTCTTTGGCGGTGTTTTCGAGGCCGACCTCCTTCAGGGCGGTCATCACCTTTTCATTGATGAGCGAGTGCTTGGTGCCCGTCACCTTGAGCACGAAGGCGAGATTGTCATAGACGTTACGGTCTTCGAGCAGCCGGAAGTCCTGAAAAACGATGCCGAGCTTGCGCCGGAGCATCGCGATTTTTCCCTTTCTGATCTTCCGCGAGCTGTAGCCGTTGACGACGATTTCGCCCTTCACCGGCTTGATCTCCATGTAGAGCGACTTGAGCAGCGTGGTCTTGCCGCTGCCGCTCCGGCCTACGATATAGACCAGCTCACCCGGCTGGATCGAAAAGTTCAGGTTCCGGAAAATGGGTTTTTTCCTGATGTCGATATCTGCGTTGACGAAGGCGATCATGGGTTTCTAAGTGGTTTGCGTTCTGTTCCTTGCGATGGTGGCGGCAAGCTTTGCCGCTTCGAGAAAACTGCGTTCGGAGGCCGTGCCCTTGCCCGCTTTGTCGAAGCCGGTGCCGTGGTCGGGCGAGGTGCGCACGATGGGCAGGCCGAGCGTGACGTTGATGCCCGTGTCAAACGCGAGCACCTTGAAGGGCAAAAGCCCCTGGTCGTGATACATGGCGACGACGAGGTCGTAGTCGCGGTAGCGTTTCGCGCCGAAAAAGCCGTCCGCCGGAAATGGCCCGTCGATCTGCATCGTTGCCGCCAGTCGCTCGATAGCCGGGCGGATCACCGTGGCCTCTTCGTTGCCCATGACGCCGCCGTCCGAGGCGTGGGGGTTGAGGCCGAGCACGGCGATTTTCGGCGCGTCGAGCCGGAAGTCGCGCCGCATCGAGGCGGCGAGCGAGGTGAAAAAGCCGTCCATATCCATCGCCCGCACCAGCTCCGGCACCTTCGAGAGTGGCTCGTGGATCGTCGCCAGCGCGACCTTGAGGCCGGAGACGGGATCGACGAAGAGCATGATCTGCGACGTTACGCCGAAGAAGTCGGCGAGGAAATCGGTGTGGCCGGTGTTGCGGTATCCGGCGAGCGCAATCGCCTCCTTGTGGAGCGGCGCGGTGACGAGGGCGTCGCAGAGGCCGCTACGGCAGAGCGAGGCGGCGGCTTCGAGCGAGCGCATGGCGATCTCCCCGGCGCTTGCCGAGAGTGCGCCCGGCTTGATCGATTCCGGCTCGGCGACGCTCAGCACGTGCAGTACGCCCGGCTCCGGCGAGATGGTCGCAATATCATCCACTCCACCGATCCGGCGCAGTTCCACCGGCAAGCCGAGCCGGTCGCGGTAGAATTCGAGCGCCTTGTACGATCCGGCGGCGACGAACGTGTCCTCGCCCGCAGGCAACGCGAGGAGGCTTTTCAGGATGATCTCCGGCCCGATGCCATTGATGTCGCCGATTGAAAAGACGATGCGCATGGTCAGAGCCGCTTGTACGCCGTGGCGATTTTTTCGTCCTTCTTCACGCCGAGCGAGGCGAGCCAGAAGAGCACCGGTTCGGGCAGCAGCATGAACAGGCCGCTGCCGGGCGCGAAGCTCACCGAGGTTGACTGCGTTTCGAGGTACTGCTTCAGGAAGTGCCCGCCCGCGAGTCCGGCAACCAGGTCGGCCACGAACAGCACAACGCAAAGCGAGATCAGCGTTTGCTGAAGCTTGCGCTTCGAGAACATGAAGATGGTCACGAGCGCGACAATTCCGGTAAGCGGCGAAAGAATGCCGCCGCCGATGCTTCCGGCAGTGACGATCACGCCCGCGCCCTGCACGTCCATGAAGTCGCCGAAAAGGATGAGCGTGTCGGTCGTGAAGCTCCAGAAAGGAAAGGCCATGCTGCCAAACGCGAGCAGCGCGGCGACAAAGAGGTAGAGAGTTTGGATTCTGCTTAACATGATAGACGAGGTTTAGGTTCGACGCATGATATGCCCTGAATATACGCAAATCAGGAATTCACGGCAGAGTTCTTTGTCGGTGGCAGCCGTTCCGATGCTGTTAGGTTTTTTTTGAGATCGGGATCGGGATCGGGATCGGGATGGGGATGTCGGGTCGGTGATGAGCTGATTTAGGCAGTCGTTCGTTATATTATGTTCAGAAATACTGTTTGCTGTTTGCTTTTTGCACAAGCAGAAATGACAATAATGAGAAAACGGCGGTCATTCAACGACAAACGGCGCTTGATGGAGCCTGTCAATCAGGAGGCACTCGATTCGATCGTGGATATTATTCGATATGGCGGCAATCCTGAACATAAAAGAAATCCGGGGGATTTCGGCCTGACACCTCCCGCTCAACCTCGGCCTGACAAGTCATTGTGTGACGAAATAGGCGTGTTTCGGAAAGCTGAAGCTGAACGAATATTGCGCAATGGGATCAAGCGAGGTCTGGTGAGCGAACGCTGGAGTCAGGGGTTTCCGCAAAATATCTGGTCGGTCACAGCCGATGGCAAACCGGTTGAAGCCCAACTTGAAAACGCCGCCCTCGGTGTTTATCACGGCTATCCCATGCCGCAGTCCGATTATTTTGCACAGGCAGTACGTCAACGATGGAGTGAAACCGATGGATAGACCTTTCGCTATAGATTTCGAGTGGCTTGACCGTCCATCTGCTGAAGGAGTCGAGCGATATTCGTTTGCCTCCCTGACGGTTTCTGTCGCCGATCAGATTCTGACCGAGCTGGAAGATCTCAATTCCAGAACGGTTCGGGCATCGATGCGTGGATCGGCTTATGACCTGGCGGTTTGGCTGTTGCAGAACTGGTGGCGTCTTGTTGCGGAGCCTGAAAGAAATACTCTTGACTGGAAAATGAGCCATTGCATGGGAACAATAGGGATGGGGTTTTTGTGGCCCGATGCCTGTTTTCTCAGCGACGGTTTGGAGTTGACCGTGCAGGCTCAGCCGACGCCTCGTAGTAGCAAGCAGATGGTTCGCTATCTCAACGAGATTCATGCACAGTTTCCTGTCGATGCTTTTGCCAACGAGGTTTTAGCATTTGCCGATGCCGTGATCGGAAGATTGCAGGAAACCGGTTTCTCTTCTACTCCTCTTCAGGAGCTGCGTCAGGATATTATGCAGGAGTTGACGGATCCCGATATGAAACGCTGGCGAACGGTAGAAGCGTTGCTTGGCTATGATCCGGATTGTGCACCTGAAGCGCTTGTGGAGGAAATGATTGCCAAATCGGATATATATGGAAGTGCTGCAATCGATGAATTGATTGCATTTGGCGGGCAGGAAATCAGACCAATTATGAACTGGTTAACGAAAGATGCTTCTGACGCTACAACTTCCGTGATCGTTCCTGAGGCTGATATTCTGAGAAAACAAACCAGCCAGATCGATCCATCATTGCTTCCGTGGCAGCGAGCTGAAAAGGCGGCGAGCATCGTGAAGCGATACTGGTCGATTGCTCAGGCTCCCATAAGCACCCGTCAGTTGACCGATCTGTTTTCAATGAAAATTGACGCTTTGACAGAAGGTGATATGAAAGCTCCCATGAGCATCGGTTTTCGTAATAGCCACACGGATCATATCGATGCAGCTCTCGCCTCTCCTTTCGAGGCGAACCGTCGGTTTGCGCTGCTTCGTGTTGTCGCCGATCACCTGTACTCCCCGGATATGGACAGGCTGTTGCCAGTAACCACGGCAAGAACGGCGCGTCAAAAGTACCAGCGAGCTTTTGCGCAGGCATTTCTATGTCCCGCCGAGCAGTTGATCGGTTTCATTGACGGCGATCTGAGCGATGAAAAAATCGATAAGGCTGCGGATTATTTCAATGTTTCACCTCGTCTCGTGGAATCGACGCTGTTCAACAAAGGAGTGTTGAAAAGGGCTGATTTTGCCGATTTATAAAAAGTTTTTTTGTTTTCAGTGTTTTTTCTATTGCCAGAGGGAGTAATGCTTGAAGTGGGTGAAATTTCATTTTTTGTCCTTATTAGCCTTTTTCTTTGTTGTCTCTATGGGGTGGTCGGCGTCGTTTGGAAAAGTGGATTGATGATCGTATAATGTTTTGGTTCTGATCTGGAAAGAAAGAAAACTTTTACTATTAAACTATTGATTTATTATGGGAATGAAATATAAAATCGGTGATATTGTTAAGCGGGATGGTCATAATGTTTGGATTGTTCTTGCGACAAAGAATCATTCATTATCGCAAGAATACCTAAGTGAGTTGGGGGAAGGCTATTTAATGATTGAAAAGATAGAGAAAATTGCAGATGCTGGCGTTCATGTCCATCCTGGTTTTGACTATCATATCGCAAAAATATCGAGCTGGAAAAATGGTTATGCGGTGCTTGATGAGCATACATTGATGCAGCCTTGTTTTGAGGAAGATTTATGGGGCTCTTCGCAGAATATCGTGGAAAGAAGGGTGTGTATGAAGTAACATAGAGTAATTTTGAGCTTTACCCAACCGCACCTTGATACTCCCATGCAGAGCCTGACGAGCCATTACCACCAACTTTTAGGTCTTTCCTCAAACTGGAAGGTCGAGAACGTTCATGTGTCGATGAGCGGCAAGCGGGTCGCGTGTCCGGTATGCGGTGCATCATGCAGCCTTTATGACCATGCCACTGAGCAACGATGGCGTCATCTGGATACCATGCAGTTCGAGACCATTCTGGTGGCCTGTTTGCCACGTTGTCAA
>NZ_VDCH01000012.1 GCF_006265165.1 Chlorobaculum thiosulfatiphilum
GTTTGCAGGGCAATATCGCCTTGTTTCGATGTCGCTGGTCAGAAGAATATTTCAAATCGCTCTTTTTAGAGATGCCCTTAAATGGAATTATACACCGAGACTTAAAACCAGAAAACATTCTTATTGAAAAAGCTGATTTTGTCTTGGCTGATTTTGGCATTGCAAGTTACAATCCGGATATTTTCAATATTAGGGCAGAAACAGAAAAAAAGGAACGCATTGGGAACAGACTCTTTTCACCTCCAGAACAAGAACAATCCGGCATGGTCGCACATGAAACTATGGACATTTATGCCTTGGGGCAAATTATGCAGTGGTACTCCACAGGATCAACTCATAGAGGAACTAATAGACAAAGAATAACAACTATATTCAAAGATTTAAAAGTATATGATAGCATAATAGACAGATGTCTATCGCAGAACCCAGCAAGTCGCTTTCAAAATATTTCCGAGATAAGAGACTATATCAAAAGGAATAGAGAAAAAGATATTTTTGACTATATAGAAGAATTCAATAACATTGTAAGGAGTAATTTCCCGAGAAATGATTCTGGGATCATCCACTCATCAGACAAAAAAAGAATAGATAGACTTTTTCAGACTTTTAAAGACAGTGAAAAGAATTTTGGTAATCATTTATGGTGGCATAATGGCTCAGCAAACATTGATTTTACACTTACTAAAAAAGGTGAGGCTATTTGGAAATTTCGGAATAAAGAATGCTCAATAAAAGAAATCTGGATACACTATGACAACAGTTCTTTTAATGACTTTATTTTAGTTCATTTTGAGCCATCTGAGCCTTTCATCATCAATGAAAAAAGATTTTTTTATACGGCAATTGTTGATGACGAATATCATATCTCCTATTCAGAATATGAAAATGGTTACGCCGACATAAATGGAGATATTATTAAATTGTCTGATCACAAAGTTGAATTCATAGAACGACAAGAAAAAGAAGATTACTTTTTCATCGGAACAAGATACCATTGCATTCTAAACACAAAAAATGATGAAAACGTTATACGGTTTATAAAAAAATTAAAAGACAATAATAGCAATCTTGATATTAAAGAATTTATAAATTTTGAGCGCGAAGTAAGAAAAAATAAACTACCTGAAATATCAATGAGATTATAATAAAACCTGCTTACAACAAGGCATATATTACATATCCCCGAACGTCAGCCAAGACGTCATATGCTAACATTCCCCTTATCGTTGTTCAAGTCTTGCATTTCAATTCACGCTTCGACGCATTCTGCACGCATCGGCATATCGTCTGACCCAAAACACACAATACAAAAACCTGGAGGTTTTTTCATTTCTTTCTAAACCAGCTCCCCCCCTCACTCCGTCGGCATGAAATATTCCTTCATCCTTCCGTAAATCTCCCGCTTCTCGATCAATCCCGCTATCATGCCAAGCACCGACGCCGCACCGGAGGCGAAGAAGATCGGGCGGGCGGAGATGTTGTTGGTGTAGTAGATCGCCGGAATGCCGTGCTCCTTGGCGAAGCTGTCGAGCGAGGTGGTGCCGATGACCAGGTCGGGCTTGTGCTCCAGCACGGCCTCCATGTCCTCTTCGAGATATTTGCGGTAGCGCACCTCCGTGCCGAGCATCGTGAGCAGGCGGTGATCCTCCTCGCCGAGCGGGGTGCGGGCGATGGAGGTCGAGGCGTAGGGCACGTCGAGGCCCGCTTCGAGCAACAGGCGCACCAGCGGCAGCTCGTTGCCCTCGTAGCCCGCGACGATCACCGAGCCGTGCATCCGGCTCTCGAATCCCGCCATCACCTGCCGCGCTTTCTGGCGCTCCTCGTCGGCCACCTGCTTCACCGTCGCCGGATCGAGGTCGAGCGCCTCGCCGATCCGCTCGATCCACTGGCCTGTGGCGTTCGCGCCGATGGGATTGCCGCCCACAATCTTCACCCCCGCCGACTCGAAGAGCGCCGCCGTTCGCTCGTAGAAGGGATGCAGCACCGCGCAGGCCGAGGCGCGTCCGGCCTGGACGTAGTCGTCGAGGTCAGCGCCGGGCAGTGTGATGACCGACTCGACGCCGATCTTCTGCAACACGCCGCCGATCATCATCGCATCGACCGGAAAGATTTCGCCAAGCACCACGAGCGTCTTGCCCTTTTTCGGCTCGCCGAACGCGCCGAACCGCTTCACGAGCGACGACACGGCCACATCCTTCGCCTCCGGGTGCGTCCGAATCTGGAACGCCGGAAGCCGCACGAGCAGCACTTCGGCGTTGCCGACCCGCTTCGGCAGCAGCTCCTCGGCGATACCGGCGGTCTCAGCCACGCAGGTGCTCACCACCGGAATGAAGCGCACCGCCGGGTCTTCGGCGATCTTTTCGATGGCGCGGCGCAGGTCGTCGATCATCGTGCCGCCCGAAATCTGCACGTTCATCAGCTCCGGCGAAACGACCGAGCGGCGGGCGGCATAGAAGTGCGACACGAAGGTGAGTCCGTAGAGGCAACCCTGATCGGCGGCCATGCAGAGCTGCGAGCCGTCGATGCGCAAGAGGACGCGCAGGCCGCCGAAGGCGGGGCACATCGATTGCGGATGCAGTTTGTTACAAGCCTTGTTCTCCATACAAAACGACATTTTTTTGTGCTTGCTGAATATAGCTGTGTTGCGGCAGCCCTTTCGGCATCGACTTCATGCTGTCGAGCGCCGAGCGCCGCGTCCCGAAATCTCCGGTGACGATGCGGTAAGAGCGCCCACTGCCGGATTTTACCGGCCAGAACCAGACCCGGTAGCCCATCTCCGAAAGCCGCGCCATCTCTTGCCGGACAACCTTTCGGGTATTGAAGGTCGCGACGATCACCGTGTATCGCCCCTTGCGAAGCTGAAGCGAATCTGGCGACGACGGAACGATTCCCGGCGCGATCGAGGACGGCGGAACGCTCGATGCAACGGTCGCCACGGACGCCGCGATAACCGACTCAGCGGAACCGCCAGCGGACGGCAGATCGAATCCCCCCGGCGCAAACTGCCGGTACAGGAACCAGCCGCAGGCGAGAATCGAGACCGCCGCGACAAACAGCGCGACCTTTTTCAATCCTCCCGGCCTCTCCGGAACCGGCGGCGTCTGCTTATCCGGCGGCTTTTCGGGAATGACGATCTCCTTCAAGTCGCCATAACCGATGTTGAGCAGCGCTTCGAGCGACGCTTCGGGCTGGAAGCGCAACGCGCCGGAGACCAGCGTGAACGAGCCGAAACCTCGCAACTCAAGCCGTCCCGGCCCCTTTTTCACCGCCTCGAACGTCTCGGCGAGCGCTTTGGCGAAACGCTTGACCTCGCTCGCCTCCATCCCGAGCCGACCGGTCGCGATGCGCTCGGCGTCGCCCGCCCGCTCCTTCCGCGCCTCGAACGCCACGCGGTTCTTCGGCGGCTGATAGCGTATGCCCGCGGAGGTCGCTTGCCTCACCGCCTGTTCATGCACGACCGAAAAACCGCCCAGCCCGTCGATGGCAAGCAGCTTGCGGTCGAGCAGCTCCGCCGTCATGCCTCCGGCAAAGCGGTCGAGACGGCGCTGCGCCTCGTCGGAATCAATGCCGAGTAGCCGGGCGAGAATATCGGATGCGGTATCAGCGGCCATTGCGTTTCCCCCGAAATGCAGAGTTGACCAAGCCTTGAACTTCCAGCTCGAATATAACATATCGGAATCAAAGGCGCTTGCTGACGCGGCACGGGAAGTGAGTCGGGAAAACCGTATTTTGCCGAAAAACCGTGACCCTATGATCGAAACCGCGCAAAGCGTTGGCGAACTGACCCGCGCCATCAAGAACGAGCTGGAGAGCCTTTTCCCCTATGTGCGAGTGAAGGGCGAAGTGTCGAACTGCAAGGCGCACAGCTCCGGCCACGTCTATCTGACGCTCAAGGACAGCGAGGCGCAGATTCCGGCGGTGATCTGGAAAAGTGTGCGCGCCCGCTCTCCGCTGGAGCTGCGCGACGGCCTCGAAGTGGTCGCCGAGGGGCGGCTGGAGGTCTATCCGCCCGCCGGACGCTACCAGCTCATCTGCACGGCGCTCTTCGAAAGCGGCGAAGGCGAACAGCGCCTCGCCCTCGAACGGCTCATCGCCAAGCTCGCCAAAGCGGGCTGGTTCGACGCCGAACGCAAAAAGCCTATCCCGCGCATTCCCCGCCGCATCGGCATGATTACGTCGCCCACCGGCGCAGTGATCCGCGACATGAGCGACGTCTTCGCGCGGCGCTTTCCGGCGGCGGAGCTGCTGCTTTACCCGGTGCAGGTGCAGGGCGATCGGGCCGTCGAGTCGATCGTGCGAGCGCTCGACTACTTCAACGACCCGCCGAATCCGGCGCACAAGCCCGACGTGCTCATCGTGGCGCGAGGCGGCGGCTCGTCGGAAGACCTGCAAGCCTTCAACAGCGAAGCGGTTGCTGAAGCGATCTACCGCTCGAAAATCCCCGTCATCAGCGCCATCGGCCACGAAACCGACCTCTCGGTGGCCGACATGGTGGCCGACCTCCGCGCGGGTACGCCATCGATCGCCGCCGAACGAGCCGCGCCCGACCGCGAGGAGCTGTTGCGCCTGATCGACAGCCTCCTCAACCGGCAATCGATCCTCATGGAGGGGATGATTTCAGGAACGCAACTCCAGCTCGACTCCATCACCAACAGCTACGCCTTCAACCGCCCGGTGCAGATGCTCGCCCAAGCCGAAGAGCGGCTGGCGCTGACGGAAAAGGAGCTGAAGCGGGCCATAGCCGACAAGCTCCGCGACCGCGAGCAGCACCTCACCGCCGCCGCCGACCGCCTCGCGATGCTCGACACGCAGCGAGTATTGAAACGCGGCTTCGCGCTGGTAACGCAGGACGACCGCTACGTTACTTCAGCCGCAGGGCTGGAAGCCGGGTCGGAGATCAACGTGACGTTCCACGACGGACGCCGGGAGGCGCGGGTTGGGGGGTAGAGCGGAGAGTGAGGATCGCTGGTAAACCGTTTGGCGGCTATCAGAAAGATGCCCTTTACTGCGACAGATCGCTTAGTTGAGCCGGGCTTTTTTCTCCAGTTTGCGGCGGAAGTCAGATTCGGCATCAAGCGATGAGATCATGTCGTTACCCACATTGGATAAGCGGGCAAGATCGGTTCGAGGCAGGGATTTCTGATCGGCAAAAACCAGGATGCTGTCGAACTTGACCTGCGCCCGGAGCAGGTGTTCGAGGATGATGGTGACCGTTTTAGCCTTGTCGGGATTGGGGATGCCAAACAGAAAAATCTGCTCCTCCCTACCGTCGATTTTGTAGTCGATCGGATAGTCCGATGCATTTGCCATCCCTTCGTACAGATAATCCTTCGTCACCTGTTCGGATGGGATAATCCTGTAAATCGATTCCCGGAGGTCTTCGTAAAACGTGGATTCCGCCCGTGACCTTTTCAGAAAGGTCAGATCGAAGATTTCAGTAATAGCCTGGCCAACATGAAAAATGTCAGTGGCAAGCCGTTCCGGCGTGGTGTCGATGAACAACGCTCCGTCCTTTTCGTCAACCGAGGTGTGCGTCTTGATCTTTTCAAACAGCTCGCCTCTGGTTCCATCCCTGAACTTGTCGATATCGTGCTCATAACTGAGATGCATCAGTGTATGCCCCATATCGGTGAGCCTGAGGAGGCCGCCGGGAAGAATTTTAATGTAGAGCTGATACAGATCCCCATCCGGAAAGAGAAATGGCGTATGTACGGCCAGAAGCTCCGGGGATTTCTCTCGAATCCGTACGGTGCCGCACATGGCCCGGCAGAGCGTCTCCTGCAATATTTTGACATCTATCGTCATCAGTTGAAAAGATCGAGCTGGTTAGTCCCTGGGTTTACCCCTAATCCATCGATATTACAATCACTTATCAGACAAATCAGTGCCTCGTCAAGTGTCTGGTATCGGTCGGTTTCGCAGGCAAAACCATCTGGATTCCGGTTTGCAGAAATGTATTTTTTTGTAGCTCTGTGTATATGGAAAACAAGATTAAGGGTTTTGTCTTCGATTTTGTTCCTGTGTATGTGTGACGCGCCATTGTACCGGCAAAGAATCAGTGTTTCGCCATTCGGAGCATCCCAAAGGAGTCCGCAACTGAAATCATCTTCCATTCCAACGGCCAGATTCTGCCGGACAAACAACTGGAATTCATGCCCGGATTCATCGAGAGCATGAGCAATGTAATTGATCTGTTTATGACCCGGCTTCAGAACATCCCTCGCTTTGGGATTGATAACTCTTTTCGGGCAACTGATCAATGCTTCGATGAACTCATCGGTGAGACTTTCAAACGCCATAATCGCAAGGGGTTGGAGGCTTTGAATGTATCGTGAGGCCTACAGCGTCAGGCTATCTTATGTGGATAAAATACGCCTTTTGTCGAATATGTCTGAGAGCAGATGCGCTTTGGCGGCAATTATTCACCCCCCATACCTCGCCCTGAACAACCTGCGCACCTCTTCGAGTTCCTCCTCGGTGTTGACTCCCGGCGTATCCGTCGTCGTTTCGATGCAGCGGATGCGGTAGCCGTTTTCGAGGAGGCGGAGTTGTTCGAGCGATTCGGTGCGTTCGAGCATCGAGGGCGGGAGCGCGACGAAGGCTTTGAGCACGTCGGCGCGGAAGGCGTAGAGGCCGATGTGGCGGTAGTAGCGCGTGTCGGGCAGCGTTTCGCGGCGGAAGGGAATCGGGCAGCGCGAGAAGTAGAGCGCGTTGCCGCGGGTGTCGAGCACCGCCTTGACCACGTGCGGGTCGTCGATGATGTGCCGTTCGTCCGGCTTCAGCGGGAAGACCAGCGTGGTGCAGTCGGGCAGCGTGCCCTCCTCGAAAAAGGGCGCGATGGCGAGGTCTATCGTCGCGGGATCGATGAGCGGTTCGTCGCCCTGGAGGTTGACGAACACGTCGCCGCCAACCTGCCCGGCGGCCTGGGCGATGCGGTCGGTACCGCAAGTCAGGTCGGGCGAGGTCATCACCACCTCCGCCCCGGCCTCACGAAGCACCGCGAAGATGCGCTCGTTGTCGGTCGCCACCACCACGCGGCTCGCCAGACGCGACTTCATCGCCTGCTGCCAGGTGCGCACAATCAGTGGCTCACCTTCGAGATCGGCAAGCATCTTCTCTTTCAGGCGGCTGGAGCTGAGACGGGCAGGTATGACGATGACGGCGTTCATGATTTTTTCGGTGATTCGAGAATGATGGTGACCGGGCCGTCGTTGATGAGCGAGACCTGCATGTCCGCGCCGAACACGCCGGCCTGGACAGGGCACGCCGCCTCGCGGCTGATCGATTCGACGAAGCGCTCGAAGAGCGGCTGGGCGATCTCCGGCGGCGCGGATTCGGAAAAGCCGGGGCGGTTGCCGCGACTGGCGTCGGCGTAGAGCGCGAATTGCGAGACGACAAGCAGCTCGCCGCCAATGTCCCGAAGCGAGCGGTTCATCTTCCCCTCCTCGTCCTCGAAAATGCGCAGGTTCGGAATTTTTCGGCTCATCCAGGCGAGGTCGTCCGCCGTGTCTTCACGCGAGATTCCGGCAAGCACGAGCAACCCCGCGCCGATGGCGCTGTGCGTCGCGCCGCCGATGGAGACGGCGGCCTCGCGCACCCGTTGCACCACCGTTCTCACGAGCTTGCCTCCGCTTCATCGCCGAGCACGGACGCGAGCGCTTCGCGGACAACCGACGGCGTGACGCCTTCGACCTTCAGCACCTTGCTGCGGGAGCTTGCGCCGTTCATCACCGACACGCTGGAGCGCGGCACACCGAGCGCTTTGGCGAGCAGCTCACAGCACTCCTTGTTGGCCGCGTTATCGACCGGCGCGGATTTGAGGCAGATTTTGATCTGCTCGCCGTACATGCCCGCAACCCCGCTTTTCGATGAGCGGGGCTGCACACGCACGGAGAGGCAAACGGCGTCGCCCTTCTGGCTGATCGGAGGCATCGCAGACTGGTTCAGCCGATCACCTTCGGCACCTTGAAGAAGCGATCCTGCTTGTCGGGCGCGTTTCTCAGCGCCTCCTCGTTCGAGAGCGGCGTATGCTCGACGTCCGCGCGAAGCACGTTGATCTGGTCGTGAATGGTGCTCAGCGGCTCGACCCCCTCGGTATCGACCTCGTTGAGCTTTTCGATGTAGTGAAGAATCATGTTCAGCTCGCTGGTCATCTTCTCTTGCTCGGCGTCGGTGAACTTCAGGCGGGCAAGCTCGGCGATGTAGGCGACGTTTTCTTTCGTGACTGACATATCGTAAATCCAATGAATTAAACTAAATACTGTTTTCTGGACGGCAAGTCCGGCTCAGAGTCGGCAGATGCCGAATTTCTGCTCGTCATCCCCTCTTCTCGGACGGTCGTCGAGCGGCACGTAGTGGCGGCACTCCTCGCCAAGATAGATCTGGCGCGGGCGGGCGATCTTCTGCTCCGGATCCTTGACGTGCTCGATCCACTGGGCAAGCCATCCCGGAACACGCCCGATAGCGAATAGCACCGGGAACATCTCGGTCGGAAAGCCCATCGCCTGGTAGATGAGGCCGGAGTAGAAATCGACGTTCGGGTAGAGTTTGCGACCGATGAAGTAATCGTCCTCCAGCGCGATCCGTTCCAGCTCGATGGCAATGTCGAGCAACGGGTTCCGTCCGGTCTCCTCGAAAACGTCGAAGGCGATCTTCTTGATGATTCGCGCCCTCGGATCGTAATTTTTATAGACGCGGTGGCCGAAGCCCATGAGCCGTCCCTCGCCGCTCTTGACCGACCGGATGAACTCCGGGATTTTATCGACGGAGCCGATCTGCTTGAGCATGTGGATCACCGCTTCGTTGGCGCCACCGTGCAGCGGGCCGTAGAGCGCGGCGCAACCGGCGGCGATCGCCGAGTAGGGATCGACCATCGAGCTGCTCACCGAGCGAACGGCGTTGGTCGAGCAGTTCTGCTCGTGGTCGGCATGGAGAATGAAAAGTACGTCGAGCGCATGTTCCAGCACCGGATTGGGCTTGTAGCTCCGCTCCGTCATGCGGAACATCATGGAAAGGAAGTTGCCCGCGTAGCTCAGGTCGTTGTCGGGCAGCACGTACGGAAAACCGAGGCTGTGCCGGAAGCTCATCGCCGCGAGCGTCGGCATCTTGCCGATCAGCCGCCGCACCTGAAGCTTGCGCGACTCCTCCTGGCCGACATTTTTGGCGTCGGGATAGAAGGTCGAAAGCGCGCCCACCGTGCCAACGAGAATGCCCATCGGGTGGGCGTCGTAGCGGAAGCCATCCATGAACTTGGTCAGGTTGGCGTGGGTCATGGTGTGGTGGCGGATGTTGTAGGTCCAGACGGCGAGACGCTCCTTGTCCGGAAGCTCGCCCTTGATGAGCAGGTAAGCCGTTTCGAGGAACGAGCTTTTTTCGGCGAGCTGCTCAATCGGATAGCCGCGATAGCGCAGGATGCCCTTGTCACCATCGATGAAGGTGATCGTGCTCTTGCAGGAGCAGGTGTTCAGAAACGCGGGGTCGTAGCCGAGAAGGCCGAAATCATCCTCCGACTCCTTGATCTTGCGAAGATCCATGCTGCGGATGGTGCCGTTTTCAATCGGAAGTTCGTACGATTTGCCGGTACGGTTATCGATGATCGTCAGCGAATTGCGGTGGTCTGAATCGCTCATGAGCGTGTGACATTTTGCGTTTACAGAAATAAGAACGCCTCCGGAAGCAAGGCTTGCCGTCACTACGGCTGTAAATTTAAAAAACTCCCGGCATTATCCTTGTTCCCGTCACGCGGTTCTGCCCTTCCGGCTCATGTGTGATGGCAATTCGCGACAAAAAAGAAATTTTTTTTGGAAACAACGATCCCGTTTTCTACATTTGTCCACCCAAAAGGAACGGAGCTGTAGCTCAGTCTGGTTAGAGCGCCTGCCTGTCACGTAGGAGGTCGCGGGTTCGAGCCCCGTCAGCTCCGCACCGTTTTCCCCGAAAAGCCTCTGGAAAACCAGAGGCTTTTTTTATTTCAGGAATTGCGCCACTCGGCCTTCACGCAGTTACCCTGAATCCCTGCCCCTCGATCACCTTTTTGATCGATTCGAGATCGGCCTTCGACTCGTCGTACTCGACTTCGACCACGCCCTTCTGATGGGAGGCGCTGGCTTTTTGTACCCCCTCCATCTCTTCGAGCGCTTCGCTGACCAGCATTTCGCAGCCGGAACAGCGCATTCCGCTGACATGTATTTCCGTTTTCATGACTCTGTTGTTTTATTGTTGAATCAAAACGCCGGGCGCTTTCGGAAAAGTGTGGAAAAAATCGGCCTCCGCCAACATCATGCTTCGCCCTGCCCGGCGAAAACCGCAATGGAATGAGGGAGTTAGCAGAAAAATAAACCAGTCGCTATATTGAAGCCTATGACACGAAGCCCGAAAACATACCGCCGCGTCGCGGCCCTCTTGCGCCCGCTCCTCATTCTGCTTTGCCTTGCCGGACTCTCCGCCTGCAATAACAAGGAGGCCCGCATCGAGGAGTTGCAGCAGGAGGTCTGGCAACATCCGGAAGATGCGCGAGGCTACCTGAACCTCGGCAAGGAGTACGCCCGCCAGCAGCGCTACGACGACGCCATCCAGGCGTACCGCCGCGCCATCGGCCTGGAACCCGGTCTCGACGAGGCATACTCGGCGATCGGCGCTGCCTATTTCGACAAAAAGGAATTCAACTCGGCGCTGCCCTGGATGCAGAAGCGGGTCGAGATCGCGCCGGACGACTCGCTCCGCCAGTTCGACCTCGGCAACGTCTATTTCCAGCTCAATCGCTATGACAACGCGATTGCTTCATACCAGAAAGCGATCGACAACAGCTACTCCTTCCAGGAGGCGTACTACTCGATGGCGGTCTGTTACATCAAGATTGGAAAAATCGACGAAGCCCGAAAAATCCATAAATGGCTTCAGAATAAAAACAATTATCTTGCCGTCTCCCTTGAGAGGCACCTGCAGAACGATGTGCCTGACAAGGCCGGAAAATGAACCTCGTAATCCCGTGCCGGCGGACGACAGTTTCTTTATGATGCAAAAGGCGCTTCAACTCCTCGAAGAATCGGTAAAAGCCGCGATGCGGCAACGAGACGGCTCACCTGCCGTTAGCGGGCAGCCGGTGCTGGAGCGCTTCACCGCGCCGCTCGGCGAGGTTGACGCCACGCGGTGGCTGTCGGCGCAGAGGCTCTTCCCGAGGCTCTTCTGGATGAACCGCGAGAAGAGCGAATGGATTGCCGGTATTGGAGAGGCTGATCGCATCGAGATTTCCGAAACCGGCCCCAACGATCGCAGCTTTCTGGTGCTCGACGAGGCGATGCAGCGGAAAAATCCGCACGCCCGATACATCGGCGGGTTCTGCTTCAACAATCTTCAGAAACAGAATGATCTCTGGAAGGCTTTCAGCCCCGGACTGTTCATCCTGCCGCTCGTCAGCGTCGAGTACCGCGACGGCCAGGCATCGATGAGCTGCTCGATGTGGCTGAAGCCCGGCGACGACCGTCAGAAAGCGCTCGAACAACTCTTGCTGACCCTGTCGGAGGTATCCGCCGGTGACGCGCCAGAGGCTCCCGCGATTCCGGAAGTGACGCAGGTCGCCTACTGCCCCGACAAGACTCGATGGATCGAAAACTGCGAGACCATCCTGAGAAATTTCGACGAGGGCAAACTCGACAAGGTGATCCTCGCCCGCCAGACCGAACTCTCCTTCGCGGGCAAGGTTCCGGCAATCCGCTTTTTGCTCGACTATCCTTTTCCGGAGAACACCGCTTACCGTTTCTACTTCGAGCCGGCCGAGGGCCACGCCTTTGTCAGCTTCACGCCCGAGCGGCTCTACCGCCGCGATGGCGACATGCTCGAAACCGAAGCGCTCGCGGGCACCGTCACCAAGGAGGCGCTCAAGGCGGACGACAGCGCCGCTTCCGAGTTGCTGCTCAACTCCGAAAAGGACATCCGGGAGCATCGCTTCGTCAAGGACACGATTTACCGCGAGTTGCAGCCGGTGTGCAGCGACATCGACATGCAAGAGCAGGTGGGCGTGCTCCAGCTCAACCGCCTCGCCCATCTCCTGGCCAGATGCAAGGCCAGGCTTCTTCCCGAGTTCAGCAACGACAGCACCGTGCTGCGCCAGCTCCATCCGACTCCGGCGGTCGGAGGCGTACCGAGGGAAAAGGCGATGTCGCTGATTCTGTCGATCGAGCCGTTCTGCCGTGGCTGGTACGCCGCGCCGGTGGGCTGGCTCAGCCGCGACGCCGCAGAGTTCGCGGTCGGCATCCGCTCGGCGCTCGTCAATGACGACAAGGTCTATCTCTATTCCGGCGCAGGGCTGGTTCGGGGATCGAATCCGGAATCGGAGTGGGAGGAGGTCGATCAGAAGATCGGGGACATTATGGCCATAACGCAGCAGACCTCATGAAGCACCCATGAACCACAAGCAGATCACCACGCTCTGGTGCGCGGTCATCGTCGAAGAACTGATCCGGCAGGGCGCCGGATTTTTCTGTATCTCCCCCGGCTCGCGCTCGACGCCGCTGACCCTCGCCGTGGCCTCGAACCAGAAGGCGCGATTCCGTATGTTCCCTGACGAGCGTTCGGCGGCATTTTACGCGCTCGGCTACGCAAAGGCGACCGGATTGCCCGCCGTGCTCGTCTGCACCTCCGGCACCGCCGTGGCCAACTACTTCCCCGCCGTCGTCGAAGCCTCGGCGGACTCGCAGCCGATGCTCGTGCTCTCGGCTGACCGCCCCTTCGAGCTGCTCGAATGCGGCGCGAACCAGACTATCCGCCAGCAGGATATTTTCGGCGGCTACACCCGCTGGAGCTTCGAGTTGCCCGAACCCGGCATGGCGACGCCGCTCGCCTCGCTGCTCTCGACGGTGGACCAAGCCGTCCGCAAAAGCCTCGGCTCGCCCGCTGGGCCGGTGCATCTGAACCTGCCCTTCCGCGAACCGCTCGAACCCGAAGCGCCCGACTTTGCCCATCCGTGGGCCGCGCCGCTCGAAGCGTGGCGAGCCTCCGGCGAGCCGTGGAACAGGTTCTCGCTACCGCTGCACGAACCGGCGGCGGAGAGCATCGTGACTTTACGGGAGCTTCTGGCGCAAGCCGAGCGTCCGCTGCTGGTCGCCGGGAATCTCGGCAGCCTCGCGGACGCCGAGGCCGTGGCGACGCTCGCCGAATCGCTCGGCGTGCCGCTCCTGGCCGATCTCACCTCCGGCGTCCGGCTCTCGGCGAACTGCGCGCCGTGGCAGCTCGCCTTCCAGAACGAAGCCTTTACGGATAAATTCCGGCCCGACGCGGTGCTCCATTTCGGTGGCCCGCTCATCGGCAAGCAACCGGCGCTCGCTATCCGCAAACATCCGCCGCTGCACTACGTCGTCGTGCGTGAACATCCCGGCCGCTTCGGCCCCGACCACAACGTCACGCTGAGCATCGAAGCCGCGCCCGCCTCGGTCGCTTCGGCGCTCGCCGGATGCCGCAAACCTGCGGAGACGAACGGTTGCGCCGATCTCTTTTCGGACGTTGCCAGCGCGATTGACGCAGTGGCCTGCTCGCCGGATGAGCCGGTCAACGAAATCTCCGCGCCTCGCATCGTTTCGGCGCTCACCGGCGGCGAGCACGCACTCTTCGTCTCGAACAGTATGCCCGCGCGTGACATGGATCTGTACGCCGCGCCGGTGGCGCACAAGCCGTTGCCGGTGGCGCTCAATCGCGGCGTCAGCGGCATCGACGGCATCATCTCGACCGCCGCCGGATTCTCAGCGGGCCTCGGCAAACCCGCGACGCTGCTCATCGGCGACATCTCGTTCCTGCACGACCTGAACGCTCTTTCACTGCTCGGCCAACCGTGGAATCCGCTCATCGTCATCGTGCTGAACAACCACGGCGGCGGCATCTTCTCGTTCCTGCCCATCGCCTCGCAAACCGACCGGCTCGACGAGTGCTTCGCCACGCCGCAAAACTTCAGCGTCGAATCCGCCGCCCGCACCTTCGGCCTCGGCTACGCCTGCCCGGCAACGAACCGCGACTTCACGAAACTCTACGCCGAAGCGCTCGAACGGAAAGAAAGCCTCGTCATCGAAGTCAAAAGCGACCGGCAGCAAAACTTCCTCCTGCATCGCGCAATCAAGGCAAAACTCGACCCGATTTTCGAGATCGCCGACGGCTTCGGCAATGCCTGACTTCTGCAAGCAACGTATCGCATAATCGGATAAAGGCGGCCACGAGAGACCGCCCTGCAGGTCACTGGCCCGGCGTATCCCTCGACAGCAGATAGTCCCTCAAGACAACGGCATGGTTGCACTCGGTGTCACGAGCCGCGTACAGCAGCGTCACCCGCTCCTTGCGCGCCAGCTCGACCAAACCCGCCACAACCTCCGGCTTTCCCGCAAGCTCTTCGAGATAGCGCCGCCGGAACTCATCGAACCTTGCCGGATCATGCCCGAACCATTTCCGCAGCGTGGCGCCCGGAGCGACCTCTTTCAGCCACATCGAGGCTTGAACCCGCTCCCGGCTCAACCCCCGCGGCCAGAGACGGTCAACAAGCACGCGACACCCGTCTTCCGGTAACGCAGGCTCATACACCCGCTTTATCCTGATGTCTCTCACGCAATTGAACTCCTCTGTTTTTTCAAAAATTATATATCACTTTATACTTGCAAAAAACGCTTTAGTTTATCATATAATCGCATGGTTCTACGGCATTCCCAAAAACACGATCTGCTTACCCTGTTTCCCTTCAAGGCACATCGAGTTTAACGCCGAACTATCCACTGACGTCACAACTTTCAAACCAGCATACCCTTATGAAAAAAATCGTCTCCCTGCTCGTCACGCTCTTTTTCATTTCGACAAGCCTGCTTCACGCCGCATCATTCGATCCATCACAGCTTCCGGCAGGAAAGCGAACCATCGCTGGCAAATACCTTTCCGCAAAAGAGACGTATGAAATGGTGGTGGCAAATCCCAAAAAAGTGCTTTTCGTCGATGTCAGGACGCCTGCCGAAACCCGGTTTGTGGGCATCGCCGACCCGGTCAACCTGAACATTCCCTACATGCTCGATGACTACTCGAGCTGGGACCGCAAGAAAAACCGCTTCCAGATGAACCCGAACTCAGCCTTCGCCACGAAAATCGCCGATGCGATGGCCACGCATGGTTTGAAGAAAAGCGACCCGGTCATTCTGATGTGCCGCTCGGGCGACCGTAGCGCCGCCGCCGCAAACCTGCTCACCAATGCCGGTTATACCAACGTCTATTCGGTGTATGATGGTTTCGAAGGCGACATGAGCAAGGAGGGACGCCGCTCCGTCAACGGCTGAAAAAACGCCAATCTACCCTGGGGCTACAAGCTCGACCAGCAGAGGGCGTACCTGCCGAAGTAAGATTTTACGCCGCTCGCCGGAGGCGTCGCGCTGACGAGGCCTCCGGCGAGAGTTGCATGGGCATGGCGATCAACGGTCGCTATTCAGCAAAAAGCGCGTCCGCAACAGCTCCCCGACCTCTTCCTGATTGACAATCTTCTCCTCCACCCGCCCTTCCGAAAAATTCCTGAAGCGCTCGCCGCTCAGTACCAGTTTGCCGGTTGGATGTTGCAAGACGGCGATCAGGCCCTGCGTGAAAATCGTATCGGGATGGGTCGCGTTGAGCCAGTTTGCAGGCTCGAAGTCCACCATCTCCTGCGGGCAGAGGTTGAATTCGTAGAGCTTCTTCCACTCGCCATCGACGAGCGACTGCAACTGGTAATCGTGCTCCGACGCTATCGTCAGCCGGAAGGTGTCGAAATCCTGCTTCAACTCCCGGTCGAGCCAGCGGAGATCGATCGGCTCGCGAATGCCGAAACTCCCGAAGCCGAGGTCGCAGAGCCACTCCGCGCCATCGACGGCGGCGATAATCGCCACGTGGGTTTTCGGACGCCGGACGGCGTAGGTCATCGGACGCGCCGCCACGAGCCGGTACGGAATGCCGAGCGCTTCGAGCGCCATCGCGAAGAGACCGTTCACCTCGTAGCAGTAGCCGCCGCGCCGTCGCTCGACGATCTTGGCGCAGATCGCTTCGGGCGCGAGCGAGGGAACTTTGCCCGCCTGCACGTCGAGATTTTCGAACGGAACCGAACAGAGCTGGCAGCGCATCATACGCTTCAGCGTCTCGAAATCGGGCGACGGATCGCCCTCGAAGCCGATGCGAGCGAGATAGGAGGCGAGGTCGAAGTTGGCGGCTTTCATCACTTATCCGAAGTTTTTTTAACAAAATACTGAATCTGAGGAGTCTGCTGACGTGCTGCGTCACTCCCGGTCAACGCCCGGCCACGCCGCTTCCGGCTTGTGCCGCCAGACCCAGGCGATGAAGTCGGTCATAGGTGGATCGACGCCGAGTTCGCGCAGCCGTGTGGCGACTTGCCCGCGATGGTAGGCGCTGTGCTGCGGAACCTGCACGAGCGTTTCGGCAAGCGTGTGCGCGGCGACCTCGAAGCCGAGCTTTGCGGTCGCCGTCTTCGACCACGGCAGCTCGACGACGCGCTCCAGCTCCGCCGGTGTCAGCGCTTCGAGAAAGCGCATCGATTCCTGATGGACGCCACGCGCGAACGCGCAGAGAGCGCGGAGATCAAGATCATCGGCCACTCGCGGATCGAGCGGACGGGCGAGCCACACGTCGAGAAAAATCTTCTGCACCACGTGCAAGTGCCGCAATTTGGCGAGGATAGACGCATCCGCAGCCGCCACGGGGTTGTCGGAAATCGTGGACAAAACCAGCACATCCGCCCAGCCCATGTGGCGGAACTGATCGAGAAGCAACGAAAGAGCGTCCATGACAGGTCGATTTATTACAGGAGAACATCGTCTGAATGTAGAGAATTTTGGCGATACGATTTCAGAGCAACGCCCGCAACTTGCGGCCACTTGTTACTGCGGAGCCTTACTGTACGTAAATGTCGAGCGTCCGGTTGAACGAGGGAAGGGGGGGATGAGATTTTTTGTTGTTGAGACCCGAAAAAAAACGAGGGTTTTCAGATTGTTTTAATCGTGGTCATAACCTATTCCTTATAACGGTGACAATATAAAGCATTTGGCGATTTGAAACGCTTATCAATCAAGCCGCTTTATGTTTTGATAAATGTAATTATTTTCAAATTTTACACCATCCGCCAAATGAACTATATTTATAGGTTAGACTTTTTCTTTTCTCTTATCCTTAATTTCTTTGCTTATTGCATTAAACCGCTGTATTTCTTCATTCAGATTTTCTATACTTGGCTTTTTATATGAATATTTATCACTATGTGAATGGCCCTCCATATACCTGCAACATTGATAGAAGCCATCCAGTACTTTATCTTTTATTTCTGCATCAAAAACTACACCTCCCAAGCTATCTACACTTACTCTTTCATCAAATCTTTGAACCACTCCATTAAACAAGCCAAATACAACCAGAGTCTCATAACTTGTTCTTAAAGCAGCAAAACCATTTTTAATTTTATCCTCTCTTTGTCCAAGAGAACTTTTCCTTGCGTCATCATGATAACTTTGTGCTTTTCCTGATGTCTTGTATTCCTTTTCGAACGAAGGTGTATTTCTCAGCCAAATTGTTCCTGGCTGACCACCTCCAACATTTTCAATCCAATGACACTCATTTAAAATATTAGATACCTTACAATGACTAATCAATGATGAAACGAATACTAAATCGTGAGTAAAAATGATCACTTGCTTTTGAGATGATTCCTTTACAAGACGTTCAGCTATTTCACTTTTCCGCTTCTCATCTAAGGATGTGACAGGGTCGTCAAAAACAATCCCTCTGTTTACTTCAGACAACTGCATTTCCGCAAGAAAATCGGCAATGGCAATAACTTTTTGTTCGCCTTCACTTAGAATTGCGCTTGGGGTTTTTCCTTTTAATTTAAGTTGTCTGTATGATTTACCTCCTGAACCAGTGTGATTAATGTTAATTCCAAAATTTCCATTTAGTTTCTGGCACTCTTCATTGAAAACATCAATATATTTTTGATTGAAATACTTTTCAGATAAAGCTTTTTCAGCATCTGTTATCTTGCGCTTTGCAAAGCTGGCATTCTCTGCTTTTTTAAGCCAAACCTGATTATTAACGTAGAATTCAAACTTCGAGAAATGTGTATTAAATTTCTCTTTGTGTTCAAAAAACGTTTTTGTTTTTAATAATTTAGCCAACTGTTTTGATTGCTCATCCTCCTCAATGAACTTAATGGATTCGTCAATTACTGTTTCAATAGTGGTGTATTTTTCTGTATCTATCTTTATTTCCTTTCTATCGTTTGCCGTTTTGTTTTGGATATCAGAAACAATATTTTGAGAAAGTATTTTCTGTTCAGAAAGCTTATTCTTTAACGCCTCTAATTCATCGGGGTATTTTTCAGCTAACCATATCGTAAGTGTTTTATCTTCAGGAAATAAATCAAAGTTTAGATTCTCAAATACTTGCTTTTCTTTATCGAGCGCCTCTTGTGTTTTCCTTGCATTTTCTTCTGCTACACTCTTAATGAATTTCCAATAATTTATAATCAGTTTTTCAGCATCTTCTGAAAGTGGTTGCTGACAAAGTATGCAGTTGTCGCCATTTTCGGGGTAAGCTTCATTATTAGGTCTCTGTTTATTAGCGAATGCTTCGGCTGCCACAATAAAATTTTTCCACTCTTCTGTTCCTACACCTTCAATTTTATCAGTCTTAAAGTGTTCAATTCCTTCGGCTTTTGCTGTTGCTATTTTGGTGACGCATTCAGCAATTGTATTTTTGATTTTTAACAGATAGTCTCCTTCAAAAAATTTATTAATAGTTTCGATTGAAGTTTTACTTTCAGCTAATTGCTTTTTTATTGCTTCAAGATTTCTTTGTTCTTTCTCTTTACCTTTTGATGCTAAAAGAAGTTCGTCATATTGTTTCTGAATATTTTCTTTTTCGGCTTTATCGTCATCAGAAAAAGGCGTGTATTTTTTCAGGTCATCAATGTTTGTTTGAGCATTTAGGTTCTGAACAATAGTCATAATTTCTGATTCTCCGTCAAATAAAGCAGAAAGGTCATCAGCTGTGTTTCCTGATTTTTTTGATTGAATATCGGTATTTAATTTTTGTTCTACACGATTGACCGCATTTGTGTATTCGGCAAAGAAACTTAGTCCCGCTGGACGGAACTCAAATTCATTTTTTTCAGCAAGTTGTTTAAATAACCCTTTGCCATCAAACACAGCAAATTGCTCAAACTCTGCATTGTCTTTTTGTGAGTATTTTAGCGGAATATCCGCATTATTGGATTTGAAAGTAAACTTTGCATTTACACTTTTATGCCCGTTTTCAAGATGAACATTCTGTAAAATGTCTTCAGGAGCTTTTGAGTAAAAAGCCTTTTTTAGCAACCTTGCATAGCCTGATTTTCCTGAGCCATTTGCACCGTAAATGATTGTAAGGTTTTGGCTAAAATCAATTGTTTGGTTTTCAGTTAAAGCGTTTACACCTTCAACATTTTCAAGTTTTGTTAGGAGTAAATCTGGTTTATAGTCTCCTGTGTTTGCAGTATTGTAGTTGATTGTAATTTCAGGCTTTTCAGTTTCTTCTTTGAGTTTTAATTCTTCAAGTAGGTAAGAATATGAAGTCTCAATATCGTCATCGTAAATCTCATTACCCGACAAAATCTTTTCAGTAAGATATTTTGCCCAATAATGAAGTCCGTTAGCGAATTTCTTCACTTCCGCTTCAAGTGTCTCCACTTGTTTTTCTACTTCTGATATGTTGCTTGATTCTTCCATTTTTATCTATTGTGAAGTATTTCAAATTTACGCTTTCTTTTTTTAGCCTTGTCCAATCCCCCCATCCAAATCTAAGCCAACCCAACACCAGCAGCTCCACCGTACGTCCGCTAATCGTGGCATTCCACCCCAGCATTCGAGAAGCGCGATCTTTATGTACGTGCTTGCGTGAGGCATTTGCTGTGGGGGAAAGGTGATACTACCTTGTAAATTCAGCCAACACAATTTATAAATGTAAAAATTTTGTACCGCCATACAAGCGAATGGCGGGCATCAGCCGCAGGATTTCCATTTTTATCCACCCCCGGAAATGCGAAAAGCCGGCCTCATAAGCAAAACTCAGACAAGCCTTTTGAACGGAGGGCGGGTTTTCCAGCCCGCCATTATTACTCAGGCGACAAAAAAACGCAATCGACGCCGTTGTAAAATATTGGGCTAAAGCCCTGATTTATTTTGCGTTATCCGCTTACCCCGGACTGAAGTCCGGGGCAATTGTTTAAGAGTTTTAAAGGCCAGAGCAATAAATGGCGGACATTCCTGTCCGCACCCCTTTTGGCGCGTTGCAATGGCGTCGATCTGCGGAAAATCGTCAGACCGCGATACTCCCCCTTTCGAGCATCCCGACCTCGGCAGTCATGTCTCGGCAGCGAAAACGTCAAAGCAACACCCGCAACTTGCGGCCACCCGTCACCTCGAACCCCTCCTGCTCGTAAAAGGCGAGCGTCCGGTCGAACTCAGGCAGCGGCGGCGTCGTGACTTCGAGGCGCGTCCAGCCGCGAGACTGCCCGAACTGCACTGCCGCGTCGAGCAACCCCCGCCCCACGCCAAAACTGCGGCACTCCGGGAGCACGTACAGCTCCGGAATAACGCCGAACACGCCACCGGCGTAGAGCGCGCAGCTTTCGTGCAGGGCGATGAAACCAACAGTCTCCTCGTACCCGTCGATGGCGACAAACACCACATAGCGGCCGGTTTCAAGAAAATTCAGCAGCCTCTCCGCCGTTTCCTCGAAAGCCACTTCGAACGCAGGAATACCAATCGCCTCCATGATCTCCGACAAAAGATCGCCGACCATCGAAGCCACCGCTTCGGCATCCGCCAGAGTAGCCCTGCGGATCGTGAACTGATGCTGATGCTCTGACATACTCCGGCAATAACTTTGTTCGTTGAGGTCTGTTTTTCAATGTCGCCCCGGACGTCGCTCTTTCGGCGCGGGCAACTCGCGCGCGGTCACGCGGATGAGCTTCGAGAGCCACTCACGGTCGTCAAGTTCTTCGCCGACAAGCAGATGCAGCTTCGCTCCCGGATAGGGCGGCGCTTCGGCAAGCTGCCCGGCGAGGTCGCGCCCGGCGGCGGTGGGTTTCACGAAAAGCCGGTTATCGCACACAAGCGCCACCACTTTCCCCTCGCAGTAAACCGCATACTCCCCGAACATCTTCCGGAAGGTGATCGCGCCCGCGCCGCTCATCTGCTCGCACGCATATTCGACAAACGGTAGATCGGATGACATAGTGACATTGTTTTCAGATTCGAGAGTCCGGATGCTCTCCGAAGCAGCGGATACCTGCACGTTCAGCCTTGCAGAAAACGCAGTCCTTCGGCCAGGCCGCGCAGAGTTCGAGGTATTTGCCGCTGACCATCGAAGCGATGATGCGGCGATGCGCCTGCCGCTTGACGACCTTCATCGCCTCCGCCGCCGTGACGATCTCCGCCTTTTCGACGCCTGCCATCGCTTCGGCAAGCTCGTCGAGAAACACCGTCTGCGTTACCGGCGACTCCGGATGCAGCGCCCGGCAAACGCGCTCGCCAACCGCGACCATCTCCGCCTGACGGATCAGCCCGGCTGCCTCTTCCGCCGTGATCCAGACAGGCTTGAACGCCACGATCTTCTCCCGGATACGCTCGAACGCGGGATCGCCATCTGTCAATGCGGATCTGCTGTCGAGCACCAGTTCGGCTTTTTTGATCCCCTCGACAATCTTGCCGGTGCGATAGTCGTCTGTGGTGGGCATAGTAAAAAATACATTAAAAATACATCGAAACTCACAATCCTCATGGTTGAACGGAAGCGGTTTTCAGCACATCATCCACTGATCGGGCCACAACATAGCGGGCCGCCTTCTCTCCAACACCGAGCGCCTTGAAGTGAGCCTTGCCGCACTCGATTTTCGCGCCCTCCTTGTCGCCAAAATCGTCGGTGAACAGGCCGCTTTTGGTCTCGACGACAAAGTAAACCCGCTCCTCGCCATCCTGTTCGACAAGTACCGCCCAGTCCGGATTGTAGCTGTCGAGCGGCGTGGGAATCCTGAACCATCCCGGCAGCTTGGCATAGACCTTGACGGCCAGATTCTTCTCCAACTGATCGGCAAAGGTTGCTTCAACGTCGGAATCATATACTACCTGTTCATAGACCGATTTCTGAACCGGAATCAGGTTTTTCAGGTAGCCGGTCAGCTCTTTTTCTTCAAAAAGCTCCTGGGCATAAAAATGTTCGTCGCCAAGCCGGTGATACTTTATGCCATCCACAATGGCGAGGCGCTTGCATCGATTGATAGCTTCGGCGGCAAGCTCGATGAACTGTTGCGGGTTGCGCTTGAAATCGTTGAGCCGCCCGGAGGCCGTCAAAATACGATGGATGGTTCGGCGGGTAAGCCGGGTGCGATCCTGCAAATCCGTAAGCAAATCAGGCAACTCGATATCGCTTTCATCGAGCGCCACCGTTGCAGCTCCGCTCCGTTCGGTTGCTTCGACGCCTGATTTGCCAATAACAATATCCGCCTTGTGCCACTGCATTTGGGTCTTCGAAATTGGCGGAGCCTGCTGTAATGCCTTGATGCAGCTCTCCACCAGCTTTTCATTGTCGAACTGCAAGCGATAGGTTGTTTTGTGCTTGATTCGCTCCCAAAGCTCTTTGAACTCCGGGCTGTGCAGCACGGCCTGCCGGGTGTGCACCGGCCTGCGTTCATCGGCGTTCCTGATCTCCAGCCCTCCGGCAAGTTTTTTCAGCACTGCGGCAATCTGATCGAGCTGCGCCGTCAATGGTTCCGGCACGACAAGCTCTCCCGCCTTGAGCGCCCTTTTCAGCGACTCCTGCACCTTGCCGTTGCTGTCGATATAGCTCTGCTCTTTCAGATGCTCCCACAAGAGCTTCGAGTGCTCGAATCCCAGCGGAAGCGACTCGCCTTCAGCGGTGGTAATGGAAATGGCTGCGAACTGGTGCTCCTCCACAATCCCGAAGCGGATACCGCTCTCCTGCTCGAATTCTTTCTGCAGGTTCTCGGCAAACTGCTCATAACTCTCGGTTGCTATGACCGTGAGGGTGTTGACCGCAAATCCGCGCAGGCGCTGGCCCTGCTGGTTGACGCAAAGGCGCAGGCCACGGCCTATCGTCTGGCGGCGTTCGCGCTCGGTTCCCATTTCACGCAACGCGCAAATCTGGAACACGTTGGGGTTGTCCCACCCCTCCTTGAGCGCCGAGTGGGAAAAGATGAATTTGAGTGGTGTATCCAGAGAGAGCAGCTTTTCTTTCTCCTTCATAATCAGGCTGTAGGCCCGTTCAGCGCTTTCCCGGTTCCCCTGGTTGTTCTCCGCGGTGTTGCTCCAGCCGCCTTTTTTGTCTATCGAGAAATAGCCGTTATGCACCTGTTCGGCGGCATGAGTCAGGTCAACTTCGCCGAAAAGCGTCTGGTAATCGGGCAGCCGCGCCGCCCGGCGATACTCTTCCTCGAAAATGCGGGCATACTCGCCCTTCACCGAGTTGCCGTCCGCGTCGTACGAGCGATACCTGGCGACCTCATCGATAAAAAACAGCGACAGCACCTTGATGCCCTGAGGGCGCAGGCGCAGCTCTTTGTCGAGGTGCTCCCTGATGGTGCGGCGAATCATCTGGCGCTGCACGGCAAGGCCGTCCACATCACCGTAAGCTTCACCGGGTTTCAGGAACTGCTCGCCACCGGGGAAGCGCAACTCCATAAACTCCTTGCCCTTTTCGACGCGGATTTCACCGACGGCGCAATCGGCATAGATCGCCCGGCCTGTTACCATTTCGAGATTATCGCCATCCTGCACGGCCAGCTCCTTTCGCCTGACACCGGAGGCCGTCAGCTTGTCCAGCTCAACGAGCGCGGAAATCGTGCCTCGCTTGTTCTCGACCTTCAGAAGACGAACGTAGGGTTTGTTGAACGCCGCTTCCACCGTAGCGGCGGCCACCTCGATCTGCTTGACCAGCCCCTTGTCGTGCGCATCAACCGCGTCGAGACGATAGACCATCTGGTGCTTGTCCACATGCGTAGCCGAGTAACGCAGGGTACAGAGCGGGTTCATGGCATCGAGCGCACTCTTTCCGGCTCCCGACAGACCGCCATCGACGCTTTGCGGTTCGTCCACAACAAGAATCGGGCGGGTCGATTTGATCAGGTCAATCGGCTTCTCGCCTCCGGTTTTTTCACTCTCCTTGTAGAGGTTGTTGACCTCCTTTTTGTTGATGGCGCCAACCGTCACCACCATGATCTGAATCTGCGAACTGGTGGCAAAATTGCGAACAGGCCCCGGTTTTGAAGAGTCATAAAGGAAATAGTCGAACGGAACTCCGGCATAGAGACCCTTGAAGTGCTCCTCGGTAATCTGAAGGGTTTTATACACGCCCTCCTTGATCGCCACCGACGGAACGACTATCACGAACTTGGTAAAACCGTAGCGCTTGTTGAGTTCAAAAATGGTGCGCAGATAGACATAGGTTTTGCCCGTTCCGGTCTCCATCTCTACGGTAAAGTCACTGGAGGCGAGACTGCCGGATGGCGGCAGACCGTTGCGGAGCTGAATGTCATGCAGGCTTTTGAGCAGCTCATCGTCGAGCAACGTCAGTCGGTTGCCAATACCGAGGTCACTCTCCATGCCAGGAATCTGCATGGCTTTCGTCGTCGGCATGGTCACGGTGAATTCCGTGCGGCAGGTCTCCTGGCCGCGAAAGAGGTCGCAAACCGCTTCAACCGCCTGAAGCTGATAGTCAAGGTTTGGTTCAAAGTGCAGCTTCATTCCTCTTCCTCCCATCGACGTGCAGCCTCGATGGCATCGCGTTCACGCTCAATCTCCAGACGAAGCTCTTCCTCGGATGGCAGTACCAGACGGTACCGGGTGGCAAACAGTTGTTCACTGTCGTTCAATACAGAGTAGCGAACGACGGAGTGATCCTTATGCTCACAGAGCAGAATACCGACCGTCGGGTTGTCGCCTTCGCCACGTTTAAGGTCGTCGTACATACGCACATACATGTCCATCTGCCCGATGTCCTGATGCGCAAGCTTACCGGTCTTCAGGTCGATCAGCACGAAGCACTTGAGCAGATAGTTGTAAAACACGAGATCGATGTAAAAGTCCTGTGTCTCGGTACTGATGCGTTGCTGACGGGCGACGAAAGCGAACCCCTTGCCCAGTTCCAGCAAAAAAGCTTGCAGCTTGTCCATAAGCGCCTGCTCCAGCTTCGACTCGAGCAGCTTGCCCGTGCCGGGCAGCCCCAGGAATTCGAGCATCACCGGGTCGCGCACGAACTCCCGCGGTGTTTGTTGCAGTGCTGAGATGTTGGCGTCGGCCTCGGCAGCCACGCCGGCTTTGTCGCCGCTGAGCAGCAATCGCTCATAGTACAACGTGCCAATCTGCCGATCCAGCGCGCGGGCGCTCCAGTTCTGCGAGGCGGCTTCGTGTACGTACCACTCACGGGCCTCCTTGTTGCTGACTCGCAGCAGTGCCCGATAGTGCGACCAGCTCAATTCGCGACGCACTGTGTCGCGAATTGGAAAAGCAAGATAAAAACCTCGCATGTGCCGTAAATTAGTGGTATCGAACCCCTTACCAAATTCACGGGTCAGCGATTCCGCGAGTTTTGGCAGAAGTTTTTTTCCGTATGCCGCACGGGCCTGGCCACCCTGCTCGAACTCGACGATATGGCGGCCAATCTCCCAGCAGGTTTGCACCTGCACCCTGTCCACGGCTCGCAAAGCCTGTTGCCGACCTTGCTGAATCAGTTCCCGCAAGGCATTCAGCAAGCCCGATAAGGGCGGCGTGTTCGGTATCAGATTTGCCATTGTTAGAGGCTCCGGATAATTTCAAGGCCGTGCTGCTGGAGAATGGCGGCAAGGTTCGTTTTGGCAACGTCGTCGGCAAAGGCGCTGTCGCGGAACACGCAGGTGGTGTCCCCCGCTGGCGCAAGCTCGCCGTGCCAGGCAACGATGCCTTGCGCCAGAGGCTCGACCTCTTCACGAGTGACAAGCGTGGCAAGGCAGACAAGCAGCACACCACCGCCGACGGAGTGAACCGCTTTGCCTGCAAATGTCCTTTTCTCGACAGGAACACAGAGGTCAAGACCGAGTTTGAGGAGCAGCTCGTAGAGAATGTCCGCCTCGGAGCGACCGGCCTTCAGGTGCTCGATGGAGTTGAAAAGCGATGCTTCGAGATCGTGAGGGTCCGGTTCCCAGGTGCGAATGTTGCTTGAATCAAGCTTGAAGACGCGGAACCCAATGTCGCCATGAAAGCGTGGATTCTCCTCTTTGATCTTCCTCGCCGCACGACGAAGACGCTCTTTGGTGATTTCGGCGATGGTTTTATAGCCAGCCTTGAACGCTTCACTGTCTGGTGTACATGGTTCAGGAAGCTGGACAAGGATATATCGTCTGTTACCACTATCCAGAACATTCTGTGTCATCAAAGCATGTCCTGTTGTACCGGAACCAGCAAAAAAATCAAGAATAAGGTCTTTAGGTTTCGCTGCGACTATTTTTACCATTCTTTGAATCAACCCATGCGGCTTGGGAAAGTCAAATACTTTAACACCCATTAAACTCTCCAAGGCTTTACTCCCTTCATCAGTAGAACCAGTATCATCATATGACCAGAAATTCACTGGCACCATACCGCCATCCATTTCCGAGAGAAACTTCTTTAAACGTGGATAAGTATTTTCACCATTTCTTCCCCAATAAAGCTTGTTGTGAGCTTTATGTTCCTCATAAGTTGATTTTTCATATTTCCAAGCATTTGTAGGATGCCATACAACTACCCCTGTATACGGGTTTGTTATACCATAATAAAGGTTTGGTCTTTGTTCTTTAGTAGCAGGATTTACATAAGATACACTTGTCCATACTCCACGAGAATCATTATCTGGATTTGTGTAAATTGAATCAGACTTTTCATTTCTTGGCTCTTTTATTTCTGCCAATAAATCGCTCTTTCTATAACAAAGAATATGTTCAACCAGTGATGCAAAGGTTTTAGAGTTATTACTCCTTGTAAACCTTTTTTCCCAAGAAATATCTGCTAAAAAATTCTCCTCCCCAAAAATCTCATCGCACACTTTCCGCAAATTGCTTGATTCGTTATCATCAATACTGATAAAAATCACCCCATCTTCCCTTAACAAATTCCTTGCCAGCTTCAACCTCGGATACATCATGTTCAGCCAGTCGGTATGAAACCGTCCGCTGGCTTCGGTGTTGCTGCTGATCTTGCGGCCCCCTTCAACCTGGCCGGTGAGTTCGAGGTAGTTTTTGATGTTGTCCTGAAAGTTGTCGGGATAGACGAAATCCTTGCCGGTGTTGTATGGCGGGTCGATGTAGATGAGCTTCACCTTGCCGGAGTAGCTCTTCTGCAACAGCTTGAGCACTTCAAGATTATCGCCCTCGATCATCAGATGCTGAGTACTCTCCCACTCGACGCTCTCCTCCGGGCAGGGGCGCAGGGTTCCGGTTGACGGGGTAAGCGCAAGCTGACGAGCTTTCCGCTTGCCGTGCCAGTTGAGGCCGTACTTCTCCTCCCGCTCCTCCACCGTGCCGCCGAGAAGCTGGCGGAGCACCTCGAAATCGATCTTGCCTTCGGTGAACGCTTCAGGGAAAATCGTTTTCAACTGCTCGACATTGCCCGCCAGCAAATCGGCTGATCGGGCTTCGGGATCATCTGCGGTGAACGGCTTGATGGGCGACTCTTCTTGTCCGGTCATAATTGTTGTTTTACTGTTGCCGGTTGCGCTTCAACCCGCCTTGGTTCCGGGTTCAGCTCAACCTGCCGGGGAATCTGCCTCTCTTTTCCCGCGCACGGCGCAGAGGGACGAACTCGCCATGCAGCCCGCACGGGCGTCGATCATGAAGACGCCTTTAATATACCCAAACCAGACAAGGTTGCGCCGCATTTCGATTACGCCATCACTACGAAAAAGTACGCCATGCCTCCGCGCAAGGCGTCGCAGCTCTGCCAGAGGATGGAATAGAGATCGGATTTCCTGAGAGCCATTCGTTTTTTTGATACTTCTGATGTTGCAGTGCAGCTCATCGAGCCGGAGGGGGGTGATGAACCCGCCAAGGCATTCAATTTCCACTATTAGCACATAAGTCGCAAACGCATAGTGAACGGCTCGCTGGCTATATTGCTCGCACAGCCACATCGACAACGAACGCTTGATTCACCATGACAACCATCCCCCTCCACCTCGCCACCGTCGGCGACCCGGCGCTGCCGAAGATCGTGTTTCTGCACGGATTTCTCGGATCGGGCAGCGACTGGCTGCCGTTCGCCCGCAAACTCGACGGACGCTTTTGCAGCGTCTTGGTCGATCTGCCGGGGCATGGCGAAGCGGCGATTCCGGCGGCGGATGGCGAGACGGACGGATTTTTCATGCGAACGGTCGAGGCGCTGGCGGGCGAAGTTCGGCGGTTGAGCGCCGGGCCGTGCGTACTGGTCGGCTATTCGATGGGCGGGCGGATCGGGCTGGCGCTGGCGTTGCGCCGTCCGGAGCTGTTCTCGAAGGCGGTGATCGTGTCGTCGTCGCCGGGCCTGCGGACGGAGGAGGAGCGGGCGGCGCGGCGGAAAAGCGACGAGGGCATCGCGCGGAAGATCGAGCGAAATTTCGAGGGATTCATCGAATTCTGGTACGACCAGCCGCTTTTCGCGACGTTGAAAAGCCACGCGCTCTTCCACGAAGTCGAGGCGCAACGCAAGCAGGGTTCGCCGCAAAACCTCGCCCGCGCTCTGCGCCTGCTCGGCACCGGCAACCAGCCGTCGTTCTGGAACGAGCTGCCCGGCAACCGCCTGCCAATGCTCTTCTGCGTCGGCGAAAAGGATTCAAAATACGTGGAGGTCGGGCATCGAATGGCGGAGCTTTGTCCCGAATCGCGCCTCGAAATCTTCGAGCGGTGCGGCCACACGCTGCACATCGAAGAGCCGGAGCGGTTTCTTGCGAGCGTGGAGCGGTTTGCCGATCAGTGGTAATCGTCTTCACGCTGATGCCTGACGGCAAGCACGGTAACGCTGTGTGCGCTCTCGATCTCGAACAGCATGACATAGCCTGATTGGCCGAACGGAACCAGCAATTCGCGCAGCAATGGATTGCCAGGCATCGCTTTCCGGCAACTGAACGGAAATTCGCGCAAGAAATCGACCGCTTTCCTGAGCACGGCAAGCGCCTGTTCGGCTGCGATCATATCCTCACGCAGAAGAAAGGAGTAGAGACGCACGAGATCGTCTTCCGCTTCAGGGGTAAAGCGGACGTTGAAGCTCATGAGCGCTGTTCTTTCACCTCGTTCAGCATCAGCTCCAGCCTGTCGAGAACCGCCCCGGCATCGACATACTCACCAGTCTCGATAGCGCGATCCCGTGAAGTGAGTCCGCGAGCGATAAACTCTTTCTGACTGAGGCGCCGCTCGATGTTCGCCCTGATTGAATCCTCCATGAACGAGGAGAGCGTTTCATCTGCTCGCAGAACTTCTTCGACAGCCTTGCGAAGCTCCGGCTCGACCCGCAGCGATGGTAACGAGACGCTTTTCATGACAGTCGTGGCTTGATGGTATTGCGTTGTATTTGCAATGCAAATTAGCGATTCAGCGGCGAACATGCAATCGCCAGTTGGCGCACGTCATGCGCATCATCCACTTTCTATGCTGAATCGGAGGACGGACACACAGCTCCGCCCCTACGGAAGATTACTCCAAACGATCCCTCCCTTTCCTGCAACTTCATCCAATCGTCCGCGTCTTGTTGTTGTTCTGGTCGAGGGTGCTGAGGTGTGGAATGCAGAAGCCGGAGGTGGTGTTTTCGAGCTGCCGGATGAGCCTGCGGGCGCTCTCGCCGTCGAGCGTGAAGTGCCGGTTTCCGGGCGAGACGATGCCCCAGGTCGCGTAGTACGGAATGGTGCGATGCTGCACCAGCTTTTCGTACAACGTTCTGAGCGTGTCCGCATCGTCGTTGAGTCCCCTGAGAATCGGCCCCTGCTGCAACAGCACGATCCCGGCGTCGGAGAGACGGTCGAGTACGCTGCATGTTTCGTCGCTCAGCTCTCGCGGGTGAATGAAGGAGGTGATCAGGATGAGCGGTTTGAAACGGCTGAGCATGGCGATCATTTCGCCGGTAAAGAGTTCCGGGGCGAAAATGGGCGCGCGGGTCGTGATGCGGATGATCTCCACGTGCGGAATGCTGCGGACTTCGGAGAGGGCGCGAGCGAGCCGCTCGGGGTTGCCGTGCATCGGATCGCCGCCGGTGAAGATGACGTCGCGGATCGACTGGTCGTTTCGGATATACTCGATGGCCTTGTCGAGACGTCGCCCGTCGAGCGTGGTGGCGACCTTTTCCGAGCGGAAGCAGAAGCGGCAGTGGGCGAAACAGGCGGTAGTAACCATCAGCAGCACCTTGCCTGGATAGCGGTGGATGATCCCCTCCACCGGCTGGTACTTCGCCTCGTCATTGTGAGTATCGACCTCGGCGTCGTCGGAGTAGCGCATGAGTTCTTCGAGCGAGGGAATCACGAGCTTCCGGAGCGGATCGTCAGGATTGTCGCGCTCCAGCAGCGCCGCGTAATGGCGGGTGATCTTCATCGGCATGATCGCCCGGCACTGGCGAATGCCCTCCTTTTCGACATCGGTCAGCGTGACATAGTCAGCAAGCTGCTCAGGTGTCGTGATGATCGCGCGTTCAGGCTGGATGTGTGTCATGGGTGCTGCTGGTTACGACGGTGAGCGGAAATCCTGAAATATAGGAAATACCGTTCACTTATTTTTTATCTCAGCTATCGACGCAAAAGGGACAAGGCTGGAGAAGAAGGGCGGACACGCAGCTCCGCCCCTGCAAAGACCCCTAAATAATTCGCCCCGTTCTATAAGTCCTATAAGTCCCATTCCCCCGTCGTGGCTCACGAATCAACGGGGATTGCTTATATTTGAACTCTTTTTCAGCCATCAACAACAACCATCGAGACTTCGATATGAGCACCGTCAACTGGATTGCAGCCGGAGAGTTTTCCGACATTCTTTACCACAAGGCCGAGGGCATCGCCAAAATCACCATCAACCGCCCGGAGCGGCGCAATGCGTTCCGCCCGCAGACGGTGGATCAGATGATCGAGGCGTTGCAGGATGCGCGCAACGACGCGGAGATCGGCGTGATTATCCTGACCGGCCAGGGCGACCTCGCCTTTTGCTCCGGCGGCGACCAGAAGATTCGCGGCAACGCGGGCTACGCCGACGAGAAGGGCGTCAACAAGCTCAACGTGCTCGACTTCCAGCGCGACATCCGCACCTGCCCGAAACCGCTCATCGCGATGGTGGCGGGCTACGCCATCGGCGGCGGCCACGTGCTGCACATGCTCTGCGACCTGACCATCGCGGCGGAGAACGCCCGCTTCGGCCAGACCGGCCCGAAGGTCGGTTCGTTCGACGGCGGCTGGGGCGCGAGCTACATGGCGCGGCTCGTCGGCCAGAAGAAGGCCCGCGAAATCTGGTATCTCTGCCGCCAGTACGACGCGCAACAGGCGCTCGACATGGGCTTGGTCAACACGGTGGTGCCGCTCGAAAGGCTCGAAGAGGAGACCATTCAGTGGTGCCGCGAAATCCTCGCCAACTCGCCGCTCGCCATCCGCTGCCTGAAAGCCGCGCTGAACGCCGACTGCGACGGCCAGGCCGGTTTGCAGGAGCTTGCGGGCAACGCCACCCTGCTCTACTACATGAGCGAAGAGGGGCAGGAGGGGCGCAACGCCTTCGTCGAAAAGCGCAAACCCGATTTCAGCAAGTTCCCGAAGCACCCGTGAAGCCGCTTCATGCCGACATCTGCCGGTATGAAGTCCCGTTCACCGCGCCGGTCACGGTCAGGAGCGTACTCCTCGCCAGCCGCGAGGGGCTGCTTCTGCGCCTGAAATGCGAGGGGGCGACAGCTTTCGGCGAAATCGCTCCCCTGCCGGGCCTGCACGCCGAGTCGCTCGACGAGGCGACGTCAGCGCTCGCCGCCTTCATTCCCGAACTTTCACGACTTAACCTGAACAGCTCCGACGAAAGGCGACGCCTGCTCGACGAAGCGACGCTGCCACCGTCGGTGGCGACCGGCATCGAGATGGCGCTCGTCAACCTCGCCGCGCTGACGACCGGCTCGCTTCCGTCGTTTCCCGGCGCTTTCCCGCCAGCATCGAAAATTCCCGTCAATGCCCTGCTTGCCGGAAAGCCGGAAGCCGTGCTCGAACGAGCCGCGAAGCGTTACGCCGAAGGGTTCCTCGCTTTCAAGCTCAAGGTTCGCAAAGGGCAGCTCGACGAGGCAATCGCAAGCATCCGCGCCTTTCACGAGGCTTTTGGCGACAAGGCGGAGCTGCGGCTTGACGCCAACCAGTCGCTCGATTTCGACGAGGCGGTCAGGTTCGGCAAGGCTCTGCCGCCGGGCAGCATCTCCTACATCGAGGAGCCGCTGACGGATACGGCGCTGATTCCCGAATTCCACGCCGCCACCGGTCTGCCGTCGGCGCTCGACGAGTCGCTCTGGCAGCGTCCGGCGCTGCTCGACGAGATCGGCCCCACGCCGCTCGGAGCGCTCGTCATCAAACCGAACTGCATCGGCGGCATCCAGAGGTCGCTCGATCTTGCCGCGAAAGCACGGCGGATGGGACTTCAGGCGGTTTTCAGTTCGGCATTCGAGAGCAGCGTCAGCCTCGGCCTCTACGCGCTCTTGGCCGCCGTTTCGTCGCCAACTCCGGCGGCGTCGGGCCTCGACACAGCAAGCTTTCTCGCCGACGACCTCACCGACAAGCCTTTCGCCGCGCCGGACGGCCGCGCCGACCCCGCCGCCGCATGGCGCGACAGCCAGCGCGTGAAGCCCGGGATGATCGAAACCATCGCGTCATGGAGATTGTAGCCCAGGCCGCGCAAAGATTCGGCAACGCCCCGGCGCTCATCACTGCCGGACGACGCTGGAGCTTCGCCGATCTCCACGCCGACACGGCCCGCATCGCCGCCGCATTCGAGGCGCGGGGCGTCCGGCGCGGCGACATCGTGGCGCTCGTCGCGCCGAACAGCGTACCGCTCGTGCTCGCGCTGATGGCGCTCATGCGCATGGGCGCAGTCGCCGCGCCGGTGAACCACCGCTTTCCCGCAAGCCACGTCGAAGGCGTTATCCAGCGGTTGAAGCCAGCGATGACGCTCGACGCGACAATTCTCGATGCCTTCGTCACGGACGCGCTCGCCCGACGGGACGCGGCCTTCGTCGCTACGACGGAGATGGAGCGACCAGCCTCGATCATCCACACCTCGGCCAGCTCCGGCAAGCCGAAGGCCGCCTTGCACAGCCTCGCGAACCACTACTTCAGTGCGACAGGCTCCGCCCAAAACCTGCCCTTCGAGCCGGGCGACTGCTGGCTGCTCTCGCTGCCGCTCTACCACGTCGGAGGCTACTCGATGCTCTACAAATGCCTGCTCGGCGGCGGTGCGCTCGCCATTCCGTCGCCGGATACCTCGCTTGCCAAGTCGCTCGCGGGCTTTCCGGTAACGCACCTCTCGCTGGTGCCAACGCAACTCTACCGGATGCTCCGCGCGAGCGGCGGCCCGGAACGGTTGCGGAGCCTCAAGGCCCTGCTACTCGGCGGCAGCGCGGTCAGCCCGGCGCTGCTCGATGAGGCGATCCGCGAGCGAGCACCAATCTACCTCACCTACGGCTCGACCGAGATGAGCACACAGGTCACGACCTCGCCTGGCCCGGTCACTTTGGCGCGGGGCGACAGCGGCGCGGTGCTGCCCTGGCGCGAGGTCGCGATAGCGCCGGACGGCGAAATCCTCGTCAAAGGCGAGTGCCTCTTCATGGGCTATCTCGACGATGGCGGATTGCGCACGGCGCGGGACGCCGAAGGATGGTTTCACACGGGAGACATGGGCGAACTGTCGGAGGACGGGCGGCTGACGGTGCTTGGCAGAAAGGACAGCATGTTTATCTCCGGCGGCGAAAACATCCACCCCGAAGAGATCGAGGAGGCGCTCTGCTCGATCGAAGGCATCGACGAAGCCGTGGTGGCTCCCGCGCCCGATGCGGAGTACGGCGCGAGGCCGGTAGCGTGGATCGAGGCGCGGAGCAACGCGCCCGATGACGCCGCGATCTCGGCGAGCCTCGCCCAAAGCCTCGGCAAGCTCAAAACGCCGGTGGCGATTCATCGAGTTCAGGAGTGGCAAACCCTCCCCGGCTCCGCGAAAATCGACCGGGGATGGTACCGCAAGCTGGGTGAATCGGAAAAAGGGTAATTGTGTAAAATCTTCATCCTATAGAACCTGTACGACCTATAAGTCCTATAGGTCGTACAGGTAAAGAGGTGAAGACGATTCTGCCAGACCTTTACACCTTCTTCTTCGCCCGCTGCTTGAGCACGAACACGGTCAACCTGCCACCGAGGCCGGAGAAGGGGGCGTAGAACATGCCGGTCAGGAGCATGCTTACCAGAAGGTCGGAGAGTGAAATCTCCTTCGGCGCGGTGACGAGCGCCAGCATTTGCTGGAAGTTCGGGGCCTCTTCGGGAGCCAGGCGGCTTGCCCACGCCACCAGAAGCTGGAGGCTTTCGAGTCCCGGAATATAGCCGAACCACTTTTCCAGCAGATACGCGGCGAGCACCGACAGCGCCCCACCGGCAAAGCCGCTCAGCGCGCCGAGCACGAAGGCTTCGCCATGCTCCAGCCGGATCTGGTGGCGCATGATGTAGTACCAGGCCGCCGCCGATCCGGAGGCGATGATCCCGGCGAACAGCACGGCGTTGATGAGGGTCAGGTAGGGCAGCGTCGTCGTCAGCACGAGCAGCACGGCTCCGACGAGCAGCGCGGGGACTTTCGATGGACGGCCCGGTACGGTTTCAACTCCCATGAATCAGGCGGAAAAAAGATCGTTCAGAAAATCGTCCATCGTGTAGAAGCCGGGCGACGTGGCGTGGCGCTGCACGAGCCACTCGGCGGCGCGAACCGCGCCCGAGGCGAAGCCGGTGCGATTTTTGGCGGTGTGGGTCAACTCGATGGTGTCCGACTCGGAATCGATCAGCGCCGAGTGAACGCCGAAGACCGAACCGAGACGGATCGAGGCGACCTGCAACTCGTCGCTCTGCAACTTGCGGCCATCCTCAAGCTCGCGGACGACCTTGCACTTGCGCGGATTCGACTTCAGAATCTCCTCGGCAGCCTTGATCGCCGTGCCACTCGGAAAGTCCGCCTTGCCGGTGTGGTGCTGCTCGGAGAGCGCGATGTCGAACTGCTCGAACGGCGCGATCAGCCGCGCGGCCTCGCGCAGCGTCCGGAAGAAGATGTTGACGCCAAGCGAATAGTTTGCGGAGTAAAACATGGAGGAGCCTTCCGCAGCCACCCTCTCTCGAACCTGCGGCACGGCATCGTCCCAGCCGGTGGTGCCCACCACGACCGGTACGCCCGAGGCGACCAGCGCCGGGTAGTTGGCGAGAAACGCGCTCCTGACGGTAAAATCGATGATGACGTCCGTTCCCTCGAACGCTCCGGCATCGATGGTATCGTTGACATCGAGTACGCGGTCGATGAAGTGCGTTCCCGACGCGGCGACCACGTCGGCTATCTGACGGCCCATGCGGCCATTGCCGACCAAAGTTATCTTCATGATCTCAGCTTGTTCTTGAAATTCTGGTTGTTGGTTCAGGCAATTTCACTGACCGATAAGGTCGAGGATGCGGTCGAGGTCTTCGCCTGAAAAATATTTGATGTGAATCTCGCCCTGTCCGCCCTTCTTTTCGACGAGGCTGACCCTGGTGGCGAGCCGCTCGCGGAGCTGGCCCTCGATCTGATCGAGCTGGACAGCGCGCGGTTCGGGAGCCGAAACTGCCGTTTTTGGCTTGTCCTTGAACATGTTGTTGACGAGCGTCTCGGTCTGGCGCACCGAAAGCTGCCGCGCCATGATCTGCCGCCACACCTTGAGCTGCAAGTGCTCGCTCGGCAGATTGATGAGCGCCCGGGCGTGGCCGGAGGTGATCTCCCGCGAACGAATGCTGTCCTGAATCTGGCGCGGAAGCTTCAGCAAACGCAGGAAATTGGCGACCGTGGAGCGGTTCTTGCCCACCTTCTGGGCCACCTCGTCCTGCGTGAGGTTGCACTTGGTGACCAGGCTGCGGAGCGCGAGCGCCACCTCGATGGCGTTGAGATCTTCGCGCTGGATGTTCTCGATAAGCGCCAGTTCGAGCTTGCTGGCATCCTCGCGAGCCTCGATGACGTAGGCGGGAATGAACTTGAATCCGGCGGACTTGACCGCCCGCAGGCGGCGCTCGCCGCTGATGAGCTGGTAGCCGTCGCCGTCGCGGCAGACCGTCACCGGCTGGATCACGCCATTTTCGATGATCGAGTTACGCAACTCGTCGAGCGCCGTCGCCTCGAACTCCTTGCGGGGCTGAAACGGGTTGGCCTTTATTTTTTCAACCGGAAGACTGCCGATGGCGCCCTCCTGCATCTTTTGACTCTCTTCGGCCTTTTCGGCGGCTGCGAAGCCCTCTTCGGAGATCAGCGCTTTCAGGCCCCTTCCCAGTGCTTGTTTAGACATATGCTCAGAATTAACCGGCCACCTACTGCTGCCGAACTTTGAATTTCCTGATGTTGCCATCTCGTTCGAATATCTCCTTCGCCAGATCGAGGTAATCCTTCGAGCCAATGCTCTGGGCGTCGTACAACAGCGCCGGCATACCGTGGCTCGGAGCCTCCGAAAGCCTGACGTTCCTGCGAATGCAGGTTTTATAGACCTTGTCCTTGAAAAACTTCTTGACCTCCTCGGCCACCTGCGTCGCCAGCCTGAGCCGGGCGTCGAACATCGTCACCAGCACTCCCTCGATTTCGAGCTTCGGATTGAGGTGCTTGCGCACGATGCTGATGGTGTTGAGCAGCTTGCCCAGCCCTTCGAGCGCGTAGTACTCGGCCTGAACCGGAATGAGCACCGAATCGGCGGCGGTGAGCGAATTGAGCGTGATGAGACCGAGCGAGGGCGGGCAGTCGATGATGACGTAATCGTACTGGTCGCGCACCCCTTTCAGCGCCTTCTGCATGACGTACTCCCGCTCGCGCATGTTGACCAGCTCCACCTCCATGCCGACCAGGTTGACGTTGGAGGGCAGGACGTCGAGGTATTCGAGGCCGGAAGGCTTGATGGCGTCCCTGATCTCCCCGCCGTTCACCATGACATTGTAGAAGGTGTTCTCGATCTCGTCTCCGGTTTCGAGGCCGAAACCCGAGGTGGCGTTGGCCTGGGGGTCGATGTCGATCAGGAGTGTTTTGAACTCTGATATCGCAATGGAAGCCGCAATATTCACCGCGGTGGTTGTTTTACCAACCCCGCCTTTCTGGTTTGCAATAGCAATGACTCTACCCATGAAACAGTAGCCAGCGAAATGGAAAATATACAAGCGGTTGATCTTCTTCGGAGATATGAGCTATAGTATAATACTTGCATGACCTTTTACAAACAGTTATATCGACCCATGAAAAAGCTTGGAGCCGAATTTTACGAAGCGCCGACGCTCGTGCTCGCCGAACGGCTTCTCGGCAAGATTTTCGTGCACCGCGAAGCATCGGGCCGCGTGACGCGGGGGCGGATCGTCGAAACCGAGGCCTACCTCGGCGAAGGCGACGAGGCCTGCCACGCCTGGCGCGGCATGACCGAACGCAACCGCGCGATGTTCGGCCCGCCGGGCACACTCTACATCTACTTCGCGTATGGCTGCCACTACCTGGCAAACATCGTCTCGGAGCCGGAAGGCGTGGCTGGCGCGGTGCTGCTCCGGGCGATGGAGCCGGTCGAGGGCGTCGAGTGGATGCGTGAGCGGCGGCGGAAAGTGGACGAGCGGGCGCTCATGAGCGGCCCCGGCAAGCTCACCGAGGCGCTCGGCCTCGGCCCGGCGCACTACGGCGAGTCACTCTCCGGCGAGATCTGCTGGCTCGAAGACGCGCCAGACTTGCCGCCGGAGCTGATCGGCGCGAGCCCGCGCATCGGTATTTCGCGCAGCGCCGCGCTGCCGTGGCGAAGATTCGTCACCGGCTCGCCGCACGTGTCGAAAACACAAATCGGCGCTCCGTCAAAAAAGAGGAAAAAAGGGATTGGAAAGTAGTTAAATTTTCCTTTTTTAGGCTCGTACGGTTACACGAGGGAACCTCATCAAGTCAACCTCAAGCCAGCCATGATCGGAACTCCCATCCTTCCCGAAATTCGCGAGCTGATCGAACAGAGAAACTTCAGCGCCCTGCAACGCCTCTTCGACGACTGGCTTCCGGTTGACCTGGCCGAACTGATCTCCGACCTGCCCGAAAACGAGCAGGCGATCCTCTTCAGGCTGCTTTCCAAGGACGCGGCCACCGAAACTTTCGAGTACCTCGACTTCGACGCCCAGCAGAACCTCCTCAACGCCCTGACGCAGAAGGATGTCTCGCACATCCTCAACAGCATGTCCGCCGATGACCGCACGGCGCTGCTCGAAGAGCTGCCCGGCCCGGTGGCCCAGGAGCTAATCAAGCTGCTTTCGTTCAAGGAGTTCAAGATCGCCAAAACGCTGCTCGCCTATGCTGAGGACAGCGTCGGGCGTCTCATGTCGCCGGACTTTTTGAGCGTCAAGAAGGATTGGGAAATTGGCAAGGTGCTCGAATACATCCGCACCCACGGCCACGAGAGCGAAACGCTGAACGTCATCTACGCGGTGGACGACCACGGCAAGCTCGTCGGCGAAATGCTCGCCCGCGACCTGTTGCTCTCGCCGCTCGACAAAAAGGTCGATGAAATCATCGACGAGGACAAGTTGATCACCCTCACGGCCACGCAGGATCAGAAGGACGCGCTCGAAGCCTTCAAGCGCTACGACCGGGTCGCCCTTCCGGTCGTCGATTCCAACGGCTACCTGATCGGCGTCGTCACGGTTGACGACATGCTCGACGTGGCCGAAGAGGAGGAGACCGAAGACATCCAGAAGTTCGGCGGTATCGAAGCCCTCGACGAACCCTACATCGACGTGCCGCTGCTCCAGCTCGTCAGAAACCGCGCGGTCTGGCTGGTGGTGCTCTTTCTTGGCGAGATGCTCACGGCGTCGGCAATGGCCTATTTCGAGGACGAACTGGCCAAGGCGATCGTGCTGGCCACCTTCATTCCGCTGATCATTTCGAGCGGCGGCAACTCCGGCTCCCAGGCGGCCACGCTGATCATCCGCTCGCTGGCGCTCGGCGAAATCACCGTGCGCGACTGGTGGGCGGTGATGAAGCGGGAGATTCTTTCGGGCCTGATGCTTGGCAGCCTTCTCGGCCTCATCGGCGTTTTCAGGGTGGTGTTCTGGGCGACGCTTCTGGGCCACTACTCCGTCATGTGGTTGCTGCTCGGCATCACCGTGGGACTCTCTTTGCTCGGCATCGTGCTGTGGGGAACGCTGGCAGGCTCGATGCTTCCGTTGTTGCTGAAGCGTCTCGGCATCGACCCGGCCACCTCGTCAGCGCCATTCGTGGCCACGCTGGTGGACGTCACCGGCATCGTCATCTACTTCAGCTTCGCCTCGTTGCTGCTCAAAGGCATACTGCTGTAACGAACTACCACAGATACCACTTTCCGGTCTGATAAACATAGATCGCGAGGGCGATGTTCGTCACTCCGTGCGCGACGATGCAGCTCAGTAAATCTCTTCGGAGAATATATAATCCGGCCATGAGCAGGCCGTAGGCGATGGATGCGGGCCACTCCGGCGTGGTGTGGCCGAGGGTGAAGACCAGCGTTGAAACGATAATTGCCGCCCACGACCACGCTCCCGGCTGGACGTCGTTGACGGATCGCCGATCCATTGCAATGGACAGAGCATCGGTCGCCTTGCTCTTCCGCGCCTCGTCCCACTGCAACGCCAGACGAAAAATAAAGCCACGCATCAGCACCTCTTCGAAGACCGGCACCAGAAAGCCAGCCGCCAGCAATCGCAGGATAAAAGCGCTTTGAGACCAGGACTTTCCGTCCCCAATCGAGACGAAAGGAGTCAACAGCGCAATCCAGAGAATCAAACCGGCCACGCCAGCCAGAATCCCCACGAGAGTTGAAACGACAGGAGACTTTGGGCCTCTGAATGAAAAGAACCACTGCCTGGCCCACAGCAGCGTGGCGGAAACGATGACGATGCGCAAGAGATAATTCACCTCCATCGGCACGAACCGCTCGGCCACTGTTGCGATCAGCACATAGGCGAAATACGGGGCCGCGTATGGAACCAGAAGCCTATGAGTTGGAATCATTGCTTGCTACAGCCTTACCGGTTGCTTTCGCTTTACGAGCCATTTCAAAGCGGTGGGTGCGGATAAAATCGAATATCGCGATAGGGATGAAGATAACCGCCATGATTCGGTTAAAATCCATATGCCGGAACATTTCGGGATCGGTCGTGAACCACCCATCATACACACACCAGATCCCCAGCGCAAATAAAAAGACAGACAAAAAATACGGCCCAAGCGTCGGCGGTGGTGGTGGTTGCGGTTGTTTTTTTTCTTCAGTCATTGCAACTAAGTTATAGCTATTTCAGAAAGCGTAAAATTTACACATTATTTCACCTCAGCCCAACCAAGAAGCGCTCTGATTTTCTCGAACCACTTTGCCATCTGTCTTTTGAACAGGCCAGTCAAGCCTATCCGCACAATCCCACAAAAATCCGTAAGTTTCCCAAAAACCAACTACAACGCCTATGACCTCACCACAACACGTCATCATCGGCCTTTCGGGCGGCGTCGATTCTTCGACGGCGGCTTGTTTGCTCGTCCGGCAGGGGTTTCGCGTGACCGGGCTGAATATCCGCGTGCTCGATACGCCGGTGGATGCGCCGGTGCTGACGCCGTCGGCGATGCGCGTCAGCGACTCGGAAGAGTTTGATTTTCCGGTATTTACGCTGAACCTGAGCGCGAAGTTCGCTCATGATGTCATCGGCTATTTTCATGACGACTATCTCGCCGGACGGACGCCGAATCCGTGCATGGTGTGCAACAAGGCGATCAAGTGGTTTGGGCTGTTTGAGGCGATGCGGCAGCTTGGGGCTGATTGCGTGGCCACCGGCCACTACGCCCGCACGGAGGTGCGCGATGACGTGACGCGGCTCCGCAAGGGAAAAGACCCGGAGAAGGATCAGAGCTATTTCCTCTGGATGCTCAGCCGGGGGGAGCTGGCGCAGACGCTCTTTCCGCTTGGAGGCTACACAAAGCCCGAGGTGCGCGAGCTGGCGCGGTCGTTCGGCGTTCATGCGGCGGAAAAAAAGGAGAGCCAGGAGATTTGCTTCGTGCCGCACGACGACTACTGCGCTTACCTCGCGAGCGCGATCCCCGGCCTCGAAGCGCGGGTGGCGGGCGGCGAGATTGTCGATCAGGCGGGCAAAGTGATCGGCCACCACCGGGGCTATCCGTTCTACACCATCGGCCAGCGGCGCGGCCTCGGCGTCGCGACCGGCGAGCCGGTCTATGTGACCGAGATCGACGCCGCGCAGAACCGCATCCATGTCGGCAGCCAGAGCGATCTCGAATGCCGCAGCCTCATCGCCACCGGCATGAACTGGAGCGCCGTCGCCGCGCCGGACGCGCCTTTCGAGACCGAAGCACGAATCCGCTACCGCGACCGGCAGAGCGCCTGCACAGTCGAGCCGCTCGCAGGTAACGGGGGCGACCGGGCGCGAGTGACCTTCCGCGAACCCAAGCTGGGCGTGGCCTGCGGGCAGGCGGTGGTATTCTACGATGGCGACGAGGTGCTCGGCGGCGGGATTATCACGGAGGTGAATCCTGAAAGAGAGTCATAAAGCATTGGAAGAAATTGGGCTGAAGCCCCATTATTTTTTTGTGCTAAATAACCCCGGCTTAAAAGCCGGGGCAATTATTGCTCTCTGTGGTTCAAACGCTTAAACAATTGCCCCGGACTTTAGTCCGGGGTTAAAGGACAATTAAAAAAATCAGGGCTTCAGCCTAATTTCTTTTTCCATAGACCTTTACGACAGATTATCAACAAACCACAATACCAGGGCAGACATGCAGGTCTGCCCCTACAGGTTATTCAATTTCAATTCACATCACCTACCCACCTCCCCATGCTCACACGCAATAACGACACATTCACCTGGCTTGATTATAACCGCCGTTCCGACGAACAGAGTCCGCTCCTCGTCATGCTGCACGGGTATGGCAGCAATGAAAAGGATCTTATCAGCCTGGCTCCGGCGCTCGATGCGCGGCTTCGCGTCGTGAGCATACGCGCTCCGCTCGTGCTTGGGCCGGAGATGTTCGGCTGGTTCCCAATCGACTTCACGCCCGGCGGCATCACCGTTGACCGCGAGGCTGCCCGGCAAGTGGCTGACAAATTCACGGCGTTCCTCGAAAATCTGATCGAAAAGCTCCAGCCAAGCGGCGACAAGGCGTTCCTCATGGGCTTCAGCCAGGGGACGGTCATGAGCTACCTCACGGCGTTCCGCGCTCCCGCGCTCTTGCACGGCGTCCTCGCCCTCAGCGGGCAGCTTCCCGATGCGCGGCCCGGCGCGGAGGTCATGCCCGAAGGACTTGCCGAAGTACCGTTCCTCGTGCAGCACGGGCTGTTCGACGAGGTGCTGCCCATCGACCGGGGACGACAGGCCGATGCGTGGCTTCGCGGCAGGATCGCCGACTACACCTACCGCGAGTATCCGATGGCGCACCAGATCGATCAGGAGTCGCTTGATTTCATGGCTTCGTGGCTTTCCGGGCGCATCGACCGGGCGCTTTCGTGACGCGCCTCGCCCTCCGGCGGGTGGGGATTTGAGCGCTTTTTTGCTTACCTTGAGGATCATTTTTTCCAACCAATTTCCGCCGCTGCATGAACGACACTTTGTACGGCCTGATCGAGCAGAGAATTCTGGTACTCGACGGAGCCATGGGCACCATGATCCAGAGACATGGCCTCAAGGAAGAGGATTTCCGGGGCGAGCGTTTCGCTTCGCACGACCACTCGCTGAAGGGCAACAACGACCTGCTCGTCATCACCCGGCCCGACATCATCCGCTCGCTCCACTGCGAGTTCCTCGATGCGGGCGCGGACATCGTCGAAACCTGCACCTTCAACGCCAACCCGATCTCGCAGTCGGACTACCAGTTGCAGGATTTGACCCGCGAGCTGAACGTGGCGGCAGCAAAAGTGGCCCGCTCGGCGGCGGATGAGTACACCGCAAAGACGCCCGACAAGCCGCGCTTCGTGGCCGGTTCCGTCGGGCCGACCAACAAGACCCTCTCCATGTCGCCGGAGGTGAACGACCCCGGCTATCGCGCCGTCACCTTCCAGGAGATGGTCGATAACTACACCGCCCAGCTCGAAGGGTTGCACGAAGGCGGCGTCGATCTCTTGCTCGTCGAAACGGTGTTCGACACGCTGAACTGCAAGGCGGCGCTCTACGCCATCGAGGAGTACGCCGCCCGGACCGGCTGGCAGGTTCCCGTGATGGTCTCCGGCACGGTGGTCGATGCGAGCGGACGCACACTCTCCGGCCAGACCACCGAGGCGTTCTGGATTTCGATCTCGCACATGCCGGGGCTGCTCTCGGTTGGCCTGAACTGCGCCCTCGGCTCCAAGCAGATGCGCCCCTTCATCGAGGCACTCTCCAACGCCGCCGGAAGCTACGTCAGCGTCTATCCCAACGCCGGCCTGCCGAACGAGTTCGGCGAGTACGACGACTCCCCGGAGTACATGGCCGCACAGATCGCCGGATTCGCCGAATCGGGCTTCGTGAACATCGTCGGCGGCTGCTGCGGCACCACGCCGACGCACATCCGCGCCATCGCCAAAGCCGTGCAAAACCTCGCGCCGAGGAAGCGCCCGACCAACGAGCACGTGCTGAAGCTCTCCGGCCTCGAGCCGCTCGTGGTGGACGAAACCACCGGCTTCATCAACGTCGGCGAGCGCACCAACGTCACCGGCTCGCGCAAGTTCGCCCGCCTCATCAAGGAGGGCAACTACGACGAAGCGCTCTCCATCGCCCGCCAGCAGGTCGAGAACGGCGCGCAGGTGATCGACGTGAACCTCGACGAAGGGATGCTCGACTCCGAAAAGGTGATCGTCGAGTTCCTGAACCTCATCGCCTCCGAACCGGAGATCGCCAAAGTGCCGGTGATGATCGACTCCTCGAAGTGGTCGGTGATCGAAAACGGCCTGCGCTGCACCCAGGGCAAGAGCATCGTCAACTCGATCAGCCTCAAGGAGGGCGAAGCGCTCTTCAGGGAACGCGCCCGCAAGGTGATGCAGTACGGAGCGGCAACGGTTGTGATGGCCTTTGACGAAATTGGCCAGGCCGACAGCCTGCACCGCCGCATCGAGATTTGCAGCCGCGCCTACAAGATTCTGACCGAAGAGGTGAGCTTCCCGCCGGAAGACATCATCTTCGACCCGAACGTGCTGACCGTAGCCACCGGCATCGACGAGCACAACAATTACGCGCTCGACTTCATCGAGAGTGTGCGCTGGATCAAGCAGAACCTGCCCCACGCGAAGGTCTCCGGCGGCATCAGCAACGTCTCGTTCTCCTTCCGGGGCAACGAGCCGGTGCGTGAGGCGATGCACACCTCCTTCCTCTACCACGCCATCCACGCCGGTCTCGACATGGGCATCGTCAACGCCGCCCAGCTCGGCATCTACGAGGAGATCGAGCCGGAGCTGCTCGGCTACGTCGAGGATGTGCTGCTCAACCGTCGCGACGACGCCACCGAGCGCCTCGTAGCCTTCGCCGAGACAATCCGCGACGGCGGCGAAAAGGTCGAAGCCAAAGCCGCCGAGTGGCGCAACGCTCCAGTGGAAGAGCGGCTGAAGCACGCGCTGGTCAAAGGGATCGTGGATTTCATCGACGAAGACACCGAGGAGGCCCGCCAGCTCTACCCGAGTCCGCTGGAGGTGATCGAAGGGCCGCTCATGAATGGCATGAACCACATCGGCGACCTCTTCGCCGAGGGCAAGATGTTCCTGCCGCAGGTGGTCAAGAGCGCCCGCGTTATGAAGCGCTCCGTGGCCGTGCTGATTCCGTACATCGAGGAGGAGAAGGCCCGCAACTGTGACACCAGCGCCAAAGCCAAGGTGCTGCTCGCCACCGTGAAGGGCGACGTGCACGACATCGGCAAGAACATCGTTTCGGTGGTGCTCGCCTGCAACAACTTCGACGTGGTGGACATCGGCGTCATGATGCCGTGCGACAAGATTCTCGATGCGGTGCTCAAAGAGAAGCCGGACGTGCTCGGCCTCTCCGGCCTCATCACGCCGTCGCTCGAAGAGATGGCGCACGTCGCCAAAGAGATGGAACGGCTCGGCATGACGATTCCGCTCATCATCGGCGGCGCGACCACCTCGAAGGTGCACACCGCCGTCAAGCTCGCGCCGAACTACTCCGGCCCGGTGGTGCATGTGCTCGACGCCTCGCGCAGTGTGCCGGTGGTCAGCAGCCTCTGCAACCCCGCCCAGCGCGAAGGCTACATCGCCGCGCTGAAAGCCGAGCAGGAGGCGATGCGCAAGAGCCACGCCGAGCGCACGGCAGCGAGGAAGTACGTCTCGCTCGACGCCGCCCGCGACAACCGGCTGGCCATAGACTGGGAGGCCGAAACCATCGCCAAGCCCGCGCAGCCGGGCGTCACCGTGCTTGAGGACGTCACCGTCGGCGCGCTCCGCCCCTACATCGACTGGACGCCCTTCTTCCGAAGCTGGGAGCTGCACGGCGTCTATCCGCAGATATTCGACGACGCAAAGGTCGGCGAGGAGGCAACGAAGCTCTTCAGCGACGCCACCGCCCTGCTTGACCGCATCGACAGCGAAAAGCTGCTCGGCATCAAAGGCGTGGCGGGCATCTTCCCGGCCAGCAGCATCGGCGACGACATTTTTGTCTATGCGGACGACGAGCGTTCGATGATCCGCGCCGTGCTGCACACCCTGCGCCAGCAAGGCGAAAAGCACGGCGAAGCCAACCTCGCGCTGGCGGACTTCGTGGCTCCACGCGAGAGCGGCATCGCCGACTGGATCGGCTGCTTCGCCGTCACCGCCGGACTCGGCATCGAAACGCTCCTGAAGGAGTTCGCCGACGGACTCGACGACTACCACCGCATCATGACGCAGGCCCTCGCCGACCGTCTCGCCGAAGCGTTCGCGGAGATGCTGCACGAAAAAGTGCGCCGCGAACTCTGGGGCTACGCGCCGGGCGAGAAGCTCACCCCCGAAGAGCTGATCGCCGAAAAGTACCAGGGCATCCGCCCCGCCCCCGGCTACCCCGCCTGCCCGGATCACACCGAGAAGGCCACCATCTTCGACCTGCTCAACGCCGAAGCGGCAACCGGAGTAACGCTGACGGAAACCTTCGCGATGAACCCGGCAGCCTCAGTCAGCGGATTGTATTTTGCCAACAAGGCATCGAAATACTTCGTGCTCGGCAAGATTGGAAAGGATCAGGTCGAAGACTACGCCAACCGCAAAGGGTTGGAAGTAGCAGAAGCCGAGAAGTGGCTCGCACCAGCGTTGAACTACGACCCGGCGTAAGGGATTGCCGCTATAAAACGAAAACACCGCCGCTTGCGATAAAACGTAAGCGGGCAGTGTGTTTTTAGCGCGGTATGATTTTTCTCGGAACTTGCTCACATAAAGAAAAACCCGGCGTACAAATGAGATGAAATAGTTTTTGCCTCTTTATAATTAGCGATAATAATAAATATATGGAGTACTTTCACTGCCATCAGAATACACTTTTATTTTGTAAATATATTCATTGCCGTTTAAACGAAACGTCCCACTGCATACGATATCCGTATCATCTGGCTTTGACCCATATCCTATAGTTGCCGTCCAATGATAGGTACCTGCGACACCTTTACCAAATGGTTTAACATGCCATTTATCATTTGACCATTTGTCACATTTACCAGGCCCGCCTGAAACAGTAAAACTTTTCACCTCCCAATCCCATTTTCTCACCTCAATCTCAACGTTTGTTATTCTATTGTTTGATGAGGACGATGATGACGCTGTTGTTGTGGATGATATTTTTTGAAGCTGTGTACGTTTCGTCTCCTCTTGCTTGGCTTTTGCAAGCGCTGCACTTTTTGCTCGGCAAGCAGCCGTCAAATTCAATGGCCATACAACCTTACCATCACTTCTAACAACAGCCTCAATTTTTCCAGAACCTTGTTTACATGGATAATTTTCGTTTACCGATAAAAGCGCGTTCCCATCGCTATCAATAACTTGATACTCGGTTTTAAATTCTTCTCCGACTTTTCTGGTAAAGCTACCTAACGACATATATCGATCGCCCGTCTTAATCTTCTTTCCAACAAAAGCAAGACCATTGGCACAATAATCAAAATACTTGTGTTCATACATACCATCAAAAGCGCGCCTGCCATCTGACCGAATAAAAAAGGTTTCCCATTTATAGTTAACTAATGCTAACCCATTACTTGAAAAGTTATAAGGCTTACGACTACCATAATGACTAATGTATACACTTAAGTTTCTATAATAATCAATAGGCAAGGCCAGTGTACCATCATCTTTTACATATCCAATTTTATCCCTACCATTTGATATAGGGGCCAATCCGTTTTTTGAAAAATCGCCAACGTCTGTCCATTCTTCATTAGAAAAAGCGATACTTCCATCTTGGTATATATAGCCGCATATATCCCGTCCAATTCTATTTCTTTCCATGATCGGAGCAAGACCATTTTCTGCAAAATTCCCAGCTTCAACAAATCTTGGCGTGATAGCAAAACTGCCATCCTGTTTTATATAACCCCACCGACGAGAACTTTCTAATTGCACTGCAGCAAGTCCGTTAGCCGCAAAACACAATGCATTTATGTAAATAGGAGCTATTGCCACTGAACCATCTTCACGAATATAACCCCATTTATTGTTTACCCGTACTGGAGCAAGACCGTTCGGCCCAAAATCCCAAGCCTCCAAAAACTGCGGCTTTATAGCATAACTCCCATCAAAACGTATATATCCAAATAAATTATCTTTTTTAACAAGCGCAAGACCATTCTGTGCAAATGGATAAACTTCATCGAATTGAAAATCTATTGCAATTCGACCATCTCTATTTGCATATCCCCATAGTTTAGCGCCATGAATAGCAATAGGCACATAATCTTTATCTGGATACTGCGACAGAGCAAATATTTCAAAGCTTTGGGACAAAGCAGTTTTTTTTACTGTATTATTTGCAGCACCTTTACTTCTTGCAAAGCAAACAGAGGTGCTCACCATAATAAGGGACAGTAATAATGCGATACGAATTTTCATTTTAACGTATTTTATTATTGTGGATTTTTTCTTCAAACTTCAAAACAGAATTTGCAAAGCTTGTCTGGATTGAATCGGGAATGAGCATCTCGACAATAAAAGCAGGATAAAATTATATTAATATATTAAACGCAAAAATTCAACATCGTGCACACTATATTTTCTTAAAATAATCGTAACGAGTGCACTTACAGCATCCTCAAATCTCACTATCACTCGTCGATCGGTCGGAGAATTTCGCTCAGCAAGGCGGCGGTGGTGAGTTTTTCTTCGTCGGTGGCGGCGTTGTAGAAGCGGATGATCGCCTGGCCTCCGATGCTGAATACAATCCGACAGCACTCAATCGCTCTCCCACGGATTCACAAGCTTTAGCCCATTGATCTCGACAAAATCCTTCGTATTCCGAGTAACAAGGGTATGATTGGCTGTCAGGGCAATAGCTGCAATCTGTGCATCTTCGGTAGTTATCGGCTTTCCCAGACGTTGCCTGTTCGCAACGATTTGGGCATAAACCTCTGCCGATTGACTATCAAACGGCAGACAACGGCCAGAAAAATCTTCAGTGAACATTACGTATGCCGCTGCTTCCAGATGCGTTCGACGCTTACCCTGTTGAAGCACTGCAATACCGAGAAAAATCTCGGCTTTTGTAATCGAAGAGGTAAATAGTTCTGTATCGGCTTGTCGTTCAAGCCACTTCAGAACCCGCTCGTCCGGCTGAACACGCATCAATTCAGACAAAACATTGGTGTCTATCAGAAATGAGGCCTTCATCAATCATCAAAAGATGGAGGCGTGCGGGGTAAATGACGCTCTGGAAAAGGAATAGATTCCGCATCCAGTCCGGCAAAACGCTTGTGGATCCGTTCGGCAATATTGCCTGGTTTAGGAGTCTCCGCCGCTCTTTTCTGCTTGAGAAACTCGGCAAAATCCAGAACCTCATGAAGCATCGGTTCGGAAAGGTCCTGTATGGCTTTATTTATTTTTTCGGCTGTAGTCATCGATTCTCCTGTTATCCAGCTTGACAAAGCGGCGTTGCAGCTTTGATATTAACAAAATTCGCATTCTACCCCTCATCAATCTGGCGGAGAATTTCGCTCAGCGAGGCGGCGGCGGTGAGCTTTTCTTCGTCGGTGGCGGCGTTGTAGAAGCGGATGATCGCCTGGCCGCCGATGCTGATCGGGGCGAGCACCAGCATCACGGAAATCACTATCTTTTTTCTCCCATTTATGCGACATAGCCCCAGGCTTTAAATTGATCCTGCAATTCCGGGTCATCTTTGAAAGCAAGAAAAAACAAGTATTCCGCAGCCAGATCGAACTCGTCACCCCACACAAGCGTGCTGTGCTCTACCTTGAACTTCCTGAATTCTGATTTATCTCGCAACACGGCAAAGGCAGCTCTTTTATCATTGAACAACGGCTCTTCAAGATTCACGTTCCCTGATCTGCCATTATTAAAAAAAAGGCTGATCACATAATCCCCCAAATACTCTGCGTTGCTCACCTCTACCATAAGGGCACCTCTTATACCAGTGGTTCGATTTTATGAAATTCGCCAGTCTCCTTAATACTATTCCAGTTTTTCAGCAACTCCTCCTGATGCTCTTGCGCCCATTCAACAACAAGACTCATGACCTTCGAAGGCAACTTGCCCTCCATCAGTCCAAAGGTATCGATGGCAATTGACGCCTTATGCTCATTGTACTCAGCATGGAAATGAGGCGGGTTGTGTTCGTTAAAATACATGTAGATCACAATTCCCAGAAAACGACTGATTTCAGGCATGATTCTCCATCCTTTCTTTATTCATTCGTCAAAAGATGGAGGTGTACGGGGTAAATGACGCTCGGGGAACGGAATATTTTCCGCATCCAGTCCTGCAAATCGCCTGTGAATCCGTTCAGCGATATTGCCTGGTTTTGAGACCCCAGCAGCCCTTTTCTGCTTGAGAAACTCGGCAAAATCGAGCACTTCATGACGCATCGGTTCGGAAAGTCCCTGTATAACTTTATTTATCTTTTCAGCGGTGTTCATCGATTCTCCTGTTTTCCGGCTTGAGAAAGCAGCGTTGTACTTTTGATGTTAACAAATTTATCGCGGATTTTGTGCGGCTGATCCTAATGTGCGCGCTCACCCCTCATCAATCTGGCGGAGAATTTCGCTCAGCGAGGCGGCGGCAGTGAGTTTTTCTTCGTCGGTGGCGGCGCTGTAGACGCGGATGATCGCCTGGCGGCCGATGCTGAACCCCCCACACCACGCCATTCACACCTTTGCCGAACACGGCACTCTTATACATTTCTCATATACAAACTCAGGATCGAGATCGACGCCATCAGGCCACTCGACGGTATCAAACGACACTTTTACAGCATGAAACACCGCCGGGTCTGAAAGCTTTTTGAAAACACCAAAATTCAGATACGGCTTCATATCCAGAACACCACGTTCATCATTATCAAACTCCACAACTATCTGATAATCCTTTTCCGCCGTGACTTTTATTACTGAAGGATACACGGGGTTATCTCCAGCTCACCGGTTCAAAGCGTCCGATTGCAGAACATTATCCGGCATCGCGTCAACCGGAACCATCTCCTCGATCAACGTTTCCGGCGCAATATCCTGCTCGTGCGGCCAGGTCACAGCGCCAAAAAGAATGCCTACCTGATTGAAATAATGCTCATCCTTCAGCTCCCGGAAAACGCCAAGATCGAGATAAGGCTTCATATCAAAAACACCCCGACGCCCATCTTCAACTTCAACATAAAGCCGATAATCAGGCAACGGCTTCACAACTTTTGCATCCCAATACATACAAGACCTCACAGTGGTGTAATTTTAGGTTCTTCGCGGAATTTCGTGGGTGAATGGTGAGTATGGGTGAATTGAGTGACCACGAGCCCCTTCTAAAACCCTTTTCAAGCCGCAGTTCATCAATTAAAAAATCACATTAACTGATTATATTATAAACACTTATTATGATTATTAGTAAAATTTATTGTGTGGCCCATATGCTTGCCTGAGCGAAACTTCTTGAGCTTACCCACGAAATTCTACGAAGAACCTAATTTTATAAGGCTCTTCTCCATTCACCGCCAACTCCCAATCAGCCATCAATTCATCACGATGCAATTCAATCCATGCCTGCACCAAGCGCAGTTGCTTGCGCGGCAAATTGCCAGCCAGAATCTCCCCATCTTTGAAACCAACAGAGGCTTCATATTCCGCTTATCTCGCATGAAAGTGCGGAGTATTGTGATGTTTGTTATCGAGCAGATACAGCCGGATAATGATTCCGTAAAACATTGATATGATTGGCATCGATCCTCCCGTTATCCGGCTTGTTAAATGCAGCGTTGAACTTTCGATTTTAACAAATTTATCGCGGATTTTGTGCGGCTGATCCTAATGTGCGCGCTCACCCCTCATCAATCTGGCGGAGAATTTCGCTCAGCGAGGCGGCGGCGGTGAGCTTTTCTTCGTCGGTGGCGGCGTTGTAGAAGCGGATGATTGCCTGGCCTCCGATGCTGATCGGGGGATACTCCTTTCGGGCGAGCATCGGCATGACGGTGAGAAACTGCGCGACCATCGCTTGCTCCATGCCGTTGATCCGGGCGATCACCTCACCCGCGATGCCGTTCCACGCCTCCGCGCCAAGTCCGGCAACATACGCCGCGCTCTGCACCGCGCCGTACTGAAAGCCCACCACGGCGAACACCACATCCTGATTGCCACTCCGCTCAAGCCCCGCCGGACAATGGCCGATAGCTTCGGCAAGGAATTGCAACGCGAGTTTCGTTACCGATTCGAGGCTCTTTTCAGAAAGGTCGTTCATTGGTCAAGTGTCTTGAGAGTTGGCATGTCATGCCCTGAATAAACGGAAATATCCCGAACAATCGAAGCATCCGGGCGCTACGTTCACCAAAGAAAAACTGATTCATTTTTCGATTGTCATTCTGAACGAAGTGAAGAATCCAGTTTTTGGAATATTGCCGTATATGACAAATTCATAATATGTTACGAAGCCATTCCGGATTGTTCGCCTGACTGCGTCGGGTTCAGAATGACAGGCAATACAAACGAAACCGCCCTGTTTGTTACAGCCTTGCCAACAGGTCGCGCGATACCGGAAAAGAGTGGATTGCCGCGTCGCTGCGCTCTTCGCAATGACAAAGAGCTTCAAGGCAACGTGCCTCTTACCCCTTTGCGAAAGCGGCTTGCAGATTCGAGATGTAGCGGTCGATCTTTTGCGTGAAGGCGAGTTCGATGAGCGGCGAGAGCAGAAATTGCAGGAAGCCAGGGAGATCGACATCGAGCGTACCTTTGGTGTGGAGCTGAACGTTCGAGCCGGTTCCGGCGGGTTCGATGCGCCAGCCGCCTTCAACCCGTGCGTTGCCCTCACCCTCCACGGGCGTCCAGCTTACACTCATTGCCGCGCGGTCGCTGCGGTAAACGCAGGCGTAGATGGTCTGCTGCAAGGTGTGGTCGCCGATGGCGATTCTCTCCGTGATCCAGCGGAACGTGTTGCCGCCGAGGGGTTCGAGCTTTTCGACATCGGGAAAGTGCGAAGCGGAGCGAGGCACGTCGGCAAGCAGCTCGAACACCCGCTCCGGCGAGGCGGAAGTCTCGAACTGCTTCGAGAGGTCGATAGTGACGGTGAACGGCATAAACCGGCAGTTTAAGGTTCAGTCAGACGAAATCCCTTACCGCGCGGCCTCCTCTACGCTCCGGCGATCTTTGTTGCTGTTGAGCGCGCCGAGCAACTCCTTGTCGCGGTTGTAGATGTCGTCCCTGAAACTGACCTTGCCGCCATCGGCGAAGGCTGTCTGGTACAGGAAAAAAACCGGCACCTTGACCGGAATCGGCACCGTGCGCGTCCTGCCGGTGTTGATCGCCGCCTGGATCTTTGGCAGGCTCCACGTTTCCGGATTGCGGAGCAGAAGCTCGGCAAGCTCGAAAGGCCGGTCAACCCTGACGCATCCATGGCTGTAGGCCCTGCGGGCTCTTTCGAAGAGCGGCTTGGTTGGGGTGTCGTGCATATAAACCGTGAAACGGTTCGGCATATTGAACTTGATCCTGCCAAGCGACCCGTCGTCTCCGGAAGCTTGAACCAGCCGGTAAGGAAACCCGCCTTTGCTGTACTGCGACCAGTTGACCCGGTTGGGATCGACCGGCTTTCCTTTGCTGTCCACGATAGTCAACCGGTGCTTGTCGAGATAGCCGACATCTTTCCTGATGGCGGGAATGGCCTCCTTGACAAGAATACCCGAAGGAATCACCCACTGGGGATTGTAGATGACGGATTGAATCTGAGCGCTAAACACCGGCGTCTGCGTTTCAGGCTTTCCGACGATGACCCGCGAGTTCCAGCGAACGACGTTGTCCTGCACATATTCGACCGAGAACGCCGGAATGTTCACCATCACGTAGGTCCGGCCAAATATTTTGGAGTGCCAGCGCTCGCGCTCCAGATTGACGCGAATCTGATCGGCGCGCAACTCAGCCGGATAGTTCATCGCATTGAGGGTCTCGATGCCGATGACGCCATCGACCGAGAGACCGTGCCCTTGCTGGAAGGCCTTCACGGCATCGAACAGCTCCTGGGTATAAACCTGGGCGGGAGGAATGGGCGGCGCGGGCGCGACGCCGGAGGCCGAGGAATCGGCGGGCAAGGCATTGGTCTTCGCCAGCGGCGCGTCCGCCGAAAGATCGCCCGACAGGATGAGGCGCTGGCGGATCAGCGGCATACGTCTATCGACCTGGCCGACCTTTTCAATCTGCGGCCCCTGATATACCGATTGCCATCCGCCTTCGCCGACGACCTTGCGGTAGCTCGCAAGTGCTTTGCGCAATGGCAAATACCCTGGTGACGATCTCCGCAGAGACGAAATCATCTCGGGAAACTTGCCGCCCATGACCGCCATCATCAGCGACTGGTCATGGTTCACGCCGGGCTTTGGGGCGGGAATGTTCCAGTTCGGATCGAGCGACCTGGGCATAACCTTGCCTAAACGCATGTGCGAGAGCAGCGAGAAGATGGCATCGGTCATCAACAGGTCAGCCCGCGCCTTCAACGCAGGCGATTCGGGTGGATTTTGCGCAAAATCCCTGATTTCATCGTAATGATAATCGGAGGGCTTAAGCCCGTCATCGACGGATTCAGCGATAACCTCCACAAGACGCTTGATGGCATTTCGATTTGTCCAGGCAACGCGATAATCCAGCACCCGGTAAAAACGCTGCAACTGCCCGTCAATCTCAAGCCGGCTTGAAGAGGAAGAAGCATCCAGACGGTCGAGACGGTCGAGATAACTCTTCAGATGCGTCCTGACAGTCTGGTCAGGAAGTTCAAGGTTTCCGGCGCTTTCGGCTGCATAAACCTGAACCGACGATACACTGATGATAACCGGCATCAGCGCCAAGCAGAGCAATATTAAAGGAGCCATCGATATATTTAACTTATGCAGGATTTTGCCTCTTCCCGCCGCCAAGCGCAAGTTCGGGATTGAGTACAACAGAGCGGGAAGCATAGTCCTCCCCTTTATGATAAATGAAAAGGCAGGTGCCATCCTTGATCAGATCGATCAACTCTTGGCACTGATCCATCGACAGTGCAGGGCACCCAAGGCTGCGGCCCAGACGGCCGTTTTGCCGGATGTAATCTTCGGAAACGTAATCCGCGCCGTGAATCACGATGCTCCTCGTCTCCGCCCTGTCGTTGATCCCCTGGTCGAGCCCCTTCAGCACAAGGGAGTAACCGTTATTGCCGGTATAGGTGTTCTCGGTCAAATAGAACCCGAGGCTGCTTTTGTTCGAGCCTGGCTTGTTGGAAAAGCTGGTCGCCAGGACATCGCCGCTTCCCCTGCCGTGGGCGACAAGAGCGGCATGAAGCACCGTGCCGCTATTGATATCGATGATATAGAGACGCTTCTGATCCGAAGGTTTGTTGAAATCGATGAGGGTGATGAGACCTTCGTGGCGGATAAGTCCCTGGCGTTTGAGGTTGGAGTAACCTTGCAGGGCGAGCTGAAGCGCTCGTGGATCGATATCGCTGTTCTGCTCGATGGCGTTGAATACCGAAGAGACCCGCCGGTGCATCGGCTGGTCTTCGAGGGTGATGGATTTGCTGGTCACGGGCAGAGCCATGATCAGCATCAGGGAAAGGGCAATTCCTCTTTTTTTCATAGACATGCTCCTCTTAGCGCGGTCAGAGTTCCCGCGTCATGGTGATCGTTCAGTCATTTCACGCAGCCGGCGACTTTCGGACAGGAAAGGAAGAATTGGTTCAAGCCCCTGTACAATAGCCGCGCCGGAGAGTCCGGCAGGCTTTTATTATAAAATCCCGTAAAGATAACCCTTTTTTCGTTGAGGCAAAACCTTGCGGCAAGCGCGCTACCGCATCGACGTAATGAGCGGCGTTCAGCGCCCGACCTCCAGATGGCTCTGGAAGCGCACCTCCGCGCCAGCGATGCGTGAATTCAGGCGGATTCGCTGCCGGGCGGGCCAGTAGCTGAACATGAGAATGGTCAGCGACTCCCACATCGACACCCACGCCGCGATGGTCACCCCCTCGACGAGCACCCGCTCGTAAACGAGTCGCGCGGAAACTGAAGTCATGCCCCCGCCAAACCTTAATGAAAGGAAAAGCAGCACCATGCCGCCAAAAAGAAAGAGCAGGGATTTTCTCAGTTGCCGCCGCGTCGAGGCCGTGATCAGCTCCTGCTGGTAGATGAAAAATTGCCTCAGGCTGCTCCTGATGCGCTCCTGAAACTCCCCGGAAGGGATAGAATCGAGCGTGATGCGGATGATGAAATCGACCCGCCCGATTTCGCGAACGCAGTCGATCAGGTAGGCGGCCAGCTCTTCGTCGAGGTCCTTGCGGTGAAAGGGAGCCTGCTTGTCGAAATCCTCGTACAGCTCCTCCACTTTCGAAGCATAGACATCGATGACGACGCGCCCGTCGTCCAGCCTGTCGTACCGCTCGAGAATATCCTTTTTCATAGCCATCACGCATCATGGTCATGGGAACAGATGCCGAAGATCGCGCCGAACGTGCGCGGGCCTCAGCCTGAGACCCTTGCTCCTCGCGCCCCTACTTCCCGCTCGCCGGGACAAACTGCCAGCGGGAGCTGACCGACACCGTGAGCTTCTGCTCGCCCGGCTCGACGTCGGTAGGCATCGGAGCCGCCTTGAATCCTTCGGCCATCGCGGCGCGCATCACGGGATAGTCGGACTGCGGCTGGCCGTACTGAAGCTCCAGAGGCTGGCCGAGACGCCCGCCCGCGGCCCTCGCCATAACCTCGGCGTCATACTTCGCGCTCTTCACGGCATTTTCCAGCGCCTGCGTGCGGAGATTCTCGAACTGCGAGGAGGAGTAGCTGAGCCCATCGACCGTCCCCGCGCCCGCGCCGACCACCGCGTCGATCGCGCCGCCAAGCTTGCCGAGATCACGCACCACGACCCTGACGACATGGCGGGCCTTGTAGCCTTTGAACACCCTCTTGCCGTTTGCACTGTTCCACTCCCACTCGGGACTCACCGTGTAACTCGCCGACGAAGCGTCGGCAGCGGGAATTCCAGCCTTGCGCAACGCCTGCTGAAGCGAACCCCAGAGCGTCGCGACCTTCGAGGCGGCTTTGGCCGCATCCTTGTCCGTCGCCTCGACCGTTGTCGAAAACTCGGCGGTATCGGGATCGTACGTTACCGTGCTCGACACCGAAACCGAAATGCCGGTTTCGCCCGCCCGAAGCGACGTGGCGGGAAGTGCGCAACCGAGCAGCGCCACGGCCATGATCGTCACTTTCCGGAAACCAGAATATCCTTTCATATCACTCTCCTAACTGATCGTTGAAAAACAAAGCATGACAAAAGATAACACCGTCCTCCGGAAAGCTCAAGCCTGCGCCTCGGCGAGGCAAAAGCGCTGAGTGCTGAACTTGCAGAGAAATGCCGCCACCGAGCCGTCATGGCGCACGACCATCACCGCGCCATCCTGCCACGGGCCATTCTCCGCCGCCCAGCGGCTGTCGGGCGGATCGCCCTGGTTCTGGTGAATATTGTGCACCCCCTTGCCATTGCGGAACGGCTCGCCAAAGACAAAGATTCTCCGGGCCTGCTTGAGCAGGGCTTCGAGGTCGCGAAAGGCGTGATACCCCGTGCCGTATTTCCAGGCCTCTTTGGCGACTTCGACGCTCTCGCCGCTCTCGACGCCGCTGGCATGGTTCGCGTGAACGCACTCCGCCGACGGGCCAAGCGCCGGACTGCGGTAGTAGTCGAGCGAACTGGAGCCTTCCGACATGGCAAGCTCATGCCAGCCATCGCGGAACGAAGTCACTTCGCCGACCTCTTCGGGCGCGAGTTCGACCACCTTCCACTGAAGCCCGTCCCGCCGGTGCTTGCTGTCCAGATCGACCGCGCAGGGATAGACCCCTTTCGGCGTCCGGACAAAGAGGTTGCAATGATAGTAATGAGAATCATCCTGCCGCTTGTCGCAGGCATACCGTGAAAGTCTGCCGACAAGAACGCCATATCCGTCGAACAAAGGCATGGGCGAAGGGATTGAGTTGGAAACGCTGTTGTGTTTTCGTTTGTCATTCTGAACGAAGAGAAGAATGCAGTTTTCCGAGATCAGCAACAAGGTGATGATTTATAGCACCTTACGAGACCTCTCTGGATTCTTCGCCCGACGGCATCGGGTTCAGAATGACAGAAGACGTAAACAGATCGTCAAAAAACCGATTTCGACTATGAGACAACTTTTATTAACAAGTTAGACTTCCTGAGGTTACCTGCCAAACAGGAGAACATAACCGGCTGTTCCGTTTTTTGTGATAACTGCCGACAGTTTATACTTTGAAAAAAAGCTACTCATTCTTCCAACTCCCGAAACGATCCGATTATGACCCGCACCCGCTCCATCGATGAAGAGGCCGTCGCCACCATCAGGCTTCTGGCGGTCGATATGGTTGAAAAAGCCCGCTCCGGCCACCCCGGCCTGCCGCTCGGCGCGGCTCCGATGGCTTACACGCTGTTCACGAAAATCATGCATTTCAACCCCGCCAATCCGGAGTGGCCGAACCGCGACCGCTTCGTGCTCTCGGCGGGCCATGGCTCGGCGCTGCTCTACGCCATGCTGCACCTGTGCGGCTACGGCCTCGGCATGGAGGAGCTGAAGCAGTTCCGCCAACTCGGCAGCCGTACGCCGGGCCACCCGGAGTACGGCCACGCGCCCGGCGTCGAGACCACCACCGGCCCGCTCGGCCAGGGACTCGCCACCGCCGTTGGCATGGCCGCCGCCGAACGCTTCCTCGCCGCCAGGCTCAACACGCCGGAGCGCACGCTCATCGACCACTTCACCTACGTCATTTGCAGCGACGGCGATTTGATGGAGGGCGTCAGCTCCGAAGCCTCCTCGCTGGCGGGCCACCTCAGGCTCGGGCGGCTCATCTGCCTGTACGACAGCAACCACATCAGCATCGAAGGTTCGACAGCTCTCTGCTTCACGGAGGATGTCGCCCGCCGCTACGAGGCGTACGGCTGGCACGTCATTTCGCACATCGACGGCAACGATCTCGCCGCCATCGAGCGAGCCGTGCGCGACGCGCAGGAGATCGACGACCGACCATCGATGATAATCGTCAATACGACGATAGGCTACGGCAGTCCGCACAAGCAGGGCACCGCCTCGGCGCACGGCGAGCCGCTCGGCCCGGACGAGACGAAGCTGGTCAAGCGGGCGTTCGGCTTTCCGGAGGATGAATCGTTCGTCGTGCCGGAAGCGGTGTACGCCCACTTCCGCGAGCTGGCCAAGCGCGGCGCGGCGCGCGAAGCCGAATGGCGGACGCAATGGCAGGCGTTCGAGCGCGACGAGCCTGCGCTGGCGGCGGCGATCAACGAACTGCTCGCGGGGCGCTTTCCGGATGCGTGGCTGCCCGATCTTCCGGAGTTCACGGCGGGCGAAAAGCTCGCCACGCGGCAGGCGTCGAAAAGCGTACTTGCAAAGATTGCCGAAAAAGCGCCGCTGCTGGCGGGCGGCTCGGCTGACCTGGCCCCATCGACCGGCACACTGTACGGTGGCTCCTGCGACTTCGAGGCGGGAAGCTACGGATGCTCGACCTTTCACTTCGGCGTGAGGGAGCACGCGATGGGCGCAATCGTCAACGGCATGGCGCTGTCGAAAATGATGATCCCCTACGGCGCGACCTTCCTCATCTTCGCCGACTACATGAAGCCCGCGTTGCGCATCGCCGCCCTGATGCAGTCGCCATCGCTCTTCATCTTCACCCACGACAGCATCGGCCTCGGCGAGGACGGCCCGACCCACCAGCCCATTGAGCAGCTCGCGATGCTCCGCGCCATGCCGGGCTTTGACGTGTATCGCCCGGCGGACGCGAACGAAACGGCGGCGGCGTGGCTGCTCGCGCTGAAACGCCGCAAACCGGCGGCGCTCGTGCTGACGCGCCAGAACCTGCCGGTGCTGAGCGACGCGGACGGACGCATCCGCGACGACGTAGCCAAAGGCGGCTATGTGCTGGCGGATTGGGCGGATACAGACGATGCGGACGCCCGCCGGATCATCATCGTGGCGACAGGCTCCGAGGTGCATCCCGCGCTCGAAGCCAAAGCGCTGATCGAAGCGCGGGGTTACGCCGTTCGGGTGGTCTCGATGCCGTCGCGTGAGCTGTTCGCCGAGCAATTGCCGGAGTATCGCGCCGCCGTGCTGCCTCCGACGATTCGGACGCGCATCGTCGTCGAAGCCGCCGCGACCTTCGGCTGGCGCGACATTTCGGGCAACGGCGGCGCGGTAATCGGCCTCGACCGCTTCGGCATGTCGGCCCCCGGCTCGCAGGTGCTGGAACACTTCGGCTTCACCGCCGCCAACATCGCCGCAAAAGCTCTCGAACTCTTCACCGAATCACGATGACCCACTGGATCAGCGAACCACTCGACGCGCTTCTCGAAAAGGCGGTCGCCTTCATCACCGACACGGCCTACCGCGCAGTCGCCGAGCGTGACCGCTTTACACTGGTGCTCTCGGGCGGCAACACCCCGCGAGCGCTGCACCAAAAGCTCGCCGAAGGGATCAGCGAGGAGCGCTACCGCGAACTCGGCTACAAGCTGCCCGTCGAGGTGCGCCGCTGCACCCGCGATCCGGAAAGGATCGTCCCGCCCTGGGCGCACACCCTGCTCTTCCAGGGCGACGAGCGCTACGTGCCGCCGAGCCACCCCGACAGCAATTACGGCATGGCCCGCGAAACGCTCTTACGCCAAGTCTGCATCAAACCGGCGAACGTCCACCGGATGCCAACCGAATCGGGCAACCCACAGGCGGACGCCCGCAGCTACGAATCGCTGCTCCGGGGCCTGTTCCGCAAACACGCCAACGACGAGGCCCCGCCCTCGTTCGATCTCATCCTCCTCGGCCTCGGCGACGACGGCCACACCGCCTCACTTTTTCCAGGCGACGAGAAGTCGCTCGACGAAAAGGAACGCTGGGTAATCGCCGTCGACGCCCCCAACGGCAAACCACCCGGCACGAGGCTGACGCTGACGCTGCCAGTCATCAACGAAGCCGCCAACGTCCTCTTCCTCATCCCATCGTCACGCTACGAGCTTGCCCGCTCGATCAGCAACGGCGAAAAGCCGGAGCTGCCGGCAGGGATGGTGAAGCCGAGGAGTGGCGAGGTGTGGTGGTTTGTGGAGGGGGAGTAGCTCGTTCTTTTGTATGGAGTAAAATAATGTGTAAGTTTCGTCTTGTAAATTGTATTTACCGATGTCGCTGATGAACCATGAAACTGTGACTACTTATGCAATTGACGATTACACTACCGGATATTCTCCCTGATCAGGTCACAAGGGTTATGACCAAAGTCAGGGAATTTTTCGCTCAGGAAGGGATTCCTGTAGAGATCAAGCCTGATGCGCCCAAAGGTGATTCCTGGGATAATCTGAACATCGAAGATATTGCCGTTGACACCGGAATAACCGATTTCGCCGAAAATCACGATCATTATCTCTACGGAACACCGAAGCGATGAACAATCAAGTGTTTGTCGATACCTCGGCATTGATCGCCATTGGCAACAAGCGAGATGCTTTTCATTCCCAAGCAATTGAGGTTAATGACCGCTTGGTGAGGTCGAACAGTTTTTTTGTCACTTCAAATGCAGTTTTACTTGAATTTGGAAATGCCTTCAGCACGGTCAATCTGAAGCCGTTTTCAATCAGATTGATTGATGCCGTAATGCAGTCAAAAAAGTGGAAAAGTATCGTTGTTGATGAAAATATTATGAACAGGGGTTTTGCTTTATACAGGCAGATGGCAGATAAAGATTGGGGATTTGTAGATTGCACAAGCATTGTGCTGGCAAAATCTCTGGGAATACAAGACGTTTTCAGCACCGATCATCACTTTGAGCAGGCCGGGTTAAATATTTTGTTGAAAAGGTAAACGTTACTTAGATTATCTTGAAACTCATAGAGATATTAAGCCTGACAACTAACTCTTAAAAAAATGAATTTACCTGAAATTATATATAAATCTGTAGATAAACTGATCTTACCAATATTGGGAATATTTGTGCCGAAAGATGCGATTTCTCGATGTCTCGAAAAAGAAAGTGAGTTCTTTGGAGAAGGTAAAATAAAATATTTAATAGCACTCATAGGAACCGTTAATGAAAGAGCGTCAACAATGGTTGGTCATTTATCTATTATGCTCGCCCTATGCATCTTCTACCTTCAAACACACAAGACATATAACGCCAGCTTAATTGTTGTTTCAATTGATGTTTTTGTTTATATCATATTAGTTATCCTGACTGTGCGTTGCTTAAGAAGCATCGGATTAGATAAAGATTATAATGATTTGGCTTCGTATATAGAGCACGCCGAAAATGAATTGGTCACAAAATACAGCATCATGCAGTTTGTAAACTCAGTCACTATTTTGGCGACAGTATTTTTAGTTATAAGCTTTATTTTTTCTATTTAACAACAAATTCTATGCGTAGAACTACTCAGTCATCGAAAATTATTTGATTATGTATTACAGTATCTCTTAGCTTATTAAACAGCTATTTTGCAACTAAATATAGCAACATCATGAGTGAAGAAGAAATTGCTGCCAACGCACTATTTGCCACATTGGCTCAGTCAAGAGAAATGGCTAAGCTTGCAATTACAATTCGTGTTAAAAATTTTAACTTTTTTGTCATAATTGTTGGAGCCCTTGTTAGTGGAAATGCTTATTTTTCAACGAAAGAGGCGACAATATTGTTGGGAATCGTCGGATTTGTTGTTGGACTCATGTTTCTTTTATTGGACATTCGTATGCGATTGGTTTTAGAAAGAAGTATTGATCATCTTGAAATTCTTGAACAAAAAGTATGGGCCCTTGCCGGTATCAATGGATGGACAAAACATATTCGTGGAGATTCTACAAAGTACATTAATCATCAATGGATTTATAGAGCACTTTTTATTATGACATCAATAGGATCACTAATAATTATGATTAGGGCGTTATTATTACTCCGGCCAATAAAGGTATCAATTCTTGGCATAGCGAACATTGGGATGATCAAACAGTTTTTCGACTTTGC
>NZ_VDCH01000013.1 GCF_006265165.1 Chlorobaculum thiosulfatiphilum
CAACCAGTTTTCCATTAAATTCGAAGGACGGCTTCCCGTTTGATTACGACCGTTTACACACTTAGTTGAACAGACCCCACATCCAAGCTGAAGAGCCATCCGTTCGATACTTTCTGAATCAAGAGTGTAATCTATTTCTCTTAAGGCCATCTGACGAAGTTCTTCCTCTGCCTCAGGCTCTTGAATCTCAAGAGATTGAGAGCTAAAACCAAGCGCCTTTGCAATTACCTTCGTTGGATTGCGCAGTGAAGCTTCTCCACTATGTTTGAAAACGTTTCCAATCTGCCAAACAGCCAAGGCACCGCAGAGATCCGTTCCAGGTACTCTGGAGCCAAAATTTTGCATTATTGTACGGCGATGGCGAACCGCCTTATCTTCTTTGGACTCACGGTCCGTTTCAAACGGAAATTTGGTCTCAATAAGGATTAAATCAGCGACTGCTACCTGCTTTACCTGCTCCATCCAGCGCATAAGCACAACACAAGCACTTCCAATAACTGAGTCAATCACCGCCGACGCGTGATGCAATTCAAAAAAAATATCTTCAAGTTCGTCTTCGTTTCTAGGCTTTGGATGTTCAGCGTTGCGACGCTCATGCATAGACAAATAAGCATCACTAAATAACGCTATCGCCTCGAAGAAAGTCTTGTCCCAGTCTTCCATGAGATCAATACCCATTTCAAGACTCTGGATGACATGATATCGCCAATCCGATGCGGTTGCATTTTCCCAATAGTCAAATATCAAATTTTACCTCCTGATAAAAAAGTCTCTTCGCACGCTGTGTTTTCAGCGATAAAGAAGCCTATGGTTAAGCTCAATACACTCAAAAAGCAAAGCATTCTAACTTAACTTGGGGCAAACAATATTGAACATCTGCTCTGGTTGATTGGGGTCGATAAAATCACATTCAATACCAAGGAACAAATATCTCAACCCAAACCTCACCGAAACCCAACCGCCGGATAACCAACCCAATGCCTCTCCGTGGCAATCGCCGTCTCCCCCATTCCCAGATCATCGACTTTCAGATGCGGCTGGCTGATGCTGGTGGCGTAGGCTATCGGCACTCCCGTTAACGGAGCGCTTTTTTCGAGCCACTGGAGATCGAGCGCTGTCAACAATCCGAGCGGTATTGCATAGCGTCCGCACCAGCTCCATCTGGACTCTTTGAAATCATCGGAATCGGTCGTGTAGGCATAAAATTTGGCGATTTTATTCCCGGTCAATTTCGATTCAAAACAGGTGCTGATTATTTCCCGGTCATATGCTTCGGCGAGCGCGTTGGCTCTGCTATCCGTCCCAAAATAAGCGAAATTGTGCCCGCCCCACGCTTCGTCGCCATAATGCACTGCGTCGGATGAAATGAGGATGGCGACATCGCTTCCCCAGCGCAAATCATTCTTTTTCATCACGGCAAACAGCGCTTTCGCCAAATGGCGACTGACGGTTTGCATCCGTTCAAAATCCATGAAAGGCACCAGAATGCTGATGATTTCAACATCCCGATTCTGGTATTGCAGAAACGGAATCATCGCCTCGACGGAATATTCCTCGCTTTGCATCGGATCGTGCACAACCGCCATGTCGGCAGGCAAACGCTTGATCATTTCATCTCGTAGCGGAGAAACTTTCACCGCACCGTACGGGCTGCGCCATAAGCTGAAACTGTCGAACACAAGGCGGTTTTCGAGATTATAGCGCCACGCCTTGTGCGCCACGCCGAAGATGATGACCGTTTTTGCCTTGATGTTCCGCAGCACCGCCGGATAGAGCCAGCTCGCATACGTATAATCGTCGTGCGGGCAAATCGCCGCCCGCCACGCCGTTCCGGCTGGCTGCCGGGCGCGAACGAGATCGTCGCGATCGAGCGACCTGATTCGCGCCATGACGGAGTCCATCTGCCAAGCCCGATGCGCAAATCCAACCGTGTCGGCCAGGGCGCGCGTCGATAGCTTGGCGTCAGTCCGTGCAAGCAATGAACTGCTTGCGAGCATGAGCGCGAAAAACAGAAAGATTGAGACAGCGGTTCGCATGACAGGTTTCACTTTTTAAGCCTGTTGCAGCAATTTGGTGGACGATGTGGACATAGTGGACAACAATGTTTTCTGTCCACCGCGTCCACAAAGTCCACATCGTCCACACTTTTACAACTCGTTCTGTACGAGTTGCTCGAAGGTTTCGCGGCGACGGGTCAGGGTGACTTCATCGCCATCGACCATCACCTCGGCGGGTCGAAGACGTCCGTTGTAGTTGGTGCCCATCACCGCGCCGTAGGCTCCGGCGGAGAGCACGGCGAGCAGTTCGCCTTCGGGAGCGTCGTCGATGGTGCGGTGGCGGGCGAAGAAGTCGCTCGATTCGCAGACCGGCCCGACCACGTCGGCGACGACGCTTTTGTCATGCTGTTTGACCGAGAGCACTTCGTGGTGCGACTGGTAGAGAGCCGGGCGGATCAGCTCGGTCATGCCTGCGTCAACGATGAAGAACTCCTTGCCGATGTGATTTTTTTTGCGGTAGAGAATTCTGGTGACCAGCACCGAGGCGTTGGCCGCGATGAACCGGCCCGGCTCGAAAATGACCGTCACGCCCTTGTCTTCGAGCATCGGAATGAGCTTTTCGGCGAACTTCGTGATCGGCGTGGCTGGCTTCTGCGGATCGTAGGTCACCGGAAAACCGCCGCCGAGATCGAGCCATTTGATGTCGAAGCCGAGATGCCGCGCCGATTCGAGCACTTCGAGCAGCTTCTGCGTGGCGGCGACGTAGTATTCCGGATCGAAAATCTGCGAGCCGATGTGCATGTCGAGGCCGTGCAGTTCGAGGTTCGGCAGCGTCCTGAACAGCTCGAACACCTCGCCGAGCCCATCTTCGTCGATACCGAACTTCTCCTTGCTGTCGCCGGTGGTGATGTAGGGATGGGTCTCGGCGGTGACGTTGGGGTTGATCCTGACGCCGACCTGCGCAACTTTTCCGAGATGCTCGGCTACACGGTTGATCGCCCTGAGTTCGGAGATCGATTCAGCCTTGATCATCATCACGCCAGAGGTCAGGCCGTACTTGATTTCAGCTTCGTTCTTGCCGACACCGGCCATGATGATCTTGTCGGCGGGTACGCCGGCCTTGAGGGCGCGATAGAGTTCGCCGCCCGAGTTGACGTCGCAGCCACAACCCTCTTCGGCAAGCGCCCGGATAACCGAGAGGTTGAAGTTCGCCTTGACCGAGTAGCAGGTGAAATGCGGCAAAGAAGCAAAAGCCTCTTCGAAAGCCCGGTACTGACTGACCAGGCTCTGACGGCTGGTCACGAAAAGCGGAGTTCCGAACTGCGCGGCCAACTCGTCGAGTCTGACCGATTCACAGCAGAGGGTTCCGTCGGAAAATGAAAAAAAATGACTATCCAGCACGATGCGCCCTTGTTGTTTAGGTGATGGGTGAAAAGACTCAATAATAAGCGTTTCCTGATCTCGAAACAAAAAAACGACAGGGCTTGCATAAGAGGGTCGCTTGCTGTATATTCGTTGCTCTTAAAATAACTAACCGACCGAAGCTACTAATGGCAAAAGGTAAAGAGAACAGAATCGTAATCACGCTTGAGTGCACCGAGGCGAAAAAGGAAGGGGTGCCTGTTTCGAGGTACACCACGACCAAGAACAAAAAGAACACGACGGAGCGCCTCATTCTCAAAAAGTACAATCCGAACCTGAAAAGGCACACTGAGCACAAAGAGATCAAGTAATTAGCATTATTGTCAAAAAAGCTTATCTTGCCGATGAGCCTTTTTGACAAGGCAATGCCCGAATGGCGGAACTGGTAGACGCACTCGTTTCAGGGGCGAGCGCCGAGAGGTGTAGGAGTTCGAATCTCCTTTCGGGCACCAACAATATGCAAGACACTCATGTGCAAAAAGATCAGACTTGAAGATTTCTTCCTGTTATTGTTCTGAAAAGATTTTGAATACAAGGCAAGCACCTTCGACAGAGGTGCTTTTTTTGCTTCTTTTTAATTTCTAAACCGGTGTGGTAGTGGATCATACAAAAATCAATCTCATCGTTCGCCTTCAGCATATCGACAACATGATCGAAAGCATCATGAGCATGCAGAAAGGCCTGCCGGAGGAGATTTCCGCTCTTGAGGAGGATCTCGCATTCACCTCTCGGCAGATCGAGGCCCGGAAGAAAATCGCCGACGAACATCAGAAACTGCGGGAACGCCTGAACGGCGTCATTGCCGATAGCAGGGAAAAAATCCGTTCTTTCAAGGAAAAGCAGACGCTGGCCCGCAACAACAAGGAGTACGACGCCCTTTCGAAGCAGATCGAATATGAGGAAAAGGAGATCGCCCAGGCCGAAATCAAGCTTCAGGATATTTCGCAGGCCGAGCACCACGCCCAGGAGTTGCAGAAAAAAGGGCGCGACCTGATCACGGAAAATCGTTACGACGAGATTTCCGAAGAGATGATGCCCGACGATGTCTTGCAGCAACAGATGCAGGATCTCACCGAACAGGTGCGCCAGAAAAAAGAGGAGCTGGAGAGCATTGTCATCGAAACCGCCGAAGAGGTTGCCACGCTCCGGGAGATTCTCGCGGAACAGAGAGCGATGGTTGCCCAGGAGGCCAAGCGCTTGCTCGACAAATATGACCATCTCAAAAGCGGCACGTTGCAAAACGCCGTGGTCAAGCTCGACCGCCAGGCGTGTTCCGGATGCAACACCAGGGTGCCGACCAACCGCCACACCATGATCGTGCAGGGCGGCTTTTACGTTTGTGAATCGTGCGGTCGCATCGTGGTGCACGAGCGGCTCTTCGAAGAAGCTGCGGTCGGCGGCCAGCAGTAATCGACAAAGCGAACTGCCGAACGGATTGCTCCTTTCGGCAGTTTCTGTTTTATGGCCGCCTTGAAAAGAGGCTCGCCAATCGTTCATCGACATTGCTGAAACCGCAAGTGTGCAGTCGCTGCGTGGCCTCGCGCCGCGCAGAGGAAAGTCCGAACTTCACAGGGCAGGGTGCCGGTCGAGAACCTCGTTCAAGGCCGGGGACGGCGGCGCAAGCCGCTGGTCACAGAGAAGTGCAACAGAAAGCGAACCGCTCCGGCTACGGCTGGAGTAAGGGTGAAAAGGGGGTGTAAGAGACCACCAGATACGCCAGCAATGACGTATGCTATGAAAACCTCCCCGAAGCAAGGCCAAATAAGGGTGCTTTTTCCGCAAGGGAAGCAGGGTTGCTCGTCCAACTGTTCGGGGTTTCACCTCGAACAGAGTATCCGGGTAGGCCGCATCAGATAAATGATTGCAGCTTCACCACTTGATGGTGATTCACAGAATTCGGCTTACAGCTTCGGTTTCAGCTTTTTTTACTCCTCCCACCGCCTCAGCCTCCGTTTTGCAGTACCTCCCTCACTTTTTCCAGAAGCACGGGAACCGCAAACGGTTTCTGCAAAAAGGTCAGCCCTTCGTCGAGTACGCCGTGCCGGGAAATGATGTCCCTGGTGTACCCCGACATGTAGATCACCTTGATGCCAGCCATGACGGCGCTCGCCTTTTCATACAGCACCCTGCCATTCATGCCGCGCATGACCAGATCGGTCAGCAGCAAGTCAGGCCTGAAGTCGCCACTTTGAAGCAGCGCTATCGCCTCCTCCCCGCTTTCGGCCTCACGGATCTCGAATCCCTCCTCCTCCAGCGCCTGCACGACGAATTTGCGCACCAGCTCGTCATCCTCGACAACCAGCACCTTGGCCCCCTTGCCCTGCTGAAGCTGCGCCGTTTCGACAGGCTGACCAGCCTCGGCTTCACACTCCCTGAGCGGGAAGCATATCCTGAACGAAGCGCCCGCGCCGGGGTTGCTGCTCGCCTGGATGATGCCGCCGTGCTGGCGAACGATGCCGTAAACCGTCGAAAGACCGAGGCCGGTACCCTGCCCCTTGGGCTTGGTAGTGAAAAAAGGCTCGAAAATATGGGCGAGCGTCTCCCGCTCCATCCCGACGCCGGTATCGGTGACGGTCAGCACGGCGTAGTCACCGGCGGGCAGCCCCTCGAAATATTTCTCGCACCCGCTCTCGATCACTATCGTGGAGGTCTCCATCTTCAGTTCGCCGCCCGACGGCATAGCGTCCTCGGCATTGACCGCCAGATTCATGATGATCTGTTCAAGCTGGCTGGCGTCCCCCTGCATGACCAAAGCCCCTTCGTGCAGACGATAGCGGATATCGATATCGGCCCGAATGGTTCGTCGCAAAAGTTGCCCGAAGTCGCCGATCACGCTGTTCAGGTCAATCATCCTGAATTCGAGCGCCTGGCGGCTGCTGAAGGCGAGGAGATGGCGGACCAGGTCGCGAGCCCTGAGCGCCGCGTGATGAATGACCTCGATGCGCTTCAGGCGCTTGTCCGTCTCCGGAAAAGCGTGCGAAAGCATCTCGGAATAACCGAGCACCGGCGTCAGAAGATTGTTCAGGTCATGAGCGATGCCGCCAGCCAGCCGGCCAATCGATTCGATTTTCTGCGACTGGAAAAGCTGATGCTCCAGCCCGGCGCGCTCTTCTTCAGCCTTTTTCCGGCGGTCGATGTCGCGAAGAAAGACCAGAGCGCCTTGCTGACCGGCAAAGGTGAACGGCACGGCGGAAACCTCTACAGAGGCCTCAGCGCCGTCGAGACGCAGAATCCGCTCTTCGAGAATCGGCATCGCCTGCTGGCTTTTATTGAGCTGGCGGATTCTTTCGGCAACCAGATCGCGGAAATCAGGATGAACCAGATCGACGACCCGCCGTCCAAGAATCTCTTCCGTTTTCGATGCCCCGAACAGTGAGACCGCGGAACGATTCAGGTAAGCAAAACAACCGCCCGTCTGTATGAAGATGGCGTCCGGTGCGGACTCAACGACCGACCGGAAGCGCTCCTCGCTTTCGCGCAAGGCTCTTTGCGATTCGAGCCGCTCGGTAATATCCTGCACGGTGGCGACCCTGTAGATGAGCTGCCCATCTTCGCCCCGGACGCTGACCACATCCATCTGAACAGGAAAACTGCTGCCGTCGGGGCGCTGCATTCTGGCGTGATAACTGACAAAACCGCAACGATCAACCCTTGCGATGTTGCTCATCACCTTTTCATAGTCTTCCGGCAAATAGAGACTCAAAATCCTGAGACCCTCGATCTCCTTGACAGACCTGCCGCACAAACGCGCAAAAGCCTCGTTGCAGGTAAGCACCTGATTGGTGAAAGGATCGCCTAGGGCGATGCCGTGAGCGCAGAGCCTGAACGCGTCGGCCCAGCGGCGAGTCTGCATCTCCTGCTCGATGCGTCCGGTGATATCTCTGGCGATGGCGTACAGAACGCCCTCTTCGATTGGTGTGCTGTTCCACTCAAGCCAGCGATACGCGCCATCTTTGGCGCGGTACCTGTTGACGAAATTGAGCGTTCCTGCCTCGCCGGAGTGTTTTCTCGCTACCTCGGCTTTTGTGGCTTCGAGGTCATCGGGATGGATGAAATCGATAAACGGCGCGGAGAGCAGCTCCTCTTCGGAATAACCCAGCATTTTCCGCCATACCGGATTGACCCTGATGAAGTAGCCGCTGGACGAAGCAATGCACGCCATGTCCGGCATGAGGCTGAAAAGACGCTCGAACTCGATCTCCGCCCGCTTGCCCCGGCTGACATCCCGCACCATGCAGAGGATTCCGCTGACCTGGCCGGAGTCGTCGAACACCGGCGCTTTCTTCACCCGGAACCAGACCTTGCCCTCCGAGTCGTCGATGTTCCAATCGCCCTCCAGCGGCTGGCGTGACCTCAGGACTTCGGCATCAAGGGCGACGTGCAGGGCCGCATCTTCTGGCGGAAACAGCTCCGCGTCTCGCTTGCCGATGATCTCCCCGGCGCTCTTGCCGAGAAAGCGGCACAAGGCAGGGTTGACGCGGCGATAGACGAAGTCGCGATCTTTCAGGGCGAAAAAATCGGGAGTCGTTTCCAGCAGCGTTTCCGTAAAGCTCTGCTGCCCGGAGAGTTCCATCTCAAGCGCCTCGATACGGCGGCGAGCCGTTTCAAGCTCTTGCCGGAGATTCAGCTCACCCTGTTCCGAAGCATCCCCGACAGGCTTTTCAGACATCCTCGCCCCTTGTCTGAACCGAAACGGAACCATCCTCGGCGACATCGATGACAAGACTCACCGGACGGCAGCACACCTCGCAATCCTCGATATACTCCTGATGCTCGACCGAGCAATCGACCAGCACCTCGAACGTCTGCGCGCAGTAAGGACATTGTACAGTGACCGTTTGTTCAAGCTCCATGATCTGCCTCCGGACTGGGTTTGGTTATGGAAAGAGCGGTATTGAAATTTGCGCGCCGAAACAGGCAGCGCGAGTCGCCGACTCTTTCAGAAAAACAACCGGCACGACAAGGATGTTTCACCAAATTCAGGAAAGTTTCAAGAAAACCGGAGTTTCTGCAATCGCTCGCAGGCATCTTCGAGCACATGGCTCTCTTTAGCGAAGCAGAAGCGGACGAGATTTTCGCCGCCACCGTCGTGGTAAAAGGCCGAGCCGGGCACCGAGGCGACGCCGCTTTCGCGCAGGATGTGCATCGCCCGCTCCCGCGCCGTCGCGCCAGGCAAGCGCTCGGTGTTGGCGAGCACGTAGTAAGCGCCCTGCGGAACGTGCGGCGCGAGACCCGCCTCGGCGAGCGCCGCGCAGAAGAGATCGCGTTTGGCCTCGTACTCCGCCGACAAGTTAAGATAATACTCGTCGCCAAGCTCGCGAAGTCCCGCCGTGACGCCCGCCTGGAGCGGCGAGGCCGCGCAGACGTAATAGAGATCGTTGAAATAGCCGATGGAGGCGGCCCAGCGCTCGTCGCAGAGCGCGTAACCGATGCGCCAGCCGGTGACGCTGAAGGTCTTGGAGAGGCCGGAGATGGTGATCGTCCGCTCCCTCATGCCGGGCAGCGCCGCCATCGACACATGCGAGCGGCCGTCGAAGACGAAGTGCTCGTACATCTCGTCGGTGAAGACGAACAGGTCGTGGCGGATAGCGAACTCCGCCAGAAGGGCAAGCTCGTCGCGGGAAAAAACTTTGCCAGAAGGGTTCGCTGGCGTGTTGATGAGAATCGCTTTGGTCTTCGGCGTCACCGCCGCTTCGAGATCGTCGATGCGCAACGACCAGCCCGACGACGGATCGAGCGGCGCGAACACCGGCGCGGCCTCGACCGCCCGAAGCGTCGAGACATGGTAGCCGTAAAACGGCTCGAAGACGATCACCTCGTCACCGCGATTCAAGAGCGCCTGAAACGCACAGTACATCGCGCCGGTCGCGCCTGCGGAGACGACAATCTCGCGGTCGGCGTCGAACTGGACGCCGGTGAAGCGCCGCTGCTTCTGGGCAATCGCCTCGCGAAGCTCGCGGATGCCGGTGTGGTGGGTGTAGGTGTTGCTGCCCTGCATGAGCGCATCCGCCGCGCCCTGCAAAACTACCGGAGGCGCCGGCGTATCGCAGACGCCTTGCGAAAGATTGATGCCGCCCATCCGGGCGCACTCGATCGACATGGCGCGAATATCGGACTGCATCACCAGCCCGCAGCGTTCGCCAAGATTGAGACTCATGAGATGGATACTTCAGGATGGAGAAATGGACAACCGGCGACGCGCCGTCAGAAAACCGGAACCGGCAGAGCAATCGGCAACACGCATCATTTTAATCGGGAAAATGCCGGAACAGCTCGGAAAATGGCACGACTCCGAACAGAAGTATCAGAATCATGGCAAAAACAGCCATGACGGCATAGATGATCAGAAGCGCCGGAATACTTGCCAGCGCAAGCTTGACCAGAAAAACCACCATGGAACCGAACGGCATTTTGATGTCGGTAACGACGACATTCCTGTTTTGAGCGGTATTGTCAGTCATGGCAATGGAATCTTTTTTTCGATGATGGTAATTTGATTACCGGACACCTGGCAAGCGGGATTCTGCCCCACAAAACAAACTCCCCCAGTTCAAAGACCGGGGGGATATGAGAAAAGAAAAAAAACAGAAGATCGCTCAGGCCTTGGCCGGAGGCTGCACGGTGATCGTCACCTTTTCGAGCGACGCCGGAGCCTGGCTTGACTGCGACAGGAACGGAATCGGGAACGGAAGCTGTGGCAGCGAGAACGAGGGCAGTTGCGGAAGCGAGAACGACGGCAGCGGAAGCTTGCTGATCACGTCCGCGATCTGATCCTTGAAGGGAATCGGAAGCGCCATCGGCCCCTGCTGAATCGCCTCGACGACCAGCCCGGCAGCGCCCTGGATGGACTCCATCATGTCGCCAAGCGCCTCCTTGCCGCCCATCTCGCCGCGCTGGATGCGACCGATGAGGTTCTGCACACCCGGCACGATCTGCTGCGCGGTGTCCTTGCCCATGTCGGCGGCATAAGCGATCAGACCGAAAGGATTGCTGAAAACGATGCGGCGCACCTCTTCGGGGCGCGAGAGAACCTTGACCGTGCCCTCGGTAGCGATGGTCGCCTGGCAAGCCATGCGACCGCCAGCGGCGATCTGGCGCGGAGAAAGGAACGCTTTCTCGACATCGGTGAGCGGAGCGAGGCAGTCAGCTCCCTCCTGAACAGTGATGTAGCAAGCCTGGCAAAGGCCGTGGCCTCCGCAAACGTAGCCGACGTGGCTGTGATTGAGCCTTGCGGCCTTGCCGACAGTCTGACCGACGCTCGACTGGGCCGGTTTGTCGTTGATAATGAGATTCATTGTGGTGGTGGTTTTTCGTTTGCAAAGGCCCCATGCACTCGCCGTCAACAAAAAGCTGAACGGCGCAGGGAACTTCGATGCAGGGATTTTATGAGGATAATTTAGTAAAAAAATCGATCCCTGATGCAAAGATCATGTGTCGAACGGCTGGAGAAACTCAGTGTCTGAGCCGCTCCATATAATAATCCTCCCGCCTACTCATCGCCGCTCGCTGTTCGTCGCTTTCGTCGTCGTGGCCCATCAAATGCAGCGCGGAGTGGATCGTTACGCGGAGCAGTTCGTCGTCGAAGGTTGCGACGAAGCGTTTGGCGTTGGACTCGATCACGTCGAGGGAGATGTAGAATTCGCCTTCGACCTCCTCGCCCTTGTTGTAACCGAAGGTGATGGTGTCGGTCGCATAGTCGTGGCCGAGGAAGTCGCTGTTGATGCGGCGGATCATCTTGTTGCCGCAGTACACGGCCTCGATGGAGCCGATTGCGCCGCCCTCTTCGCCGATCACCAGACGGATGGCTTCGGCGAGACGCGCCTCGTCGATCTTGCGCTTCGTTGTGTTAAAGATTTGAAGCGGCATGTTTTTTCGATGCCGACGCCTTGAGCATGGCGTCGATCTGCTTGAGATTGTTGCGATGCACGCGGATGGTAAGCTGCACCTCCTCGTCGATGTGCTTCTTGTCGATCACCTCGGCGTGGTCGTAGAGGTAGCCGATCAGCTTGTAGTTCGAGACGTGCGTCCGCACCTTGCGCGTCTTGTAGTCGCGGGCGACGTGGTTGGCGATGCTCTCCTTCAGCACCGAGAGGTTCAGGCCGCGCGCGGCGGAGATGAAAACCGCGTCGGAATACTTGCTTTGCAGGCCGGTCAGCACCGACGGATCGGCAAGCGCGTCGATCTTGTTGAACACCTCGATCATGTGGTCGTGCTTGACGCCGATCTCCTTGAGCGTCTCGCGCACCACCTGCATCTGCTCCTCGAAGGCCGGGTGGCTTACGTCAATGACGTGCAGTAAAAAGTCCGCTTGGAGCACCTCGTCAAGCGTGGATTTGAAGCTCTCTACCAGCGTGTGCGGCAGCTTGCGGATGAAGCCGACCGTGTCGGAAAGCAGCACGAGCTTGTTGATCCTGAGTTCGAGCCGCCGGGTCTTGGTGTCGAGCGTCGCGAAGAGGCGATTCTCGGCGTAGGCCTCGGCTTCGGGGCAGAGCGCGTTCATCAGCGTCGATTTGCCCGCGTTGGTGTAGCCCACAAGCGCCACACGCGGCACAGTCGCTCGACTGCGGGTTTGGGTGTCGTGCTGGAGCGAAACGGCGCGGAGCTTCTTTTTGAGCGAGGCGATGCGGTTGCGCACGAGTCTGCGGTCGGTTTCGATCTGCGTTTCGCCGGGGCCTTTGGTGCCGATGCCGCCCTTCTGCTTCGACAGGTGCGTCCATGCGCCGGAGAGGCGCGGCAGGAGATATTCGAGCTGCGCGAGTTCGACCTGCATCTTGGCCTGCGCGGATTTGGCGCGGATGGCGAAAATCTGGAGGATGAGGCCGGTGCGGTCGATCACCTTGCACTTGAGAATGCGTTCGAGGTTCCTGGCCTGCACGGGCGTCAGGTCGTCGTCGAAAATCACGATGTCGATCTTGTCCTCCTCGACCAGCCCGGCCAGCTCCTCGGCCTTGCCGCTGCCGATGCAGGTGGCCGGATCGGGCTGCTTTTTTTCCTGGATGATGGTGGTAATAACGTCAGCTCCCGCCGTGTCGGCGAGAAACTTGAGTTCGTCGAGATACTCCTCGACAAGGTGTCTGGGAATGTCAGGCGTGGAGGTGATGCCGACAAGCACGGCGCGCTCCCTGGGTTCCGGTGATGGAATGGTCGTCAAATGGGTGGTCTGAAAGAATTCTGCGCAACAGCGGCGAGCGGGCGGCAACGGCGAAGCTCATTGCTATTGCTATATTAGAGCCATTATTTTATTTTGCCGTCACATTATGATAACGTATTCCGGCCACGGAAAGTTACATATTTTTGCCACTCCGGCATACAAAATCAGGCTGCCGGAAACGAAAATCAGGCCGCATTGCCCAACACGGCAACAGGCCATCCGACAACAGAGCAGCAAAAAAAACAGCGGCGAGAGTTTCATGAACTACAGCTACAACGGACAGACGGTGCTTCACGACGCGGGCCAAAAGCTGTCGCTCCCGAACGCCTACGACTACTGCCGCCAGATCGCCCGGCACCACGCTAAGACCTTCTACCTCGCCACGAAGTTCCTGCCAAAACGCCAGCAGAACCCGATCTTCGCCATGTACGCGCTGTTGCGCACGGTGGACGACCTGGTCGATCTGGCGCAGGACAAGCTCAGCAACGGCCAGTTGACGCGAGCGGAACTCAACGACTCCATCGCCGACTGGAAGGTGCGCCTCCGGGCCTGTTACGACTGGACACCGAGCAACGATCCGATTCTCATGGCCTGGCAGGATACGCTGCGCCACTACTCGATCCCCATCGACCTGCCGCTCGATTTGATCGATGGCGTGGCGATGGACATTGATTTCCAGACCTTCGAGACCTTCGACGAGCTCTACGTTTACTGTTACAAGGTCGCCTCGGTGGTGGGGCTGATGACGGTCGAAATTTTCGGCTACAGCAACAAGGAGGCCCTGCAACACGCCATCGATCTCGGCATCGCCATGCAGCTCACCAACATCCTGCGCGACATCGGCGAGGACATCGACCGCGACCGTATCTATTTGCCGCTCGAAGATTTACGCCGCTTCAACTACAGTCGCGAGGAGTTCATGAGCCGGACGATGAATGAAAAATTCGTCGCGCTGATGAAGTTCCAGATCGAACGCGCTCGCGGTTACTACGCTTCGGCTGACCTCGGCATTCCGATGCTCGAAAAGAACAGCCGCCTGGCCGTGGGCATCAGCAGCCGCAACTACAGCGACATCCTCAAAGCCATCGAGGAGAACAACTACGACGTTTTCACTCGCCGCGCCTACCGCTCGCTGTACCAGAAAGTGAGCACCCTGCCATCGATCTGGCTCAAAACCATGATCTCGGCCTGACCGGCGAGATTCAGATAACCCGTTTTATTTTTATCACTTCAGACCATCAGCATGCCTAACGCACCAGAACAGAAGCATCAGCAGAACGACCAGTCACCCGCAGTTTCGCTCAACGACCAGATGAAGCGCCGCTTCGAGGAGCGCACACACCTCGCCGAAGCCGGCATCAATCCCTATCCCTATAAATTCGACGTCACCGCCACCTCGAAAGCGATCATCGACAGCTTCAGCGACGAAAATCCCGCGGATGTTTCGGTTGCCGGTCGCATCATGGCGATCCGCAAGATGGGCAAGGCCTCGTTCCTGCACATTCAGGACTCCGTTGGACGCATCCAGATATACCTCAAGCGCGACGAGGTCGGCGAGGCTTCGTACAACACCTTCAAGCTGCTCGACATCGGCGACATCGTGGGCGTCAGCGGTTTTACGTTCAAGACGAAAACCGGCGAAATTTCGGTACACGCCCGCCAGTTCGAGCTGCTCACCAAGTCGCTCCGCCCGATTCCCGTCGCCAAGGAGAAAGAGGTGGATGGCCAGAAGGTGGTTTTCGACGCCTTCAGCGACCGCGAGCTGCGCTACCGCCAGCGCTACGTCGATCTGATCGTCAACCCCGAAGTGCGCGGCACCTTCATCAAGCGGACGAAGATTGTCGCCCTGATGCGAAACTACTTCAGCTCGAACGGCTGGCTTGAAGTGGAAACGCCGATCCTCCAGCCGATTTACGGCGGCGCGGCGGCCCGCCCCTTCACGACGCACCACAACGCGCTCGACATGGAGCTTTACCTGCGCATCGCCAACGAGCTGTACCTCAAGCGCCTGATCGTCGGCGGCTTCGACGGTGTCTATGAGTTCGCGAAGGATTTCCGCAACGAAGGCATCGACCGCTTCCACAACCCGGAGTTCACGCAGGTCGAGCTGTACGTCGCCTACAAGGATTACGTCTGGATGATGGAGCTGGTCGAAGATTTACTGCACAAGGCGTGTTTGGAGGTCAACGGCAAGGATTCGACGATGTTCCTCGGTAACGAAATCAGCCTGAAGCCGCCCTTCCGCCGCCTCACCATCGCCGACTCGATCAAGGAGTTCACCGGCATGGAGATTCGCGGCAAATCCGAAGCGCAGCTCCGCGATATTGCGAAAGATTTGGGCCTCGAACTCGATCCGAAGATCAGCAGCGGCAAGATCATCGATGAAATCTTCGGCGAGTTCGTCGAGCCGAAGCTCATCCAGCCGACCTTCATCACCGACTACCCGGAGGAGATGTCGCCGCTCGCCAAGAAGCACCGCTCGGAGCCGGGTCTCGTCGAGCGCTTCGAGCTGATCGTCGGCGGCAAGGAGGTGTGCAACTCTTTCTCCGAGCTAAACGACCCGGTCATCCAGCGCGAACGCCTCGAAGAGCAGGCCCGCCTCCGCCAGCGCGGCGACGACGAAGCGATGATTGTTGATGAAGACTTCCTCCGCGCGTTGGAATACGGAATGCCCCCCTGCGCCGGCCTCGGCATCGGCATCGACCGCATGGTGATGCTGTTAACCGGCCAGGACTCCATCCGCGACGTCATCTTCTTCCCGCACCTGAAGCCGGAGTGAAGCGCGGATTGACGGATTGCAATGCAAAAGCCCCGGCGCAGATGAAGTGCCGGGGCTTTGTTGTTTTGGTTGTCATTCTGAACGAAGTGAAGAATCCAGTTTTCCTTCCCGAAAATTGCCGAACGAATTATTCCACAGAAATCTCATCATCCTCAATTTTCTTTCCCGATATTTTTTCCAACTCTTGTTTTACATACTCTCTCCTTTCAGCCTCTGCCAGAGCACGATCTTCCGAAGAAAAGATATCGACTTTCAGTTTTTTAAAGCCGCTTAAAATATGATCAAAATCTTTTTGAATTCTTTCAAGACTTTGCGCAATTGAGTATAGTGGTGGATACCCTCCTATCCTTCGAGTACCTTTATGTTCTGACATATCAACAATCAAAGTCTCATTATATATTTTTCTTGTAACACTTTCATACATAACGTCAAAACCTATAATTGCCTTTATCTTCTCCTCGCCATCTTCTGTCATATTGGTATAACCTGAGATAAACTCTTGTCCTGGACTTATATATGCTAAGCCGACATTAAAAAAGTTAGATTCTGTTAAAGCATCAATCAGTTTCGATGCAGCATCACCTCCATTTAATGCTTTTGGTGTAAACTTAACATTAAAAGCTGGGCCAAGACCAATATTGCGTACATGAAGTCTCATAATATTAATATGCACTTCATGACAACGCACCGTAATTTCTATCTTTGGTTCTGTTTGAACTTGTCGCATCAGCGAAGTTTCCTTGACAAGCCAATATGTAAGTATCGCATATGATATTGTTGCAAGAGTAACAACCGCAGTAAATATAATGCTAAATGCTCCAGCATTTTTATTAAGAAAATCAAGAATGTCTGACATGATTATAAAATATTTATTGCTGCATTCGTTTTTTCACATCTTCCAACGTTGAACCCTGAATTTCGCCCCTTTTATAAGCAGCATATCTACGTTCAGATTCCCTCATTCAAGCCGCCTTGATTTCCGGAACAGGTTTATCGAGGCTTTCGAGAAGCATCTCGACCTGAGAAATTTTATCTCTCGGATTCAGGCACAATGTCTGCGCCTGCAACTCTTTGGTAATCATAACGCAACGTTTTTCCATTCACACAAAAAATAAGCACTGATTACAAAAGCAAAAGTAACTAAAAAACACAAATCGCACATAGCCTCAAAAAAGCTATGTGCGCTTGAAAATCACGAAAGTCACAAAATCACGGGCGAGTCCAGATCGAGCCGCCGAAGCCGCCGGTTTTGGTGATTGCCTGGAATTTGTTGGGATTAATCATGTTCAGGATCAGAATACCCTCACCCATGATGCTGCCTTTGGGAACATCCGCCCAGCGGAGAATGATGTTGTTGCCATCAAGAGTCCCATTGGCGACGTTCGACCATGACGGATTGGTGACAGACCTTTCGCCATACCAAAACACCTCCTTGCCAATCTGGCGAACGTAATACTTTCCGCCATCATTACAGCTCCACGTCCCGGTAAGATCTGCAAAAGCCACCGACGGCAGCAAAAACAGAACCGAAAACAAAATTGACTTGATCCATTTCATAGAAGCCTCCTTGAGTTTAACAGGTTTGAGCTACAGCTACTGCATCGTAAAATGGCGCAGACATGAACTTTCAAATCACCAAAAACAACAAAAAGAAAACTCCCTTTCAACGTTTCAATGTATCGAACAGATCAAGCAATAACAACATCAATCAGCAGAGAGGCGGTCCGGCTCCCTGACCTGACCGCCTGAATCGAACAATCACTCATTCGTACTGATCCGGCTCGGCTGGAGCATTTGTCTTTGAAACCGACGTTTGCGAATTTTCGTGGCCTGGCCAGGAAAGCGACCAGACGAAGGCGCCGATCCAGCCGAGGCCCGTCCAGCCGAGAAGGATGTTCAACGCGATGATGGCGGGAAGGCTCCGGTGCTTGCGCGTCCAGGCGAGCAGCGAGGGGACAAAGTAAAAGGCCCAGAGAAAAACGTTCAACAGGATAATCGGCACCGGTGAGGATGTTGACCAGGCCCAGGTGCGCATGATTTCTTGTTCCATAACATTCATTTACTTGTGTTCTTGAAAACTCCTCCGCTCTTTTGACGCCGTGTTTTCCGTTTTTCTTCGTTCCGGCAAGCAAAATCCTGCCGACGCCCCACCAAAACCGTCAAGCATCGCCATCTTGAAGTCGGCGAGAAAATACGAGGTTATCTTATGGACTCAGTATTCCGATTTCCGAGAATTTGCGAAGATGCGGAACGCTGAGAAACAGGCCGGATTATCGCGCATCGAGCACGTGTACCGGGCGGATCACTGCCCTGTCACATAATTCCGTAGCTGCGCGATGGAACGGCTCACTCGTCGCAAAGCTTTCCGAACAACTCGTAAGCCGTCGAATCTTCGATAATCACCTGTCGGAACTGGCCTTCCTCCACGACATTATCTCCAATCTCGATAATCACGTCGTTATCCACCTCTGGGGCGTCGTATTCGGTTCTGGCGTAGGCGACGTTCTCCTCAATGCGGTCGATGAGCACCTTCAGCGTTTGGCCTTCGAGTTTGCGGTTGAGGCTGGCCGAAATGCCTTCCTGCAACTCCATCAGTTCGCTGACGCGCGACTCCTTCTCTTCGTCGCTGACGGTGTCGTCGAGGATGAACGCCGGGGCGTACTCTTCGTGGCGATAAGGAAAACAACCGAGGCGGTCGAAGCGGGTCTGGCGGACGAAAGCGAGCAGCTCATCGAACTCTTCGCGGGTTTCACCGGGGTAGCCGGCGATCATGGTGGTGCGGAGGCGGATTTCCGGGTTGCGGCTGCGAATCTCGTCGATGAGGCGGATGGTTTCGCTGCGTCCGATGCCGCGCTGCATCGAGCGGAGGATGCGGTCATCGATGTGCTGCAACGGCATGTCGAGGTAGTTGCAGACGTTACCGCGCTCACGCATGGTGCTTATCACCTCCAGCGGGAAGTTGAGCGGGTAGGCGTAGAGCAGGCGGATCCAGTCGAAGCCCATGTCGGAGAGGCGGAGCGTGAGGTCGTTGAGCGCGGACTTGCCGTAGAGGTCGTAGCCGTAAACGCTGATGTCCTGCGCGATAAGGTTCAGCTCGCGCACACCCTGCCGTTGCAGCAGCGCGGCTTCGCGCAGGAGCTGCTCGATTGGCTGGCTGAGGTAAGGGCCGCGAATCTTCGGGATCGAGCAGAACGAGCAGCGCCGGTTGCACCCTTCGGAAATTTTCAGAAAAGCGTAGTGCGGCGGCGTGAGCAGTTCGCGCCGATCGAACAGCTCCTCGCGGTAGCGCGCGCCGATGGCGGCAAGCACCTCCGGCAGTTCGCGGGTGCCGAACCATCCGTCGATTTCGGGCATTTCGTCGCTCAACTCCTTGCGGTAGAGTTCGACGAGGCAGCCCATGACGTACACCTCGCGGACGCTTCCCTCCTCCTTTTTGCCGATGGCGGCGAGCATTTCGTCGATGGATTCGCGCTTGGCGTCCTCGATGAAGCCGCAGGTGTTGATGAGGATTATGCTTGCCTGGTCAACGTCGTCGGTGAAGATCACGCCCGAGGCGACTGCCTGCGCAGTGAGCCGCTCGCTATCGACCGTGTTCTTCGAGCAGCCGAGGCTCAGTAAAAATACCGCCGGTTTCTGTCCGTCACTTGTTGCCATTGCTGTTGAACTCCATCAGGAATGATTCTTTCCAGTCGGTGAAGGTGCCTGCCGCGATGTGCTCGCGCGCGGTCGAGGTGAGCCAGAGGTAGAACGAGAGGTTCTGCATCGTGCAGAGTTTGAGGCCGAGAATTTCGCCGACGTTGAGCAGGTGCCGGATGTAGGCGCGCGAGTAGTTGCGGCAGACGTGGTTGTCGAACCCTTCGTCGATGGGCCGGAAGTCGTCGGCGTACTTACCCGCCCGCAGGTTGATTGTGCCCTTGCGGGTATAGACGCGCCCGTTGCGCCCCTCGCGCGTCGGGATGACGCAGTCGAACATGTCGATGCCGCGCTCGATGGCATTGAGGATGTTCGAAGGCGTACCGACGCCCATCAGGTAGCGCGGCTTCGATTCGGGCAGAATGGTGTGCGACAGGTCGAGCATCCGGTACATCTGTTCGGCCGGTTCGCCGACCGCCATGCCGCCGACCGCGTAGCCGTCGAAATCCATCTCGACCAGCATCCGGCTCGAATGGGCGCGAAGGTCGTCGAAGGTTCCGCCCTGCGTGATGCCGAACTGGAACTGCTCGTAGCCGTAGTGCGGGCGGGTCGAAAGGAAATGGTTCCGCGCCCGCTCCGCCCAGCGAAGCGTCAGCTCGCCCGACTTGCGAACGTACTCGCGCTCGGCGGGCCATGGCGGGCACTCGTCGAGCGGCATCATGATGTCGCTGCCGATGATGCGTTGCGTATCGACGACGTTTTCCGGCGTGAAGTGCAACTTTGAACCGTCGAGATGCGATTTGAACATCACGCCTTCCTCGCTGATCTTCCGCAAATCTGTGAGCGAATAGACCTGATAGCCACCGCTGTCGGTCAGGAGCGGCCCGTCCCAGTTCATGAAGCGGTGAACGCCGCCAGCTTTGAAGAGAATATCGTTGCCGGGCTTGAGGTAGAGGTGGTAGGTGTTGGCGAGGATGATTTTCGCATCGAGCGCCTTCAGCTCATCCGGCTCAATCGATTTGACGCTCGCCCGCGTGCCGACTGGCATGAAGATCGGCGTGGGAATGTCGCCGTGCGCGGTCGAGAGCACACCGCAACGCGCCGCCGAGCGGCTGTCTTTTGCTGTGACGGAAAAATTCATAGAGCCAGGCAGGTGACAGATAGTGAATTGCCGATGAGAAGCGATGAGTTGAAAGTAGGGAACGCGATTCACAAATAAAAATCAGTACGCACGGTGCGTTCAAGTGAGCAATGATGAGGAAAATAACAGTGCGAAATTTTATAGAGGAGAGAAAATGTTGTAAGTTATAAATATACTTTGAAGGAGTAAAAGGTATATATATAAAATAGTTTTTTATATAAAAGTGCTATATAAAAAACGCATTTTGAATTGAGCAGCGTTTTATGCATAACCTTGTCATGCCAGAAAACAGCTACAGCGAAACGCCAGGATTTCCAGATTCAGATATATCCGAATATTCTGGTCATACTCATCTTGCTGACATATTGCCCCAGTCCATGTACGTGGTGGATGCCTCCGGGCGGATGATACGATGGAGTCCCTGGTTTCGTGACCGGATCGTTGGTGTCTCCGATGCCGAGATGGCGTCGATCGATTTTCTGGAACTGATCCACCCCGAAGACCGGGAGCTGGTGACGCAGCGGATGCGCAAGATTCTCGATCAGGGGGTTCAGGACACCCTGGAGGTCAGGATATTTCTGAAGGGCGGCCCGGCTTTTCGCTGGTTTCTTCTCATGGCGAACCGCTTTGAACATGAAGGGCGCTTTTTCATAACCGGTACGGGCATCGATATAACCCGCCTGAAAAAGGCCGGAATGGCGATGATGTCTGGTGAGCAGCGCTACCGATCCATATTCGAGCAGGCCGATGCGCCGGTGTTCATTACCGGCACCGATGGCGCTATTGTTTACGTCTCGCCGGCATTCGAAAAGATAACCGGTTACTCTTTTCAGGAGTGCGAAGGTCGGCCGTTCAACCAGTTCTGCGATGAAACCGCGCCCGGCGGCACGACGCTTTCCATGTTCAGTGACGTCATTTCAGACGCTTCGACCATCAGGGAGCATGAAATCACCATTCGCAAGAAAAATGGCTCATCGTGTTACGTTGAATTGAAGCTTCAGCGTTATTACGACAACCGTACCGAAGGAGCGATTGGCGTACTATATGATCTCACCCAACGCAAAAGGCTCGAATCGCTGACTGAATTCCGTCTCGGCCTCTTGCAACAAGCTGAAACGGCATCTGTCGAAGAGATTATGCAAAAGGCGCTCGATGAGGCCGAAATGCTTACCGACAGCAGTTTCGGATTCATCTTTTTCCTTTCCGCTGATTCCGCAAGCAGTTCCCGTTGTATCTGGTCAAGCAGGGTTCGCGATCAGATGCAAGCGATGAGCGAACAGAACGTGCATCACCCGTTCGATGTAAAACCCTTTCTGAAAGAGACGATCGAATCCGGACGCGCGGTGATCGTCAACGAATACCCTGAAATGGGTCACGTTGGCTTTCCTTCGCATCACCCACGGATTTCCAGCACGCTTTCCGTTCCCATCATCGAGCAAGGCAAAGTGGTCGCCGTCTTGCAGGTCTTCAACAAACGCTCGCCATATAACAATAATGATGCTCAATGGGTAGGCACGCTTGCCGATCTTGTCTGGGACATCGTCGTACGGAAAAGAGCGGCTCAGGCGGAGATGCGCAATCAGTCGATTCTGCTGCAAATCCAGAAAATGGAGCTGATCGGCCAGCTTGCCGGCGGCATTGCCCATGACTTCAACAATATGCTTGGGGTCATCCTCGGTAATACCGAGCTGGCGCTGTCGAGTGGCGATCTCGATCCATCGGTGGAGGATAACCTGCATGAGATTTACCAGGCAGCCGAGCGTTCGGCTGAAATGACCAGCCAGTTGCTCGCCTTCGCCCGAAAGCAAACGGCCATGCCCAGAGTGATCGAAATCGACGAAACCATCGCCGACTCTTTGCCGATTCTGCAAAGAGTGGCCGGGGAGAAGATCGTGATCGACTGGCAGCCGGTTTGCGAGGAGTGCAAGCTTCACATCGACCCGTCGCAGCTCGACCAGATTCTGATGAACCTCTGTCTCAATGCCCGTGACGCCATGAACGGATCAGGCAAAATCGTCATCGAAACGAAGCGCGTCAGAATCGGAGCATCGCAGCACAATGGCGGCAACTTCATGCCGCCGGGAAATTACGCCATGCTCTCCGTGACCGATACCGGCCTGGGAATAGCAGACAGCCACAAGCCGCACATCTTCGAGCCATTTTTCACCACCAAGGTGCTGGGCAAGGGCACCGGCCTCGGACTTTCGTCGGTTTATGGCCTCGTCAAACAGAACAGAGGATTTGTCGATTTCGAAAGTGAAGAGGGAAAAGGCAGCACATTCCGGGTCTATCTGCCGCTCCACAAAAAACGTAATGCTCTCGGGCTCGAGAACGGAGCCATGAGCGATGAGCCGGAACAGACGAGCATTCTGGTTGTCGAAGATGAACCGGAAATCCTCAACCTTTGCCGGATGATGCTCGAAAAGTCTGGCTTTACGGTGTATGCCGCCTCCTGCCCATCCGAAGCGATCGTGCTTGCCGAAGAGAACAGCGGCAAAATTGATCTGCTCCTGACCGACGTGGTCATGCCGGAGATGAACGGCACCGATCTTTCCTCGAAACTTTCGACGATCAGCCCCGGATTCCGGGTGCTCTTCATGTCGGGATACTCGGCGGACGTTGTCGCCAGCCACGGCGTGGAGAACCCTCTCGTCAACGTGATCCGCAAACCATTCACCTTCAAGGCGCTGGCCGACAAGGTGCGTGAAACGCTCGAAGTGGAGTGAAACGCGTCGCCGCCCGGCCTCAGACGCGTTGGCGCTGCCGGGATTCGGGCGCTTCGCCGTCGTGCTCCAGCGAGCTGACTCTGACCGAGACGCCAAGTTTTTCGGATGAGGCGCCCTTGTAGGTGCCGCGTACCGGCGGCACGTCGCCATAGTCCCGACCCGTCCCGATCTTGATGTACCGCTCGTCCACGAAAAGCGATTTGTGGGTTGGATCGAAACCCGTCCACCCTTTTTCCGCACCGCACCACACTTCGCACCAGGCGTGGCTCGCCTCGTCCCGTCCCTCCGGCGTGCTTCCGCCGCCATAGAGATAGCCGCTGACATAACGCGCCGACAGGCCGAGATTACGGCAGGTGGCAAGCATGATGTGGGCGAAATCCTGGCAGACCCCGCGTCCGAGCGCCATGACCACGGCGCTGGTGCTGTGCACGTCGGTGACGCCCGGCTCGTAGCGGAACGAGTCGTTGATGTGCTGGCAGATTTCCGTGGCTTGTCGGCACGGCTCGTCGATCTCCCGGAAACGGGCGGCCAGCGCTTGGATCGCCGGGTCGAAACGGACGTAGTGGCTTTCGGCAAGCAGGTCGAGCAGGAGTATTTCATCCTCGGTGAACGGCCCGGTTTCCGGCTGCGCATCGGTTTCGACCACCGAGGTGGCGACGATCTGCACCCGCTTGTGGCTTTGCAGGATGTTGAAATGGTGCACCCGGTTGCCGTAATAATCGATGTAATCGAAGACCGACGCCGGTGGCGTGATCTGGAGGTTGAAACTGGCGCACTGCTGCGAGCCGACGGCGCTTGCCGGATGCAGGCGCACTTCGGTGGCGGTTTCGTAGATCGGCTCTTCGTATTCGAAAAGCGTCGAATGTTCGACTTTGAGGATCATGCGCTGAAATGGTTCCCGGTTGACAGAGTCGCTAAAACGTTATTGCTGTTGCTGTTGAGACTGGCTCCAGTTGGCCCGCCGTCCGTCGAGGCCGGTGAATGGAAGCGCTTCGGAAATGTCGGCAGGCTCGATTTTTGGCGTATGATAGGCGAAATAGAGCAAATGAAGCTGCTCACCGATTCTGGCCAGCCCCTGCTCGATCTCTTCGAGGAACGGGCGCACCCCTTGCTGAAGAATCTCTTCGACAGTCGCGTAGCTCATCTCCGCCTCCATCTTGCCGATCAGTCGGTCCACGTTGTTGGCGTAGCGGTGAGAGGAGCTGCCCGAGATTCTCCACAACGCCTCCTGCGCGGCGCAAATCGAAAAGGTGATGCTGCGCGGAAAGCTCCGGTCGAGAATCAGGAAGTCGAGAATGTTTTCGGGATCGATCTTCGAGAGATAGACCTTCCGGAACGCTTCGAGAGCGCTGCAACTTTTCAGCACCGCCATCCACTGGATGATGTCCACCGAGCCGCTGACCAGGTCGGAGTGCCTGGCCGGGCTGGTGGTGAGCATGTGATATTTTACATCGATGAGGCGCGCGGAGTTGTCGGCGCGTTCGAGGTACTTGCCGATCTGCACGAAGGCCCACCCCTCGTTGTGCGAAAAGGTGTTGTCGGTGATCCCCTGAAAGAGGTGCGAGGCGTTCTTGATCTCCTTGTAGAAGCTGTAGGGATCGCTGTGCACCTGCTGCGGCGAAACGCTTTGCAAAAAGTGGTAGAGGTTGTTGAGCTGCTCCCACATCTCGCTCGAAATGCTCTCGATGACGCTCCGGGCGTTTTCGCGCGCCATGCTGATCGAGGAGAGAATCGAGCTGCTGTTCCCGCGGTTGAAGACCAGGTAATCGGTCACCGAGTGGGCGTCGTACTCCGGATAGAGGCTGTTGAAGTGCTCCGGATCGGCCATCACCATGATGAGCGGCTTCCAGTAGTTCGGATGATCGACCGGCGTGATGCTGTCGAGGTCGAGCAGCAGATTGAAGTTGACGTCGAGAAAACGCGCGGTGTTTTCGGCGCGTTCAAAGTAGCGGCTCATCCAGAACAGCGATTCGGCGACACGACTCAGCATTGACTATTCGTTCGTTAAAGGTTCAGTTATCGATGACCCAGGTATCCTTGCTTCCGCCCCCCTGCGAGGAGTTGACCACCAGCGAGCCACGCTTGAGCGCCACCCGCGTCAGGCCGCCGGGCACGATGGAGATGGACTTGCCATTGAGCACGTAGGGGCGCAGGTCGATGTGGCACGGCGCGATCTCGGTATCGTTGAAAAAGCTCGGATGGCGCGACAGCGAAATGGTTGGCTGGGCGATGTAGTTCCGGGGATTCTCCACGATCTTCTCGGCGAACTGCTCGCGCTCCTCCGGAGTCGATTGCGGACCGACCAGCATTCCGTATCCGCCCGACTCGTTGGCCGCCTTGACCACCAGCTTGTCGAGGTTTTCGAGAATGTACTTCAGGTGTTTCGGATTGCCCGCCAGCCAGGTTTCGACGTTGTCGAGCAACGGCTCCTCGCCGAGGTAGTAGCGGATGATCTCCGGCACGAAGCTGTAGATCACCTTGTCGTCGGCCACACCGGCGCCGATGGCGTTGGCGAGCGTCACGTTGCCCTTGCGGTAGGCGTTGACCAGGCCCGCCACGCCGAGCACCGAGTCGGGCCGGAATACGAGCGGATCGATGAATTCGTCATCGACGCGGCGGTAGATCACGTCCACGATTTTCAATCCTTTGGTCGTGCGGGTATAGACCTTGTTGTTGTTGACCACCAGGTCGCGCCCCTCGGTGAGCTGCACGCCCATCTGCCGCGCCAGGAAGCTGTGCTCGAAATAGGCGGAGTTGTAGATGCCCGGCGTGAGCACCACCACCTTGGGATCGTGCTTCGGCGTCGGGCTGATCTCCTGAAGCGTCCGGAGCAGTTGCTGCGGGTAGTTCTCGACCGGGCGCACGGTGTAGCGATCGAAAAGCACCGGGAAGGCGCGCTTCATGGCGATGCGGTTCTGCAACATATACGAAACGCCGCTCGGCGTGCGCAGGTTGTCTTCGAGCACGAGGTAACGCCCCTCCGCATCGCGGATGAGGTCGCTGCCCGTAACGTGGATGTAGATGCCGAGCGGCGGCTTCACGCCGACGAACTCGCGCCGGAAGTGCTTGCTGCCAAGCACCAGTTCGGCGGGAATGATCTTGTCGCGCAGGATTTTTTGATCCTGATAAAGATCGGCAAGGAAAAGATTTAAGGCGGTGATTCGCTGAATGAGACCGCGCTCGATGCCCTCCCATTCGGAGGCGGGAATGATTCTCGGAATCAGGTCGAACGGAAAGATGCGCTCGATCCCTTCGTCAACGCCATAGACGGTGAAGGTGATGCCCTGGTTGCGGAAAAAGATGTTCACCAGCTCCCGCCTCGCCCGGATATCCGCCGCCGAAAACTGGTTGAACCGCTGCATCATGATATCGTAATGAGAGCGCGGCGCGCCTTCACGGGCGATTACCTCGTCGAAAAAGCGATCTGGTTGCGGATGATAATGATCGAACAGTCGGGTCATGGCCGGTAAAAAAAAAGAGATTGCGAACAAAGTCGAACCGCTCGGTAGCGACTTAAATAAATACGGTAATTCAGGACTATTTCCTAAATATATAATACAATAATGTAGAGTGGGCGGAGCGGGCTGCCGATCAGCGGAGCGCCAGCGTGTAGCCGCCAATGCCATTCACGGTGTCGAGCCGCAAGGCGCCCGATCTGACCAGCGACACCAGGATGCGGCGCGACTCCTTCATCGGAATACCGGCATTGTCGGCGAACTCTTCCGCCGTGATCCGGTTGTGGCGGTTCAGCCAGTCGAGCAGGCGGCGTTCGCGGTCGGTGAACGAAACTTTGAGCGGCTCGCGCGACGAGAGCATAAGCGCGATGCACTCTTCCGAGGCGGCCTTGTTGTGGCTGCCGTCGCGGATGAAAACCCGCCGCTCGACGCCGCGCTTGCCGCTGTCGCGCCGGCTCTCCCGTTCGACATGAAAGTGGGGGCGTTCCGGGCTTTGCGGAATATCGACGAAGAGCACCATCCGCCGCCTGAACTCCGCGAAGCTCACCCCGATGCGCGGCTTTGGCTCGATGTAGAAGCGCATCGCCTCATCGATAACCTCAAGCGTCTCCTTCTCGCTGTGAATGCCGACGATCCGCCGGTCATCGTCAACCCCGATCAGAATGACGCCGCCCGATGTATTGGCGAATGCCGTGATCGAACGGGCGATTTTGGGCGCGGAGTGAACGAGCCGCTTGAACTCTATGCGCAACCCCTCGCCCTCCGCAACCAGATCGAGCAGGTTCGGGACGGCAGATTTCGGTTTGAAGCTGGTCATGAAGCATCTCCATCGTGGTTCATGAAGGCCGGGGCGCTTTGCCGATGTTTCGGGACGGCGCGCCATTGAACCATACGCACCCGCCGCCGCAAATGCAAGCAGCTTTTTGGAGTTGTGACAATCGAAGCGTCTCGCTCGCCGACGGACAATGCCTGACCTCCGTTTTGCGTGACGGGAGCCACGAACGAATCATCAGGCTCCCGGACGTTGTTGGTGACGGTCACGGCGCAGAAATTTCATCGCCGGTTGGCGTGAATCTTGATTGTCGCCGCACAGGCCCGGCCGCTCCGGTTTCTGACGGAAACAACCGGCAATGGCGGCACGAATTGAACAGGTATTTTGTAATAAGCAAATAAAGCACTCTTTTTTCAAGAAGAACTGTTCTCATCGATGAGGTTACCGGAGTTGTTACCCGATCTAATGTTCAAACAACAGGAGGCCCGTATGAAAAAGCGAATGATGATGGTATTGGGTGCCGCAGGAATCATTTTCTGGCAAGCGCCAGCCCATGTCCAGGCCGCGCTTCCATTGGCGATGGCGACACGGCATGACCCCGATGTGTCTTTCGATGCAAGGCCCGACTTCATCTATCTGGATGATTATGGCTTTTATGTCGCATGGGGCGTGCCGTATGATCTCATCTTTTTTGATGATTACTACTTCCTTTTCCGTGACGGCTACTGGTACCGTTCACGCGGGTATCGCGGGCCGTGGGGCAGAGTCCGGAATGACGACTTGCCGATGACGATCCGTCGGCGCAGTTGGGGGGATATTCGTCAGCGCCGCGACACGGAATATCGTCGGTACGACCGGGGATTCTGGGACAACCGGTTCAGGATGGATCGTGAACGGTGGCGCAGCCGCGACAACCGGAACGCTCCGGAAGGCCGACCGGCTCCCGGTCGCGACCGGGGTTTCGAGGATTGCCGCGAGCAGCCGGGAGGAGAGCGTGACTTTGAGCGTCGCGATAGACGATAGGCCTGCAATGTAAAATCCGGATTTCCGCCACGCGCCTCTCTGGCCGGGTCAGGAATTCAGGATTGAGAAAATCGGGCGGAGTTACAAGGCAAACGGTAACTCCGCCCGATTGTTATATCGCCCGCTGCTTGACAAGTTCGCCGGTGTCCTCGCCGATGAGGTTCATCTGCTTGCGGTAGTAGGAAAACGCCTCGTCCTGCTTGAGAATGCCGAGCAGTTTGCCCGACTGGTGCTCGACCACCGGCAGCGTCGAGTATTCGGAAATCTCGAAGATCTTGAGCGCCTCGTCGAGCTTGGAGGTGTCGTACAGGACGGTCACATTCTTTTTGACCAGATCATCGGCGATCATGCCAGGGAAGATGCCATCCTTCAGCACGAGGCTCATCTCGTCGAGGCCGATGATGCCGATGAACGACCCCTCCGGCGTCGTGATGAAAAAGTGCGAGTCGCGGGTGTTGTAGAACGCATCGATGATGGTTTCCATCTTGGTGACATCGAAGAACTTGACGAATTTGCGCTGCATCACTTCAAGCACACTGATGTTACCGGCTATGGTCAAGGCGATGCCGAAGCCGACGCGCACATTCTCCTTTTCGAGCACGTAGGTCTCCATGGTGTACGGATAGGCCAGCCGCGCCACCAAGGCCGAGGTGACCGCCGCGAACATGATGGGCAGCACGATTTCGTACTGGCCGGTAACTTCAAACAAAATAAGGATTACCGTCAGCGGCGCGCGCATGATGCCCGCCGTCACCGCGCCCATGCCAACCAGCGCGTAGGCTCCCGACGCGGCGGTGATCGTCGGAAAGAGCGTGTTCACCACCTTGCCGAACATGCCGCCGAGCATCGCGCCCATCTTCATGGTCGGGGCGAACATGCCGCCCGCGCCCCCGGAACCGACCGTCAGCGCCACGACCACTGGTTTGAGCAGATAGACGGCAATCATGTTCGTCCAGCTCTCCTGCCCGATCAGCACCCTGTCGATCACCTCGTAGCTGAATCCATATAGTTCCGGCACCCACATGCTGATCAGCCCGCACAAAAGGCCGCCAATGGCAGGCATCGACCACGCAGGTATGCGAAAACGCTTTTCGATCTTCTGAATCTGCTCTTCGATGGCGTAAAACGTCCTGATGAACAGTACTGCGGTGAGCCCGGCAAGTACGCCAAGGATGAAGTAGAACACCAGTTCGGTATCCGAAACGAGGCTGTATTTGGTTACCAGGAAGGTTGGATAACTGCCCAGATAGCTGCGAGACAGCACGGTTCCCACCACGGCGGCCACTACGATGGGGCTGAACGTCTTGACGCTGAAGTCGCCGAGAATCACCTCGACAGCGAACATCACGCCACCAATCGGCGCGTTGAACACGGCGGCAAGCCCCGCCGCAGCGCCGCAACCGAGCAGCGTTCTGGTTCGTCCCGGCGAAAACTTGAGCAACTGCGCGATGGTCGAACCGATCGACGCGCCCACCTGCGCGATCGGCGCCTCGCGTCCGCCGCCGCCGCCGGTGCCGATGCTGACCACCGAGGTGATGGTTTTGTGAATCCAGTTTTTCGTGGGAATCTTGCCATTTTTCTGCGCGACGGCCTTGATGACCGACGGCAAGCCGTGCTCCGGTCTGGCCTTGACGACAAAGGTGTTGTACAGTCCGACGACCAGTCCGCCGAGGGCGGGAATCAGCGGAAGCAAAAATATCCGGAGATAGTTGTTGAAAGTCGGCAGTCCGAGAGCCGTCGTGCCGTAAAAAAGGTAGGAACTGATGATCTTGATGGCGTCATGAAAAATGACGGCGACGTAGCCCGTGACCAGTCCAACGAAAACGGCAACGAGAAGAAACGGAAGATCCTGATTGAGGTTAAGCTGGGCGAGAAACGAAGCCCAGGTCATGCGGAGAAACTGCCGGGACGTACCCTTGAAGTAACGGCTTTTACGGAGTAGAATGTAGGTCAAGACAACAATACGCCGCCTGAGGCGGTTTTTCACAAAAAGCCTGCTCATTGAATCGGGTCGCTGGGTTGGAAATCATGGCAATAGTGCAATGTATTTTTTCTGCATCTGGATACCAACACACAGCCGCACAAAGGCTTGCAAGACCGGGGTTTTTTAGCGTGAGCCTTCGGCTCAGGGCAGCCTAACCTGCCACCACGAAGAACACCACCTCGCCTACGCCCGAACCGAATACGACGCCCCCGAAGTCGATAACGACGTGATAATCGAGATTGGCGATGATGCTGTGGAGGAAGACGATTTTTGTAAGGTGATTATCGAGGATTCGACAGCTTTCAAGTTGTTTGGACGGGTGAGTAGGGGGTGAATAAAAGTAAATCGTTGGTTAACGTCTAAACTTTCGGTGCGTTTTACTGCATTTCATCAAGCCTCTGGCTCAATTTTCAGTTTCTCTCGGATGTATGTCCGGATGTCTTTGACAATTTCATCAAACTCTGCCCGGTGAATCCGCTTGGACTCGAAGTCTATTTTCACATCTTGAAGAAATTTTTCAAAATCTGTGTTCTGTTCGCAGAGCTTGTTTATCGTTTCCCAGTCAAGAATATCCCGAACCCTTGCTGGATAGAGGATGCTAGAGCTGTCGATGTCTATCGGATCAAGATGAATGATCCCGATTCCGAACGATGAAGCAAGTCGTTCGAGTTCAGCCAGAAACTCATCATCTTGTAGTATCTCAGCAGCGACCAGATAGCCTTCATGTGCCCACGACGAGTTAGATACCGCCTGGAAGAATGCCTCTCTGTAGTTGGCCTTCGTCAGACTCTTTTTCATCTCGAACGAGAAGAGCTTGAGAGAGTTGTTGTCTGAAAGGCGGTTGAATTCAATCACATCAGGACGCCAGTCGTCCAAGGGCAGGTAGAATCCTACAATATCTGGATGAATCCACTCATTGTAACCAGATTTCTGCGATCTTTCATGAAAGATGGTCTTTGTAAAGATCGACCGCCCTCGGTTGAAAGTCGGGTTTGCATAAGCGAAGTAAGTCAGCAGTGGATGAATATCACGTTCGTGATACCCTGTCTTCTTTTCCTTCTTCTTGGATTCCTCTTTCTCAATCTTGGCAACAGCATCCGATGCTAATTCAGTCGCCCGATCTTTGAGAAAGAAGCGGGCCGGCCTTTTCCCGACTTTCATGAATCGGGAATCTTCGTTGTCTCGGACTTCAACATACAGTTGCGCCCCAAGGCTCTGCCATGGAGTCTTACCTGATGTCTTGATTTTGTCTGTAAGGCCATCCTCTTTTCCGGCCTGCCAAACTTCCTGATAAGTCAAAGGCTGGGTTGCCACTTTGAGAACTTCATATGCAAGGTCAAGGAAAGAGTAAACGGCCATATCTCGCCTCCATTGCTGAATTATCGTCATGCGAAAAATATATCGATCAAAAACAGGCAAGTCAAAACATCATTTTTTTATTAATCACTCTCGATAGCCATTTCCACACCTTCAGCACACGATTGCCACGCCACCACTCCTCGCAATGACGACAAGCCCCTCACCACCGCATCATCGGCAGCGGATCTTTCGGGTGCTTTTTCATTCGCTTGAAGGTCAGGCGGGCCAGCGTGAGGTGGAAACCGGCATTCGGATAGCGGCGCTGGATTTCGAGGATGAATCGGCGCGGGAGGCCGAAATTACGCGCGCCGAGAGAGACGTCGAGCCAGTCGGCCTGGCGAAAGGGTTCGACGAGCCAGTCGGGCTTGCAGCTCCACGGGGTGACTTTGTGGTGGTTGTCGATCATTGCCGCGATTTCGTCGGCCCATTCAGCCTTGCCGGTCGAATCGAGATACGCGCGGGCGAGGCGCTTGGAGGGTTCGAGGTAGTCGAAGGTTTTGTCCGCCCAGATGCCAAGGTCGTGATACGCGGCAGCGATGGCGAATTTCTGGCGGCTCTCCCCCTCTGCTTCGGCCAGCTCGCAGGCAAAAATGAACACCCGACGGCAGTGGTTGCGGTAGCCCGCGAAGTCGCGCCCGATCACCCGCAGCCAGGGATCGACCAGCGCATCGACCATCGAAACCTGTTCCGGTTTAACTTGCATCATGGTTGACCTCCGCTTTTTCATTTTCCTGAATCGGGCGCGAGCTTTTGCGGCAAATCGTGTACGCCCTTTCGTATATTCCCCGAATCGTTAAAAAATAAACTTTTCCGAACATTAGCTAACCATCGGGACGGCGCTCATGATGAAAGCAGACGAGAAAGAGGCGGGCAAAAGCATTGGACTGGCATGGGCGGCGAGCCTGGTGGCGACAGCGCTCATCACGCTGCTGGCGTCGTTCTGGTTCCAGAGCGCCTCGATCATGAGCGGCGGGGCCGCAGGATCGCAGAAACTGGCGCTGCTCGCGGATATGCGGATGAACCTCGCCCGGTCGGCAGAGAAGGAGAAGAGCGCCGTTTTGTCCGCCAACGACGGGGATGCCGCCGGTTTCGCCGAGCAGTCGAAAGCCGCGGCCAGCAAGGTCGGCCGTGACCAGAAAAAGCTCGAAGCAGTGAGCGAGCAAAGCGGCTCCGAAAAGGAGAAGGAGCTGGTCGCGAAATTCGGCGCATCGTGGACGGAGCTTCAGCAAATCGACGCCGGGCTGCTCGAATCGGCGATGCAGAACACCAACGTCAAGGCGCTCGACCTGTCCAGCACCATCGGCGCGGAGCTGCAACAGAAGATCGACGGCAACCTCGCAAAACTGACCGCGAAGGTCAAACCGGAGTGGCGGAAAGCGCAGATGGAGAAGATCGCCACGGACGCGAAAATCGCCATCCGCAACATCGCGCTCTTCCAGACGCGCCACATCGACGCCGCCCCGGAAGCGGACAAAAAGGCGCTCGAAGCTTCGATACTGGCCGAACAGAGCAAAGTCAGCACCGCGCTGAAATCGCTCGAAAAAATGACCGGCAAAAAGAGCCGCGTTTACATCCGCGAAGCCACGACCGACTTCGGCGAGTTCATGCGCGTCAACGCGGAAATCACGCGCCTCTCGACGCTGAACACCAACAAACGCGCCGCGGCCCTGTCGCTCGGCAAAAAGCGCAAGGCCGAAGCCGAATGCGACCGCACTCTCGAAGCTTTGCAAAAGCTCGCCGCCAAAAAACCGTAGCAATCTTTTCTCCTGCTGTCCACAACGTCCACCGCAACGCCGCCACCCATGCAAACACCCGCCGACTCCCACGAAGAGCGCCTCTCCGGCTCGGTCGAGCGGGTGACCTTTTACAGCGAAGAGTCGGGCTTCACGGTGCTTCGCCTGCGGGTCGGCGAAGAGCGCGAGCCGGTTGCGGTGGTGGGCCGCACGGCCGCGCCCGCCGTGGGGCAGTTCATGGAGTGCGTCGGCGCGTGGGAGAATGACCGCACCCACGGCTTGCAGTTCAAGGCCTCGAAAATCACCCCCGTGCAGCCCACCACGCTCGAAGGCAAGGAGCGTTACCTCGCCTCCGGGCAGGTGAAGGGACTCGGCAATTATTTCGCGAAAAAGCTGATCGAACGGTTCGGCGACGCGGTGTTCGACGTCATCGAGAACGATCCGGAGCGGCTGCTCGAAGTGCCCGGCATCGGGCGGCGGCGGCTCGACATGGTCAAGGCGTCGTGGGGCGAACAGAAGGCGGTGCGCGACATCATGCTTTTTCTGCAAACACACGGCGTCGGCGAAGCGCGGGCCTGGAAAATCTACCGGCGCTACCGCGAGCGGGCCATCGCCACCATCACGGAGAATCCGTACCGCCTCTCGCTCGACATCGAAGGCATCGGCTTCCAGACCGCCGACGCCATCGCCACGAGCCTCGGCGTGGCGAAAAATTCGCTGATGCGGGCCGAAGCGGGCATCAGCCACGTGCTCGGCGAGATGTCGCAGAGCGGCCACTGCGCCGTGCCGGAACAGACGCTCATCGACGAGGCGTCGCGCCTGCTCCAGATCGACCGCCCGCTCGTGGCCGAGGCGGTGAAGAACGAAAAGCTCACCCGCCGCATCGTGGGCGAAACGATCGACGACGCGCCGTGCATCTTCCTCGAATCACTGCATCGCGCCGAAACGGGCGTCGCCTCCGGCCTCCGGCGGCTGATGCGCGGCCCGCTGCCGTGGGAGGCGCTCGACCCGCATGACGCGCTGCCGTGGATCGAAAAGGAGACCGGCCTCGAACTTTCGCCGTCGCAGCGCAGCGCCGTGACGCTGGTGCTGGCGAGCAAGGTCTCGATCATCACCGGCGGGCCGGGCGTCGGCAAAACCACCATTTTGCGAGCGATTCTCTCGGTGCTCCTGCGCGAAAAGGTCTCCGTGGCGCTCTGCGCTCCCACGGGCCGGGCGGCCAAGCGGCTCACCGAATCGACCGGCATCGAGGCCAAAACGATCCACCGCCTGCTCGAATTCGACCCGCAGGCGTTCGACTTCAAGCGCGGACGCGGCAACCCACTCGACGCATCGTTCGTGGTGGTGGACGAGACCTCGATGGTGGACGTGACGCTGATGCAGAAGCTCGTGGCGGCGATCCCCGACCGCGCGGCGGTGGTGTTCGTCGGCGATGTCGATCAGCTCCCCTCGGTCGGCCCCGGCGCGGTGCTCGCCGACCTGATCTCGTCGGAGGCGATTCCGACCGTGCGCCTCACCGAAATCTTCCGGCAGGCCGCCGAGTCGATGATCGTCGTCAACGCGCACCGCATCAACCAGGGCGAAACGCCGCTGACCGCCGAGGGCGAGGAGTTGTCGGATTTCTACGTGGTGAAAGCTGCCTCGCCGGAGGACATTCACGACAAGGTGATGCAGCTCGTCACGGAGCGCATCCCGAAGCGCTTCGGTCTCGACCCGGTGAAGGACGTGCAGGTGCTGACGCCGATGAACAAGGGCGGCGTCGGAGTACACGCGCTGAACGCCGAGCTTCAGGCGAAGCTCAACCCCACCGCCAAGCCGAAGGTGACGCGCTGCGGAACGACCTTCGCGCCGGGCGACAAGGTGCTCCAGACGGTCAACAACTACGACAAGGAGGTCTTCAACGGCGACATCGGCCTCATTGAAGCGATCGACGCCGAGGCGGAGACGCTGACGGCGCTCTTCGACCACCACCTCGTCGAGTACGACTTCAGCGACCTCGACGAACTCTCGCTCGCCTACGCGACAAGCATCCACAAAAGCCAGGGGTCGGAGTACCCGGCGGTGGTGATTCCGCTCGCCATGCAGCACTTCACGCTGCTCGAACGCAACCTCATCTACACGGCGGTCACGCGCGGACGCAAACTCGTGGTAATCGTGGCCGAGCCGAAAGCGCTCGCGTTAGCGGTCAAAAACTGCAAGTCAAAGCGCCGCCTGACCGGCCTGGTGCAGCGGCTCAGAACCTCCGGCACACAAAACTGGCAAAATTTGTAAGCACCCTCCCGGCAAACGGCGTCTCGCCCAACACACCACTCCCCTTCCGCGACGCTCCGGAACCGGCGCTCCCATCTTGCAGATAAGCGGCCATGATCTCCCGCGTGTACTCCGGATGAAATTGTACGCCCCACGCCGATTCGCCCACCCGAAAGGAGTGGTTCGGCTCGAATCCGTTGAAGGCGAGATGGACAGCGCCCGGCGGCAGCCGCAAGACGCTTTGCGCGTGGGTCGCATGGGCGGCGAACCGCGCCGGGATTCCGTCAAAGAGCGGATCGCGCCCGCCTTCGAGCGTCAGCTCGACGGAAACCGTGCCAGCCTCCCGGCCACGCGGATGGTAGCCGACCTCGCCACCGGCGGCGCGACCGAGAAGCTGGTGGCCGTAGCAGATGCCGAGGAACGGCGCACGGGCGGCGACGAGTTCCCGGATCAACCGCTCGATGGCCACGCTCCACGGCAAATTGTCGGTCACCATCGCGTGCGAGCCAGTGACGATTGCCCCGGCGCACCGCTCCGGCGCGGGCAAGGCCTCACCCGCCTCGGCGTTCACCACCGCGACCGGGCACGGCGCGTCGCCGAGGCCGCGCCGCACCCACTCCTCGAAATCGCCGAGCCGCGCCACCTCGGTGGCAAAGGTGCTTCCGGCCTTGATGATGTACAGACTTTTCATAAACGATGATTTCCAGTGATCGAATCCGCTGCCGCAAAGCTATCATCTTTGAGCGACTGAAACAATCGCGCCTCGCCGGTTATCGCTCCGTTTTTTCGTATATTGGCCGCAAATCAACAGCGGGCCGCCGTCGCCCGCAGAATAACAGGATGAAGCACCACTCACTCATATTTCTGACCGGCTTCAGCGGTTCAGGCAAATCGACCATCGGCCCGCTCCTGGCCAACTCTCTCGGCTTCGAGTTCATCGACCTCGACCGCGAAATCGAGATCGCCGCCGCCAAGAGCATCAACCGCATCTTTGCCGAAGATGGCGAAGCCGCCTTCCGTGAGCTTGAACTCCGGACGCTCGAAAAGATCGGCCAACAAGAGCGGATGGTGGTCTCGCTTGGCGGCGGCGTGCTCGAAAACGACCGCTGCTTCGAGCTGATCAGTACGCACGGCACCCTGATCTACCTCAAGTCCAGCCCGGAAATCCTCACGCTCAGGCTCCAGAACAAGACCGACCGCCCCCTCCTGAAAGGCCCGGACGGACGAAAACTGACGCGGGAAGAGATTCAGCAGCGCGTCACCGAGCTGCTCGAAAAACGGGAACCCCGCTATATGAAGGCCGACTTGGTGCTCTTCACCGACGCGAAAAAGATCGGAACGAGCGTCGAGGAGCTGACGCGCAAAATCGAGCGACACATCCGCCGCGCATCGAAAAACACTCAAGAGAAGTAATCAATGCAAACGCCTTCCAGCCATATCATTGTCAGAACGCCGGTTATCGATTCGATTGGCGAACTCTACGCCACGAGAGGACTCGGCAAAAAAACCGTGCTGCTCTTCGACGAGAACACCCGCAAGCTCTTCGGCGACGCGATCATCGAGTCGATGCAGCGCCAAGGGTTCCGTACCGTGGAGCTGGTGGTGCCCGCGCGCGAGACCTCCAAAAGCGTCTCGACGGCGTGGAAGCTGTACGGGCAGATGATCGAGGCGGACGTTGACCGGAGCTGGAACCTCGTCTGCGCGGGCGGCGGCGTGGTCGGCGACCTCGGCGGTTACATCGCGGCGAGCTACTATCGCGGCATTCCGGTGGTGCAACTGCCAACGACGCTGCTCGCCATGACCGACAGCTCCATCGGCGGCAAGGTGGCCATCAACCACCCGCTCGGCAAAAACCTCATCGGCTATTTTCACATGCCGGAGCTGGTGCTGATCGACCCGGCCTTGCTCCGGACGCTCCCCTCGCGCGAGATTTACGGCGGCCTGAGTGAAGTAGTTAAATACGGCTTCATCGCCGACCGCGAATTCTTCGACCTGCTCGCCGCGCACTGGAGCGAGATCGTGCGCCTCGAAGAGCCGTGGCTCTCCAAAGCGGTCAGCCGCAGCGCCTTCATCAAGGCCGACGTGGTGGAGAAGGATTTCCGCGAGACCACCGGCCTGCGGGCGACCTTGAACTTCGGCCACACCTTCGCGCACGGCCTCGAAAAGATGGCCGAATACCGCAACCTGCGCCACGGCGAGGCGGTGACCATCGGCATGGTGTGCGCGCTCTTCCTGTCGCACCGGCTGGGATTCCTCGCCGAAGCGGAGCTGCGCGAGGGGCTTGCGCTGCTCGCCCGCTTCCGCTTCCCGCGCGGCCTCGTCCGGAAGCGCTTTCTCTCGCTCGACCGCGACGAGCTGGTCGAGAGTATGCTCTCCGACAAAAAGAAGATCGACAGGCAACTGCGCTTCGTGCTCCTCGACCGAATCGGCCACGCCTTCCTGCACGACCACGACATCGCCAATGAAACCGTGCTTCAGGCGATCGACGATGCGAAGGGGTGGTTTGAGGAAAAGAAACAAGGTTAACAGCAACCTCTTCCATTCAGCAGGGTTTCAACCCTGCGGACACTCAATCTTATATTTTCTTCGATTGCCCCGGCTTTCAAGCCGGGGGAGAGGCAGGAGCGTTCTGTCGCTATTGTAGTCGAGTTTCGATTTCGACGAAAATTACGCCAGATTCATCCGCAGCAAGAGATCGCTGCCGCGCAGCACGGCCAGCTCGTCGATGACGCTGACCGCGCCGAGTTCGGGGGCGATGAGGCGGCTGTTGCCCCCGGTGACGATCACCTCGACCGTTGACTCGCCGGAGTCGCGGACGAGATCGCCGCGAATGGCTTCGACGAGGCCGCTGATCTGTTTGACCGCTCCCCAGAAAATCCCGCTTCTGATGCACTCCTCCGTCGAGCGACCAAGCAGGCTCGCCGGTTTGTTGATCCGAACCTGCGGCAATTGCGCGGTTCGTGCATGGAGCGCCCCCGACATCATGTCGATGCCCGGCATGATGAGGCCGCCACGGTACATTCCCGACGCATCGAGCACGTCGAAGGTGATGGCCGTGCCAATATCGATGGCGATAACCGATTTTCTTGCAAAGAGATGGCAGCTCCAGGCGCACAGGGCGAGGCGATCCGCGCCGAAGGTATTGTGATTGCCGTATTCGAGGTGGAACGGAAGCTGAAGGTCGCTGCCGATGGCGAGCACCGGCACGGAGTAGAGCGATTCGAGCAGCGCCGATCCTGCGGCGGCGGCAGCGGGAACCACGCTGCAAATGGCGATGGCCTGCGGCGTACAGTGCTTTCGGGACAAATCGGCGAGCACCTCGCGCATTGCGGCGGAGTCGGTGAACATCACGCTCGGCACCGACTCGACAACCGGCTCGGCGTCGCCCGTGAAGAGCGCAAGCGTCGTGGTCGTGTTGCCGATGTCAACGACCAGCCGCGCCAGTTCAGCGGGCGATTCGCTCCGGGAACGCTGCATGGGAAATTCGCGAATTGTCGAGATCAGGGGCGCTTGACCGGCAGGCCCGTCTTTGCCGAGAGCGCCGAGAGCAGCTTGTCCGCATCCGGCAGGCCGAACTTGCCCTCGGTGACGGTGATCGAATCCCGAAGACCGGCATTTTTGGCGACGATAAAAATCTTTGGCGGCGGATTGTAGGTCACCGGCTCCTGGTAGATCGAAACGATGTCCTTCAGAAGAAACATCTTCTTCTCGCCGTTGCGGTAACGGTACTCGATGCGGTCGGGCGAAAGCGCGATGGAATCGCCGTCGTTGCCATGTTGGGCAACGAATTTCGTGTTGTAATACGACGGCACACCAAGCGCGATGGTTGTCATGAAGACCAGTAGCGTAGTTTTCCAGAAACAGCCGAAATCGACGCCGTAACTGAACTTGCCGTAGCGGTAAAAAAAGGCCCATCCGCCAGCGAGAAAGAGCATGGCGAGCGTCCAGGTGAAGTAGTAGTAGTTGCTGAGCCACCAGCCGGGATACGACATCGGGTACTGGAACAGATCGGTCATGGGCGAACCTTGAGATGTTTCTTGTTATCTTTGAACGACAATTATACGGCTTTTCAAGCGATAAACACAGAGAGAGCCGTTCCAAAATCACCAGAACCGGAAGACCAATGAAATCATACCACAAAGAGCTCTGGATGGAAGTGCCCGCAAGAATGGATTTCGTCAACATCACCCGCGACGTTTCGCGTGCGCTCGACGAGAGCGGCATCCGCGAGGGGCTGTGCCTGGTCAACGCGATGCACATCACCGCCTCGGTCTTCATCAACGACGACGAACCGGGCCTGCACGCCGACTACAAGCAGTGGCTTGAAAATCTCGCGCCGCACGATCCGTCGCGTTACCGCCACAACCGCACCGGCGAGGACAACGGCGACGCGCACCACAAACGCCAGATCATGGGCCGCGAAGTGGTGGTGGCCGTCACCGCCGGCAAACTGCACCTCGGCCCCTGGGAGCAGATTTTTTATGGAGAGTTCGACGGCCGCCGCCGCAAACGGGTGCTCATCAAAATCATCGGAGAATAATCTTCCGTCCGCTTCGTCCACCTCATCCACCAAGTCCACCTCTTACATTCTCCCCCAAAAGCAAAAAAGCCCCGAAAAACCGGGGCTTTTTTTGCATTGCACACTTCTCCTCAGTGCTCGAAGAGCATCTCGGAGTAGGTCGGAAGCTGCCAGCGGCTGCGGTCAACCTGACCCTCGATCTTGTCGGCCACTTCGCGGATGGCGTTCATGCAGGGCAGAAGCCTGGCCGCGCAGAAGTCAGCCTTGTCGAGTTCGCTCTCCTGCTCCTCCATCTCCTCGATGGTCGCTTCGAGAATGGCGGTCAGATCGATCAGCTTCGAAAGGTCTTCGGCGAGCGTTTTGAGATGACCGGCCTGGCTCATGAAGGCTCCCTCGGACAGACCGATGGAGTCGGCGGCGGCCACGAGGTTGTTGAACGAGCTGGCCAGGTCGCCCTGGTACTCCGAAGCGTCCGGAATGACCATGGTCTTGACCATGAGCAAGAGCGTACGGGCTTCGATGTCGATGCCCTTGACGTAGCGCTCGATGCGGACATTGTAGCGGGAGTCGATCTCCTCGGCGGTCAGTACGCCGTACTTGACGAACATGGCGATGGTGTCCTTGTCGGTCCAGGCGCGAACCGATTCCGGGGTGTTCTTCATGTTCGGCAGACCACGCTCGGCAGCAGCCCTCTGAAGATCTTCGCTGTAGTTGTCGCCGGGGTAGCGCACGGCCTTCGTGGCCGTGATGCCTTCGCGGACAGCAAGCAGAATAGCGTCCTCCTTCGACATTCCCGCGTCGATCTTGGCGACGATTTCAGCATTCAGGTCATCGACCGCTTCGGCCATGAGGGTGTTGAGCACCGTGTTCGGCACCGAGATCGGCTGGCTGGAGCCGACGGCGCGGAACTCGAACTTGTTGCCGGTGAAGGCGAACGGCGAGGTGCGGTTACGGTCAGTGTAATCCTTGTTGAGCAACGGCACGTGGCTGAGACCGAGATCGAGAATCTTCTTTTCGGTCTTCAGATCGACCTTGCCGCTCTCGATGGCGTCGAGCACACGCTCGAGCAGGTCGCCGAGGAAGACGGTGACGACGGCCGGCGGAGCCTCGTTGGCGCCGAGACGGTGGTCGTTGCCGATGCTGGCGACCGAAGCGCGCAGAATCGCGGAGCGTTTCAGCACACCCTTGAGCACGGCGACGAGGAAGACGAGGAAGCTGATGTTCGACTCGGGAGTGTCACCGGGATCGAGGAGGTTCATGCCGCCGTCGATGCCGATCGACCAGTTGTTGTGCTTGCCGGAGCCGTTGATGCCTGCGAAGGGCTTTTCGAACAGCAGCATGGCGAAGCCCTTTTTGTCGGCCACCTTGCGCATGACCTCCATGATGAGCAGGTTGTGGTCGGAGGCGATGTTGGCCTGCTCGAAGATCGGGGCGAGTTCGAACTGGTGCGGAGCCACCTCGTTGTGACGGGTCTTGGCCGGAATGCCGAGCAGGAACAGCTCCTCTTCAATCTCCTGCATGAACTCGAGCACACGATCAGGAATCGAGCCGAAGTAGTGGTCTTCGAGCTGCTGGCCCTTCGGCGGCAGAGCGCCAAGCAGGGTGCGGCCGGTCATAACAAGGTCAGGGCGCTGCGTATAGAATTTCTTGTCGATCAGGAAGTACTCCTGTTCCGGACCGGCATTGGTGATCACGCGCTGCACGTCCTTGATGCCGAGCGTGTCGAGCAGGCGGATAGCCGCCTTGCTGACCGCGTCCATCGAACGCAAAAGCGGGGTCTTTTCGTCGAGCGCCTCGCCGTGGTAGGAGATGAAGACGGTCGGAATGCAGAGGGTCATGCTCTTGCCGCCCTTCATGAGAAATGCCGGGCTGGAGGGATCCCATGCGGTGTAGCCGCGAGCCTCGAAGGTCGAACGCATGCCGCCCGACGGGAAGCTCGATGCGTCAGGCTCGCCCTGGATGAGCTGCTCGCCCGAGAAACGCTCGATGACGGTGCCATCCCTTTCGATGGTCAGGAAAGCGTCATGCTTTTCGGCGGTGGTGCCGGTCATCGGCTGGAACCAGTGGGTATAGTGGGTGGCGCCATGCTCCATCGCCCACTCCTTCATGCCGTGAGCGACGACGCCGGCGATGTCGGCGGGAAGCTTCTTTCCGGCCTTGATCGTCTCCTGCAACGCCTTGAACACCTCTTTGGGAAGCCTGTCTTTCATGGCTTCAGTGCCGAAGGTCAATGCGCCGTAGTAGGACGCCACTGTTTTTTTGCTCTCGTTACTCAAGAGATCCTCCTTTAAACATTGATTTAAACGTGATTTGATAAACGCAAATGTGATGGTATGCTATTTTCTCGATTTCTTTTCATCGAAGGTAATCAGCACCTGCCTGTCTTGCAGGTTGTTGCGCACGATCTCGGCGCATATTCTGTTGTTTTTCTTCAATTGCGAAAGAACGAAGCTCGTGTTGGTGCCGAGCACTCCCGGCCAGCTCTGGATGCGCGACAGGAAACGTTCGAGCGAAGCCGTGTTGTGCGTCATGACCTTGAGGATATGCGAACCCTCGCCGGTGACGGAGTAGCACTCCATGATCTCCTCCTCCTTCATGACATGCTCCATAAACGACTTGTAGTGCTTCGAAGAATCGACGCGGACGCGCACGAAAGCCTGGATGTCGAAGCCGAGCTGACGCTCATCGACTTCCATCGTGAACCCCTTGATAATACCGTTCTTCTGAAGCTTGTCGAGACGCTCGCTGACCGAAGGAATCGACAGGCCGACGACCTCGGCCAGCTCGCTCAGACGTACCCGTCCGTTGCCGCCAAGGGATTCGATGATCTTCAGGTCTATGAGGTCAAGGTGTCCGGACATAAGCAGAATCTTCGATTTTGTAGGAAATTAATGAAATCTAAGAAATAAACAAGCTTATTCTAAATAATGATGGTTTTAATCGCCACTTTCCCTTAAAATTTTAGGATTCAACCTCAACAACCAATCATAATCGCTGAATAAAAATCTTGTTATTTACAGACAAGAATGTAAGTTAATAATCCATGTCTCTCAACTGCTTTCTCTGCGTGAAACGGCCACCGGAGCGCCCTCCCGGAGTCAGCCGGGAGAGGCCCATCACCTTTATCGACTGAGTTACCGTCATGAAAGAGTTGTCCAGAAAGTTCTCCGCTGATGAAAACGACGCGCCGAATCCCTCTGACCGATCGATCCGGCAGCCAGAGAGAGATGGTCGACCCGTGTGCCATGACCTGCGTTTCGTGGTAAAAGAGTCGCTCAACCTGGGCTTCCGTTTTTTCGACGAGGTTGACAGGATGCTCCAGAAATTCAAGGAAGAGGAGCCAGAAAAAAAACCGGAAAACAAAGAGGAAGAGGAGAAGGAGAACGATCCTTCGTGAACCTCCGGCAGAAAGGCCCTGCGGTTTTAGCACCCTTTCGTGAAAGAGCGCCAATTCCTTATATTCTGCATTATTTTTCAGCATCTCCAACCTCAAGCCATCCAAGCAACGTTGAAAGTAGCCATATTCGGAGCCGGTGTCGCCGGTCTCAGCGCGGCCATCGAACTGGTCGATCGCGGTTATACCGTCGAGCTGTACGAAAAACGCAAGGTGCTCGGCGGAAAAGTATCGGTCTGGAAAGACAATGACGGTGATTCGATAGAGTCCGGATTGCACATCGTTTTCGGTGGTTACGCCCAGCTCCAGGAGTATCTGAAAAAAGTCGGCGCGGGCGACAACTACCTCTGGAAGGAGCACTCGCTCATCTACGCCGAACCGGACGGCAAGCAGTCGTTCTTCAAAAAAGCCAACCTGCCCAGCCCGTGGGCCGAGGTGGTCGGCGGCCTGCAGGCGGACTTCCTCACCATGTGGGACAAGATTTCGCTCATCAAGGGCCTCTGGCCCGCGCTGGCCGGAAACGAGGAGTACTTCCGCAGCCAGGATCATATGACCTACTCCGAGTGGCACCGGCTGCACGGCGCTTCGGAGCACTCGCTCCAGAAGCTCTGGAAGGCCATCGCGCTGGCCATGAACTTCATCGAGCCGAACGTCATCAGCGCCCGCCCGATGATCACGATCTTCAAATATTTCGGCACGAACTACGCCGCCACGAAATTCGCCTTCTTCCGTAAAAATCCCGGCGACTCGATGATCGAGCCGATGCGGCAGTACATCCAGAGCAAGGGCGGCCGCATCTTCATCGACGCGCGCCTGTCACGCTTCGAGCTGAACGACGACCAGACCATCAAGCGCGCCGTGCTCAGGGACGGCCACACGATCGAGGCCGACGCCTATATTTCGGCGCTGCCGGTGCACAGCGTCAAGAAGATCGTGCCGAACGAGTGGCTTCAGCACGACTACTTCCGCAACCTGCACCAGTTCGTCGGCAGCCCGGTGGCCAACTGCCAGCTCTGGTTCGACCGGAAAATTACCGACACCGACAACCTGATGTTCTCGCAGGGAACCACCTTCGCCACCTTCGCGGACGTCTCGATCACCTGCCCCGACGACTTTCAGGCGGGCATGGGCACGGCGACCGGCGGCAGCGTGATGAGCCTCGTGCTCGCCCCGGCGCATCAGCTCATGAGCCTGCCGAACGACGTCATCACGGAGCTGGTGATGAAGGAAATTCACGACCGCTTCCCGAAGTCGCGAGGCGCCAGGCTGATCAAGTCAACCATCGTCAAGATTCCCGAATCGGTCTATAAAGCCGTGCCGGACGTGGACCAGTACCGGCCCGACCAGGTCAGCCCCGTCCGCAACTTTTTCCTCGCGGGCGACTACACCGACCAGCACTACCTGGCCTCGATGGAGGGCGCGGCCCTCAGCGGCAGGCAAGTCGCCGAAAAGCTGCACCAGCGGCTGGGAAGGTGACAAAAAGACATCGTGGGCGACCGGCAATTCTTTTTGTTCTTGTAAATATCTTGTAGGGACGGCTCTTGTGGCCGTCCTGCCTTCACGACACATCGCAACACCATCGCATGAGAAAGGCAACCGTGAGGGTTGCCCCTACGGGAATCCGTTTCCAGCGCCAACATCGATAACCTCTCATGAATCGCCGGAACGACAAATTGCTCATCGTCTTCTCGAAGAACCCCGTCGCCGGACAGGTCAAGACGAGGCTCGCCGCATCGATTGGCGATGCCGAGGCACTGCGCATTTATGAGCATCTCCGCGAGATCACCAGACAGGCGACCGAGACCGTCAATGCCGCGAAAGTCGTCAGCTACGCCGACTTCATTCCCGAAACCGATCTCTTGCTGACGGGCGGCGCGGAGGCGTGGCTCCAGCAGGGGCGCGACCTCGGCGAGCGGATGCACCGCGCCTTCGTCAAAGGCTTCTCCGTCGGCTTCAGCCGCGTCGCGCTCATCGGCACCGACTGCCCCGAAATCACCCCCTTCATCCTCGATCTCGCCTTCCGGAAGCTCGACGCCTGCGACGTGGCGCTCGGCCCGGCGCGGGACGGCGGCTTTTATCTCTCCGCCATGAAACGCTCATTTCCGGAGCTTTTCCTGAACCGGACATGGAGCACGTCGAGTGTGCTGAACGACTCGCTCCGCATCATCCGCGACCACGCGAGGACGTGCGACCTGCTCCCGGCGCTCTCCGACATCGACACCTTCGACGACCTCAAAGCCAGCGGCTTATGGACTCCGGAATACGACTGAGCATCGTCACCCCGGCCTGGAACGAGGAGGCCGGAATCGCCCGTACGCTCGAAACACTGCTCCGGTTGACGGCGGGGCGCGGCGACACGGAAATCATCGTCAGCGTCTCGGGCGACGACCGCACCGAAGTGATCGCCCAAACGTTTCCCGTTACCGTTTGCCGATCCGAAAAAGGACGAGCCGTGCAGATGAACGCCGGAGCGAAAATTGCATCAGGCACGGTGCTGTATTTTCTTCACGCCGACACCACGCCGCCGCCCACCTTCCGCGACGACATCCGCGCCGCCATCGAGCGCGGCGCGAAGGCCGGATGCTTCCGCATGAGCTTCGACGACCCCGACTGGCTCATGCAGTTCTACGGCTGGTTCACGCAATTCCCGCTTCCGGTCTGCCGGGGCGGCGATCAGTCCCTCTTCATCACGCGCGAGTTGTTCGAGCGCATCGGCGGGTTCGACGAGCGCTTGCGGATCATGGAGGATATCGAGATCATCGAGCGAATTCAGCACCACGCCGGATTCCATATCCTCGACTCGACGGTCATCACCTCGGCGCGGAAATATCACGCCAACGGCGCAATCCGCCTGCAAGCCATCTTCGGCGCGATCCACCTGATGTACGCGCTCGGCTTCAGCCAGGAGGAGATGCTGAGATTTTACCGGAACTCGGTCAACTGACCGTCCGCTCCTCGACGTAAATCCCCATCTTTCCATCGCCTCTCGAAAGACGAGATTTCGATAATTTATATTTATATTTATTGCATAAAACTTCCATCAGGAGCACGGCTCCGCAAGGACAACCATCTACGCAATTCTCTTCAAACTACACCATCATGGCTATCGAAGAAACCAACAAGCTCGCCGCCGGAGCGCCTAAACCGGCTGCCGGAGCGCAGGAGAGCAACGTCGGCAACGGCGATATGGCCCACCTCATCGGCAACATGGGCATTCTCATCGACTCGACCATCGAGACCGTTCAGGGAATGCTGAGCAACGTCAGCACCGCCACCGGCCAGATCGTCGAAGGGGTCACCGCCACGGTCAACTCCGACGCGGTCAAGGGCATCATCAATAACGTCAGCACCGCCACCGGTCAGATTATCGAAGGGGTTTCGACGACCATCAATTCCGATCAGGTCAAGGGGATCATCGACAACGTCAATTCGGTCTCGGGCCAGCTCATCGAAGGCGTGACCAACACCCTGAAATCGGAAACCATCCAGAACTCGTTCAACGAGCTTGGCAAATTCTGGACGGGTATGATCTCGAACCTGAACTCGACGGTCAACACCGATCAGGTGAAGAACCTGTTCGACAACGTCAGCTCGGGCATCAACCAGCTTGCGGGCAGCATCTTTTCGCAGGGCATGCCCCCCGTCTTCATGGGCGGCGGCGAAGAGAAGAGAAAACTGGTGCAGCAGATTCCCATGGTGCGCTCTTCGGAAGCCAAACCGGCGCCCCAGCCAGCCCCGGAAAGCGAGCCGAAAGCGTAATCGCAGGCTTTCGATTTTACAACAGGGCGGGTTTCAACCTCGCCCTGTTTTTTTTAGCCCAGCGCGGGAGAAGAGAATTGAATGGATCGGTCGGATCAGTCACCCGCCTTCGCCTGAACTCCGGTGTGGCCGAAACCGCCCTCGCCTCTCGCCGTGCCGGAAAGCTCTTCGACCTCCTCGAACACCACGTGATCGACCTTCGCCACCACCATTTGCGCAATGCGGTCGCCGTGGTTGACCGTAAACGGCTCTCGCCCGTGATTGATGAGAATGACGCCAACTTCGCCGCGATAGTCGGCGTCGATGGTCGCGGGCGAGTTGGGCAGCGAAATGAGGTGGCGCAGCGCCAGCCCGCTCCTCGGGCGAAGCTGCGCCTCGTGCCCCTCGGGCAGCTCGATGGCGATGCCGGTCGGAATGAGCGCCGACGCGGCGGGCGCGACGGTCACGGGCGCGTCGAGACACGCCGAAACATCCATTCCGGCGGCATGGGCGGTGGCATAGACCGGCAGGATCGCCTTTTGATTGAGTCGAACTATTTTTACCTTGATCATCGAATAGTGCTGAAGTTGCTTGAAAGAGTTGGCGGCCTGAAAAACGTGTCGCCCAATATATGAAATCATGACCTTGACCGCACCCACTCAACCGGTTTACGCCCTCGCTTTCGGCGCTCATCCCGACGATGTCGAACTTGCCTGCGGGGCGACGCTGCTGAAAATCATGGATGAAGGTCAGCGGGTGGCCGTCTGCGACCTGACCGGCGGCGAAATGGGTACGCTCGGCACCGCCGAAACCCGCCGCATGGAGGCCGCGCTCGCCACCGAACGCATGGGCTACGCGGCGCGGGAGCAGCTCGATCTCGGCGATTCGGAGCTATTCTATACCAAAGAGAACTTGCGCGAAGTGATCCGCATCGTCCGCAAATACCAGCCCGAAACGGTCATCTGCAACCCGCCGGACGAGCGCCATCCCGACCACATGAAAGCCTCGCGCCTCGTTTATGACGCCTGCTACTACGCCGGTCTGCGCAAGATCGAGACCTTCGACGGAGACCTGCCGCAAGCCGCGCACCGTCCGCGCCACCTGCTCTACTACATCCAGTTCAAACAGCTCGACCCCGACATCATCGTGGATGTTTCGGCGACCTTCGAGCGTTCGAGAGGCGGCGTCGAGGCGTTCGGCACACAGTTCCACCGCAAGGAGAACAGCGACGAGCCGGAGACCATGATTAACCGCAAGGAGTTCCTGCCGGGCCTCGAAGCCCGCGCCAGAGCGCTCGGCGAGCAGATCGGCGCGATGTACGGCGAGGGCTTCCTGCTCCCGACGGCGCTTGGCGTGGAACGCTTCACCAGCGTCTTCCCGGCCCGCGCCTGAAGGCTTACCGCTCAATCGGAATCACCAGAAAAATTCGCCATGCGCAAATCTCTCTTCGCCATCACCGCCTTGCTGCTCGTGACGCTGTTCGCAGGCTGCGGCCAGAAATCGCAGAAATCCCGGCCCGACACCATCGTCATCGCCGTCAACGCCGACTTCGACCACCTCAACCCGCTGCTCATCCAGATGTCGCTCGCCCGCGAAGTGTGCACGATGATCTATCCCTCGCTCGTCCGGCCGTCGTTCGACGAGAAGAGCGGCGCAATTTCGTACCAGCCAAACGCCGCCGAAAGCTGGGAATTTACGCCGGACGGACGGAGCGTCACCTTCCACCTGAAACGCGATGCAGTCTGGGAAGATGGCAAGCCGCTCACCTCGAAGGATTTCAGCTTTTCGTACCGCCTCTACGCCGACCCGGCGGTGGCGAGCAGCCGGCAGGACTATCTCAACGACCTGTTGCTCAAGCCCGACGGCTCCGTCGATTTCGACCACGCCGTCGAGACGCCGGACAGCAAAACGCTGGTGCTGCATTTCAACAAGCCGATGTCGGAGAGCATCGCGCTCGACCACTTCAACGACCTGATGCCGGTCGCCGAACACATCTTCCGCCCGATCCCCGCCGCCGAGATTCGCCAACGGGCGGCCACCCTGCCGGTCATGGGCACCGGCCCCTTCAGGCTCAAGGAGTGGCAGCGCCAGTCGAAGGTGACGCTCGCCTCAAGCCCAACCTCGGTGCTGCCGCATCCGGCGGCGACGCCTTCCGTGACCTTCATGGTGGTGCCGGAGTACACGACGCGCCTGGCGATGCTCAAGTCCGGACAGATCGACGCGCTGATTTCGGCGGGCGGCATCAATCCGAAAGACGCCGCGGAGATGGCGAAGAGCAACCCAGACATTGCGATCATCCCGGTGGCCGACCGCTATTTCGACAGCGTCGTGTGGCTGAACATCGACGGCGAGGCGTGGCGCAACGGCAAGAAGATCGCGCCGAACCGCCTCTTCGGCGACCGGCGCGTGCGACAGGCGATGACCCTCGCCATCGACCGGCAGGCGATCATCGACGGCTTCATGGGGCCGGAGCACGCCACCATCGTCAACACCACGCTCTCGCCCGCCTACACCTCGATCATCGACCAGTCGCTGCCCGCTTATGCGTTTGACCCCGACAAGGCGCTCGCCCTGCTCAAAGAGGCTGGCTGGACGCCGGGGCCGGACGGCATTTTGCAGAAAAACGGCCTGCGATTTTCGTTCGAACTCGCCGCGCCCACCGGCAATCCGAGACGCAACTACGCCGCCACCATCATCCAGCAGAACCTCCGCGAAATCGGCATCGACTGCAAGCTGAAGTTCGACGAAGCGCTCATGTTCAACAAAAACCAGAACGAGTACCGCTACGACGCCGCCCTCTCCGGCCTGGCCGCCGAAACGCTGCCCTTCCAGCTCGTCATCTGGGGATCGGATTTCGAGAAAAAACCCTTCAACTCCAGCGCATTCCAGAACGCCCGATTGGACAAAGTGGTCTCACAACTGACCGGCCCGCTGCCGAAAACGGAGCAACTCAAGCTCTGGAAAGAGTACCAGCAGATTCTCGCCAATGAACAGCCGCGAACCTTTCTGTACTACTACGACGAACTGGAGGGATTCAACAAACGGGTCGAAAACGTCCGCCTGAGCCTGCTGGCGACGTTGGGGAATATGTATGACTGGAAGGTGGGGAAGAATTGAGGGCGCCGCTAAAAACTGATTGCGCATTCCGGTTTCTGCGCTACGGGCGAACCTGCCTGGCCACCCGTAGCGCGTTTATGTCCGTTCATCGCTCAATATCTCTTTTCTTCTCTTCATATTCATCCTTTTCTATTTCGCCTCTTGCATAACGCTCCTTCAGTATCGTCAACGGATCACGGACTTCGGGTCGGGAATCGTTTCCTCCGGGAAAAAAACGACCGTCAAAAAAATTTCTGTTGAAAATCATGGCAAGCAATGCCAGTACAATGAGCAATGGAATCCACATCATGATCAACCTCCTTTCATCTTGCGCTGCATGTCAAAACATCCCCTTGAGTTCTTGTTCCATAGCCTGACACAGGCGACGTAACGGCCGCCGCGCCGGTGTGTTACCGGATATCTTCCTTCATCTGCTCGTATTGTTGTTTATCGATCTCCCCTTTTGCATAGCGTTCATCAAGAATCTGCATCGCCGGAGATGAGGCGAGTTCACGCCTTGCCTTTCCGGCGAGCACTCCACGATTGATCAATACCACCACCAGAAAGATGATGATGACCAAGAGCACCAAAACAGCGGCCCACAACATAGGGCATACCCCACCAGCGCCCCAGGCGCCACCCAGCCCCCAGTTATTATAATACAGCCATGCCATTGACACGACACGAACGGCGCCGCCGCCTACCACAATGAACCCCTGTATCCTGTCAGCTCTCCCCATACCTCCACGACGTCATTGCCTTCGTGCCTGAGGGCGTTGGCGAATAATGGTTCGTAACTGTTGTGAAGCTGCCTCAATCTCATAAACTGACCGGCGCAGTCCGAATCGGCAAATCTGTACCTGAGACCGACTCCTGGATCGCCTTCAACCTGGATATCGATCAAACCCTGCTGATGGCCATATTGCGACCATGCCATCTTGCTCAATGCCTCGAAGTCATTCATTGCTCAATGCATCTTGTCAATAAGAATTTTACACGCGGAAATTAGCTGAACGTGATCACATATAACAGACGAGCGCGAGATTGAGCAATCCTGAAAGCATCGATTTTCGCTTCGAGGTCAGCAACAAGCGAATCTGTTCAACCGGCTGATCCAGGATTTTCGATATCGCCTGATGTTTCAGCTTGCAGACCTCCGCCAGCAAAACAGCAAACCGGCCATCGATTTCCTGTTTGATTTTTCCAGACTCCGCGCTTTCTTCGTTTTCGAAATCCTGATGCGACACCAAAAAGGTCATACCGAAACACAGGTGCTCGTAAAACACTTTTCTGAATGTTTTAAACAACTGCACTTCAGTGGTTTCAGAGTCCACCAGTTGATAGGTTTTAAAAACAAGATTGTTTGTTTTTCTCAATGAACCAGTCATCCAGTACGCAACGGTGTACATTTGATCCAGCAAGTCAAGAGGGTCTCTACTGTTATCAGGCATAGCATGTCCTTTGGCAATTGATAAAATCATCCCTGGGCGATACGCAATATTTGCGCGCCGCACAAAGATTCACAGGCTAAATGAAGTCTGAGGGTACTACCAAGTACTACGGGTTACTACACTTGGTGATTGCAGTAGTAATCAGCGAGATAAGAAAAAAAGGGGGGGGAAAACGATGCTATACTATACAGTCACGATTCAATAATAAACGTGGCTTTAATTTTAAAAGTTCGCCAGGGAGAGAAATTTCTCATAATTTTCATCAAAAACCTCCGGAGTGACGGCTCTTTGCGTGGGGAAGGCCGAGAACCGGTGACTTTTCCGGCTTCAGATACTACGAAACGAACTGAAGACAAGTTCGTCAGCATGGCGCTGACGTCGCGCATTGCTGTAAAAAAATACAACCTTGATCGGACAACCTGAATCAGGACGCGGTATCTGTCAGTGTGTCATGTCCTGATAGAAAACCACGGCATCCGCGACATTGTTCTCTATGTCGCAATCTTCGTCCTGCCTGTAGGGCGCTCCGTCCTGCCTGATGACGCGCAGGGTGAAGAGGCGTTTGGCATTGCCTTGCACAGTGGCCGAAGACCAGCCTCCAAAGTCCGGAATCTGATAAACGGCATTGACCTGTATCGAATCGCCTGCCTTGAGATCGTTGAACGACCGTGAAATGAGTATGTCCGAAACGCCGGTTTTGGCGTAGGAATACTGTGGAGCATAGCTCAGATTCATGATCAGCTCAGCCACGGAGGCTGTCTTGCAATGAGCTTTGCCCGCATTTGTCACCGTGCCGGTAATGGTTACCCTGCCGGTGTCACTTTTCGTGACGGTGAGATTGGCTGTAAGGTCGGCGCAGAGCTTGACCTTCGGGTACTGATAAATCTTCAGCGGTGCTTTGTTTTGAAGCGGCTCATACATGAGCCGAGCCTGTGCCGCGCCGTTAAACGTGAACAGGGCGATGCCGCACGACAGTACCGATACGAAAAGTCTGGATGGCTTCATGACTCGTCTCCGAGGCTGAATTGAGTGAGTGCTTTCCTCAAGGTATCGATTTTCAATGAATTAACCCGGCCCGCTTAAGCGCTGACGCGCTCTTCAGCGACACAAAACAGCGCTCGCGCAACCGGCGGGAGGTGCGGTAGATTTTTCGCCAGATCGAGATTTTTTCACCAGATCGGTCAGATCCGACTGATTGGACTTATCGCAAAAGAGGTACGTGCAGGCACAAAAAAAAGGCAAGCCCTCGTACTGACGGACCTGCCTTATTTGTCGCTTTCGTGGAGATGGCGGGACTTGAACCCGCGTCCAGAACACTGCTTGATGCAGTCACCACACTCATCTCTGGTAATTAAGTTTTCGTGGTACGATTACACCGCCAGCAGCGTTCGTCCCCTTATCCCTCACAAATATTCATACGCCCCAGTGGGCCTGAACGTATGAAGCTTACTTGCGCGAACCCGTAGGCTCAAGCGCGGGTTATGCCATCCAGCGCCTTCAGAGTAAGCGCATTCACCGCTGGACGATGGCGTCTGTGTTAACTTTTGTTAATCAGGCAGCCATTGCATACGAATAATCGTCTGCATCTATTTGGTACATAGACTTCTTTAACGAGTCCGTCCATGCTGAAACTCGGAGTGCAACGACATCTCACACCTATCCTGTCGATAGCCTGTCATCCCCAGTAAGTCAAAGAACAATTGTGATCAGGAGTAGATACCACTTTCTCCCGACATTGACAACATCCCTGCCGGCAGAACAGTTCCGGGAAGCATGGTTTTGATTTCGAATGAACGATTGAAGCAGAAATATGTCAAGTGAGCTGTTTGGCGCATCGAAATCGAAAGATCAGTTCATTCCCGGAAGCTCCGGTGAATTGGCGACATAGCAGTACTCGCCGCCTTTGGAGCGCACGGTGCGGCTCCACATCCGTTCGTATTCGTCGGTGAATATCAGCTCGCTCGATGCGTCGGCGGTGTACCACGCCCCCTCTTCGAACTCCTCTTCGAGCTGCCCCGCGCTCCATCCGGCATAGCCGAGAAAGAAGCGGACTTCGGACGGCTTGATGACGCCGGTGTTGATGAGGTAGCTGAGCTGCTCCTTGTCGCCGCCCCAGAAAAGGCCGGCAACCACCTCGACGGCGGCATCGACCACGTCGCCCCGCGTGTGCAGGAAATGCACCGTATCGACCTGCACCGGCCCGCCCATATGCAGCGGCTCGTCGATTTCGTCGAATCCGCTGATGGCTTCGCACACCTTGAACTCCATCGGCTTGTTCAGAATGAAACCGATCGACCCCTCATCGTTGTGCTCGCATATGAGCAGCACCGTCCGCTTGAAATTGGACTCAAGGAGATTTGCCGAGGCCAGCAGGAGCTTGCCCGACTTGAGTATTTCAAATTCGTTTGTCATGTGTCACGTTTTTTGCTGCAACCATTCGAGAACTTCGGCGGCGTGCGTTTCGGGTTTGACTTTGGGCCACACCTTCTCGATATTGCCCTCTTCGTCGATCAGATAGGTGACCCGGTTCGTGCCCATGTACTCCTTGCCCATGAACTTTTTGAGTCCCCAGACTCCATAGGCTTCGACGATTTTTTTCTCGTCATCGACCAGAAGCGTGAAGGGCAGCTCATACTTGTCGGCGAATTTTCGGTGGGCTTTCTGCCCATCGACGCTCACGCCAAGCACTACGGCATCTATCTCTTTAAAATTAGGAAAATTGTCACGAAAAGCGCAAGCCTCCCTGGTGCAACCTGACGTATCGTCCTTGGGATAGAAGTAGAGCACGACCCTCTTTCCGAGATAATCACGGAGGGAAACCTCCTTGCCATCCTGGTCTCTGGCGGTAAACTCCGGAGCTTTCTGGCCTGCCTGCAATAGTGCCATGAGTGGTAATTTATAATTACATTTTCATTGAGTTTTCAGCATCCGGAACTCATATCCGCCCGCAAAAAGTTTCCGGGATTTGTCATTGCGCCAGAGCGGGAATGCGCATCTTCAGAAATTATTTGAGCACAGCCCCCGTTTTTTTCGCATGAAACCGATCGGCGGCATTGCGCCTCCATTTTGAAACGAAACCGATACCAAGTATTTCCGGTATGAAGCCTTTTGCTTTTTGTCCGCATTGCACCACCCCTTTGAATGAAACGTTCATCGATGGCCGCGACCGGATGAGCTGTCCGCTGTGCGGATGGGTGCACTACGTCAATCCCCTGCCGGTCGCCGTCGCCCTGACGGTCAACCGGAACAACGAGCTGCTCGTCATCCGGCGGGCGCATGAACCGGCCTTCAACGAGTGGGCGTTGCCCGGCGGGTTTCTCGAAGCGGGCGAGCGGCCCGAAGAGGGGTGCCTGCGGGAGCTGTTCGAGGAGACCTCGCTGGAGGGCGAAATCGATCGGCTCATCGGAGTATGGCATCTCGAATCGGAGCTGTACGGCTCGCTGATGGCGGTAGCCTACCGCGTCGTCGCGGCGCACGAGCGCATCTCGATCAACCACGAGGTGTTCGAGGCGGGCTTCTACAGCCCTGGCAACATGCCGCCGGTGCGGATTCCGCTGCATCGCCAGATCATTGAAGCGAGCCGCTGGCCGGAGCGCGACCTGTCGCTTACGCTGTGACGGCTGGCGGCTGCGGAACCACCGCGCCCTGAAGCTGATAGGCCTTGAGCTCGAAGCAGGGCAGCACGGCGAAAACATGGTCGAAAATATCCGACTGCACCCCTTCGTATTCCGCCCAATCCTTCGTTTTGGTGAAGCAGTAAATTTCGCACGGCAAGCCGAAGGCGTCCGGTTGCAGATAACGGATGATGATCGTCATGCCGGTATTGATTCTGGCCAGGCTGTGAACGTAGGCCTGAAGATAGGCGCGAAAAGTGCCGAGGTTGGTGAGGCGGCGGCCATTGACCGGCGAGCGTTCATCGACTCCCACCGCCCGGTTGTAGCTGGCGATCTCATCGAGGCGCTCCCGCAGGTAGGGCTTCAGGAGCTGGACGCTCTCGATTTTTTTCATGAGTTCTCCGTCGAGGAACCGGATGCTCTGCATGTCGATGTTGAATGAGCGCTTGATGCGCCGCCCTCCGGACTCCTGCATTCCCCGCCAGTTCTTGAACCCCTCCGAAATGAGCGTGTAGGCCGGCAGCACCACGATGGTCTTGTCGAAATTCTGCACCGAGACGGTCACCAGCGAAATATCGATCACGTCGCCATCCGCGCCGTATTTGGGCATCGTGATCCAGTCGCCAATGCGCACCAGGTCGTTGGTCGAAAGCTGGATGCCCGCCACCAGGCCGAGGATCGAGTCCTTGAAAATAAGCAACAGCACCGCCGTAAACGCGCCGATACCGCTGATGAACACCACGGGCGACTGCCCCATGAGCCGCGAAATGACGACCACCACGCCGATCGAGAGCACAACCGTCTTGAACACCTGGATGATGCTTTTGATCGGGAGCTTTTTGCCGACCGGATGGCCCGAATAGAACTGGTAGAGAACATCGAGCACGGAGAGCGCCAAGAGAATGACCACGACGGCGAAGTAAATCACGAGGCTGTCGTTGACCAGCGGCGTCGCGGCGGGGTAGAACTTCAGAACCGGCGCGGCCATCCGGTAGGCCAGCAGCGGCGGCACGAGCCGGGCGATCCAGTCGAACACGCCATGGCTGACCATGAGGTCGTCGAGGTTGGTTGCCGTCCGGCTGGCGAACCGGTGGATGAACCGCAGCAGCACCTTTTTGGTGATGACCTCGACGGCGGCGATGAGCAGTACGGCGGCGAGCACGGCAAGCAGCGTGGCCAGCGGCATGGCGATAGCGTGGTCGATTTTGAAGGATTCGATGTAGCGAAGAAGAGAGTCGAGCATGACGGCAGGATTGGAGATTAGCGGTTCAGGTGGAGGCGCGTTCTTGCATAGCCTGTAGGGTTATGTACAAAAAAATCGCGGACTATCCGAAAAAGTGACCCGCGCCCGGCGCGTCAGGCTCCGGCGGCGGGCAGCGTGACGGTGAAGGTCGAGCCGCGATTGATCCGGGAGCGCACCTCAACCTTGCCCCGGTGCGCGAGCACGATGTGCTTGACGATCGACAGGCCGAGGCCCGTGCCGCCAAGCTCGCGCGAACGCGCCTTGTCCACGCGGTAGAAGCGCTCGAAAATCCGGTCGAGATCGGCCTGCGATATGCCGATGCCGTTGTCCGAAACCTCGATGCTGACACTATCGCCGCTCGCGTAGGCGCTGACCCTGACGCGGCCCCGGTTTTCATCGACATATTTGATGGCGTTGTCGATGAGGTTGCGCATGACAATGTCGAAGTAGCTCCTGTCGGCCAGAACCGGTGGCAAGCCGTCGGGCGCGATCAGCTCGATAGCGACACCTTTGCGCGACGCGGCGCGCTCGAACAGCGCCACCGTTTTTTCGAGCTGCGGCTTCACCTCGACAGCCTCGAAGGTATAGACGATTTTGCCCGACTCGATGCGCGACAGGTCGAGCACGTCGTTGACCAGCGTCGTGAGCTGCTCGCTCTCCTGAAGGATGATGTTCAGGAACGCCGTGGCGTTTTCGGGATCGTTGATCGCCCCTTCGAGCAGGGTTTCGGTATAGCCTCTGATGCTCGCCAGCGGGGTGCGCAGCTCGTGCGACACGCTGGAGACGAAGTCGCGGCGGGTGCGCTCCAGATTGCGCAGACGGGTCACGTCGTTGATAACCAGCACCGTGCCGTCGAACTGCGAGCCTTTCATGACCGGCACGGCGGTCACCTTGAGCGTACGCTTCCCTTTCGAGGTCATGGCCGTCAGCTCTTCGTTGAAGATGCCGCTCTGCCGTCGGCGTACCCGCTCGAACAGCTCGCGCATCGCCGCGTCCTCGATATGGGTCACGGGAATCGAGCGCTTGCGGGCGGCCTCGATCATGAAGAGCCGCGACGCGGCGGGGTTGGCCAGCACGATCTCGCCCGACGCGTTGGTGACGACAATCGCCTCGCGAATGCTCGACAGCACCTCGCGCAGCCACTCCTCCTTGCGGGTCAGCCGCACGATCTCTTCGGAAAGGTAGTTGAACGCCCGCGCCAGACGCCCGATCTCGTCGTCATGCCTGACCGGAATCTTCACCTCCGTCTCGCCGTGCAGGAAGCGGTCGGCGGCGCTGGCGATGCGGACGAGCGGGCGGGAGAGAAACATCGCCGAGAGCGCGCCCGCCGTCAACGCGAGCAGGAGCGCCCAATAGAGGCCGCCCTCGATGCCCCGGTCGATCTGCGCCTCGACGGCGGCGATGTCGTGCAACGGCTTGGCGAGCCGGATCGCCGCCCAGGGCGCGGGCTGGCCGACCGGCATCGCCATGTAGAGCATGTTCTCGCGGATGGAGACGCTGAAGCGCGTCGCCTCGCCGAGTCCGCCCGAGAGCGCTGCCCTGACCTCCTCGCGGTTAGCGTGATTTTCGAGCGATGGCAGCTTCGCCACCGGAACGTAGGAATCGCCGATGACCTTGCCATCGGGGCCGATCAGCGTGACGCGAACATCGAGCGTCTTGCCGATCCGGTCGGCCCACTCGTCGGGGAGCGCCGGATCCGTCCACCCCGGCGGGCGGCTCTCCAGCATTCCGGCGGTGAGGCGAAGGTCGTGCAGAAGGCTGGTGCGAACATTCTGTAAAACCACCTTGCGGAGCTGACGCCCCTGATAGACATAGCTGAAGGCAAGCGAAAAAAAAATGATCAGCCCGAAAACCAGACCGAGTCTGAATGAGAGCTTAGCCTTCACCGGACTCCTCGCCGTTTTCGTCGAACTTGTAGCCAAGGCCGCGCACGGTTTTGATGAAGCGTCCGGAGTCGCCGAGTTTTTCGCGGAGGCGGGTGACGTGCGTGTCGATGGTGCGGGTGTTGATGCTCTTGTCCACATCCCAAACGTCGCTCAGGAGCACCTCGCGCGTCTGCGCCTGCCCCTTGCGTTTCAGGAGAAGCGTCAGCAGCTTGAACTCCATGAGGGTCAGCACCAGCGGGCGTCCGTCGAGCGTGGCGGCGTGGCGGCCGATGTCGATTTCGATGCCTCCCGAACGGAGCACCTCCTGCACGTTGCTGCGGTTGCGCCGGTCGCGCTTGAGGATGGCGCGGATTCTGAGATTCAGCTCGCGGGGGCTGAAGGGCTTGACCACGTAGTCGTCGATGCCAAGCTCGAAGCCGAACACCTTGTCGATCTCCTCCCCCTTGGCCGTCAGCATCACGATGGGCAGGTCGCTGTACTGCACATCCTGGCGAATCCGGCGGCACACCTCGAAGCCGTCGATGCCGGGCAGCATGATATCGAGCAGCACCAGACTGACGGCATGACGTTTCAGCTCTTCGAGCGCCTCCTCGCCGGTGGCCGCGTGAACGCAGGCGTAGCCAGCCTTTTCGAGGTTGTACTTCAACAGTCCGGCAAGGTTCCGGTCATCTTCGACGATCAGTATGGAGGTTTCAGCCATGCTTGTTCAATTGTGTTCATTTCAGGCGATTTTCCAGCAGGCCGCACGATGGCCCGGTTCATATTCGAGAAGGGGCGGCTGCTCCTTGCGGCAATGGTCGTCCGACAGCGGGCAGCGTCCGGCGAAGCGGCATCCATCCGGCAGGCGCGTGGCGCTCGGCACGTTGCCCTCGATCACGTTCAGCCGCTCCTTTTTGGCGCCGAGGCGGGGAATCGACTTGAGCAGCCCCTGCGTGTAGGGGTGGAGCGGGTTGTCGAAAATGTGCCGCACCGCGCCGCTCTCGGCGATCCGCGAGGCGTACATCACGACCACCTCCTCGCACAGCTCGGCCACGACGCCGAAGTCGTGGGTGATGAGCATCACGCTCATGCCGCGCTCCTGGCGCAGCCTGCCGATGAGTTCGAGAATCTGCGCCTGCACGGTCACATCGAGCGCCGTGGTCGGCTCATCGGCGATGAGCAGCTCCGGGCCGCAGGAGAGCGCCATCGCGATCATCACTCGCTGGCGCATTCCACCCGACAGCTCGTGGGGATAGGAGGAGATGCGCTCCGACGGATTCGGAATGCCGACAAGGTTCAGCAGCTCCACCGCCTGCCGCCGCGCTTCCGACTTGCTGACATCGCGGTGGTTGAGGATCTGCTCCATGATCTGGTCGCCGCAGGTGAAGACCGGATTGAGCGAGCTCATCGGCTCCTGAAAAATCATGGCGATCTCGTTGCCCCGAATCTTGCGCATCTCGGCTTCGCTTGCCTTGACGATACTGCGCCCCTTCCAAAGAATGTCGCCCCCGGCGAAGTAGCCCGGCGGCATCGGCACGAGCCGCATGATCGAGAGCGCCGTCACCGACTTGCCGCACCCCGACTCGCCAACGATGCCGATGATGCGGTTCGGCTCGAGCGAAAAGCTGACGCCATCGACAGCCTTGGCGATACCGTTGTCGGTTCGGTACCAGGTTTTCAGATCCTTGAGTTCGAGAATATGCTCCATAATCTGATTGCGCAGCGCCAGTCCGTAGGTGACGCTCTTGACTTTTACGAGATTGAATGTACGACAGACGACAACGTTAATGCAGACCCGGCAGGCCCGCCAGCCAGTAATTTGCACAAATTTCACAAAGTATGGGGGGAGAAAGTTTGAGTTGGGAGGATTGGGGGTGAGGCTCAGATCCTGTGATGGCGAGGAGTGGAGGAACTTGGCAATCCGGCGGATGATACCCGACTCACGAATCACTAAGCGTAAAATCTTGGTTTAATATCGATTTTGTAAGAATGTTTGGCAGCAATACTTAGATGTTATTACCTATCCGTCCACTGAAACATCTTGTTGTGCTTTTTCTTTTTCTCTGAGTCTGGTCTCCAAAGCGTTAATCAGTGATTCAATAATAAGTTTGTCTTGAACGTTTGTTGCTTCCTTGGGATTCAGTGAGACCTGTTTTGCGACCATATATTTTATATCTTTCTCTATGGAATCATCCCAAGGCTTCCCATGAGCATCGAATACATCCTTTAGACGCTCTGACCACTTTTTCTTTCCTCTAAACTTCGGGATTGATAAATTGATATGATACTTATTCTCAATTGATGCCTTATAAATATCTACAGCAAATAAATCCTCAATTTCACTTTCGTTTCGTCCACAAGCTTTTGCGAGATTAATCTGACCATCTTCAAGCAAGCCACTTTCTTTTGCTTTTTTATAAGATTCCCTTCCACACCGATCATCATCAACGAACACATGATATAAACATATTGCATCGCGAAGTAAACTAATTTTGTAAGATAAATTAGTACCTCCGTTTAATGAGTCAAAAGCAAGCGATCCATTTTCAATAGCTTTTGACAAATACTCAGAATATCCTTGAATAATTGCTTTTAAGCTAATAATATCATCTTCACCTTCGACAACCAGCACCATCTCTGCATTTCTCAAATTATCAGAAGCACGAACACCAAGTATTTTTCTTATTTCTTCAACATTTTTTGCGGGTTTAGCTTTACGGTCATTAACAATAATATTATTTGATATGGCTCGTCTATCAACAAAAAGAGGATTATGAGATGTGATTATAATTTGATGTTTTTCGCTCAGCTTATCAATAACTTCTTTTAACTCATGAATTGCATTGGGATGAAGATGGGATTCTGGTTCTTCTATGGCAATGACGAACTTCTTACCACCAGATGTTCTATCTGATGCATGACGTATAATTCCTAATGCCGCTAAACTTTGCACTCCATCACCTTTATACTGCAATGGTGTCATAGTTCCATCATCAACCAACACTTCAGTGCCTCTTCGAAATGCCTGCATTCTTTCTGCTTGAGGTAATTCAATTTTGACTTTTTTAACTTGGGGTAAAAATTTTTTTAAAGTTTGGTAAATACTAACTGACAAGGTTTCGAGAATAGGTTTTTGTAATTCTTCAATCTTTTTCAGTGCATTTTGATAATCTGGATGATCTTCAATACCTAATAATTCACGATTAACAAGGTCTGATACTATATCTTGTGCGGATTGGGCTGTTCTAACGGCAGGAATATGTTCAAACTCAATCCGACTAGAAACAAAATCAGCAATTTTAGGTGATTTCTTGGATAATGAAGCTGAACCCTTTCCCTTCTTATGATACGAAACGGTCACTCCATTTTTTCCAATTCCTATTTTAATAGGTAGATTGCCAGTGATTCTACTATTTACCTCTTGATAAAACTCATCGTACTCTTTGTCTTCCAGCGTAAACTCTAAAATTATCTCAGTCTCCCCATTAGGATACTTTTTTTGAAGATTAATAGGATAATCCTTTTCCCAATTATAACCACGAGCACTATTAATTGTTCGATAACGCCGACCAAGCATAAATCTTTGTCGATCTCTTGTAAGAATTGTCATGGCTAATACCAAACCACGAAGAATATTCGATTTACCTTCATTATTTGGGCCAATCAAAACGGTTGATCGTCCCAAACGAATTCGTTTAGCGGAAGAAATGCTTCTATATTGAGATACCGAAATTGCGTGTAATTTCATCTAATCTTCTTCGTCTTATTATATTTATTCTGATTTATCATTTCCAGAATCATGCCTAGCTTCAACCGGCACTATCTCTTCAATGAGAGTTTCTGGCGCAATATCCTGTTCGTGCGGCCAAGTGACAGCGCCGAAAAGAATACCTACCTGATTGAAATAATGTTCATCCCTAAGTTCCCGGAAAACTCCGCGATCAAGGTATGGCTTCATATCAAAAACACCCTGACGCCCATCTTCGATTTCAACATAAATGCGATAATCCGATAACGGCTTGACAACTTTTACTTCCGCAGCTAATCGATGCTGCGCCATTTGCTCATCGGCATCGGGCACCCGTTTCAGTTCGCCCGCCTCGAAGGCTTCAAGGATTTCCCGTTCTTCTGTTTCAAGTTCACTCATGAGCAGTCATCGGATACGGTATAAGATAACCTATAAACCAAGTGTAAATCTAACGAAGGTTATCGGTTATACCAAAGCTTCCAGCGATAACGCCCTGCTTGGCCATGCGGCCATTAGCACACTCTCCTGCTGGTACTCGTAACTCTTCGTCACTACGATTGCTTCCTGAATAAAGGCTGTTTATTATAGCAGTGATTTGAGGCTTTATCATAACTTGCGCGGTAGCAGAATCTGTTTGCGGGCTTCGTTGAACTATAATCACTTCAAAAAAATAGGTTCTTCGCAGAATATCGTGGGTAAGGGCTTCTGCTGTTCCGTCATGATTCGATAGCCATGTTGAGTTTGCCGCAG
>NZ_VDCH01000014.1 GCF_006265165.1 Chlorobaculum thiosulfatiphilum
ATTGCGGGAGAGTAGGTCGTCGCCGAGTTTTTACACAGCACAAAAAGCCTGCTCTACCCAGCAGGCTTTTTTGCGTTTTAGCCCATAACCCCATCCGGCTCCCGACTATCAGCAACAACCTCGGACAACTTCGCATCTGCTTTTTTCATTCATAATTCGCCATTTCATCTTCTTTTTTCCGGCACTATCCTTCTCTTTTTAATGTTCTATATTTATTATATGTACTTTGTTAATAGTAGTACATTAATAAGGTTTAACGGAACTTGGAGCATGGAGGCGAAACATGATGAACAGAGTGACACCTATACCGGAAGAACTTCTCAGGGTTCAAACCTCCCCGTGTATTTCGATCTACATGCAGACCAGCCGATGCTATCCCGAGAATGCTCAGGACCCGCTCAGGTTCAAGAATCTTGTTTCCAAGGCTGAAAGTGACGCTCTGAAGTCTGTAGGAAAAAGGGTGATCGCGCCTCTCATCGAGCGTTTACGGATGCTTCAGGAGGAGAAGGATTTCTGGAATCATACGCTCGAAGGGCTGGCTATTTTCGTGTCTCCTGATTATTTCAAGGTGTTTAAATTACAGCAAGCAGTTAATGAACAGGCGTATGTTTCGGATGTTTTTTTCATCAAGCCGCTGATCAGGATTTATCAGATGAACGAGCGCTTTCAGGTGCTTGCGTTGACCAAAACCGAGGTGCATCTTTTTGAAGGCAACCGCTATCGTCTTGATGAAATCGAGATGGATCGAGAGGTTCCAAAAACGATGATCGAAGCACTCGGTACGGAGATTACGCCACCACACATGACCATTGCCTCTTATGGCGGGGTTGCTCAAGGCTCCTTTATGCGGCATGGTCACAGCTCCAGAAAAGATGAAGAGGAACTCGATGAGGAGCGTTTTTTCAGGGCTGTCGATCATGCGATTACCGAACGTCACTCGAAGCCTTCCGGCCTTCCGCTGATTTTGGCTGCTCTTCCGCAACATCAGAGTGTTTTTAGGTCAGTTAGTCGGAATCCGCATCTTCTTGAAGATGGAATCGCCGGCGATCCGCGATTGCTCGAAACCGATGCGCTCCGCGAGTTGGCGTGGAAAGTGCTTGAGCCTCAATGGCAACGGAAGATCGATGGACTCCTCGCGCGATTTGAAGAGGCGCTCTCCAAGGCCCTCGGTTCAGACAATCCTTTCTATATAACGGAAGCTGCTTTGGCCGGAAACGTTTCAGTGCTTCTTCTCGATCAGCAAAGAATCTATCCCGGCGGCATCGATGCTGCTGCTGGCGACATCTCATTCAGCAAGATGACGCCGGGCAACGAGCATGATGTGTTGGAAGACCTTGCCATTACGGTACTTGGCAAAGGTGGCGAGGTGCTGGTGCTTCCGCCGGAAAGGATGCCGACCGTATCGGGCGTTGCGGCCATATTCCGGCACGAGTAGATCATGTTATCCTGTCGGCGCAATGTTGCCGTTCTCAAGCCTCCTGTTTTATGCCCCTTACCACTATATTGCGTAGTCATGGATGTGCTTGTCCCGTTCATGACTACGCAATAATTTTATCGAACGCTTCAAAGGCAGGATGGGCGCAACCCGCGAGATTTTCTGGAATACCGGCAGCGCGGCGGTCGCCGCCATGTACCTGCTCGCGCTCGTCGCCGTTGGCGCGCTGGCGCACGGGTTCCGGCGGCGGCGCGACATCTGGCGGCGCGGCAAGCCGCTTGACCGCACCGACCATCCGCTTCGGCGGCTGTCGCGATTGCTCGCCGATACCGTCAGCCAGCGGAAGGTCGCGCGGGTCGCGGAGGGCGGTGTGCCGCATGCGATCTTCTTCTGGGCCTTCCTGCTGCTCTTCGCCGGAACGCTGCTCGTGATGGCGCAGGCCGATCTGTTGACCCCCTTTTTCAACTTCAATCTGCTTTCGGGCGACTTCTACCGCCTCTACTCGCTCACGCTCGACCTTGCCGGCCTGTTAGCGTTCGTCGCGCTTGGCGTACTGGCGGCGCGGCGCTTCGTTATCCGTCCGCCGGGACTGGAGCGCACACCCGGCGACGCGACCATTCATCTGCTGCTTCTGGCGATTCTCGTGACGGGCTTCATCGTCGAAGGGTTTCGCATGGCCGCAACCGAACTGCGCGACAATCCCGGCCTGGCGCTCTGGTCTCCGGTCGGCTACCTTTTCGCCGAGCTGTTCGCGGGCATGAGCGACCAGGCGCAGCGAGTCGCGCACCGGGCGCTGTGGCTCGCGCACATGCTGCTGGCGCTTGGCTTCATCGCCATCATCCCGTGGACGAAGCTGCGCCACATCGCAACCACCAGCGGCAACAGCTTTTTCGAGCCGGACGAGCCGAAGGGTACGCTTGCGCCGGTCGATCTCGACGACGAGAGCGCGGAGCGGTTCGGCGCGTCGGCGGTCGGCGATCTCTTCTGGAAAGACCTCTTCGACGCCGATGCCTGCACGAAGTGCGGACGCTGCCAGCAGCGCTGCCCGGCCTGGCTCACCGGCAAACCGCTCTCGCCGATGAAGGTGATCGCCGACATCGGGGATGTGGCAGAAACGGCATCGGAAAACGGGCTGATCGACGCGGTTTCGCGCGACGCGCTCTGGTCGTGCACCACCTGCGGAGCCTGCGAGGAGATTTGCCCGGCGAGCATTGAGCACGTCGGCAAGATCATCGAAATGCGCCGCAGCCTCGTGCTCATGGCGGGCGAGTTCCCCGGCGACGAGGCCCGCCGCGCCTGCGACGCCATCGAAATCAACGGCAACCCGTTCGGCCTCTCCGGAGCTTCGCGGGGCGACTGGGCCAACGGGTTGCCGGTCAGCGTCGCCGATGGAAAAAGCGAAACGGAGATTCTCTACTTCACCGGCTGCTACGCTTCGTTCGATCCTCGCAACAGCAAGGTGGCCGAGAGCTTCATCAAAATTTGCGCGGCGGCGGGCGTCAGCGTCGCAGTGCTCGGCAAGGTGGAGCGGTGCTGCGGCGAACCGGCGCGGAAGCTCGGCAACGAATATCTCTACCGGATGGTTGCCGAGAGCAACATCGCCGCCATCCGCGCCTCCGGAGCGCGGCGCATCGTCACGGCCTGCCCGCACTGCTTCAACACCCTCGCGCGGGACTACCGCGAACTCGGATTCGATCTGCCGGTCGAGCACCACTCTACTTTCATCCGTCGGCTCGTTGGTGAGGGTCGTCTCAAACTGAATCCGGCGCCCTTCAGCGCCACGTATCACGACTCCTGCTACCTCGCGCGGTACCGCGATATTGTCGAAGCGCCGCGCGTTGTGGTCGAAGCCGCGGGCGGCAGGCTCGCCGAAATGGAGTGGTCGGGCAGCGAAACCTTTTGCTGCGGCGCGGGCGGCGGGCGCATCCTCGCAGAGGAGAGGATGGGGACGCCGATCGTTGACGAGCGCTTGCGGATGGCGAGGAAAACCGGCGCATCGACGCTCATCGCCGCCTGCCCCTTCTGCCTGAGTATGTTCGAGGATGGCATCAAGCGTTCGGACGCCCATCAGTCTCTCAAGGCCTTCGATCTCGCGGAAGTCGTCGTCCGAAGCCTCGAAAATCCGTAACGGTAAAAACACTTCATGATGCTGAAACGAACCGAAATCGGCGAGCGCATCGAGCGGCTGCAAGCGCGTCTCGGTGCAAGCGGTGTGCAGGCGGCGCTGCTCCTGATGCCTGTCGATATTTTCTACTTCACCGGCACTCGCCAGAACTCGGCGCTCTGGGTTCCCGCCAAGGGCGAGCCGGTGCTGCTGGTGCGCAAAAGCCTCGTCCGCGCCCGTGCTGAAGGGCTGATCGGCGACATTCGCCCCTTTCCGTCGAGCAAGGAGCTTTCGGGGCTTCTCGGCAGTGAAGGCGACAAGGTTGGCATGACCTTCGACGCCGTGCCGGTGGCGCAATATTCGTGGTACTCGAAGGTGCTGCCGGGGCGCAGTTTCGTCGATGTCACCATGATCGTGCGCGAGCTGCGCTCGGTCAAGTCGCCCGCCGAAATCGAAATGCTCCGTTTCAGCGCCGGGAAGCTGGCGTCGGTCTTCCGGGAGGTTCCGGATTTTCTGAAGGCGGGGATGCGCGAGGTCGATCTGGCCGCCGAAGTGGAGTTCCGGTTGCGCCGCATCGGGCACGAAGGGTACGTGCGGATGCGGGCGTTCAATCAGGAGCTGTTCGGCGGCATGGCGGTGTCGGGCGGCGCGGCGAGCTACGGATTTTTCGACGGAGCCGTCACGGGCCAGGGGCTTTCGAGCGCATCACCGCAAGGCGCGTCGCTTGACGCGATCCGCGAGAACGAGCCGGTGCTGGTCGATTTCGCCGGCGTATTCAACGGTTACATCGTCGATATGACCCGCATGTTCGTCATCGGCTCGCTCGACGCCGAGTTGCGGAGGGCCTTCGACGTCTCGCTTGAAATTCAGGAGGCCGTGCGCCGGGCGATGGTGCCGGGCGCGATTGGCGAGGAGGTTTACCGGCAGGCCGCCGCGATGGCCGAAAGCGCGGGCTTTGGCGGCAACTTCATGGGAATGCCGGGCGAGCAGTCGCGCTTCGTTGGCCACGGAGTGGGCCTCGAACTCGACGAACTCCCGGTGCTGGCGCAAGGCTTCGCCATGCCGTTGCAGGCCGGGCAGGTGGTGGCCGTCGAGCCGAAATTCGTCATTCCCGGCAAAGGAGCGATCGGCATCGAGAACACCTTCGTGGTAACGGAAAACGGCGGCGAGAGGCTGACTGAATTATCCGACGAAATTGTCGTGCTTTGAGCGGGCCGATAAAAAAGGCTCCGGTGTCGCCGGAGCCTCGATGAAGTGTCTGCGAAAAGCGGCAAGGATCAGAAGTTGTACCTGATGCCCGCCAGGAAATTGCTGCTGGCGAGGGAGACTTTTGCCCCATCAAATTCTGCATCGGATGGAGAGAGGTAGCGATACCCCAGGTCAACCATGGTGTTAGCGGAGGTTTTGATGCCAACGCCAGCGCCGAGCTGCCAGGCAAATTCCGTCGAACTCGATTCCGGCCCCCAGTTGCCGTCACTGATCGATGCGTCGGCCACGCCGAGACCGGCCATCACGTAAGGCGATACGTCGGCATTCGTCAACTCGAAGTCGTAATAGCCATTAGCCATAAAGGTCCACATCGAAACATGCGCTCCGTTTGGCCCATAATAGAAGGACGAATCGACACTGTTGCGGTGGTAACCGACCTCGGCTTCCATGCGAACATTATCGTTTTTCAAGCCGACCGCGCCATTGATCAGGTAGCCGGCGTCATACTCGATGGCGTCATCGTTTCCATCGACGGTCGAGTTGTTGAGCAAACCGATACCGCCTGACAGGCTCACGTACGGATTACCCATCGCATGGGCCAGAGATGGTGCGGTGCACACGCCAGCGACAAGCAGAGGGAGAATAATTTTTTTCATGGCTGTCTTTGTTTTGTTTGTTCATCGTTTAACTGATCATGAGCCAGCGCTCGGTGAAAGTTATATAAAAGTTCTTGAAAAAACAGGACATGGCAATGTTTTGACAACGGCGGTTTTCGGGAAATAATCTCTCCGTTTTCAGTTGCCAGTTCGAGACGCGCTCTGTACGTTGTCTGTGGTTACGCCTGTCCGGCGCGGGTTTACTGGAAGATTTCCGTGAATTTCGAGTGATTTTCTGACATCATGAACATACTTGTCTGCATAAAACAGGTTCCCGATATGGAGGGGCATTTCACGCCGAACGCAGCCGGGAACTGGTTCGACGAGACTGGGCTGGCCTGGCGGATGAACGAGTACGACGCCGTCGCCGTCGAAGAGGCCGTGCGGCTGAAGGAGTCGCTCGGCGGCGGGGCGCGGGTGATGGCGCTCTCCATCGGCCCGGCGCGGGCGGTCGAAGCGATCCGCAAGGCGCTCGCGATGGGGTGCGACGACGGTGTGCACATCGAAGACCCCGAAGCGCTGGAGCGCGATCCGTGGCAGATCGCCTCGATGATCGCCGGATTTGCCGCCGGGCGCGGGTTCGACCTCATCTTCACCGGAATGCAGTCCGAAGACCGAGGCTCCGCGCAGGTCGGCCTGCTGGCGGCCGAGCGGCTCGGCGTCGCCTCGGTGACCGGCATCACGGCGTTCGAGTGGCGCGATGGCTCGACGACGGTCGAGCGCGAGCTCGAAGGCGGGCGGCGGTGCAGGCTCCGGCTAAAGTCTCCGGCGCTTCTGACCTGCCAGCCCGGCCTCAACACGCCGCGCTACCCGACGCTGCCAAACATCATGAAATCGAAGCGCGCCGCATTGACCGTCCTCTCGCCCGACTCGGTCGGCCTCGAATCGCCGAAGGTGTCGTCCGAAAATTTCCGCCCCCATGAACGCAACGCGGAGGGCGTGATTCTCGAAGGCGACGCCGAAACGCTTGCCGCGCGGGTGTGCGAGATTCTCGAAACCAGAACCGCCGTGCACGGCAAGGGAGGCGCGCGATGAAGCTGCTACTTGTCGGCGAGGTGCACGACGGTCGGCTCACCACCGAAACCGCCGAGCTGTTCGGATTCGCCGCCCGCCTCGGTGCGGAGGCGTCGATGGTGATCGCCGGATCGGTTGACGATTTGCCAGCTTTCGACGGACGGCTCTATCGCGCGGAGGGTGGGCATGAGTTCGATGCGACGTTTCACAAACGCCTCGTGCTCGACGCCATCGAGCGGGAGCAGCCGGACGCAGTGGCGTTGCTGCACTCGTCGTATGGCTGGGAGCTTGCTCCGCGTGTGGCGTTCGCCATGAATGCCGCTCAAGTTTCCGGCGTCGTCGGTCTCGACGATGATGGCGGCTACGTGGTCGAATGCTGCAACGGCAAAATGCTCCGCACCGTCAGGCCGCTGACCGACCTGGCCGTGCTGACGATCCAGCCGGGCGCGTTCGCCGCCGCGCCGATGGCGGGGAGTCCCGAAGCGATCGCCATCGAAGCAGCGCAGGACGCCGCTATCGAGTTTCTCGGCTGCATCGAGCCGGAGCGGGGGATCGATCTCAGCCGCGCCGAGGTGATCGTCAGCGCCGGGCGTGGCATTGGGAGCGAGGAGCAGGTCGAGCTGGTGCGGGCGCTGGCCTCGGCGCTCGGCGGCGAGGTCGGGGCGAGCCGCCCGGTGGTCGATGCCGGATGGCTCGAACGGGCGCGGCAGGTGGGGTCGAGCGGGCAGAGCGTTTCGCCGTCGCTCTACGTGGCGTGCGGCATCTCCGGCGCGATCCAGCATCTTGCCGGGATGAAAAACTCCGGCTTCGTGCTCGCCGTCAACACCGACCGCGACGCTCCTATCGCCAGCGTGGCCGACGTGCTCGTCGTCGCGGATCTCGCGGAGTTCCTGCCTGCGCTGACGACGGCGATCCGGGCGCGGAAGTGATCGGGATACGGCATTTTTTCAACGACAACCAAACAGCGGATGAATCAGCAACCATACGCCTTCACGATGGAGATGGAGGTGCGCGACTACGAGTGCGACATGCAGGGCATCGTCAACAACAGCGTCTATCAGAACTACCTCGAACACGCGCGGCACGTCTGGCTCAAAACGGTCGGCATCGATTTCAAGGAGTTCACGGAGCGTGGCATCAACCTGGTGGTCGTCCGCGCCGAGCTGGACTACAAGTCCCCGCTGCAAAGCGGCGAGCGCTTCACGGTCGGCCTGACGATGGTGCGCGAGTCGCCGCTCAAGTTCGCGTTTTATCAGGACATCCTGCGCCTGCCGGACATGAAGCTCGCGATCAAAGCCAAAATCATCGGCACGGCGCTCAACGGCCGTGGCCGCCCGCAGATTCCCGCCGAACTCGAATCGCTGATGCAGCCGGGGGCGTGAGCGGTCACGAGTCGAAGCCGCGAAGGTTCAGGGTATAACGATTGTCGGCATCGACGGTAAGCAGCTTCCGTTCGAGCAGATTTTTCAGGTCACGCCGCGCGGTCATCTCTGAGACTTTCCGGTACAGCATCGTGTAGGGCATCGCCTGTTGAAGCTCGTGCAGCGTGAACGGCTTGCCCGATGAATCATCGAGCAGCAGCGTGAGCAGATCGTGTTGCCGCTTCGAGATCGCTTTGTTGCTGCTGAGGGAGTGGACGTGCTCTCTCATGACCAGCATTCTGATGAGAATAGCGATGCGGGTTTTCATGGTTTGCAACGATTCGATTACGCCGCGAAGGTTGAATTCGAGGAACGGCGTGACATCTTTTTTTGCTTTGATGGTGTCGGAGAAGGCGAGGTAATAGTCGTCCACATGGCGGTAATAGTAGTTCGAGAGCATCTTGGGCACATAGCGAATTCCCGCCGATTGGAGTAGCGATGCTTCAAGAAGCCGGGCAACACGCCCGTTGCCATCCCAAAAAGGGTGAATCAAAGAAAAATGGTAATGGGCCAGCGCCGCCCGGATGAAAACGTTCTCCTTGATGAGATCATCGCTGTTGATCCAGTCGATGAACTCCCGCATGAGCATCTCGACATCCTCGATGATTTTCGGCGGCGTGTAAATGCCGCCATGCGCTTTGTCGCCGACCTTGACCATACCATTGCGGTACGTACCGGGGATGTTGTCCTCATACGGCAGGCCGTTGGTGATCTGTCGATGCAACGCGCGGATGTGACTTTCGGCAAGAACGCTCTTTATCAAATTTAATCTCAGGGGAAAATCATACGTCCCCGAAGGCTCTGCTGCCTGAAGGTCAAGCTGACGATACGCGCCGATCAGGTTGGTAATCTCAAGCCTGTCCTTTGCCGTGTGGCCTGCATCGGGTATTTTCCCCTCGTCGAGTTCTCTGACTTCATTCGCATCAAGGGAGTTGCCTTCGATGGCGGCGGTTCCGGCGACTGAACTGTACAGAAGCTCCGGATCGATCTGTGACGACCACTTCGGCAAAATCGGTAAATCGCTGATCGCGGCGTTCAGGGTTGACGCTTCGACAAGCAGTTTCTCGATGCGGGGCCTGTCGTACTGGTCGCAAAAAACGAACTTGCCCGCTTTGAAGGTCATGACCTCTTTAATCATGATGCCCGAAATGTTAGTGATTTTGTTACACTCAATGAGTTATAAAATAAACCATTAGCAAGCCAGTGCGGTTCATTTTTGTTAAAGTTTTTTACAAGATTTGTTAAAGATTTCTGCAAGAATCATTGAAGAAAGCGTGAATCTTTTTTTTTCACTTCTGTTATCTGTTTATGAAACCACTCAAAGAGGTTGCCGGGGCTTATCTGGCGCTTTCCGACGCGCAGCGTCAGTTGCTCGAATCAAAATATGACGAGGCGGCGGCGAGTTGCCGCAAGGCGATGGAGATTTCCCGCACGATGCCGCCGGAGGAGGCGTTCGATCACGCCGGGTTCGATGCTTTCTGCCATGCAGGGCTTGCCGAGGCGCTGGCGGGGCTTGGCTCGTTCGACGAGGCGCTTCGCTCCGCCGACAAGGCGCTGCACCACTTCAACCGCCGGGGGGAGCTGAACCAGGACGAGGGGAAGCTCTGGATTTCGGCCGTTTACAGCCGTGCGCTGGCGCTCGACGGGCTTGGGCGCGGCGCGGATGCGCTGCCGGAGTTTCGCAAGGCGGTCGCGATGCTCGACGAGCGCAAGGGCGAAACGCCCGGCAAGGAGCGGATGAAGGCGGTCTCGAGCGAACGCATCGCCGCGCTCGGCGCATCGAAGAAGCAGCAGAAGCCTGAGGGGTACAAGGCGTGGTGGGAGTTCTGGTCGTGACGGATCCCGCCGCCATTCGCCGCGTTCTGGTCGTGCGACTCAGCGCTATCGGCGACATCGTGCTGACGACGCCCGTGCTTGCCGAGCTTCATCGCGCGCTCCCGCAGGCGCGGATCGACTTCTGCACCAAAGCCCCCTTCTCGCCGCTCGTCGCATCGAATCTCGCCGTGGCGTCGGTGGTGACGCCGGAGTCGATCACGCCCGGTTCGGCGTACGATCTGGTGATCGATCTGCAAAATAATCGACGCTCTCGCGCTCTGATCCGCAAAATCCGGGCGGCTGAGGTGCGGCGCTACCACAAGCGCAACTGGAAAAAGCTGTTGCTGGTGCAGTTCAAGATCAATGTTTCGGATGGCTGTCGATCCGTCGTCGAGCGTTACGGCGAGGCGCTCGGCGGTCTGGCGCCGAAGATCACCGCGTCGTGCTCGCTCTCTCCGTCGCCGGAGGATCGCGCCTTCGCCGCCGGAGCGCTCAGCGCGGACTCGCCCGTGCTGGCGCTCTGCTTCGGCGCGAACCACTTTACCAAGCGCTATCCGCTGGAGCGCTTCGCCCGGATCATCGAGCTGGTCACGGCGGCGACACCGGCTCGCGTTCTGCTGCTCGGTGGCAAGGAGGACGAGCTGGAGGCGCAGCGGCTCATGGCGCTTTTGCCGGCGGCAGCGCGAGGCCGTGTGCTGTCGCTCGCCGGAAAGGCGACGCTCATGCAATCCGCAGCGTTGCTGTCCGGAGTCGATGCGGTGCTCACCAACGATACAGGACTCATGCACATCGCCTCGGCGTTCGGCAAAAAGCTGTTCGTCATCTTCGGCTCGTCGGTCAAAGCGTTCGGCTTCATGCCGTGGGGCGCGGAGTACGAGCTGTTCGAGACGCCGGGGCTTGCCTGCCGACCCTGCTCGCACATCGGGCGCGGCTCCTGCCCGAAAGGGCACTTCCGCTGCATGACCGAAATCGCGCCGGAACGCATCGCGGGCCGCATCGTCGAAACGCTCAACCAGAGATCGTCATGAATATTTATACTTGGAACATTAATGGCATCCGCGCCCGGCAGGAAGCGCTTTCGGCGTGGCTCGAAAGCCGCAAGCCCGACATCGTGGTGCTCGAAGAGGTGAAGGCGCGGGAAGAGGAGATTCCCGAAAGCATCGCCTCGATCGAGGGATACCGGAAATTCTGGAACGGCTCGTCGTTCAGAAAAGGGTACAGCGGCGTCGGCCTGCTCGTCCGCGACGGGTTGTTCGATGATGCACATTGCGAAGTGCCGCCGTTCGACGTCGAGAACCGCACACTCGTGCTGCGCGCTCCTCAGTTCACCCTCATTGGCACCTACGTGCCGCGCGGCGACGGCGCGGAGCACTACGCCGTGAAGCTGCGCTATCTTGCCGATCTGAAAGCCTTTATCGCCGATCTTCTCGCCGAAGGCCGCCAGGTGGTGCTGGCCGGGGACATGAACGTCGCCCTCACGGAGATCGATGTGCACCGCTCGCAGAACAAGCCCGGCGCTACCGGCCTGCGCCCCGAGGAGCGCGCGGCTATCGGCGAGCATCTCGAACTCGGCCTGCACGACATCGTCCGCGAGCTGAACCCCGACAAGAAAGACCTGTTCACCTGGTGGCCCAACTGGAAATTCGCCCGCGAGCGCAACCTCGGCTGGCGCATCGATTGCCTCTATCTCACCGACGCGCTTGCCGGAAAGGTTTCCGGCGTCTCGGTCGATCTCGACGAGAAAAGCTCCGACCACGCGCCGGTTTCGGTCGAGCTTTCTTTGTGATCCACTTCGGTTACCATGCCGTTAACATCGCCGTGTTCGGGCGTTGGAAAACAGAATTAATATTCTTACCTTACATGTCCCAAAACGCAAATGGTGTTCGTGCGTCCGCATGAAGCCGCGAAGACAGGGATGCGCAATACCTGTTTTCCGCCGTTTGCGCAGTTTGACTTCACTCAAGAACGATTGCGCTATGAATACATTGAAACAGTATGAATGCACCGTCATCATCGACGGCGGCCTTCAGGATGACGCCATCGCCTCCGCAATGGAGCTGGTGAAAACGACGATCACCGGCAAAGGCGGCGTGATCAACAACGTCCTGGAAGTCGGAAGAAGAAAAATGGCCTACCTCATCCGCAAGTCCTCCATCGGCTACTACGCGCACATCGAGTTCGATGCCGAGCCTTCGGTTATCGCCGAGGTCGAGCGCGTGTTCCGTTACGAAGAGGCTATCCTGCGGTTCCTCATCATCCAGCTCAGCTCTCCGCTGCTCGAAATGCGCAAGCGCGTCGAGAAATACAGCGTCATGCTCGGCAGCCCGGAAGACCAGGTTGAACCCGAAGCCGATGCTTCAGCCAAGAAGAGCTGACGGCGGATTTCGCCCGGTTTATTGTGTGAATGACGAAACGATCCCATTTGAGAACAAAAAGGAGAAGATGCTATGGCGGAACTGAAAATGCCTGAAATCAACAGCGTCATCATTGCCGGCAACCTTACCAAAGATCCGGTCTTCAGACAGACCAATTCAGGCGGGACGCCAGTCGTCAATTTTTCCATCGCCTGCAATCGCCGCTTCCGGGACAGCAACCACCAGTGGCAGGAAGATGTCTGCTACGTCGGCGTGGTCGCCTGGAACAAGCTTGCCGAAAGCTGCCGCGACAATTTGCGGAAAAGCTCGGCGGTGCTGGTCGATGGCGAGTTGCAGAGCCGTACCTGGAAAGCCCAGGATGGCACATCGAGAACCGTGGTCGAAATCAAGGCCAGGAGGATCCAGTTCCTCAACAAAAGGAAGAAAAACGGAGAGGAGGACGAGGAGGACGAGGAGGGCTTTATCGAGGATGAAGCGCATGAGACCCATCATGGTCATATCGAGGATGACGGGCACATGTACGAATACAAATACCTCACTTCCGACTGAGAACGGGCGCATCGCTCTGCCGTAAACGAGAACTGGCAGACGACGGGCCACAAGATCATGCAAGCAAAATTCTGAACAAGATCAATGAGACAGAAACCAGGAAAGGCACAGGGCAACAAATCGTTGAGCAATGCTCTGGCATCGAAAAAGAAAGTGTCGAAAAACCAGGTGGTTTTCTTTGACTATCGCGATGAGCGCAAACTGAAACGCTTCATCAACGACCAGGGAAAAATCATTCCCCGCCGCATTACCGGCCTGTCGGCCAAAGAGCAGAGCCTGCTCACCCATTCGATCAAATGGGCGAGGTTCCTGGCGATTATTCCCTATGTTGCCGACGAATACAAGTAAGTGGTTGTCCGCACAAGTTTAATTATTTCAGAACGAGGAAACAGACCGTGAAAATAATTTTAAGAAAAGATGTGGCAACTCTTGGCGATGCCGGTGAAGTGGTCACCGTCAAGAACGGGTATGTCAATAACTACCTGATCCCGCAGGGATATGCCATCCGTGCTACCGAAGGTACGCTCAAGGCGCTTGAAACCGAGAAGAAACAGCAGGCGCGCAAGATCGAGCTTCAGCGCAAGAGCGCTCGCGAGCTTGCCGAAAAGCTGGAGCAGATGACGCTGAAGGTTTTTGCCAAGGCTGGCGAGTCGGGCAAATTGTTCGGCACTGTGACCGCCGGAGATATTGCTGAAGCGCTCAAAGCACAGGGCGTCGAGATCGACCGTCGCAAAATTCAGCTCGAAGCGCCGATCAAATCTCTTGGCAAGTTCGAGGCCGAAGCGAAGCTTTTCATGGACATCATGGCAAAGCTCAGCATCGAGGTCGAAGCCGAAGGCGCCTCCGCGGAGTAATCGATACGCCTTCGCGTTACGGGTCGAACGATTCCGGAAAGCGAGGGAACAAAATACGCCTCATGACCTGCGTGTCATGAGGCTTTTTTTATGTTCGTCTGTTGTAAAATCTTCAAGTCTGGCGTACCATTGAGAGAGACGGCATCTCTTTCAACGCAAGCCGTGCCTCGTGCAGTATCCAGCCACACCCAATCAGGGAGAGACCATGAAACAAACTCTTCTTCAGGAAAAATACCCCATCTACATCCTCGAGCTTGACAAAGAAGAGACCTCCTTCGGCAGCGTCGATGAGATTGTCGCCTACTACCGCGAGAAAATCGAATCGCATCCATTCGCGGTGTTGATCGGTGAGTTCGACCATTATGCCCATACCTCTCTTTTGCCGGAAGGGCAGATAGGCGAGGGAATCACCGCCGCCAAAAACATCGTGTTCTGTTTCGGAAAAGAGCTGATGAACCCCAAGATGCTTGCTGTTCGTCCCCGCTCGATCGGCGTGGCCGAGATGGGTGGGGAGTTCGTCATCAGCTTCCTCGAAGCGCCGAATCCGATGGCCAACGCCTCGATGGAGGAGTGGACGCTGGCTCTGAGGAACCAGGTTCCCGCCTGATTCGGGAGCACCCGCAGAAATGAAAAAGCCTCATGAGTTTGACTTCATGAGGCTTTTTTGATTTTCATACTCGATGTATCGGCGTTTGCCTTATGCCATGAACTGGCTGAGCATCCGGACGTCGTTCTCGAAAAAGAGGCGGATGTCGTCAATCTTGTAGCGCAACAGCGCCGTGCGATCGACACCCATGCCGAAAGCGTAGCCAGTCCACTCCTCCGGATCGATGCCGCAGTGCTTCATCACGTTCGGATGCACCATGCCGCAGCCCATGATTTCGAGCCAGCCGGACTTCTTGCAGACGCGGCATCCCTTGCCGCCGCACAGGTAGCAGGTGACATCCACCTCCGCCGACGGCTCGGTGAAGGGGAAAAAGCTCGGGCGGAACCGGAGCTTCACGTCGCTGCCAAACATCTGGCGGGCGAACGAATAAATCGTGGCTTTCAGGTCGGCGAACGACACGTTTTTGTCGATATACAGACCTTCGAGCTGGTGAAAAACGCAGTAACTTCTCGCGCTGATCGCCTCGTTGCGATAGACCTTGCCGGGGCAGATCACCCGAATCGGCGGCTTCTGGTCGAGCATCACCCGCACCTGCACTGGCGAGGTGTGGGTGCGGAGCAGGACGTCGCCCTCGGCATCGCCTCGGGTGATGAAGAAGGTGTCCTGCATGTCGCGGGCCGGGTGGTTCGGCGGAAAGTTAAGGCGCTCGAAGTTGTACTCGTCAAGTTCCAGCTCCGGGCCGGTGGCGATGCCGAAGCCCATCGCGGTGAAGATTCGCTTCATGTCGCCCAGCACCTTCTGCACCGGATGCTCCGAGCCGAGGAACGAGCGGCGTCCCGGCAGGGAGAGATCGAGCGCTGGCGCGGCGCTCTGCGCATTTTGCGCAAAGCGGCTCTCGGCGTCGGCAACTCGCGCTTCGGCTGAAAGTTTGAGCGCGTTGAGCAACTGCCCCATGCGAGGTCTGTCAGCGGCATCGACGGTTTTGAGCTGGCCAAACAGGCCCGCTATTTTTCCCTTGCGCACGGTGAACTCAAGCTTGAAGGCTTCGAGCTCACTGGCGTCAAGAATCTGGTATCCTTCGATCTCCTGCTGCAGTTGTTGAATGCTTGTCTCCATAGGGCCGCTGTACAAATGATTAATCGAGAGCCGTCTTGACGATCAGCGAGAATGCCGCCGGGTCTTTTACAGCGATTTCGGCCAGCGCTTTGCGGTCGATCTCGATGTTCTTCTTGTGGATGGCGTCCATCAAACGCGAGTAGGAGACGCCGTTCTGACGGGCGGCGGCGTTGATGCGCATGATCCAGAGCGAACGGAAGGTTCTTTTCTTGACGCGGCGGTCGCGGTAAGCGTACTGCTCGGCCTTGTCCACGGCGTGCTTGACGACGGTCAGCACGTTTCCGCGCGAACCCCAGTATCCTTTCGCTTTATTGAGAATCCTCTTCCTTCTGGCTTTGGAAGCTACGGCATTGGTTGATTTTGGCATCGTTGTATCGAATTAATGTTATAGACTGTCTCAGGCGAGGATCATTCTCTTGATCTGCTTCTCCATGGTTGCATCGACCAGCGTTGACTGGTGCAGGCGACGGGTGCGTTTGCGGTTCTTGTGCTCAAGGTTATGAGAGCCGTTCATACGCTCGCGTTTGATTTTTCCTGATGCGGTGGCCTTGAACCTCTTGCAGGCGCCGCGATGTGATTTCATTTTAGGCATGATCGTCGGTTTAAATGATAAAAGTCGATGCTTTTCAGTGTGGTTTTATTCGTCGTCATCCTCAGGCTCTTCCATCTGAGGCGGTAATGGCGCCAATGGCGCGACTGGCGCTTCCCTGGCTCGCCGTTTCTCGAACAGGTCGATCTTTTTCTTGTCGGGTTCAAAATAGACGAAGAGCTTTTTGCCCTCGAACTTCGGATCGCCGTCGCGGGTGGCGACCGTGCTGAGCCGTTCGGTCAGGCGGTCGGCCAGCTCGAAGCCTTTGTCTTTATAGATGATCGAACGGCCGAGGAACACGATGGTCGCCCTCACGCGGTTGCCCTTGCGGAGGAACTCCTCCAGGTGCGCGGTCTTGAAGTCGAAGTCATGCTTGTCGGTATTGGGATGGAACCTCAGCTCTTTCAGCGTGGTCTGCTTCTGCTTTTTCTTGAGGTCCTTGTCCTTCTGGGCCATCTTATAGATCAGCTTCCCGTAGTTTTCGAGCTTGCAGACGGGCGGCTGGGCATTTGGCTGAACCTCGATGAGGTCGATTCCTCGCTCTTCGGCCATCCTCCGGGCATCCTGGGTTTTCATGACCTGCATGCCACCTTCGGGAAACACGACCCTTACTTCTGGCACCCGGATCTGTTCGTTGATCCTGTAGGAAAGTTTTGCTTTCTGGTTGCCGGTTGTTTTCTGTTTTTTCATTCGATCGTTTTTGGTTGATAGTCAGATCAGGATCGTCGATCTATTTCCTCACGGAGTTTTGCGATCAGCTCGTCAACGCCAAAACTGCCTTCGTCGCCCTTGCGATGGCGGCGGAGGGAGACCTCTCCAGCCTCCTGTTCGTTCCTGCCGATGACCAGCATACAGGGAATTTTCGATACTTCAGCTTCACGGATTTTCTTGCCGATCTTTTCGCTGCGCAGATCGAGTTCGGCGCGGATGCCCGCTTCGTGCAGCTTCTGCCAGACCTCGCGAGCGTAGCCATGCACATCCTCGGCGATGGGTAGCACGACGGCTTGCACCGGCGCGAGCCAGAGCGGGAAGTTTCCGGCGGTGTGCTCGATCAAGACGCCGATGAAGCGCTCCATCGAGCCGAAGGGCGCACGGTGGATCACCACCGGGCGGTGCTTCTGGCCGTCGCTGCCGATGTAGGTCAAGTCGAAGCGCTCCGGCATGACGTAGTCAACCTGCACGGTGCCGAGCTGCCACTTGCGTCCGATGGCGTCGCGCACGATGAAGTCGATCTTCGGGCCGTAGAAGCTCGCCTCGCCGATGCCGATGAAGTATTTGATCCCCATGCGGTCAGCGGCCTCCTTTACATCCTTTTCGGCCTGCTCCCAAACTTCAACCGTGCCGCCGTACTTGGCCAGGTTCTCCGGGTCGTGCAGCGACAGGCGGGTTTCGACGTCGTCGAAGCCGAGCGTGTTGAAGACAAAGCGGGTCAGGTCGATGGCGTTGCAGATTTCGTCAACGAGCTGATCGGGACGGCAGTAGATGTGCGAGTCGTCCTGCGTGAAACCGCGCGCGCGCACCAGGCCGTTTAGCTCGCCGGACTGCTCGTGGCGATAGACCGTGCCGAACTCGGTCAGCCGGATCGGCAGCTCGCGGTAGCTGCGCAGCGACGAACTGTAGATCAGGTGGTGGTGCGGGCAGTTCATCGGCTTGAGCAGATACTGCTCTTCGCGCCCCGTCTCGTCCTTGTAGGTGAGCGGCGGGAACTGCGAGTCGCTGTAGTACGGGTAGTGGCCCGAACGCTTGTACAGCTCGATGTTGCCGATATGCGGCGTGTAAACCGGCACGTAGCCGCGCTTGCGCTGCTCGCCTTTCAGGAAGGTTTCGAGTTCGTTGCGGATGATCGCGCCGTTCGGCAGCCAGATCGGCAGGCCGCTGCCCACTTCGGGGGTCAGCATGAAAAGGCCGAGTTCCGCGCCGAGTTTGCGGTGGTCGCGCTTGCGGGCCTCATCCAGCCGGGCGACGTGCTCCTTGAGCAGCTTGTCCGACGGGAAAGTGATGCCGTAAATTCGCTGCATCGTTTCGCGCGACGAGTCGCCGCGCCAGTAGGAGGACGAAATATTGGTGAGCAGCACCGCCTTGACCTTGCCGGTCGAGGGCAGGTGCGGGCCGCTGCACAGATCGGCGAATCCGTCTTGATGATAGACCGAAACCGTTGCGACTTCTTTCAGCGTATCCTCAAGAATTTCAACCTTGTACGGGTCTTTGCGCGTATTAGCGAAGTAGTCGATAGCCTGCTCGCGAGGCATCTCCTCGCGGGTGATGACCAGGTCGCGTGTGCTGATTTCGAGCATTTTCGCCTCGATCTGCCGGAGATCGTCCTCGTTGAAGCGGTGCTCGCAGGCGATGTCGTAGTAAAAGCCCTGCTCGATGGCGGGGCCAGCGCCGAACTTCGCGCCGTCGAACAGCTCCTCGATGGCGTGGGCCATCAGGTGGCTCGAACTGTGCCAGAAAATCTCCTTGCCCTCGGCGGAGTCGAAGGTGACAATCGAAACGCTCGCGTTGGCCGTGACGGGCGCGTCGAGGTCGCGAAGCTTGCCGTCGATGGTGATGGCGAGCGCCGCCTGGGTGAGCTTTTTGCCGATGGAGGCCGCGATTTCGAGGCCAGTAACGCCGGAAGGGTAGCTTCTTTCAGAACCGTCGGGCAAGGTGACGATCACCTGTGGACGGTCATCCGTTCTTTCAGACATTGAATTTGTAGTCCATAAATCATGTTGCCGGGGCGAAGGTTTTGACGCCAGCCCTTCCCCCTCAGTGGGGAAAATCCCTGACAGCCGCTTTTAGTCAGTATTCGCCGGACGGGAGGGCTGTTCTCGACGCCGTGCTGAAAATCAGCGGCGCATCTGTTCCCCGTACCGATAAGAAGACGGGCATAATGCAAAAAATTCGGGAAATCTCCAAGAATGGAATTCGGCGAGTGGGGTTTGGTCTGTAGGGGCGGGTCTTGCGCCCGCCCTGGTGGTAATGCCGTGGACTTGGTGGTGTTTGGGTAACCCTTGCGGTTACCCTGCTGGGAGCGCCATGGACGTTGTGGACTTGGTGGACGGCGTGGACGGGCGATGCGCGATTATAATGCCGCCAGCGCATTTTTCACCCACGCCAAGTTCTTCTGAAACTGGGCATACGCTGGAGAATCATTGACCAACTCCGTCCAGCGTGCCTCCGCCTTCTTAAGCCAGCGGCGAGCTTCCGCCATATCACCGCGCTGATCGCGGCTGAAAACACCCAGCTTTGAATACGATACGGCCAGCCCGTTTTTGAACTCGACATTTGCCCGGTTTGACTCGTAAAGTTCTTCAAACAATTTGATATCCTTTTTATATAAGCTCAACGCTTTTTCCAGATCGCCCAGCGTTGTATAAGTATCTCCCAGTGTTTCGTAAGAGATTGCCAACCCGGTTTTGAAGCTTAAATTTGCCTGGTTCGATTTGCACAACTCTTTAATCAACTGATTGAACTGCTTAAAAAAGCTTAGCGCTTTTTCCGGTTGGCCCAACAAACGGTACGTGTCTCCCTGCTTTCCGTACGATGTTGATAATCCGTATTTATAGCTCACATTTTTTCGGTTCGAATCGTACAACTCTTCAAACAATTCGGTTTCATCTTCAAAAAAGCTCAACGCTTTTTCCAGATCACCCACATTTTTGTACGTAATTCCCAACCTTTCATACGAGATTGCCAACGCGTACTTGAAGCTCACATCTTCCGGATTCGCCTTGCACAACTCTTCGCATAACTGATGGTACCTTTCAAAAAAGCTCAACGATTTTTCCATTTGACCAGTCGTACGATAAAACATTCCAATACGATCAGTAAGCAAGCTTTTTTCATATCGGGTATTTTTAAGATAATCTACGACGTTCTCGGCATAGCGTACGTTTAGTGCGCCTGACAGGTAATCCGTATTGAGCAGATGACCCGTCATATCAGGAGCGTAGTCAAGCTTTTCCATCAGCGCCCATACCAGCGTTTCGCACTGCTTGTCCAAGCGCTCTCCGACCTGCAACCGTGTCACCGCCTGAACGACCGGGCTGCATTTGAACTGTTTCGCTTCGGCGTTGAACTCGATCCACCCTTTGCGGACGAGGGCGCGGAGAGCGCTGTCGAGTTCGTCATTTCCGGGTTGCAGCGCTTCGAGTACTGCAAAAGCAATCGGTTCGGCGGGCAGCACCGAAAAGACGCACAGAAGCTGCTCTTCGCCCGGTTCGAGCTTGGCGAGGTCGTACATGGCGGCAATCACCGTTTCCGGTTTTTCCACCCTCAATCCAAAGTTTCCGGGATTGTACTCCGTCTGCACCTTCTCGCTTTTGCTCAGGCCGAACAATCCCCGATGTCGCAGATCGTCAAGCATCTTCGCAAGCGGGTAGCCGGTTCAGTATTCGTTGAGAATCTTGAGGTTTTTGGCCAGCAGCTCGATGACGAGGGTGTTGTAGCCGATGGCTCGCAGCATCTCTTTCAGCAGCTCGTCTTCGGCGGAGTCGTGCACCGGATAGTGCGTCGTGAAAAGCTGGATCGCCGCCGCTTCGTCGAGATGGCCGACCCGGCAGGTTCTTGCGTGAGCGAACGACTCGATGCGCGTGGTCAGCAAGATGTGGAAATTCGGGCACTTGCGCAGTTCGTGGTAGTGCGCCGCAAGATCGTCGAGGTCGTTGGCGTTGTCGATCACGAGCAGGCAGGGCTTTTGCAGCCCGGCCATTTCGCGGAGCAGCTTTTCGCGACGCACGTCGGCGTCGTCGGTCGGCGAGAACTCCACCTTCAACGGATCGGCAAGCGTCAGCAAGGCATCCCCCAGGCTCCGTTCGGCAAACACCCAGCCAAGATGCGCGTAGTCGTCAAAGAAGCGCTGGTAATACTTCGCCGCCAGCGTCGTCTTGCCGATGCCCCCCTCGCCATTGACCAGCAACAGTACATTGTCGCCATCGAACAGCTTGTCGTGAACCTCCTGGAGCTTCTCGTCACGACCGATGAAAACCTCCGGAATCACCGGCAGAATGCCGAGATATTTATGGATTTCCTTATTTCCGTAACGGATGACAGATTTGTTTTGAGTCGACGCATTGTATCGTTTTTCAAGATCGAACCGGTCAAGCTCCTTGTTGAACTGAACCCACAGGTCGGTGGCGTCTTTGTAGAACGCAGGAAAATGCTCAGCGTCTTTCAGCGTCTTTTTGAACTGATCGAGGCTCGGTTCGGCAGCTTGTGGAGGCTCCTTGAACCAGGTAAAAATAGCCGGTTTTTTCTTCTTTCTGAATACGCAGCAAGCGAAGTCGAACTCCTCTTCGGTGTATTTACCAACCTTGTTCCAGGCAAGCAGCACGAACATATCCACCGCTCCGATCTGCTTGTTGTACTCATCCTGCGATCTCGTCAACGACATCTTTGCGGAAAGGTCTTCCCAATTGACGAGTTCAAGAAAAACCCCTTTGTCTTTCAAGAGCTTGTTCTTGCGATTGATTTCAATTTCAAAAGCCAGCCTGTCGGCCTTCAGCTCGCTGGACGAAGCAAGAAATATTCTGATCGTTCGCATGGCAGGGGGTTGGTTGGCGTGACGAGCGCACTTCGTAATTTGGTGAAAAAAATCGGGAAGAACGTGGCGGTTTTGCTTGTAGGGGCAACCCTTGCGGTTGCCCTGATGGTAATGCCGTGGACGTGGTGGACGACGTGGACGAGGTGGACGCGGGGACCGAAAACGTTGGAGGTGTGCCCGGCAGGGCAGGCGCGAGGCCTGCCCCTACGGGGAATGGCGGGTTAGGCGAGCTGCTTGAGAATATCTGGCGTTACGGTGTCTGCGCCTCGGCTTGCCGCCAAATTTTCGGCTTTGCGTTTGAGTTCGCGGCCAAAGGAGATCTGGCTGATGAAGGGGGCTTTTTTGACGATCTCTTCGAGAATCGCGTTGGCTTCGGGCGTCCATTTGAGCGGCTGGGCCGGGGCTGCCGAGTCGGGCTGGCGGCGCGTGATGGGCAGGAAGTTGAAGAGCATGTCGTAGAGCGCGTTGACGATCTCCTGCACCATCCAGACAACGCCGCTGTGGCCCATGAAGGGCGTGCCGAGGGCGCGGCGCACGATGGGGCCGGGGAAGCCCGCCGGGATGAAGCGGCTTTTGGCGTCGGCTTCGGCCAGGTAAATCTTGTCGGGCATCCGTCCGTACAGGAATTGCGGCTGCGTCGCTTTGATCTGTTCGCGCACGGCGCTGTTGTCCGCCGTCGCCGAGTCGTGGCTGAAGAGGCACTGCATCCCGAGTTCGTCCGCCAGCACTCGCTTGATGCCGTCGGCGTAGCTCTTGCTCGCCACGACGCCGAAGCGGATGGTCGGGAACCACTCCGACTGCGGGCCGCGCCACAAATCCCAGAGCGGCCTGAGCGTCGTGCGCTTCTCCTCGGCGATGAACTGCGCCGCCTCTTCCGGCGTTCCGGCGAGGCGGCCGATCTCTTCGATAAAGCGGTCGGTCTCGTCGATGCCGAACGGCGCGTAGAGCACCGGGCGTCCGAGCTTTTCGGCGAGCGCCGCGCCGAATTCGCGGTACATCACCACAATCGCCGCCGAGTTTTTCAGCTTTGCTATGTCCGCCGCCTTCGACTCGAACGGATAGACGTGAGCGACTCTGCCGCCCGCGCCGGTGACGAGCCGCTTGACTTCCGCCAGATCGGAGGGGCTGTTGAAGCAGCCGTAGGTCGGACCGATGATGCTCACCGCGCCCGGTTCGACCTCCGCCGGTTGGCCGTCGTCGAACTGGTCGAAGAGCCACGCAAGCGCCCGCTCGCGTCCACGCCACTCGTTCTCGCCCAGCGAGTTCGACGGAAAAAAGCGCACCGACGGGTACTTCATCGCCAGCATGTTTTGATGGTCGCTGCCGATCATTTCGCTCTCCGCGCTCGAAATCAGGATGAGCTGCTTGCCGGTCTCTTTCAGCTTCTCGATGGTCTCCTGCACGATCTCCGAGCTGCCCGACGAGGCGATTTCCAGCTCGGTGAGGCTGGTCGGCGTGAGGTTTTCGAGGTAGGGCAGGGCGTCGGTGTAGTCCATGACCGCCACGCCAGCCAGATTGTAGCACCCCACGGGGGCGTCGGCAATGACGTGCACGTCCTGGAGCGCGCAGAAGGTGTTGACCGCGGCCCAGTAGGCGCTGGCGGTGGATTCGTCCCGGATGGTTTTTGCCATATTCGAAAGGCGTAAGCTGGGTTGATCGAAGCGCGTAATTTATGCAATAATATGCTCAAAGATCAAGGGGCAACGCCATCGATCGACACAGGAAGCCTGCCTTTCGGCGCGAGCTGGCCGTTCAGTACCTCGAGCAGGGCGGATGCCGTCTGGTCGTTTTCGCTGTAGGCGCACAGGGCGGAGCCGATCTCCGGGAATGCGTCGAGGATGTAGGGCGTGCCGAACGATATGAAGAGCACCGGCGCGCCCGCTTTTGTCATCGATGGGAGGCTGCGGACGAAATCGCGTTGCTCTTCGCTGAGTTTCGGCGGCATGGAGCGCGACCAGGCCTGGATGCCGGTGGTCAGAATCACGGCGGCGGCGCCGGAGACCGCCTGGGAGGCCTTCCGGAAAAACTCCGGTTTGCTCGCGGGGGTGAGCCGGAACGTGGTGACGTTGTAGCGGGTGCGAAGCGAATCGGCGAAATCGCCACCGACTTTTTGGCCGGTGCGGTCATTCAGGATGATGTTGACCAGCGCACCTTTTTTCGGAAGGCGAAGCGGCAGGTTCCGGTTGCGATCCCGGAGAAGCGTGAGCGATTCAGCGGCGATTTTTTTCGCGACACGTTCGTTTGCCGGAGTGCCGACCAGCTCTTTCAGCCGGGAGAGATCGACGAGCTTTTGCCGGTCAAGGCCAAGCCAGCGCTTCATCTGGAGAATCCGCCGCACCGAGTGGTCGAGTCGGCTTTCCAGAATGTCCCCTCGTTCCACGGCGGCGCACACCGCCTCGAAAATCACCTCCGGCTCTTCGGGATAGAGCAGTATGTCGTTGCCCGCGTGCACGGCCCTGATGGCAATATCCCCATCAGTCTGGCCATTGTGCAGCGCTTTCATGTTCAGCGCGTCGGTCACGATCAGCCCCTTGAAGCCAAGCTCGTTCCGAAGCAGGCTGGTGACGATTGCCCTGGAGAGCGAGGCCGGTTCCATCGTGCCGGTGAGCTTCGGCACGGCCAGATGGCCCACCATGACGCTCAGCACACCTTGCGAAATCGCCGCCCGGAAGGGCTTGAGCTCGTAGTTTTCGAGCCGTCGTCGGTCGCCTTCGAGCACCGGCAGGGCCAGGTGGCTGTCCACGGTCACGTCGCCGTGGCCGGGAAAGTGCTTGACCGTTGCCACCAGGCCATTGGATTGCTGCCCGTCGATCACCGCCGCCGACATGGCGTTGACCAGCGGAATGCGGTCGCCGAAGGAGCGAGTGTTGATGACCGGATTGGCCGGGTTGCTGTTCAGATCGACCGTCGGCGCGTAGTTCTGGTGGATGCCGACGGCGCGGGCTTCACGTGCCACGATTTCGGCCATGCGGCGGGCGAGCGCCGGATCGCCAACGGCGGAGAGCGCCATCGCTGGCGAGAATTGCGTCGCCCCGTCGAGCCGCATGGCCACACCTTTTTCCATGTCAGCGCTGACGAGCAGCGGGACCTTCGAGACCTCCTGAAAATGGTTGGCCAGTGTGCCCGCGCTCTGAATGTCGCCCTTCAGGAACATGATGCCGCCGATTTTTCCCTCCGACGCGAGCCGCGAAATCAGCAAGTACTGCGGATCGGCGTTGCCGTTATAGCGTGCGTCAACTTTAGCTACGATCATCTGCCCGACCTTTTCGCGGATGGTCATGTTGCGCAGCGTGCGCTCGATCCACGGGTCTCTGTTCGAGAAAACGGCTTGGGCGGAATACGGTTTCAGACGGCCTTTTTCAGCCGAATCGACGCCGTTTGCCATCGCCGTTCGAGGCCATGCGGCAAAGAGCGAAAAGAGAAAAAGTGCTATGAACGGTCTATGAAAAAAACGCATGGTTCGGTTCGGGCTGGCTGAAAATTTCGGTGTTTCAGGGGGTAATCTATCAAACAGAACGCTGAGGCCGAAATGAATCGGACAGATCTGTCCGATCCGCGCGGGAGTGCGGTGCATAAAAAAAGCTGTTCCGGTTTTTTTCCGGAACAGCCTTGATTTTGAAATGCCTTGCGCCGAACAGCCGCGTTAGTGGTGGCAGCAGATGTTGAGCTGGCGCGAGGCCTGCGCTTCGTCGAGGCGCTTGACCGGCGTGGTCTGCGGCGCGGCGAGGATCACCTCGGGAGTGTTTTTGGCCTCCTCCGCGATGGCGATCATGGCGTCGGCGAAGGCGTCGAGCGTCTCTCTGGCCTCGGTTTCGGTCGGCTCGATCATGAGCGCTTCGCTGACGATGAGCGGGAAATAGACCGTCGGCGCGTGGTAGCCGTAGTCGAGCAGGCGCTTGGCGATGTCAAGCGTGCGGACGCCGTGCTCCTTCTTCTGGCGGTCGCCCGACAGGCAGAACTCGTGCATCACCGGGCGCGGGTAGGGCAGCGCGTAGTGCTCGACGAGTCGCTGGAGCAGGTAGTTGGCGTTGATGATGGCGTTCTCCGACACGCGGCGCAGCCCCTCCGCGCCGAGCATCCGGATGTAGGTGTAGGCGCGAACCAGCACCGAGAAGTTGCCGTAGAAGTTCATCATGCGGCCGATGCTGTCCGGCTTGCCGCCGTTCAGACGGTAGCGGGTCTCGCCCGCCTCCTCGTACTTCTCGACCACCGGAACCGGCAGGAACTCCACGAGCCGCTCGCTCACGCCGACCGGGCCGCTGCCGGGGCCGCCGCCGCCGTGGGGCGCGGAGAAGGATTTGTGCAGGTTGTAGTGCATCACGTCGAAGCCCATGTCGCCGGGGCGGGCGATGCCGAGCAGGGCGTTCATGTTTGCGCCGTCCATGTAGAGCAGGCTGCCGTTGCCGTGCACCAGCTTCTCGATTTCGGGAATCTGCTTCTCGAAGATGCCGACCGTGTTCGGGTTGGTGAGCATCAGCGCGGCCACCTCGCCGTCGAGCTTCGTGCGGAGGTCGGCCATGTCGGTGCAACCTGATTCGTCGCACTTGATCGAGACGCACTCGTAGCCGCCGAGCGCCGCCGAGGCCGGGTTGGTGCCGTGAGCCGAATCGACCACGAGCAGTTTGTGCCGCTTGTTGCCGAGCTTTTCGTGATACTTCTTGATGAGCAAAATGCCCGTCAGCTCGCCATGCGCGCCCGCCGCCGGTTGCAGCGTCACCGCCGCCATGCCCGCGATCTCCTTGAGCATCTCGGCCAGCTCATGCATGAGCTGCAACGCCCCCTGCGAGGTTGACTCCGGCTGCAACGGATGCATTGAGGCGAAGCCCGGCAGGTCGCAGGTGTAGTCGTTGATCTTGGGATTGTACTTCATGGTGCAACTGCCAAGCGGATACATGTTCTTGTCAACGTGGTAGTTGAGGTTCGAGAGCCGCACGAAGTGGCGCACCACCTCGCTCTCCGGCATCTCCGGCAGTTCAGCGGGCGCTTGGCGCAGGAATTTCGACGGCACGAGATCCTCCGCCGGGCGAGCGGGAATGTCGAGCGGCGAGAGGCAGTAGCCTTTGCGACCGCTGCGGGAAAGGTCAAAGATGAGTTGTTCTTTCATGGACAGGCCTTGTTAAGGTAGGCATTCAGTGCATCGCCAGCGCCAGGCGCCGCAACCTGCATGGATTAAAGGTTTTCCGGTCGATCGCTCAGGCCGGAAGGTTCACAATATACGCATTTTGAGGCGGGTGTAAAGAGGGGGGATGGGGGGAGGGGGAGATTTTGGCTGACGCTTCTCTGGAGGGCTTATGGGTAGTTGCTTGAAAATGACTATTATTCAGACTGAATAGTGGTTAAAAAATTGGAGTCTTTTATGAAATACAGTGACTCGATCAAGCCTATCAGCTACCTGAAAACCCACGCCTCGGAAGTGGTGCGGAATGTGTGTAGCAACAGAGAGACCATGATTATCACGCACCACGGCGAAGCCAAGGTGATTGTGCAGTACATCCATGTTTACGAGCAGACGCAGGAGAGCTTGGCATTGCTCAAAATACTGGCGCAGTCCTCGGCGAGTATCGAACGGGGAGAGTACAACCCTGTCGGTGAAGCGTTCGAGGCGGTCAGAGAAACGTGATGCTTTGACGGATAGTATAACCGTATGCCAATACGAATTTATGGAGTACAAAACAACGTTCCAAAGCCTATATATGGGGGCGCGCAGTAACCTATCGGTTACCTCCGTAAAGGCACCTTGTCAATATGCCAAAGACATGACTCAATGAGGGGCTAGCTTTGCCAATGGACAAAAAGACCGAACAGTATGGATGAAAACGCTTTGGATTTTACGGCCTTGCTCTTGATAAAGAGCAGAGATATTTCTTAAATTCTAGCTGTAATATTTATGTAAGGTAGCTTTTGTCAAATCCTCAAAGCGATTAAGGATTTTAGTTAAGAAAATGGACCCATGCCAAAGGATATTCAAACAAAGTATGAGGAGCAATTACCAAAACCAGAGCGCCTAAGCTTTGACCGGGTGTTTGGTTATTGTGCGGGCACGGCCTCAATAGCCGGCCTCGTTGTTGCTCCTTTTATCGTACAAGATCAGAGTTGGCTCAGTTATCTGTATATGGTATTTTTATCTATTCTTGTGCTTTTATTAATAATGCATGCGATATTAGTGGAAAAGCGTAAGCTACATCATTATGCTCAGACGGTATTCTATACTCATTTTGCTCAGCATCTTGTAAGAGATTTCTTGGCTGGCTTAGCCACAGCCCAATCAATTAAAATAGAGCAAACAACAGAGAAGATACTTGATTCGATTGCAAATTGTTTTTCAATAACATCAGGGAAAAAATGTCGTGCATCTATTGTTGAGTTAAATAATAAGTTTGAGCTTTCTGTTGTGGCGAGAGATTCAATGTCAGCAAAAAAAGCGAACCATCGACATTTGCAGCATCTTTTAGAAGAAAATACAGATTTCAGAAATCTTTGGTATTCAATTAATGGCTGTTCTAGATACTATCTAAATAATAATATAAGGAGATCTTGGATAGGTCATAAATATCAGAACTCTTGTTTTAAAGAAAATGGTGATCCAGAGGTAATAAATATTTTAGGCTTTACTTTTATTAAAGAATGGCCTTTAAGTTATAATAGTGCATTGGTTTTACCGATAAGGTATATCTCTGATTTTTTACCCCCTAAAACCACTATAAGCATTCCGTCAAATTGGGATTATTATGGTTTTCTTTGTATTGACAGTATTTCAAAATATTCTTTTGATTCTCGATATGCCCCTGAGTTAGGAGGAGTATTTGCTGATATGTTATACGAATACTTTAGGCAAAGTGATTTTATTCTTGATCGTATTACTACACCATAACCAAAAAGGAGATGTAAAATGAATGATAAGGCTATTGTAAAGTCTGTTGCAAAGCAAATAAATTATAATACAACTGTAACATCATCTGATAAAGATGAAAATAGATGGGAAGGGTCAGTTGTTATTGACAAGAAAAATATTAAGGTGACGGTAAATAGTGTTAGTCATCTGTTTTCACGTTGCATGCAATTCGAAAAAGCGAGCAACCAAGGGTGATAAATCAGAAGATGAGTGGATTAAGTCATGAATAAAGATTAGAGTATTATGCTGTTAATCTGAGCGCATCATGAAAGAGATTCGTGTTTCAAGCGACATCATCCCGTTGGGCGAATTCAAGACGGGGCTTTCCACCTGCCTCAAAAGGGTTCAGACGACAGGTCATCCGCTGATTATTACCCAGAACGGCAGACCCGCTGGTGTACTGCTATCGCCCGAGGAGTATGATAAGCTGGTGTACCGGACAGTTTATGGAATCCGTCGAACAAGGGCTAATGGCGGAGGAGGACGTAGAAGTGTACGGTACTGACGAGGTGAGAGCAAGGCTTGCAGAAAAACGAGCCGCCAGAAAACCATGAACGTTGTCTTGTCGTCGGAAGCGCTCAGAATGCTCGATGAAATCGAGAGGTTTATCGCGCAGGATAATCCTCAGCGAGCCATTGAGTTCATTGATCGGCTCCTTGAAAAAGGCGACTCGATAGCCTCATTTGCCGAAATTGGAAGCGTTGTCCCCGAGTTTTCCCGATCTGACATCCGCGAGATACTTGTCGGGAATTACCGGATCGTGTACAGAACTACTCCGTCACAGATTGTTATTCTCACTGTCTTTGAAGGTCACCGGTCAATGCGTACCGAAGAGATCGATCCATGAGCGGCAGATGCTCTCTCACCCCCGCCCAAACACCAGTACCACGTCCGAGCCGTGATCGCTTCTCAACGTCGCGTCGCTGAGATCGCAGAAAATTCCTTCATCCCTCAATCCGGCAGCTTCATTCAGTGACAGTTCGTCAGCGAGTCGGCGAGGCGGATTCTTGCATGACGCTAAGGAGTTGTTGTTTATAGAAAAAGTGAAAAAGCAGTGTTTTGATTAATCTTCTTAAAATTTACGCATATCTATAATATCTCATTTCTACAGCGCTTTCGATTGAGAGAAAAAAACTCGACCGATGAGCCGCCCGTTCGGTCTGGACGAATTTTTCGCTCTGCTTAACTTCGCGCATAACAAGTATTTATAGATCATATGAATGAAATGCTATGCGACCTTGGGAATTCTTTGGAATGACTTGCGTTTTTACGTATAGTTTACGATGAAACTACGAAACAAAACAGCAGCAGCCTGACTCATCACCAATGTTTATATATATGTCGAATTTGGTGCTGGGAGGAAATATTTTAACACATAAATCAAGAACTAATCATGCTACAGATAATCACGCCATTACTCAATGAGGTGTCGAGCTTGCCGCCGGCAATGCAGGTCGGAGCGATATCTGCGCTGGGAATGCTGGGGATATGGATGGCCATGAGGCATATCGACAGAAACGCCGGGTGTTATTAAATCGGCAGAATAATTTTTTGGTTTTTCCCATCTGTGCTGAAGCTCGAGAGTCAGTAGCTTTCCGGGCCAGTTGCTTGAAATGCCCCACTATTCATCTCAATGCTCCTCAATCGCGTATCTATCAGGTTCGATAATCCCCGATAGGTACGTTAAGAGCCGACCGGAGAGTGCCGTATCCAACCAGTTTTGATCTCAAAAAACAGGCCATCATCAAGGCGACGCAGGCGTGCTGAGCCGTTGCTGTACATTCTCCTGAGAGGGCGTATTGCTGCAGAACGCCGTGGACGGTGGTGCGAAAGTTCGTGCCAGTACGTCGTCACTCTTTCCTGAACACCAGCACCAACCCCGTGCCAGGCACGTCCTTCAACGGACTCCCGTTGAAATCCGAATAAATCCCCTCGCATCTGAATCCCGCTTCCTCGCGCCACGACAGGTAGCGATCCAATCCGGCGGGGTAGAGCATCACCGTTTCGTCAAACATCACGGCATCTGCCTGCTGGAGCGAGAAGGTGAAGCGCAACGACTCAGGCGTGATCGACGAGTAGCGTCGGTGGAAGGTGGCTGACGAGCCATCGGCGGTGAGGGTTCGCGTCGGGAAGTCGTAGTCCGTCCATCCGGCGAGAGCGTCCCAGTTCATCACCTGCATGATCCAGTAGCCGCCTGGCTTGAGCAGGGCGTGGATGTTCGAGATGAACGGGGCGAGTTCGTCGGCGGGCAGGTGCGCCATGACGTTGCCGATCGACCAGATGCAACTGAATTTCCCTCCGGCCTCATCGACTCGTCGCATGTCGAGGCAGCGGAATTCGGCGTCGGGATAGTGATGCTTGGCTTCGTCGATCATCGCTTCGTCGAGGTCGATTCCGGTTGCCCTGAAGCCTTCGCGAGCGAACCGGCCACAATAGTGCCCCGGCCCGCATCCCACGTCGAGCAGCGCATTTCCGGAGCTTCCGGCATATCTTTTCAGAAAGCCCCATACCTCCTCTCTGAACGGAAAGACCCGCTCATAGTATTCCGAGAATTTTGAATAGAATGACATGGCGAGTTCTCCGGTTCAGGACTCCGCAGGCGGGCCGAACGGATCCTCGGTTTCGAGCCTGGTCATGGCCTCTTTGGCGGCGAACTGTTCGGCGTCTTTTTTGCGTGGCGCGGTTCCCTTGCCAAGCGCGACGCCGTTGCATGAGACCTCGATGGTGAAGTGCTTTTCGTGCTCGGCCCCCTCTTCGGCGATGACCGTGTAGAGCGGCGGTGGAAGCTGGCGGGACTGGGTGTACTCGATCAGGCGGCTTTTGTGGTTGTATTCCGCCTCGGCCAGCTTGCGCAGATCGACTCTGGCGATAACGTGGTTCGTGATGAATCGCTCGGCTCCGGCGAGCCCCTGGTCGAGGTAAATCGCGCCGACGAGCGACTCGAAGGCGTCGGCCAGCGCCGATTCGCTGTCACGGATTTTCTGCTTGTCGGCGGACTCTCCTATGATGAGATGCTCGCCGAGTTGCAGTTCGCGGGCGAATGCGGCCAGCGCTTTACGGTTGACGATCTTGGCCCGGTTGCTCGAAAGGTGCCCCTCGTCGCTTTCGGGAAACTGCTTGAAGAGGTGCTCGGAGATCAGGAGGTCGAGCACCGCGTCGCCGAGGAATTCGAGGCGCTGGTTCGATTCAGGCTTGTCATCCGCACCATGATGGTCGTGCAGCACGGAGCGGTGCGTCAGGGCGGTGCGGTAGATCAGGCGGTTGCAAGAGCGCCCGGTGAGGCGTTCGAGGTGCTTTGCTGTTTGGAGATCGAGAAGCGGGGCTGAACGGTTGGCGTCCGAAGAGCCGGGGGCATCATCGGACGCTTTTGTACGAAGCAATGGAAGTGACATCAGTTTTTGCCACAGGTACGCCATCGTTGAACCATTTCCGGCGTCAGACAGCCGGAGCCTTCCTGAAGATCAGGCAGCCGTTGTGCCCGCCGAATCCGAAGCCGTTGTTCAGCGCGTATTCAATCGATCGCGCTTTCGGCTTGTTCGGCGTCACGTCAACGTCGATCTCCGGATCGATATTGTCGAGGTTGATGGTCGGAGGCACGGTCTGGTTCTGCAACGCCAGGATGCAGGCAATCGATTCGACGACGCCCGCCGCGCCGAGAAGGTGGCCGGTCATCGATTTGGTCGAGCTGATGCTGAGTTTGTGGGCGTGATCGCCGAACACCTTCTTGATAGCCCTGATTTCAGCAAGGTCTCCAAGCGGGGTGGCGGTGCCGTGGGTGTTGATGTAATCGATCTTGTCCGGCGTGATGCCCGCCATGTTCAGGGCGGTACTCATCGCGCTGCGAGCGCCGAGGCCCTCGGGGTGTGGAGCCGTGAGGTGGTACGCATCGGCGGACGCGCCCATGCCAACGATCTCCGCATAGATTTTCGCGCCGCGCCTGACGGCGGATTCGTAGGTTTCGATCACCAGCGAACCGGCGCCTTCGCCCATGACGAAGCCGTCGCGATCCACATCGTACGGACGCGAAGCTTTCGCCGGAGCGTCGTTGCGGGTCGAGAGCGCCTTGGCTGAATTGAAGCCAGCCACGCTCATCGGAGTGATCGGCGCTTCCGAGCCGCCGCAAACCATGTAGTCGGCCATGCCCATCTGGAGGAGCATGACGGCGTCCATGACGGCGTGCAGCGAGGTCGCGCAGGCGGATGCTGTTGCGTAGTTCGGTCCCATCAGGCCGTTGCGGATCGAAATCTGTCCGGCGGCAATGTCGGGAATGAGCATCGGAATGAAGAACGGGCTGACCCGGCGGGGGCCGCGCTCGAGGTACTGGCGGAACTGCTGGTCGTAAACGGTCATGCCGCCAATGCCCGAGCCATGGACGACGCCGATCCTGGTCGGATCGATCGAGGTCAGGTCGAGGCCGGAGTCTTTCAGGGCGTGTTCAGCCGAGATGACGCCGTACTGACAGTATGGATCCATGCGGTCAGCGGATTTCCTGTCGATGTACTCATCGGCTTTGAAATTCTTGAGCTCGCATGCAAAGGTGGTGGCAAACCCGGTCGTGTCGAAATAGCTGATCGGAGCCGCGCCGCTTTTGCCCTCCATGAGAGCGTTCCAGAAATCCGTTATCGAGAGGCCGACTGGCGACAGGACACCGATTCCGGTGACAACGACTCTTTTGAGTTCCAGACCCATCTGTTCAGATTTAACGTTGATTCAGGCAGGGACAACGCCCTGCCCGAAGAGAATGCCTTTAGCTTATTTCTTGTTGACGATATAGTCAACGGCCTGCTGTACAGTACCGATTTTCTCGGCATCTTCATCAGGAATCTGGACTCCGAACTCGTTTTCGAGCTCCATGATCAGTTCGACCGTGTCGAGCGAATCGGCGCCGAGGTCATCGGCAAACTTCGATTCCGGCTTGATCTGATCCTTGTTGACGCCCATCTTGCTGACGATGATATCGTACACTTTATCTGTGATTTCGGCTGCGCTCATGGCACTATTCTCCGTGTTTGTGATTGGAAACAATTAAAAAAACCAAGTTTGCTAATATAAAAAGAAAAACCAGCCGGGCAAAGCTGCGCTCTGGCTGGAGAACCGGCGACTTTCAGGAACGGAACGGTTCCGGCAAGTCAGCGATTCTCAACAGGTTATGATTACATGTACATGCCGCCGTTCACGCTCAGCACCTGTCCGGTGATGTAGGCGGACTGGTCGCTGGCCAGAAATGCCACTGCGTCGGCCACATGCTGGGGAGTACCGAAAACTCCCAGTGGAATGGCTTCGAGCATCTTCTGGCGAACCTCTTCGGAGAGGGCGTCGGTCATTTTCGATGAAATAAATCCGGGTGCGATGGCGTTGACCCTGACGTTTCGCGAGGCAATCTCCCTGGCGATCGACTTGGTGAAGGCGATGACGCCGCCTTTCGAGGCCGCGTAGTTGGCCTGTCCGGCGTTGCCCATGAGGCCGATGATCGAGGCGATGTTGATGATCGAGCCTGAACGCTGTTTCATCATGGTGCGCGTCACGGCCTTGGTGCAGTTGAACACCCCTTTGAGATTCACCGTCAGCACGGCATCCCAGTCCTCTTCGCTCATGCGCATCAACAGGCCGTCGCGGGTGATGCCCGCGTTGTTGACGAGAATATCGATGCGGCCATTCTCTTTAGCCACTTCGTCGAACACCTTCTGGCAGGCGTCGGTGCTGGTGACGTCGAGCTCCTTGCAGGTCACTTTCGCGCCGAGCTGCTTGAGCGCCTCTTCGGTTTCCGACAGCCACTCCGCCTTGAGGTCGCCGATGACAAGATCAGCGCCTTTCGCGGCCAGATCGAGGGCGATTGCCTGGCCGATTCCGCGCGCCGCGCCGGTGACGACGGCGGTTTTCCCTGTGAACATGGTCATGATTTCTATCCTTTCGTTTTTAAATCGTCCTGGTTCAGGCCGGATTGCGCACGGCATCCACCTGATCGGCGGTATCGACTCCCGCGCAAACGGCTGATTTGCTGATCCTTTTGATGAGGCCCTGAAGCACTTTCTGGGGGCCAACTTCGACGAATTCCGTGACGCCCGCCTCTACCATCGCCTGAACCGACTGGCTCCAGAGCACCGAGCTGGTGAGCTGGCTGATGAGGTTCGCGCGGATCTCCGGGGCCGAAGTGACCGGCTTTGCCACCACGTTCATGCAGACCGGAATTTCGGCGTCGCGGATCGCGATGGTGTCGAGCGTTTCGGCAAGCTCCTTTTCGGCGGGCTTCATCAACGGTGAGTGGAATGCGCCCGAGACGACCAGCTCCTTGGCCATCCGCGCGCCCTTCGACGGCGCGAGTTCGACCGCTTTGCGCACGGCGTCGATGTCGCCGGAGATGACGATCTGGCCGGGCGAGTTGAAGTTCGCCGCCTGCACGATGCCCGCGGCCCCGGCCTCCTGCAAAAGCGCGTCGAGCGCGTCGTCGGCCATGCCGATGATCGCGGCCATCGTGCCCGGATTCTGCTGTCCGGCGTTTTGCATCAGTTCGCCGCGTTTGGCCACGAGCCGGACTGCGTCATCGAACGAAATCGCACCCGCAAAGCAGAGCGCGGTATATTCGCCGAGGCTGTGGCCCGCCGCCATCTCGACGCCCTGGCGGCCGAGCAGCGTCGCCGCCGCGTAGCTGTGCAGGAAGATGGCGAGCTGGGTGTAGCGGGTCTGCTTCAGCTCATCCTCGCTGCCGTTGAACATGATATTGGTGATCGAAAAGCCGAGCAGTTCGTCGGCCTTGTCCATCAGCGCCTTCGCCTCCGGAAAGCGTTCGTAAAGATCGCGTCCCATGCCGCAGTACTGCGAACCCTGTCCGGGGAAAACAAATGCTTTCATATTCTGTAATTCCTTTGAATGGTTGCGCTTACTGCCAGCGGACGTAGATGCCGCCCCAGGTGTATCCCGCTCCGAAGCTCACCAGCACGAGGTTCGAGCCTTTGTGCAGTTTGCCTTGCTCGTCCAGCTCGGCCAGGCAGATCGGCACGGTGCCGGCGGTTGTGTTGCCGTAGTGCGCGATGTTCATTACGACCTTCTCCTCGGTGATGCCCATGCGCTCGGCGGTGGCGTGAATGATGCGCTGGTTGGCCTGGTGCGGCACGAGCCAGTCGATGGTCTCGGAGGTCAGGCCGTTGCGCTGCATGATTTCTTCGGCCACGTCGGCCATCGCCATGACCGCCGCCTTGAAGACCTGCTTGCCATCCTGCTGGATGAAGTGCATATGCTGATCGATCGTTTCATGCGACGCCGGGTGAAGGCTTCCGCCGCCTCGCATCAGGAGATGATTCGGGCCGTTGAGGCCGTCCGAATAGAGCCGTGCGTCGAGCACGCCGTATCCGTCCTCTTGCGCCGCTTCGAGCAGGACGCCGCCTGCGCCGTCGCCGAACAGAATCGCCGTCGAGCGGTCGGTGTAGTCGATGATGGAGGACATCTTGTCCGCGCCGATCACCATCACCTTTTTGCAGTTGCCCGACTCGATGAACTGCGCGCCGGTGTTCAGGGCATAGAGAAATCCCGAACAGGCGGCGGAAAGGTCGAACGCCCAGGCGTTTTTGGCCTGGATGTTTCCCTGAACCAGACACGCCGTCGAGGGAAAGATCATGTCGGGCGTCATGGTCGCCACGATGATGAGGTCGATCTCGTCGGCGCAGATGCCGCGCTTTTCGAGCAACATGCGGGCAACTTCGGTCGCCATGTACGATGTTGCCTTTTCAGGGTCTCTGAGAATTCTGCGCTCGCTGATGCCGGTACGGGTTCTGATCCACTCGTCGTTGGTCTCGAGAATGCGTTCAAGGTCCTTATTGGAGAGCACCTCTTCAGGCAAGTACTTGGCTGTCGTCGATATGGCTGCTTTCATAGTGTGGTTTCTCTTGATAAGCGAACGGAAAATGCGAAGTTGTATCGGAGCCGGACTTTTCGGTCAATCGCGGGGGGCAGGGGATGGGCGCTCCGGAGCATCAAGGCCTGCATGGGAACATTCGCCGTCAGGCGAGCATTTCCGCGATGCGTTCGTTGACGCGCTGCTCGATCATGTGTTCGGCCATGTAGATCATGTTCTTGATGGCGCGCGACGACGAGCGTCCGTGGCCGACAATCGAGATGCCATCGACGCCGAGGAACGGTACGCCGCCGAACTTTTCGACATCGAACGGCTCGAAAATTCCCTTGAACGCCTGGCCCGCCAGCGCCGCCGAGTTCTGGTCGAGCTTGCCCGCCATGACCAGCTTTTCGAGCGCGGGCTTGAAGAGCGCGCCCAGAAAGTGCGGGATGCTCTCGCCGAACTTGAGGATGGTGTTGCCGACCAGCCCGTCGCAGACGACGATGGTGGCTTTTCCGGCCAGAATGTCGTGCCCCTCGATGTTGCCGATGAAGTTGATTTTTCCCTGTTCGTGCGCCTCCTGCAACATTTTCCATGCCTGCTTGAGATAGTCGGGGCCTTTGCCCTCCTCCTCTCCAATGTTGAGCAGACCGACCGCGGGATTTTCGATTTTTGCCGCGTAACGCTGGTAGATGGTCAGCATTTCAGCGAACTGCACCAGATTTTCCGGCTTGCAGTCCACGTTGGCGCCGACATCGACGATGTTGGTCAGCCCCTCGCCAAGTCGCGGGAAGTAGGCGTAAATGGTCGGGCGCAAGACGCCGGGAATGCGGCCGAGCACGAAGAGCGAGGCGGCCATCATCGCGCCGGTGTTTCCGGCGCTTACGAAAGCATCGGCCTCTTTCGACTTGCAGAGCTTCAGGCCGCGCACAAGCGACGACTCCTGCTTTGCCTTGACGGCGGTGGCGGGAACATCCTCCATGGTGATGACCTCTGGCGCGTGCATGAAGCGGAGGTTGAGTTCTCCGGCATCATGCTGTTCCAGAAGAGGGGCAACCTTCTCTTCCTGCCCGATCAGCAGGATTTCAAAGCGGCCTTCGCTTTCCCTGAGGGCATCGATCACGCCCTCGACAACGCACACGGGGGCATTGTCGCCACCCATGGCATCCACGACAATGGTCAACATGGCGGTGCTGTCTTGTTTACTTCAAACTACTTAGGCGACGACAATCTTGCCGGTGACCTGACGGCCTTTGTAGTGGCCGCAATGGCGGCAGGCGCGGTGCGGAAGGGTCGGCTCGCCGCAGTTCGGGCAGAGAACCGTAACGGCGGCCTTGGTGCGGGCGTTGTACTGTGCTCTCCTCTTGTCCCTTCTGGACTTGGACATCTTGGCTTTCGGGTTGGCCATAATCTATATCAATTTAGAATCAACGGTTAACGATACTTGTTTTTCAGTTTTTCGAGCGACTCCAGCCAATCGGTGTCGTGCAGATTGACTTCGTCCGGCTCGTCCAATTCCTCCTGATGGAACACCCGGCAATCGGGATTGTCCGTACAGGTGACTTTCATCGGAACGGAGAGCAGCAGCGTTTCGCGAACATCCTCGGTCAGGTCGAGCGAGACCGCGTTCCGGTCGATGAGCCGATACTCCTCGTCGCGCTCTTCATCCGGTTCGTCAGGCTGTTCGTAACCAAAATAAATACGGTACGAACCATTCAGCTCGGTAGTGACCGGTGCAAGGCACAGATCGCAGGTCAGATCAGCGATTGCCGAGGTTTTCAGGGTGACGATCATCTCGCCCTCCAGCTTCTCGACGGTCGCTTTGGCCGAAATCTCCTTCGAGAACCCGGCCTCGACGAGGGCCGAATCAGCGAAATCAGCTGCGGAGCAGGTGAACTCGAACTCGAACTTTCCCTGAGAAAGACCCGCAAGACGGATTTCAATCAGCGCTTTTTCCCTGGACATAACTATCTCGTTTCCATAAAAGAGCATCAATGTACAAAAATAATAATCGAAAAAGAAAGCCCTGGCCCCATCAGTCAGACGGAAAAAATAATAAAAAATGCTCCCGCCGGTTTGGAAATTCGACGCACAGCCTTATATTTGCATCTCTTCGGTCAAGAAGATGTCATATTCCGCGATAGCTCAATGGTAGAGCATTCGGCTGTTAACCGAAGGGTTGTAGGTTCGAATCCTACTCGCGGAGCTTAAAAAAGGAAGTGCTTGAGTATGCGGCGCTTCCTTTTTTATTTATACCCCTGCGCGCCATCTCTACCCCTGATGCCGTGGATAATTCAGCACATGCCCCATATTTCCTCTACATCCTCAAATCGGCGGTTGTCGCTCGCTATTACGTCGGCATCTCGACGAATCCGCACCGTCGCCTGGAGTATCACAACAGCGTTGCGAAAGGTTTTACCTCCCGGTAACGGCCTTGGCGGATCGTGTACACGAAAGCGTATTCGTCCAAAGCCGAAGCTCATGTGGCTGAAAAAACGGTCAAGGGGCGAAAGCGTAGCCGGATGATCGAGCGCTTGATTGGTGGTGGGGCGATTTGAGACCGCTCGCGGGCTCAGACTCTTCTCCGTATTTCCTCGCCATTAGTATATTACCCACCACAGCCACATCTTCCGCTCACCCGCCAATTCGCACCCATCATGATTCGATACCTATTCATCTTCCTGCTCACCGCGCTCTCCGCCTGTTCTCCTCGTTATGCAACGCAGCCGGAGGCGAGCACTCCGAAGCTGTTCGGGACGTGGTGGCGGGTCGAGGCGATCGATGGGCGGAAGGCGGAGTTCCTGCGCGGACAGCGGCGGGATATGCATATCATCCTCTATTCGTCGCGCAAGATGGTCGGTTCCGGCGGGTGCAACCAGATCAACGGCTCGTTTGTTCACTCGCCGGGCAGCATTCGCTTCGGCGCGATCGCGTCGTCGAGGATGATGTGCGCGCCGGTGGTGATGGCGCGGGAGCGGGCGTTCATCGCGGCCTTGCGCAAGGGCGACAGCTCTATTGTCAAAGGTCGCCGGTTGACGATCTATGACCGGTCGGGCCACGAGGTCCTGCGCTTCATGGCGGTTCCGTCGCGCTGATGCGAGCTTGCCGGGCGCAGCGGGGAACCTCCTGTACCGCTTCGCTGTCGTCTTGCCAAGCGTCCCATCCATCTGCGGACAATCGGAGGCGGCTGGCGCAAGGGCGTTGCAGACGGGAAAGAATTGTTTATATTGCCCCAACTTTTCGTACAGCCGATAACGGTACTTCACCTTGTATGAACACGGTCAACAACATGCATCTTCTTACGCTATCGCTAACGGGCCTTACCTGCCTGAGGGGTCGCGCATTGTAAGTTTTGTTGACTTGCACGGAATCCGATTTTCAAAGCCGCAATCCTCTCAGGGTAAGCGGCTTTTTTACTTTACGGGACTTTACTATCCAAGAGCATCAAAAGGAGATTCTCTCATGAGTACGATGAATTATAAGAAATACGCATCCTATCCGACCGTCGGCCTGAAAGACAGAACCTGGCCGGACAAGACCATCACCAAAGCGCCGATCTGGAGCAGCGTCGATCTTCGCGACGGCAACCAGGCGCTGCCGATTCCCATGAGCGTCGATGAAAAGGTCGAGTTTTTCAAGCTGCTGGTCTCCGTCGGCTTCAAGGAGATTGAGGTGGGCTTTCCCTCCGCGTCGGCCACGGAGTTCGCCTTTGCGCGCAAGCTGATCGAGAACAATCTCATCCCCGACGACGTGACCATCCAGGTGCTGACGCAGTCGCGCGAGCATCTTATCCGCCGCAGCTTCGAGGCGATCAAAGGCGCGAAAAACGCCATCGTGCACCTCTACAACTCCACCTCGCGCCAGCAGCGCGACATAGTGTTCCGCATGAGCCGGGAGGAGATCATCACCATCGCCGTCGCCGGAACGCGGCTGGTGCGCGAGCTGAAGGAGGCGAGCGGCAATCCGGGCATCCGCTTCGAGTACAGCCCGGAGAGCTTCACCGGCACGGAGCTGGAGTACGCACTCGACGTCTGCCATGCGGTGATGGACGAGTGGGGCGCGTCGGCGGAGAACAAGGTGATCCTGAACCTGCCTTCGACGGTCGAGCTTTCGACGCCGAATGTCTATGCCGACCGCATCGAGTGGTTCTGCCGCCACATCAAGGATCGCAGCGCGGTGCTCTTCAGCGTTCACGCCCACAACGACCGCGGCACGGCGGTCGCCACCTCCGAGCTGGCGGTGATGGCTGGCGCGGATCGCATCGAGGGGGCGCTGTTCGGCAACGGCGAGCGGTGCGGCAACATGGACATCATCATCATGGCGCTGAACCTGATGACGCAGGGCATCGATCCGGAACTCGATTTTTCCAACCTGCCGCACGTCAAGGAGGTCTATTCGCGCTGCACCCGCATGACGGTGCATCCGCGTCACCCCTACTCCGGCGACCTGGTTTACACCGCTTTTTCCGGCTCGCACCAAGACGCCATCAGCAAAGGGATGAAGGCGCACCAGCGCGCCACCGACGGGGTGTGGGACGTGCCCTATCTGCCCATCGATCCCGAGGATGTGGGCTGCAATTACGAGGCGATCGTCCGGATCAACAGCCAGTCGGGCAAGGGCGGCATCGCCTATCTGCTCGAAAAGGAGTACGGCATCCAGGCGCCCAAGTGGATGCAGCCCGATTTCGGCGTCGTCGTGCAGGAGTTGACCGACCGCACCGGCGAGGAGCTTTCGGCGCAGCAGATTCACGATCTGTTCCAGAAGGAGTATATCACCTGCGCGGAACCGTATCTCATGAAAAAATGCACGATTAGCTGGAGCGACGAAGACCCGGATCGCAACGACGAGGTGGCTACGATCATCAGCGCGTCGATGGTTGGGCCACAGGGCGAGTTCAGCTTCAAGGCGAAGGGCAACGGCCCGCTCGACGCCTTCGTGCGCGGCATGGTGAGCCACACCGGCATCGGCTTCCATGTGGACGAGTACACCGAGCACGCCATCGGGCACAGCTCCGACGCCTTGGCCATCGCCTACATCCGCCTCGCCTTCGATGAGGGCGCGCTGGTTTGCGGTTCGGGCATCGACTCGAACATCAGCCTCGCCTCCATCAAGGCCATCGTCAGCGCCCTGAACCGCCACAAGAAGGCGTGATGCCCATCCGGCAGGCTTCCTCCGACACCATGCGGAAGCCTGCCGGAGCTGCGGCTCCTTTTTTTGGATTTTCCACTCTTGCCCTATCTTTATCGAAGCACTCTCTCCGTCACGCTCAACGAATCTGGAGATCGGTCATGACTATCAGGCAAGAGCGCACGCCGCTGCTCTCTTTTTTTCCGCTACCGGGCCTTGCGCTGCTGCTGGCGCTGTGCTTCGCGCTTTTGCCGGGATGCGCCGCCAGGCAGCCGGAGTCTGGCAAGATTCAGGTGGTCGCCTCCATCGAGCCGCTGGCGTGGTTCGCAGGGCGCATCGGCGGCGACCGGGTGGCGGTGTCGGTGATGGTGCCCGCAGGCGGCAATCCGCACACCTACGAGCCGACGCCGCGGCAGATGGCGGAGGTGAGCCGCGCGGCGCTTTTCGTGAAGGCAGGATCGGGGGTCGAGTTCGAGCTTGACTGGATGGGCCGCCTCGTCGAGCTCAACAAAAACATGGCGGTGTGCAACGCCTCCGAGGGGGTGACGCTGTTGCCGATGAGCGAGACGGAGCATGACGCCGCAGTCGAGCCGGACAGGCATCACCACGAGCACGGCCACTTCGATCCCCACTTCTGGCTCTCGCCCGCCAACGCCCGCGTCATCGCAAAGAACGTCGAGCGCTCGCTCGTGGCACTCGATCCGGCGGGCAAGGCGCAGTTCGCGGCCAACGCGGCGGCGCTCGACAAGGAACTTCAGGCGCTCGACGGCGAGATTCGCGAGCGACTGGCCGGGGTGAAGCGCCGCCGGTTCCTCGTCTTCCACCCGGCATGGGGCTACTTCGCCCGCGACTACGGGCTGGAGCAGATCGCCGCCGAAGAGGAGGGCAAGACGCTGACGCCGCGACAGATGGCGCGGGTGATCGACGAGGCCCGGCGCGGCGGCATTCGGGTGGTGTTCGTCGCGCCGGAGTTCAGCTCGGCGCAGGCCGACGCCATCGCGCGGGATATTGGCGGACAGACCGTCACGGTCGATCCCCTTTCGCGGAACTACGTGGAAAATCTTCGCAAAGCGGCAACCGCATTCGCAAGGAGTCTGCAATGAAGGAGCCGCTGATTGTCTGCGACCGGCTCTGCGTCGAACTCGGCGGCGCGAAGGTGCTGGACGGGCTGTCGCTCTCGGTGCACGAGGGGGACTTCCTGGCCGTCTTGGGGCCGAACGGCGGCGGCAAAACCACGCTGCTCAAGGTGATCCTCGGCCTCGTCAAGCCATCGTCGGGCAGCGTCACGGTGTTCGGCAAGGAGCCGGGCCGGGCCTCCGGGCGGATCGGCTACGTGCCGCAACGCCTCGACTTCGACCGCACCTTCCCGATCAGCGCGATGGAGGTGGTGCTGATGGGGCGGCTCGCGTGCAAGCGACTCTTGCAGCGCTACGGGCGCGAAGATCGCCAAAAGGCGCTCGAAGCGCTTGAAACCACCGGCCTCACGGCGCTTGCCGGGCGGCGGATCGGTGCGCTCTCCGGCGGCGAGCTTCAGCGAGTGCTGATCGCACGGGCGCTGGCCGGAGAGCCGGAGCTGCTCTTGCTCGACGAACCGACGGCGAGCGTCGATCCCGAGATGAAGACCACCATCTACGACCTGCTCGACCAGCTCAAAAAGAGCCACACCATCGTGCTGGTCACGCACGACACCGGCACCATCGGGCGGCACGTCTCGCGCATCGCCTGCCTGAACTGCACGCTCGACATGCACGAACCCGGCTCGACGCTTGGCCGTTCGGCCCTCGACAGCCTCTACGGCTATCCGGTCGATGTGGTCGAGCATCGCGCTCCTCGCAGCCACGAAACCCATCCGGATCATCGCCATGCCTGACATCCTGCACTTCGAGTTCATGCGCAACGCCTTTCTGGCGGCCATTCTGTCGAGCGTCGCCTGCGGCATCATCGGCGCCTACGTGGTCGTCCGGAGGCTCGGCTTCATCAGCGGCGGCATCGCCCACACGGCCTTCGGCGGCATCGGCCTCAGCTACTACCTCGGCCTGAATCCGCTCGCGGGCATCATCCCCTTCAGTCTCGCGGCGGCCATCGGCATCGGGCTGCTTTCGCGAAAGGCGAAGATCGCCGAGGACACCGCCATCGGCGCGTTCTGGGCGGCGGGCATGTCGGTCGGCGTTATTCTCATCGGCCTGACGCCCGGCTACGCGCCCAATCTTTTCAGCTATCTTTTCGGCAACATCCTGACCGTGCCCAACTCCGACTTGCAACTCATTCTGCTGCTCGATCTCTTAATCATCGCCGTCGTCTGGCTGTTCGACAAGGAGTTTGTGGCGATCTCCTTCGACGAAGAGTATGCGCGCATATCGGGCCTGAAAACCTTGGCGCTCGACCTCTTGATGCTCTGCCTCATCGCTCTGACCGTGGTGATCATGGTGCGGATTGTCGGCATCGTTATGGTTATAGCGCTGCTCACCATTCCAGCCGCCATCGCCCGGAGTTTCAGCCAAAGCCTCTACCGGATGATGGCCACCGGCATTTTGCTTGCGGGCCTTTTCAGCATTGCCGGGCTGTGGCTTTCGTGGATTTTCAATCTGGCCTCGGGCGCGACCATCATCCTTGTCGCCGCGCTGGTTTTCCTCGTGAACGCGCTGCTCAGAGCCGGAAAATCTCGGCAGACGGCGTACTGATTCGTCGGGATTTATGGAAAGATGGCAAATTGTTACATTCATTGAACAGATCCGATCAACCAACCAGCACCCGTTATGAAGCCGATGTATTACCTCGTGGCCGCGGCCCTGTCGATCCTGCTCTCCATCTACGTTTTTCTTTTCGGCACGGCGGCCAACAGCCAGCTCGTGGCGATCTTTATCGGCCTGTGGGCGCCAACGATCATCTGCCTCGGCATCTTCAACATTCTCATGAACATCCACGGCGAGATGTGCTGCGCCCACAAGCGCATCGAGGACCGGCAGACCGGCCATGAACACTGAGGTGGCGATGAAGCAGGTGCTTCTGGTCGGAGCGGGCGGTTTCGCCGGATCGGTCGCCCGCTACCTCGTGGCGCTTGCGGTACCCTTCGCCGGCACCGGCTTTCCTTTCGCCACATTCGCGGTCAACCTGCTTGGCTCGTTCCTGATCGGCTTCATCAGCGAGCTGGCGCTCTCGACTACGCTCTTCTCGCCCGAAACGCGCCTGCTTCTGACGACCGGCTTCTGCGGCGGATTCACCACCTTTTCAACGGCGATGTACGAAACCGGCGGCCTCATGCGCGACGGCGAGGCGCTCTACGCCAGCCTGTACGTCGCGGGCAGCCTTGCTGGCGGCCTCTTCTGTCTTGCTTCCGGAACGCTTCTCGCAAAACTCTGGCAATGATGAACTTTATCGAATCGGAACTCCTGCGGATATTCATTGGTGAGCAGGAAAAGCTGCACCACCGCCCGCTCTACGAACTTCTCGTCAGCGAAGCCCTCGAACGCGGCATGGCCGGAGCCACGGTTTTTCGCGGCCTTCTCTCGTTCGGTCTGCGTCACAAAGTGCACACCTCGAAGATTTTCGAGCTTGCCGGAGAACTGCCGATGGTGATCGAAATCGTGGAGATCACCGAAAAAATCGAAGAATTCCTGCCGGTAGTCGAGACGCTGCTGCGGGAGTCCGGAGCGCAAGCGCTGGTGACGCGGGAGTCGGTGCGGCAGTGGACGACGTGAGGGGGGCTAGTATCGTAAGGTGAACAGGTCTATAAATGCGTTAAAATGTTATTTTATTATAAATAAATGCCTTATGACTGCTCTGGCGCGTTTATTTAATGGTATTGTTTTGCAATTTTTTTTGAGATCGGTAACTTTACGTGTAAAATCTTTGTGTTGAATATTTTTTTTGCTAAACTCTGTATGAAGTTCTTTCATGGTTAACACAATTTCATTGTTTGATAAAAAGGAGGCAATAATGAGATTAGATCCTACAAATGGGTAGCTGTTTTAGATGAATAAGCTTTAGTTTTAAAACAACTTTTGTGACGCCATTCTTTTGCAAAAAGAGAATGGCGTTTTTTTTGTCATGTCCTTTGTATAAAAACTTTTTATGTGGAAAAGGAGAGTGATATGAGTGTGACTTTAACTGAGGCTGAATCTTATGTGGTTGGCCTTAAACCATCATTAGATGCTCAGATGACGATTTTAAAAGGCAAATTGTCTTCCATATCTTCTAAAATATATTTAAGTCCTGGAAGGCTAAAGACAAAAGAAAGTGTTTATCTTAAAACTAAAAGAAAATCTAAGCGCTTAAATGAAATATATGATTATGCTGGTTTGAGATTGTTGTGCTTATTTGAGGATGATATATTTGAGGTGCATAAAGATTTCGTTCGCATGTTGCGTGTTGTAGATGATGAGGAGATTGACGCAAAATATCAATTAAAAAAATGTTCTGTTTATAATTGGGATAAGGATTATCAAGAAAGTATTAAAAATGAGGTAAATAAGTATTACCAAGAGGGGAAGGAGTATAAATTTGAAAGTGAAGAAAAGCCTTCTGGTTATAAGTCTATCCATTATGTTGTTCGTCAAGAGGGACAGCGCGGATGGGTTGAAGTACAGTTGAGAACATTGATTCAGGATGTTTGGGGACAACTTGAACATTCGATTTCTTATAAAAAGGGCGGAGTTCATCCCCATATCAGAAAGAGCTTTTATTTGCTATCAAAAGATTTAGGTAATATTGAGAGCTTGTTGTCCTATCTAAGAACAGTTAATAAAAAAGAGGAGGCTGGTGAGGAATATTTTAATAAATCTGCAAAGCCTCAATATGTTTTTAATTATGAAGATTCGATATTTCCTATAATTTTTAATTCGAAAGAAGAATTAAAAAATGCATCTGATTCTTACTGGGAAATGGTTAATGGTGAGTTGCTGATAACGCCAGAGTGGGTGAGTAAAGCGCGCGGATATTTAGATGTGATTGAGGACGGCATTTCAGCAAGAGAGCTTGCTAAAAACCAAGAGTTAACTTATTGGATAAAAATGGAGAAGGCTTTTTTGTTGTTTTGTGAAGAAAAGCATGAAAAGTCTTTAGAAATATATGGAGATGTCGAAAAAGAACATAAGGATAGATATTGTGTATATTTTAGAATGGGGGAATTGTATTTTATTTTAGGCCGTATAGTGGAGGCTTTAGATGCATTTGACAAGGCAGAGTCATTGTTGAAAACAACCGATGGCTTGGGATTAGTTAATCAGCATAGAATAAAGACGAAATTAGCCTATACTTATTGGCGACTTGGAGAGGAATACATTGATATATGCAATGAGGAGATTGACGACGCAAGGGAAAAGTATTATGAAAATCCTGACGATTTTACTGAAAAGCAGCGTATGGCCTTAGTCAATAACGTTTGTTGGTATAGACTGGAAAAATACATAATACTTCAAAATAGATTCTTATGTGAAAGAAAGGCAGAAGATGAAAAAAAAGCGTTAAAAGCATACGAAGATGTAACGGCAGAGTTCGAGGAGGTTGAGAAGTGTTTGCAAGATGGTGGAAAAGAGGCTGGCCACATGCTTGATACCGCAGCATGGTATTGCTATTGGTCATATAAGCGCGATATAAGAAATAAAGATTTTCTTGCTAAAGCAAAAGTATATGCTTATGCTTTAAATGATATGACAAAAAGTCCACCTCGAGAAATGAGGAGCATGAAGACTTATATGGCCCACATTCAGGAGATTATGTCTGAATAATAATAAGGCAATATAGTTTTTGTGTGTGGAAATCGCCTCTCGATGAATGGTTTGTAACGGTAAAAAATGAATAAACAAGATTTAGACAAGCCGTGAAATCGATCCTGTATTCGCATCCAAGTCCATCCCAAAAATCTCCCCAAAACAAAAAAGGGCCGCCTTTTCGGGCAGCCCTTTTTTGCGTCTCTGTCGTCCTTTCGCCGCTTACTGGTGCGCGGCGACGAGGGCGCTGTAGTTTGCCTTGATGGTCTTTTCGAGGTCTGCGTCGGTGTGGACAAGGCAGGTGAACTGATTGATGACGTCGAGTCCTCTGGCTCTCGCCATCGAATCACAATGTCGAGACCGCACCTCTCTCCTCACATCCACAGCAGCGCCAGCCGGTAGGTGATGAACGAGGCGATCCACGCCACTGCAAGAACATACGCAGAGTAGAGCAGCACCGGCTTCCACGCGCCGACCTCTTTTTTCATCACGCCCACCGAAGCCACGCAGGGGATGTAGAGCAGCACGAAGACCATCAGGCTCAGCGCCGTGGCTTTGCTGAAGCCCGGTTCGCTTCGGAGAATCTCCGAAAGGCTCGTCTGTTCGGCGGCATGGCCGATGGAGAAAATCGTGCCGAGCGTCGAAACCACCACCTCCTTGGCCGCAAGCCCCGTCACCAGCGCGATGCCGATGCGCCAGTCGAAGCCGAGCGGGCGGATGAGCGGTTCGAGCAGCTTGCCGCTTCGTCCCGCAATCGAGTATTCGAGCTGGCCCGCGTCGATTCGCGCTTCGAGCTTCTGCACTTGCTCCGCCTTCAGCTCCGGCGCGACTGCCGATGCCTCGATCCGCGCGGTCTCCGTCGCCAGCTCCGCGTCGAGCGCCGAGCTGCGTGGGAAGTTGCTCGTCGCCCAGATCAGGATCACCGCGCCGAGAATCAGCGTTCCGGCCTTTTTGAGGTACATCACGGCCTTCATCCGCGCCTGGAACACCACCGAGGTGAGCGTCGGCCAGCGGTAGGGCGGCAGCTCCATGACGAACGGCTCCGAGTCGCTCTTGAGCACGGTGGACTTGAGCAGCCACGCCGTCCAGAGGCCGATGACAATGCCGAGCAGGTAGATGCCGAACATGACGTTCGCCGCCATCGCGGGCGGGAAGAACGCCCCGGCGAGCAGCACGTACACCGGCAGCTTCGCGCCACAGCTCATGAAGGGGATCGTCATGATCGTCGCCAGACGATCCGACCGGCTCTTCAGCGTACGCGTGGCCATGATGGCCGGAATCGAGCAGCCGAAGCCGGTGATCATTGGAATGAACGACTTGCCGTGCAGCCCGAAGCGGTGCATCACCTTGTCGATCACGAAGGCCGCGCGCGCCATGTAGCCGGAGGCTTCGAGGAACGACAGCCCCATGAAAAGCAGCACGATGTTCGGCAGGAACACCACCACGCTGCCCACGCCGGAGATCACGCCGTCAACGAAAATCGAGCGCACCATTCCGGCGGGCAGATGCGGCGCGACCGTTTCCGACAACAGGCCGAAGGAGTAAGCGAGCGCCTCCATCAGCGGCTTGCCGAGCGTGAAGGTGAGCTGAAAAATCGCCCAGACGACGAGGAAAAAGACCGGCAGGCCGAGCACCCGGTTCAGCACCACCGCGTCGATGTAGTCGCTCACCGAGGCGCGGGCGGCCTTCGGCAGGCGCACACACTCCTGCATCGCGCCGCGCACGAAGGCGTGACGATCCTCGGTGATGAGCGCTTCGGGATCGGTGCTGTGCAGAATGCCGCACTCCGAAATCGCCTCCTGCAACGCCAGCTCGATTTTGACCCACACCGGATACTTCTGCACCTGGGTGTAAACCTCGCGGTCGTTTTCGAGCAGCTTGATGGCGAGCCAGCGGTGGTTTGCCGCCACGTCGAGCTCCCGCTCGTGCGAGAGCAGGCTCGCGATTTTGTCGATCGCCTTCTCGACCTCCGGGCTGAAGGTCATCTTGTTTTTGCGTATCTCGATACACCCTTCGCTGATGCTGACGACATGGTCGAGCAGGTCGTCGAGTCCCTTGCGATTCCGCGCGGAGATCGGCACGATGTGGCTGCCGAAGAGTTTTTCGAGCTGGCCGATGTCGATGGAAATTCCCTTCTGCTCGACCTCGTCCATCATGTTGAGCGCCACGAGCAGCTCGACCTCCATCTCCATGAGCTGCACGGTGAGCATCAGGTTCCGTTCGAGGTTGGTGCCCTCGACGACGTTGACCACCACGTCGGGCTTTTCGTCGATGATGAAGCGGCGGGTGACGATCTCTTCCGGCGAGTAGGGCGTCAGCGAATAGGTTCCCGGCAGATCGACCACGGTGATGCGGTAGTTCTTGTAATCGAGATAACCTTCGTGTTTTTCGATGGTTACGCCGGGGAAGTTGCCCACGCGCTGGTGCGCGCCGGTCAGCGCGTTGAAGAGCGAGGATTTGCCCGCGTTCGGATTTCCGGCCAGGGCGACCGTGATGGTTTTGTGCTGGCTCATGCGCGTTTTCCGAAACGATGGCGCCTGCGCAACCCCGGCCATCCGTTCTGTGTGGCCTCAGCGGCTTCGAGTTTGTTGACGGCGATGCCTTCGGCCTCGTTGCGCCTCAGCGTCAGGAGCAATCCCTTGCAATTGATCTCTATGGGATCGCCAAGCGGGGCGAATCTGAGCACCTCCAGCTCCGTGCCTCTCACGAGTCCCAGGTCCATCAGGCGTCTTCTTATAGCCGGTTCAGCCGCGACCGCCGTCACCTCCGCGCGCTCTCCAGCTTTCAATTCAGATAACTTCATATATTTTTTTAATCCTGTAAAAACCCATGTGTCCCGCGTTGTCTTAAATAGACAAAATACAAATAACGAAGCGGGCGGACGAAAAGTTTTCCCGTTTTGATTGCGGGATGCAATTTCCTGAAAAATGGCTTGCGTGATTACTCCTCGCCGTGCGCTACTTCGCGGCCCGCGAATGGAGGCCAGCCCATCGTTTTGCCGCCGATCAGATGCGCGTGGATGTGCCCGACGCTCTGCAAGGCGTCCTCGCCATTGTTGAACACCAGCCGGTAGCCCGATTCGAGCACCCCGGTCTTTTCAGCCACCACTCGCGCGGCCAGCAGAATCTGTGCGGCAATCTCCGAGTCGCCATCCTTCAGCTCGCTCAGCGATGCAATGTGCTCCAGCGGAATGATGAGCACATGAACGGGCGCGACCGGATTGAGGTCGTGGAACGCGGCCACATGGTCATTTTTGTAGATCAGGCTGGCCGGAATATGCCCAGCGGCGATTTTGCAGAAAATGCACTCTGGCTCGTAACGTGTCATGGTGTTATCCATTTATGAATGCTGAACTACGGTTTCTGGATGATCGACAGGCTCATGCTGCCGCCTGAGCCGATGAGTACCACCGTAAGCTGTCCCTTGAGGCCGGTCACGCTGCCCCGGTCGCCCTCCTTTTCGGCGACGATCATCGAGGTGGTCTCGAAGCCCTTCGCCTTGAGCGCCACTTCGTAATCCCGGAGAGCGTGTTCCGGCAGGCGGTCGATAGCCATGTCCCAACTGCTTCCTTCGGGCGTTTCGGTTTTGATGATCTTGCGGATCGTGCCAAAAGAGTACCTCGGTACATCGGCGGGCACGTCATCCGGCCAAGGTTTGGCCGCGTCGATGATCTCGACCGAGCCTCTGCCCGATTCGATCGTGACGCTATTCTTGGAGGTATCGGCAGCCGCCGGAACCGGCTTGGGCGCGGAGGGCGGCAGTTCGGGCGTCTTTTGATTGCAGGCTCCGAGAACGCTGACAAAGACGATGAGTGACAGTGTCCCGGTGGTTTTGCTGAACAGGTTCCGGCTCATGATCGTTCGTGACAAGTGGATGGTAACCGCTTCGTTTTGCAAATGTAATAAAAAATGGGCGCAGACTGCGGCAACTCAGCGCCAGGGGTGGCATAAAGTTCTCGCGATCACTACATTGCGTGTGATAACCCCGTTAACATGCGCTCCGGCGTCAACCATTCGGCAACCGGAAATATGCGGAGCGCGCATTCAATCGATGGAGTCCAACGATGATCAAACGACGCATTTTCAGCATGACCGGCGCCATGAAGCCGCTCCTTTTTGCCGCTCTGCTCATGGCTGGCTGCAACGGCAACGCGCCGAAAACCGTCAGCGACATTGATGGCAACAGCTACGGAACGGTCAAAATCGGTGACCACGTCTGGATGAGCGAAAACCTCAGTGTGAGCCGTTACCGGAATGGCGACCCCATTCCGGAGGTGACGGCGGGCGCTTCGTGGGCCGCGCAGAGCGCCGGGGCGCGATGCTCGTACGACAACGATGCCGAAAACGGCAAAACCTACGGAATGCTCTACAACTGGCGCGCCGTCAGCGACCAGAGAGGTATCGCCCCCGAAGGGTGGCACGTGGCCAGCGACAAGGAGTGGCGTGAGCTGGCCGAAGCTCTCGGCGGCGAAGAAGAGGCTGGCGGCGCTCTGAAAGCTCCCGGAAAATGGAGCGATCCGGCCAGCGAAAGCGCCAAAAGCAGCGGCTTCGACGCCCTGCCCTCCGGAGCGCGGCGCGATGCCGACGGCGTCTTTCTCATGCGAGGTCAGTTCGCCCGCTTCTGGACAAGCTCGCCCGCCAGCAACGGCAAAGCCCTCGCCCGCGCGCTCGGCTTCTACGACAACGCCCTGCGCGGCGGCGAAGTCGGCCCGAAGAACGGCTTCGCGGTACGGTGCGTGAAGGATTGAGGCGGGTCGGCTTTGGCGCTTCGGAGGCTGTCACTACCGGTTTCTCCGGGTATGGCAGCATGAGCGAAGCGCCTTTCTTTCGATCGCGGAAGGCCGTACATTGCGGAACGTAATTGCTTCATCACGTTTTTTCCCGGAGTTACTCGAATGCCGTCACTGGACTGGATTGGCAAGAAGGCTGTCGTCAACCATCACATGGAGGTTCCGTTTCACCTGTTGCGGTGCAACGGGGAGCTGTCGGCGGGCGAACCGGAGAGCGGGAACCTGCTTGTTCAGGGTGACAACCTGGTCGCCCTGAAGGCCCTGTTGCCGCATTACGCCGGTCAGGTCAAGTGTATTTATATCGATCCGCCGTATAACACGGGGGTTGACGAGCGGGATGAAAGTGGGAAACGAAGCGGCTGGATTTATAATGACAACGTCAGCAGCCCTGAGATCAGGGACTGGCTTTTCCGGGTTGTCGGGCCGGAAGCCGAAGACCTGTCGCGCCATGACAAGTGGTTGTGCATGATGTATCCGCGTCTTGTCATGCTGCATCAGTTTCTTAGGGAAGACGGAGTGATTTTTGCCAGTATCGATGAGGTGGAGTTCGGCAACCTGCGATTGCTTTTCGACGAAATTTTCGGCATTTCGAACCGGGTCGGGACGATCATCTGGGACAACGCGACTGACAACAACCCGACGAATATTGCGCTCGAACACGAATACATTTTCTGCTATGCCAAAAACAAAGCCAACCTTCCTTCGGTCTGGAAGTCCCAGAATCTGGCCGTGAAAGAGAAGTTGCTTGAAATCGGCAATGATTTCGTCACGCGCTATCCAGACCAGAGAAAGCGGCAGGAAGCCTATTCGAAATGGTTCCGGGACAATAAGCAGTATTTGTGGCCGTTTGACCGATACAAATACATTGATGATGAAGGTGTTTACACCGGTAGTCAAAGTGTGCACAACCCCGGCAAGGAAGGTTATCGTTATGATGTACCTCATCCGGTTACGGGAATGCCTTGTAAACAGCCATTGATGGGTTATCGTTTTCCGCCTGAAACCATGAAAAGGCTATTGGATGAAGGGCGAGTTATCTTTGGCGAAAACGAAACCAAACTGATCGAACTGAAGGTGTACGTCAAGGATTATAGAGCCAAGCTTGCCAGCCTTTTCACGCTCGATGGTCGGGTCGGAACGAATGAAATCAAGGAGATTCTTCACCATGACAGGCGACCGTTCGATTTCCCGAAGCCGACAGCACTTATCGAAGAGTTGCTGAGTTTCACGACATCAGGCGACGATCTTATTTTGGATTCATTTGCAGGTTCTGGAACCACCGGCCATGCGATCATGAAGCTGAACAAAGCAGATGGTCAAAAACGGCGTTTCATTCTTGTCGAAATGAAAGAGAAGATCGCCCGTGACATTACCGCCGAGCGACTCAGGCGAGTGAGCGAGGGATATTTGAATGCAAAGAAGGAGAGCGTTGGCGGACTCGGCGGCGGGTTCAGGTATTGCGAGCTTGGGGAGGCGTTGTTCGATGCGGGTGGGTTTATCAACCGGAACGTTTCGTTCAGGGAGCTTGCGCAGCACATCTTTTTTATCGCAACCGGCCAGCCGCTTCCGGCTGAATCCGAACTGACAACGCCGCTTGTCGGCATCTCGAACGGCACGGCGGTCTATCTGCTTTACAACGGCATTCTTGGCGATGCTTCGGATGATGGCGGCAACGTGCTGACGCGGGAGGTGCTTTCGCGGCTGCCCGCGCACGAGGGGCTGAAAATCGTTTACGGCAACGGATGCCTGCTCAGCCCGATGCGGCTCGCGAGCGAGAACATCGTGTTCAGGCAGATTCCTTACGAGGTGAGGCAATCATGATGACCCTCAAGGATTACCAGCGGCGCTCGCTCGATACGCTGAGCGACTATTTCGTAGCCTGCCAGCAACACGAGAACGTCGATACGGCGTTTTACAGCGTCACGCGCCAGTCGCTCGGTTTCGGAATTCCGTATCGGGAAGTAACGGAACTGCCGGGCGTGCCCTATGTCTGCCTGCGCATTCCGACCGGCGGCGGCAAAACGATCGTCGCGGCGCACTCGGTCGGCACTGCGGCGAAGGATTTGCTGCACACCGACGCCCCGGTGGTGCTCTGGCTCGTGCCATCCAGTGTCATCAGGGAACAGACGCTCAAGGCGCTGAGGAATCGCAAGCACCCCTACCGGCAGGCGCTCGAAGCGGCGCTGCCCTCGGTCGAAGTGCTCTCGATTCAGGAGGCGCTGGTCGTCAGCCGCCCGACGGTTGCCGGGAACGCGACCATTATCGTCTCGACCATGCAGGCGTTTCGGGTGGACGATACCGAAGGGCGCAAGGTCTATGAGCAGTCGGGGGCGCTGATGGATCACTTCACCGCGCTCGATCCGGCGCTTGCGAGCCAGCTCGCCTGCTACGACAACTGCCAGCCGGTGCAGTCCTTCGCCAATCTCCTCAAAATGCACCATCCGGTGGTGATCGTCGATGAGGCGCACAACGCCCGCACGTCGCTCTCGTTCGAGACGCTCGCGCGGTTCAGCCCCTCCTGTATCATCGAGTTCACGGCGACGCCCGCCGCTGAAAACAATGCGAGCAACGTGCTCTGTTCGGTTTCCGCCGCCGAGCTGAAGGCCGACCATATGATAAAAATGCCGATACGGCTCGAAACCCGTCCGAACTGGAAGGAGTTGCTCGCCGACGCCATTGCGCTCAGGCAGCACCTCGAACAGGAGGCAGCGCTGGAGCGGCAGGTTACGGGCGAGTATATCCGCCCGATCATGCTCGTGCAGGCGCAGCCGAAAAGCCAGACGCACGAAACGCTGACGGTCGAGGTGGTGGAGCGTTGCCTGATCGAGGATTTCGATATTCCCGAAGAAGAGATACGGCGCGCAACCGGCGCAGACCGGGAGATCGACGGGATTGATCTTGCCGATCCCAAGTGCGTGGTGCGCTACATCATTACGGTGCAGGCGTTGCGCGAGGGGTGGGATTGCCCGTTCGCCTATGTGCTCAGTTCCGTGGCTGAAATGCGCTCATCGACGGCGGTCGAGCAGATTCTTGGCCGGGTGATGCGTCTGCCGGGGGCGAGGCGGAAGATGCGCGACGATCTGAACATGGCGTACGCTTTTTCGGCTTCGGCGGATTTCGTCGATGCGGCGCGGGCGTTGCAGGACGCGCTCGTGCAGAACGGCTTCAACCGCCAGGAGGCCAAGGAGTTGATCGCGAGTATGCCGACGAACGAACAGGGGCGCTTCGATCTCTTCTTCGAGACGCGCGAAGTGGTCGGCGAAGCTCCGAAGCTGGAGCTGTTGCCTGAGATCGTCCGCAAGAAAGTGTCGTTCGATCCCGAAGCCAAAGCGCTCATCTTCACCGGCGAGATGGATGACCGCGAAATGAAGGCGTTGCAGGAGTGTTTCGACTCCTCCGAGGCCAAAGCCGGGGTTGAGACGATCTGCCGGAACTCCCGGCGATACCTCAAAAAGCAGGCGGCCACTCCGGCGGAGCGCTTCGAGCCGTTTGCGGTGCCGGTACTCGCCATCCGGCAGGGCGAGCTGTTCGAGCCGTTCGAGGAGACCCATTTTCATGAGGTGCCGCTGCGGCTGTCGAAATGCTTGCCGGAATTGAGTGAAAATGAGTATTCGGCAAAGCGCTTCGACGGCAAGCTTGCCGAGATCGACATTTCCAGTCGCGGGCAGTTGTCGGTGCGATTCGTCGATACGCTGCACCAGCAATTGAGCCTGCTCCTTGACGAGGGGCGGCAATCGGTCGCGCAACTGGTTAACTGGATCGACAAGAATCTTCCGAATCGGCAGGATATTTTCCCCTCCGAGAGCGGGCCGTATCTGACCGGCGTCATTCACTACCTCATCGACCAGCGCGGCTTCACGCTTGCCCAACTGATCGGCGACAAGTACACGCTTCGGCAGAAAATCGCCGAAAAGATCGATGCCCTGCGCAAGCGCCAGTGGTTACAGTCGTACCAGACATTCCTGCTGCCGGAGTGCGCAACGCCTCTCGTCGTGACGCCGGAGGCCTGTTTTGTGTTCAAACCGCACGAGTATCCCTACAATACACGCTATCAGGGAGCGCACCTGTTCAGCAAGCACTACTATCACGAAATCGGCGCGATGAACGGCGAGGAGGAGCGGTGCGCGGTGTTTCTCGACCGGATGGCGGAGGTGGAGTTCTGGGCGCGGAACATCGAACGCCGACCGTTGCACTCCTTCTGGTTGCAGACCGCCACGGACAAATTCTACCCCGATTTCGTCTGCAAACTCAAGGATGGCCGCTATCTCGTGGTGGAGTACAAATCGGAAAAGGCTTGGAGCGATGACGATTCAACCGAGAAACGCGACCTCGGAGAGCTGTGGGCGAAACGAAGCGGCGGCGCGTGTCTGTTCGTCATGCCCAAAGGACTCGATTTCGCGGCTATCGAGAAGGCGGTGAACGCTTAACCCTGTGATGGTATGGCAGGTTCAGTTCCTGAAAAAATCTGGTTGTTCCGGATAACCCCTATCGATTACATCCCGCATATCCTGCGGCGTGGCTTCGTTACGTCGAGGCATTATTAAGTAATGCCGAGCCTGCGGGCGAAACCCGCAAGCGCCTCACGCTTCGCTTCTTATCCCGCCACGCGCTGGTATGGTTTTGCATCGATCTGTTGCGCTACTCCATTTGTCCGGGCCTGCTTTTTCCAGTTCCTCGATCCGACGAAGCGGTAGAGCCATGCCGGAATGAAGGGCTTGGCGAGCTGCTGGCGGGCCTCTTCGGGTACGGGCTTTCCGGCGGCGAATGCCGCGGCGACGCGGTCGAGCGCTTTTTTGAAGGGCGTCACCGGCCCGCCAAGTTCGGCCAGCGGTCTGCCGTGCACCAGCCCTTCGCCACCGCCGATGGTGATGCTGCCCATCCAGCGCAGTCCGGCGGCCTTCGCGAACGCCGCGCAGGAGCCGAGGGCGCTTTCGTTCTGCGTCGATTCGATGAAGCCGCAGTTGGCAATCGCGGCGAATGCGCCCTTCGGCGGCAATCCGGCGCGGCGTTCGTGAATCGTCCGCATCAGCGTGAGCACCGGCGCGGGGATGCTGTCGATGTAGAGCGGAAAGGCGAGGATGCAGAGATCAGCGTTGTCGATGGCCTCGAGCATCGCGTCGCGTTTTCGTTCGTCATGAATGGCGTGGTATATCTGGTGGGTTTCGGTCGTCAAACCCTGCCCCGCCAGCCGGTCGAGCAGATAGCCGCCCAGCGCAGCCGATGAGCTTTTCGCCATGCGCGGGCTGCCGACCAAGAGCGCGACCTTTCGAGGCGGCGTGGCGGTGGCTTCGGCGGCGATGCGCGGGAGCGTGGCCTGGCGCTGGCTCGCCGGGTTGTCGAGCTGACGCGCCAGCGCTTCGAGCTGCGACTTCAGCACCCTGTCATCGGCATGTCGATCCACGATGCCCCAGGCGCGGCGCTTCCCATTGAAATTGATCGTGTTGCGCCAGGCGAGGTGGTTGAACAGCGCTTCCTGCATCTGGTCGGGCTGGTCGATCCATCCGGCGATCATGACGTCCGGGTAGCGGTCGTAGCGCATCCTGTGGTGCGTTTCGCCGTCAATGGTCGTGAAGAAGGGCGAGATGTTGGCGATGAAGTGGTCGAGCATCCGCTTCAGCTCCGGCGAATAGGCCCCGAAGGCGACCGGCGTCAGGAAGATCGTCAGGTCGCTCTGGATGAATTTGCGCGACAACTCGCGGTTGTCGTCGTCGATGATGCAGACGCCGGGCGTCTTCAGCCAGCAATGGAAGCAGCCCCGGCAGTGGCCGAGCGTTTTGTCGCGCAGCGCGACATGCTCCGCTTCGTAGCCTTTCGCGGCGAGATGCTTTTCGAGGATTGCTGCAATTCTGTCGCCGGTGGAGTCGCCCGCGGGCGAGCCGTCTAAAATGAGCGCTTTCATAGGTTTTCTCCGTTTTTTGATCCAGGTGATGGCAGCTCCTTTGGCGGGCGGACGAATTGCCGGGCGATGGAGTCGAGTTCGAACTCGAAGAGGGCCGCGCCGTCGCCCGCGAAGGGCGGAAGTTTTCCGCTGATCTCAAGCGAGACAAGGCCGTGCACCCGGCTCCAGATGAGCACGGCGACAGCATAAACGTTGAGCATGTCGCCGTCGGCGGTTTCGAGGAGGCCGCAAAAGCGGTCGCCGGGTGCGAGCTGCGGGCGCGGGATGCCGGTCAGATCGATCCGTCCGAGAGTGTGCAGTTCGGCGATGCAGCTTGTCAGGCCGCTGAGCGAGCGCATCATGACCGGCGTCAGCTCCTGCATGGGCGGCTGGTAGCCCGGCACCGGATTACCGAAGATGAGCAGGTAGCGGTGCGGATGGTCGAGCGCCCAGGCGCGGTAGGCCAAGCCGGTGGCGCGGAGCCGTTCAAGCTCCCGGCCCGGTTCGGCGAAGGCGTCCCGCGCGGCGAGCTGCCGGTCGCCGAAGGAGCTGAAGGCGTCGATGATGAGCGCCGTCACGAGAGCGTCGCGGTCGGGGAAATAGTTGTAGATCGCCGGCGCAGTGATGCCAAGCTCGCGGGCGATGCCGCGAAGCGACAGCGACGAAGCGCCCGATTCGGTGATCTGCCGCCAGGCGGCCTCCTTGATGAATTCCGGCAGATTCGCCAACTGCCTGTTTTTTGTCGGTCGTGCCATAGATGATTAAGTTTACAGTGTAAATATACTGTGTAAAGTTATCGCGAGCAAGTGAAAAGTTCTCGACAGACGGGTGTGATTTCGGGGCAGCCGTTGCCAGACAGCCATATTAATTACATGGCGCGGCTTGGCGTGAAGGTTTTAGCCGGTGATTTCGAGAGAGTCGAAAAATAAGAAGGCGAGCTTGTCAGAGTTCGATGTACTCGCCGTTTTGCAGCGAGTAGCGGCGGAGGTGCAGCGGTTCGTTTTTGTCGAGCTGGATGGCCAGCGCGGTGGCGAAGCCGCAGATGTAGTCGAACACCGGGGTGACGCAGGTGATGGGCCGTTCATGGCCGAATGGTACGAGGAACCGGTTCATGCGATACTGCGTGGCGACGTCGAATGCGGCCAGGCCGTGTTCGAGAGGGCAGCCGCACGCCTTGATCAGCGACTCCTTGATGCTCCATATCCGGATGAAGGCCTTGTTCTTTTCCCAGCTTGGCAGGTTTATGATGATCGCGTACTCTTCAGCGGAGAAGTATTTCCGGGCCAGCAGGTCGAGGTCATCCACCGTCCGTATTCTCTCGATGTCGATGCCCATTACTGAATGTTTAGAAAAGGCATAGACAATCTGGCGACCGGAATGGGAGAGGTTGAAGCAGATGTCGGCATTCTCGGGGAAGGCGACCGATGGCTTCCCGGATTCGGTGGCGGAGAAGCGGATACGGGAGGGGGCGATGCCAAGGGTTTCGCCGAGAAGCTGCCGGAGGAGACCCCTGCGGAGCACGAAGTTTTGCCGGTCGTTGTCGAAGCGGAAACGATCGGCTCTCTCTTTTTCCTCATCGGTAAGGGCTCCGAACAGCTCCGCTTCCGGAATTCCGGCGATGTGTGTGTCGGTATGAATGAGGGTGATGGCCTCTTTCGAAATGATCATCGTTACCTGTCTCTGGTTTGGCAAGGACGCCGTTCAATTTCGTGAACCTGATTCCGCGTTGCTCAATCTACGATTTTTTGATGAGCATCGTTCCCGGAACGTGATCTTGCAAGGGGAGTGTTTCCGTACGCATCCCAAGTCGGCGCAGGGTTGATTTTGTAAAACAGCATTGCAAGGGGGCGGCGCAATAGTCAGGGCATGCC
>NZ_VDCH01000015.1 GCF_006265165.1 Chlorobaculum thiosulfatiphilum
CTGCGGCAAACTCAACATGGCTATCGAATCATGACGGAACAGCAGAAGCCCTTACCCACGATATTCTGCGAAGAACCAAAAAAGGAGACAATATTCCCAAGCGCATGGCATGGAGGTATTGTAAAGGTAGCATTACCCAAAGTAGCTGAACAACCCCAAGAAATTCATCTCGTGGTAGATGTTGCTGGAGAGAAACATAAATTCAGGTTTATGGAAGAAAAAGTAGTAAGCAAATAAAATGCTTAACGCTGACTTTTACCGAAACGCAAAAAAGCGGCCTGCGATAGGCCGCTTTTTCATCACTTCAAAATAATCTCCAACGTCAATCCTCCCACTTCCAATCCCTCACTTCTGGCATATCCTCACCATATTTCCTGATGTACTCCTTGTGCTCGATCAGGCGGTCGCGGACGTATTGTTTGATATACGCCGCCTGCGGTCTCAGGCATTCTACTCGGTTGGCTACGTCGGCTACCAGGTGGAAGCGGTCGAGGTCGTTCATCACCACCATGTCGAATGGCGTGGTCGTGGTGCCCTCCTCTTTGTAACCGCGCACGTGCAGGTTCTGATGGTTCGTGCGGCGATAGGTCAGGCGGTGGATCAGCCACGGGTAGCCGTGATAGGCGAAAATGATCGGCTTGTCGGTGGTGAACAGATCGTCGAAGTCGCGATCCGAAAGACCGTGCGGGTGCTCCTCCTTGGGCTGAAGAGTCATGAGATCGACGATGTTGACCACCCGTATCTTCAGCTCCGGCGCGAGCTTGCGCAGAATCTTCACGGCGGCCAGCGTTTCGAGCGTTGGCACGTCGCCCGCGCAGGCCATCACCACGTCCGGCTCGCCCTTTCCAGCATCGCTGGAGGCCCACTCCCAGATGCCGATGCCGCTGGTGCAGTGGCGGACGGCGGCCTCCATGTCGAGCCACTGCCATGAGGGCTGTTTTCCCGCCACGATCACGTTGATGTAGTTGCGCGAGCGCAGGCAGTGATCCGTCACCGAGAGCAGCGTGTTGGCATCCGGCGGCAGATAGACGCGAATCACCTCGGCCTTTTTGTTCACCACGTGGTCGATAAAGCCCGGATCCTGATGCGAAAAACCGTTGTGATCCTGCCGCCACACGTGCGAGGTGAGGAAGTAGTTGAGCGAGGCGATGGGCCGCCGCCACGGAATTTCGCTGTCGGTCACTTTGAGCCACTTGGCGTGCTGGTTGAACATCGAGTCGATGATATGAATGAACGCCTCGTAGCAGGAGAAAAAGCCGTGGCGTCCGGTCAGCAAGTACCCTTCGAGCCACCCCTGGCAGGTGTGCTCCGAGAGAATCTCCATCACGCGGCCATCGGGCGAGAGATGGTCGTCGGCGGGGATGGTGTCGGCCATCCAGGCGCGGTCGGTCTCCTCGAAAAGGTCGCCGAGGCGGTTCGAGGCGGTCTCGTCCGGCCCGAAGACGCGGAAGTTGGCCGTCTTGTCGTTCATCTTCATGATGTCGCGCAGGAAGCGGGCCATCGGCTTCGGCGCCTCGGCCTCCACCGCGCCGGGCTTCGGCACGTCGAGCGCGTAGTCGCGGAAATCTGGCATCCGCAGCTCCTTGAGCAACAGGCCGCCGTTGGCGTACGGAATGTCGCCCATGCGCTTCTTGCCCTTCGGAGCGAGCGCCTGCAATTCTGGCAAGAGTACGCCGTCTGGCGTAAACAGCTCCTCGGCGCGGTAGCTCTTCAGCCACGTTTCGAGCAGCTCCATGTGCTCCGGATTGTCGCGCACGGTGCTGAAGGGCACCTGGTGCGAGCGCCAATTTCCTTCGGCGGGTTTGCCGTCAACCACCTTCGGCCCCGTCCACCCCTTCGGCGAGCGGAAGACGATCATCGGCCACATCGGGCGTTCGGTCACGCCCTCGACCCTCGCCCGGCGCTGGATTTCGGCGATCTCGTCGAAGCAGCGATCCATCGTGGCGGCCATCGCCTGGTGCATCGTCACCGGATCGTCCCCCTCGACGAAGTACGGTTTGTGACCGTAGCCGATCATGAGCTTCTCCAGCTCGTCGTGCGAAATACGCGCCAGCACGGTCGGGTTGGCGATCTTGTAGCCGTTGAGATGCAGGATCGGCAGCACTGCCCCGTCGCGCTCCGGGTTCAGGAACTTGTTGCTGTGCCATGCCGTGGCAAGCGGGCCGGTCTCCGCCTCGCCGTCGCCGATGACGCAGGCCGTGACGAGATCGGGATTGTCGAACACCGCGCCGTAAGCGTGCGACAGCGCATAGCCAAGCTCACCCCCCTCGTGGATCGAGCCGGGAGTTTCGGGAGCCACGTGGCTCGGAATGCCGCCGGGAAAGGAGAACTGCCGGAACAGGCGCGTCATGCCCTCCTCGTCGAACGACACGTCGGGATAGTACTCGCTGTAGGTTCCCTCCATCCAAACATTGGCTACCAGCGCAGGCCCGCCATGCCCCGGCCCGGCGATATAGACGATGTCGATGTTGCGGTTGAGGATGATGCGGTTGAGATGCACGTAGAGGAAATTGAGGCCGGGAGTGGTGCCCCAGTGGCCGAGCAGGCGGGGCTTGATATGCTCTTTTGAGAGCGGCTCTTTCAGCAACGGATTGTCCATCAGGTAGATCTGGCCAACCGAGAGATAGTTGGCCGCCCGCCAGTAAGCGTTCATCAGTTCAAGTTCACGTTCAGAAAGCGGAATCGTCGTTTGATTCATGGGTTGTCTTGTTTGATTTCAATAATCAGTCTAACATGGCAAACTGCCGGATCAGATATTTTTTACATCATACGGAGTTCCAACTTCAGCCAGGACTCCGGGCTTTTAAACTTTTCCATTCAATTGCCCCGCGCTTCAGCGCAACTTTTTCATCTTTAACGAAAAAGCGGCACCGACTCATTGGTACCGCTCTCCGTTCGTCATTCAATGCCAAACCGGTAACCACACCATATCGGCATCACACTAACCACCTTCGAGTACACGTCTTGCCTCTCTGACAATCGTCACCTCTTCGTTGGTCTCAATGACTTTGACGACAATCTTGCTGGTTTCCTGCGAAATCACTCCAGAATGGTTCCTGTTCTTTTCATTGTCGAGCCGTACGCCAAGGAACCCGAGGCCCGCAGAGATGCGCTCGCGGATTTCGGGCGAGTGCAGGCCGATGCCGCCGGTGAAGACGATCATGTCCAGCCCGCCGAGCGCCACCACGAGCGCGCCGATGTGCTTTCGCGCCGAGTAGCAGAACAGCTCCACGGCCAGCCGCGCCTGCGAATTGTCCGCTTCAGCTTCGAGCAGGTCGCGCATGTCGGCGCTCAGGCCGGAAACACCCAGCAGGCCGGACTGTTTGTTCACCATGTCCCGAAGCGCATCGGCGTCGAGATGGCCTTCTTGCAACAGGAAAAGCACCACGCCCGGATCGAGATCGCCCGTGCGTGTGCTCATCACGAGGCCGCCCGCGGGCGAAAAGCCCATCGTTGTCTCGATGCTCCGCCCGTCGAGCACCGCCGCCATGCTCGCGCCGTGGCCGAGATGCGCGAGGATGACACGCCCCTTGCGGGCCAGCGGATCGCCTTCGGCTTGCAGTTGGCTGAGAATGTACTGGTAGGAAAGTCCGTGGAACCCGTAGCGCTGCACCCCCTGGCGGCGGTACCGTTCCGGAATGGGGCAGAGCTTGGCCAGTGGCGGCATGGTGCTGTGGAAGGCGGTATCGAAACAGGCGACCTGAAAGACGCCCGGCAACTCGTTGGCCGCGTAGCGGATGGCGTTCAGCGCCTGCGGAAGATGTTCGGGAGCGTAGGGCACGAGTTCGGCGATGGAGGCGAGCAGTTCAGGCGTGACCTTTTCGGGCGCGGTGTGGCGCGGCCCGCCATGCACCACCCGGTGGCCCACCGCGTCGGGCATTCCGGGGCCGTGCCGCTTGATCCACGAAAAAACATGCCGACACGCCGCTGCGTGATCGGGCGCATCGACGCGCTCGCAATCGATGTACCGCCCCTGCGGATCGGTCACGGAGAAGCGCCCGTCCTTCAGCCCGATGCGGGTCAGCGATCCGGAAAAGAGCAGCTCCTCCCGCTCGCCGCTCTCGTAGAGCGAGAACTTGATGCTCGACGAGCCGGTATTGACGGCAAGAATGGTACACACAGGCCTGGGCATCATGGCAAAAACTCCTCCGAAAAATTACAGGCGCAAACGGCAAACCGCGCCACCGTCCCTTCAAGTCACGCAAAGATACGCGACAGACAACACTAACCAAGTCGGCGAGTCGTTACGTTCCTGAAAACTCGGGCGAGGCGGGAATGACGTGGACTGGGTGGACGGTATGGACGTGGCGGACATTACTACCATACCGGCCTGGTCGAGAGGCATAAAAAAACAGACGGGAGCTAATAAATCGAGTCCTGCTTCAAAAAAACGCAGCCGGGTTGATCTGGCGTAGAAAAGTGTATCTTCTTCGCAAGGAACATCATAACCAAGAATGACGAAACCATGTCAAAAGAGCACCTTGAGGAGCTGATTTCAGCAGAGAAGATTCGAGAACGCGTCATAGAACTGGGCGCGGAAATTTCGCGTGACCTGGCCGGTTTGGATGAACTGACCGTGGTGTGCGTACTGAAGGGAGGATTCATCTTCACCGCCGATCTGGTGCGCCACCTCGCCATTCCATGCCGCATCGAGTTCATCCGAGCGTCGAGCTACGGCACGCACCGCGCTTCGAGCGGCAAGGTGATGCTCGATCATCACCACGACCCGCATGTCGAGGGCAAGAACGTGCTGCTCGTCGAGGACATCCTCGATACCGGACTCACACTCTCCCGCATCCTCGACGAGCTGCGCGGGCACAATCCCGCATCGATGCATGTCTGCACGCTGCTCGACAAGCCGTCGGCGCGCACCACGCCTGTCAAGGCGGACTACACCGGATTCACCATCCCGGATGTGTACGTCGTGGGTTACGGACTCGATGCCGCCGGAAAGCTCCGTGAGCTGCCGTACGTCGCCACGCTGAACGCCTGAAGCCCTCCTCTCAATCCCTCACAACCTGCACGGCGGCTCCTCAGCCAGCGAGCCGCCCTCCGTCCGCATTCTCACGCCACGCCGTCGTCCCATCCCCTGACAACGTCGGCTTATTACCATAATGTCTGCTTTTTTCTCTCAAAACCGTTTTATGCCCTAATATTTTTAGGATTAATTTTATATTCACCTAAATCAAAGAGAGACACAAAGTCGAAATACCAGAAAAAAACATCCATGTCGGCCCAGACTCAAACCAACCCCGGAATGATCCGCAAGCCGTGGATCATCGATACGACCCTCCGGGATGGAGAGCAGGCCCCCGGCGTGGTGTTCAGCCCGCATGAGAAAAAGCGCATCGCGATGCTTCTCGCCGAAACCGGCGTCGATGAGATCGAGGTGGGCTATCCGGCCATCAGCGCGGCGGAGCGGGAGGTGATTCGAGAGATCGCCGCCATGAATCTGCCGGTGCGGCTCACGGCGTGGGCGCGGGCCAGCCTGGCGGACATCGAGCTGGCCGCCTCGTGCGGCACCGAGGCGGTGCACATCAGTTTTCCGGCTTCGCGGCTCTATCTGGAGCTGATGCGCAAGGAGCAGGACTGGATCCGGGAGCAGCTCCACGCGCTGGTGTCCAAAGCCCGCGAACTGTTCGATTTCGTCAGCGTCGGCGGACAGGACGCGACGCGCGCCGACATCGCGCTGCTGCAACGCTTCATGCTCGATGCCGAAGCTGCCGGAGCCGAGCGGCTCAGGATCGCCGATACGGTGGGCATCGCCACGCCAGCCTCAGTGATGAGCCTCGGCGCGGCGTTGCGCCAGGTCTCCTCACTGCCGCTGGAGTTCCACGCGCACAACGATCTCGGCATGGCGACCGCCAACGCCTTCACGGCGCTTGGCGCAGGCTTCGAGGCGGTGAGCGTGTCGGTGACCGGCCTCGGCGAACGCGCGGGCAACGCGGCGCTCGAAGAGCTGGCGATGGCGCTCGCCATGAGCGACGGCTTCGAGAGCCGTCTCGACACGACGACGCTCGCGCGGCTTTGCGACGCCGTGGCGGCGGCCTCCGGACGCGTCATTCAGGATCAGAAACCGGTGGTCGGGCGCTCGGCCTTCCAGCACGAATCGGGCATCCATTGCGCGGCCTTGTTGCAGAATCCGCTCTCCTACCAGCCATTTCTGCCCGCGCAGGTTGGCCGGAACGATTTCGAAATGGTCATCGGCAAGCACTCCGGCACGGCGGCGGTCATCGCCCATTTCAAAAGGAGAGGCGTCGAGGTCTCCAAAGAGGAGGCCCGCGAACTGCTCGACACGATCCGCGCCCACTCCGACCGGCTCAAGCGGGCGCTCCGGGCCGAGGAGATCGACGCGATCCGCGAACAAAACTCTGTCAAACACGCTTAACTCCAACAGTTTTCATGCTCATAGCCCAGGAACAGGAACAGAGCAGCATCAGCCTTCTTGCCGAAGTCAGCAGGACGGTCAACAATGAGGAGGACATCAGCAAGGTGCTCCGGCTGGTGCTTTTCATCTTGTCGGAACATATGAACATGCTCAGGGGCATGGTCACCATTCTGAACCGCACCACCGGCGAGATGGTCATCAACGAATCGTTCGGCCTCTCCGACGAGCAGCGCCAGCTCGGGCGATACAAGGTCGGCGAGGGCATTATCGGCCAGGTGGTCAAAACCGGCAAACCGGCGGTCGTGCCCCGCATTGACGAAGAGCCGCTCTTTCTCGACCGAACCCGATCGAGAGCAAAGGAGAACAAGGAGGAGCTGTGCTTCATCTGCGTACCGATCAAGGCGGGCAACGAGGTGATCGGCACCTTGAGCGCGGATCGGCGGATTCCCATGCCAGCCGAAAATGGCAACAACAATCTCCGGCGCAAAAGCGACCGGGTGGATATTCTGCAATACTATGTCGATCTGCTCTCCATCATCGCGGCGATGATTTCGCAGGCGGTGCGCCTCAAGCAGCTCGACGACGAGGCGCGCATCGATGGCGCGCCCGATCGCGCCGGACGCACAGCGCCAGCAAGTTACCAGCTCGTCGATGGCGATATGGACGATGAGCTGCCCGAGGCGGAGCGGCCCGCCAACATCATCGGCAACGCCAAGCCGATGATCTCGCTCTTCAGGATGATCGACAAGATCGCCAAAACCAGCGCCACCGCCCTGATTCTCGGCGAGAGCGGCGTCGGCAAGGAGCTGGTGGCCAACGCCATCCACTTCAAGAGCATGAGGAACGGCAAGCCCTTCATCAAGTTCAACTGCGCGGCGCTGCCGGAGAGCATCGTCGAGAGCGAGCTGTTCGGCCACGAAAAAGGGGCCTTCACCGGAGCTGCCGCGCTACGGCGAGGACGCTTCGAGCTGGCCGACGGCGGCACGATCTTTCTCGATGAGGTCGGCGAGATGAGCTTGCCCACGCAGGCCAAGCTGCTCAGGATCATCCAGGAGAAGGAGTTCGAGCGGGTCGGCGGATCGAAAACCGTCAAGACCGACGTGCGCATCATTGCCGCCACCAACCGGAACCTCGAAGAGCAGATTCGCCAGGGTAGTTTCCGCGAAGATCTCTTTTACCGGCTCAACATCTTCCCGATCACCGTGCCGCCGCTCCGCGAGCGCAAGACCGACATTCTCTTGCTGGCGGACTACTTCGTCGAAAAGTTCAACACGGCCAACCACAAAGGCATTCGCCGGATTTCGACCACGGCCATCGACATGCTGATGCGCTACCACTGGCCCGGCAACGTGCGCGAGTTGCAGAACTGCATCGAACGCGCGGTGATTCTGAGCGAGGACAACGTCATCCACGGCTACCACCTGCCGCCGTCGCTCCAGACCGCCGAATCGAGCGGCACGCCCTACACCGGCGACTTGCAGCAGAAGCTCGACGCCATCGAACAGGAGATGATCATCGAAGCGCTCAAGCGCACCAAAGGCAACATGACCAAAGCCGCCGCAGAACTCGGCCTGTCAGACAGGATTATGGGATTGCGGATGAAAAAATTCAACATCGACTACCGCAAGTTCCGGGCGTGAAGGCTGAGATGCAGTGTCGATGAAACGAGACGCCATTCGCTTGATTTTCTCCGTACTATTCGGTGAATCAGGTGAATGGCGTTTCCTCTTGATGTCTGGATTTTGAACTTGTGAAAATCCCGTAATCTTCGTAGATATAAATCGTAAGCCTCGCCGTCGGGCTTACTCTGTACCCCTCTTGAGACGGCTTTTTGGATGAGCAGTACAACTCCCGCTGCCAAGAACACGAAACTTACAGCTGAACCTAAAAATCGACACGAACGAAGAAGACCCATGAAAGTCAAAGATCTCAACCACAACGCATTCTCCGAGCGTGAACTAAAACCTTATGAGAAGCGGGCACCCGACTTTTCTGGCCGATTTATCCGATGGTTTTTAGAGAACATATATCGACTGGAAGAGATCGATGCCGATGATGCCTGCGTGGATGCTAAGCACGATAAGGGAGTGGACGCCATCTATGTTGACGATGTTGCTGAGACCGTCCACATCATCCAAGCGAAAACAAAGACTAAGGACAATGCTGAATTCGGCGATACTGAAATTAAGGAGTTCTACGGAACTCTCCAGCAATTCGCTAGCAAAAACAAGATTGACGAAGTTTATTCCGAGACAAAAAACGACAAGCTGAAGCAGACCATCTCGAGAACGGGTCTTGCCTCAAAGGTGGACAGCGGATATGACGTACTTGGTGTCTTCATAAGCAATGCGCGTGCAAACGATGATGCAAAAGCAATTCTCGCCAAACTGCCCAAAATCGAACTCTTTGATGCAGAAACGATAGCCAATGATTACGTCGATTTAAATGTCGATGGTGGTATCAAGGGCAGCTACTACTTCGATGTTTCTGACTCTGATGTCATCAAATATGATGCTGGCGGTGCCGCTGCCCGACTATTTCTAGCCCCGGCCCTCAATCTGCTCAAGATGGATGGAATCGCGGATGGAAGTCTGTTCGAGCAGAACGTTCGATTGGCTCTTGGTAACACCAAGGTCAATAAAGGGCTAAGACAAAGCATAAAGGAAAAGGGAGAGCACAAGAATTTTCCGCTGTATCACAATGGAATCAACGTGCTATGCGGCAAGATTGTTTCTGAAACAGAGAAACGGATCGAAGTCGAGGACTACGTTGTGGTCAACGGCGCACAAAGCCTCACGTCGTTGATGGCCGAGAAGTCGAAGATCACAGACGATCTCAAGATTTTGGTGAAGCTGATTGAGACAAAAGGAGACACAGCTCTTTCCCAGCGGATTACTACGAACAGCAACAACCAAAACGCAATCAAGGCGCGTGATTTAAAATCCAACCACAACATTCAGCAACGGCTAAAAGCTGAAGTTAGTGCCGCCAGCAATGACAATGTTGCTTACGAGATTAAGCAGGGCGAGACCAACAAGGGCAAAACAGTTCTAAAAAACGAGTCCGCAGGCCTGATCCTGCTCGCAATGGACCTTGCACAGCCGTGGAGCTGTCACCAGAAATACAAGGTGATGGATGAACTTCACGCAGATATCTTCGGTAGGCCTACTGTAACGGGCGCGAGAATTGTGGGATACTGGGAATGCTTCAAGGCCGTTGAGTCAGCGCTTGATGCGATCGAAGATAAACATTTCGCTCACTACAATCTTACGAAATACTTCTTAGCCTATGCTGTTGTCAGTCTCATCCGAACTAAACCGGAGGGCGTGGCAATGTTAGATAACATGAAGGGAATTCTCACGTCTGGACGGCTCTCAGAACTTGTCGAGATCATTGGTGTTCTCGCCAAGTCACTCGCGTTTGATCTAAACGCTGAAATTCTCGACGAGAACGCTGAGGCGTTTGACTACAAAAACGAGCTTAAAAGTCCGAGCTGGTGCAAGAAGATTTCAGCAAGATTGGTCGCGCAATATTCCAAAGACGTAATGAGGAAGAAGGCTGAGGCCATTGACGATCTTTGTTCGGCCCTTTCTGTCGCAAAGTGACACACATGCGTTCGTTTGAATACTCGCATTTGGCCAAGCGATGGAAGTTTGAGTCCGGTTCAAATACCCTATAACAAGTCGCTCCTGTCGGACACATTTTCTGCTGCGCTCCAAATTTGCCGCAGTGCACGGCGTTAGACATAGAAGACGAAACAACGATGGCCATAATTGGGATAACCCAACACAAGATAGTCGCAACGTGGAATGCCTTCTCAGCATTGCCTGCATGGTGGGTGTGAACGGAGAGATTGCGCACCTTGTGAAACGGGTTTTCGCCGTTTCCAACGTTTCCAAGCCCTTTGCCTCGCTGTGGCGCAAGTGAATCACCGGCCTACGCAATAACACTTGCGTTCTCGACAACCTGAGTCAACACGGCAATCCACCCCAAACCCCGGCTTATTCGCTCTCACCCTCTTTCGACACCACCCCACTCCCAGCACTCTCCACAACCTCCAGCCTGCCGACCTTCAGCTCTCCAACCTCCAACGTTCCGATCTTCGCCTTTTTTATGAACAGCCGCCCGATGACAAGGCGGCCAATCGCAACCGCTCCGATCGCCAGCGCACCGATACTGAGCGCTCCGATGGCAAGTGCGCCGATGGCCGCCGCGCCTGACGAGATTGCCGGAAACGTCCGCGACTTGGCAATTGGGGACACAGCATTGTCGGCTTCGCTGTGTGATGGCTGATAATGCTCGCTGCCGATCATGGGTCGGCGATGGAGAAAGGTTTTCATGGTACCGGTGTTTTTGGGTTCGTGGATGTTTCCTCTCCGGTGCGGTTGGCCACTCTTGTTATAAAATATAGCGCCAACCACCACCTTTTCAAATTCCAATACCGGCGCATTTGCAACGGTTCCTCATCGAAAAAACACAAAACCGCCATTTCCTACGTTTTCGTTGCTTCCTTGAATAATTCTCGCCGAAACGCCCGGTTCTCCTGATAACCGGTTACAGAAATCCCTGAAATGTGACTCGAAGAGGCCTCCTGACCCGGATGATAGCAGGTACGACGCTAATCACAATTCCTACCATTTTGTAACCGCCACCTCCTTTCTACACAATTGTAGGTAACTCGCCTGTCTGTTTTCCACTTGGCACAAAAACAAGCGTCTGGCCACGGCATCGATCCCGCAAACCATCGAATCGTTAACTCGATTTCCTGCAACAGGTTACCGCTTCAACTCAAAATATCTCAAATAAAACCAGCTACCTCCCTCACTTTGGCACAGCAATTGCTCATTAATCTTTAATTATTCAGGTACAGAAAAACAGCGGCCTGAATATTTTAGACAAGAGGAACAAACCACAAAAAAGTACAACCATGAGAAAAGTCGCGATTTATGGTAAAGGCGGAATCGGCAAATCCACAACTACACAGAACACGGTTGCCGGTCTGGCGGAAGCAGGCAAAAAAGTGATGGTCGTCGGTTGCGACCCCAAGGCTGACTCCACCCGCCTCCTGCTCGGCGGTCTTCAGCAGAAAACCGTGCTCGACACCCTGCGCGAGGAGGGCGAAGAGGTCGAACTCGAAGACATCATCAAAGAGGGATACAAAAACACCCGCTGCACCGAGTCCGGCGGTCCCGAGCCTGGCGTCGGTTGCGCTGGCCGCGGCATCATCACCTCGGTCAACCTGCTCGAACAGCTTGGCGCGTACGATGACGAATGGGAACTCGACTACGTGTTCTACGATGTGCTTGGCGACGTTGTGTGCGGCGGTTTCGCCATGCCGATCCGCGACGGTAAAGCCGAAGAAATCTACATCGTCTGCTCTGGCGAAATGATGGCCATGTACGCTGCCAACAACATTTGCAAAGGTATCCTGAAATACGCCGATGCAGGCGGTGTGCGCCTCGGCGGTCTGATCTGCAACAGCCGCAAGGTTGACAACGAACGCGAAATGATCGAAGAGCTGGCTCGCAAAATCGGCACCCAGATGATCCATTTCGTGCCTCGCGACAACTTCGTTCAGCGCGCCGAGATCAACAGAAAGACCGTGATCGACTACGATCCGACCCATCCGCAGGCCGACGAATACCGTGCCCTGGCTCGCAAGATCGATGAAAACAAGATGTTCGTCATTCCCAAGCCGCTTGAGATCGACGAACTGGAGCAACTGCTGATCGAGTTCGGTATCGCCAACTGAGATCGGGCGCGGCTTAAAGATTTAAACAACAAAACGGAGAACACACACATGTTAATGATCAGAACCATCGTCAGGCCGGAAAAAGTACATGAGGTCATGCAGGGCCTGCTCGACGCAGGATACCCGGCAGTCACCAAAATCTCGGTTGTCGGACGAGGCAAGCAGCGCGGTCTGCGCGTCGGTGACGTGGTCTATGATGAACTGCCGAAAGAGATGCTCTTCATGGTCGTGCCCGATGCCGACAAGGATTTCGTCGTCCGCGCCATTATGGACAACGCCAAGACCGGCGACGGCAAGTTCGGCGACGGTAAAATCTTCGTCTCGGCTGTCGAAGAGGTTTACACGATCAGCTCCGGCCTGAAAGAATCCGATTCCGTGCTGGAAGCAGCGAAGGAGGCCTGATGAAAGAGATCATTTCAGTCATCCGGATCAACAAGGTGAACGAAACCAAGAAAGCGCTCATCGACGCTGGCATCCCGGCCTTCACGGCCACCGGCAGGGTGATGGGACGCGGCAAGGGCCAGGTTCACTACGACATTCTCCAGGGCGCGGAAGCCGGCCATCCGGAAGCCATCGCCCAGCTCGGCAACGCGCCGAGGCTGGTCGCCAAGAGGATTCTGACCGTCGTTGTGCCTGACGAGCTTGCCCAGACGGCCATCGACACGATCATCAAGACCAACCAGACCGGCAAACCGGGCGACGGCAAGATTTTCGTGACCCCGATTACCGACACCATCAGGGTCAGAACCGGAGAAGAGGGCGACGAAGCGCTTAACTAAGACTTAACTAAAGGTGTAAACGGAGAACGCTACAATGGAGGCGAAAGTACTCATACCAGATCCGTCCAGAATCAAGGAGGAGCTGATCAATAAATACCCGGCCAAGGTCGCCAAGAAGCGCAGCAAGTCGATCGTGATCAACGACCCGGAGACGGTTCCCGAGGTGCAGGCCAACGTCCGCACGGTTCCGGGCATCATCACGCAGCGCGGCTGCTCCTATGCCGGATGCAAAGGCGTGGTTCTCGGACCGACGCGCGACATCGTCAATATCGTCCACGGACCTATCGGATGCAGCTTTTATGCATGGCTGACACGACGCAACCAGACCAGGCCTGAAAAACCGACCGACGAGAACTACATCACCTACTGCTTCTCGACCGACATGCAGGAGGAGCACGTGGTGTTCGGTGGCGAGAAAAAACTGAAAGTGGCGATCCAGGAGGCCTACGACCTCTTCCACCCGAAAGCGATCGCCATCTTCTCGACCTGCCCGGTCGGCCTGATCGGTGACGACGTGCATGCCGCCTCTCGCGAAATGAAGGAGAAGCTCGGCGACTGCAACGTGTTCGGCTTCAGTTGCGAAGGCTATCGCGGCGTCAGCCAGTCGGCGGGCCACCACATCGCCAACAACGGCGTGTTCAAGCACATGGTCGGCAACAACAATACGCCTGCGGAAGGCAAGTTCAAGCTGAACCTGCTCGGCGAATACAACATCGGCGGCGACGCTTTCGAAATCGAGCGCATCTTCGAGAAGTGCGGCATCACGCTGGTCGCCTCTTTCAGCGGCAACTCGACGGTCAGAGCGATCGAGAACGCGCACATGGCCGACCTGAACGTCATCCTCTGCCATCGTTCGATCAACTACATGGGCGACATGATGGAGGTCAAGTACGGCATTCCGTGGATGAAGGTCAACTTCGTCGGCGCGGAATCGAGCGCCAAGTCGCTCCGCAAGATCGCCGAATACTTCGGTGACGAAGAGCTGAAAGCCCGCATCGAAGCGGTGATCGCCGAGGAGACTCCGAAGGTGCAGGCCATCATCGACGAGATTCGTCCGAGAACCGAAGGCAAGACCGCGATGCTGTTTGTCGGCGGCTCCCGCGCGCACCACTATCAGGATCTCTTCGCCGAGCTTGGCATGACGACGCTGGCCGCCGGTTACGAGTTCGCTCACCGCGACGACTACGAAGGCCGCGAAGTGCTGCCGAAGATCAAGATCGACGCCGACAGCAAGAACATCGAGGAGCTGAAGGTCTCTGCCGATCCTGAACTGTACAAGCCGAGAAAGAGCGAAGCTGAACTCGAAGAGCTGAAAGCCAAGGGCCTCGAAATCAATGGCTACGAAGGCATGATGAAGCAGATGCAGAAAAAATCGCTGGTTATCGACGACGTCAGCCACTACGAGTCCGAGAAGCTGATCGAACTCTACAAGCCCGACATCTTCTGCGCCGGCATCAAGGAAAAATACGTCGTCCAGAAAATGGGCGTACCGCTCAAGCAGCTTCACAGCTACGACTACGGAGGTCCTTACACCGGTTTCGAAGGCGCCATCAACTTCTACAAGGATATCGACCGCATGGTCAACAACCCTGTGTGGAAACTGATCAAGGCCCCATGGGAAAAGGAGGAGTCCGGATCGCTCGAAGCCAGCTATGTCACCCAGTAACAGATAAGGAGATTATTGCAACATGTTATTACGACACACATCAAAAGAGGTCATGGCGCGCGAGGGGCTGACGATCAACCCGGCAAAAACCTGCCAGCCGATCGGAGCCATGTACGCCGCGCTCGGCATCCATGGCTGCCTGCCGCACAGCCACGGATCGCAGGGCTGCTGCTCCTACCACCGCAGCACCCTGACCCGCCACTACAAGGAGCCGGTCATGGCATCGACCAGCTCGTTCACCGAAGGCGCTTCGGTGTTCGGCGGCCAGGCCAACCTGCTCGCATCGATCGAGACCATCTTTTCGGTCTATGATCCCGATGTGATCGCCGTGCACTCGACCTGCCTGTCTGAAACCATCGGCGACGACTTGCAGCAGATCACCAAAAAGGCGAAGGACGACGGCAAGATTCCGGAAGGCAAATACGTCATCTACGCCAGCACCCCGAGCTTCGTGGGCTCGCACATCACCGGTTACGCCAACATGGTGACCGGCATGGCCGAGCAATTCGCCGTATCGACCGGCGAAAAAACGGATCAGATCAACATCGTCGCCGGGTGGATGGAGCCCTCCGACATGCGCGAGATCAAGAGCCTGGCCAGCCTGATGGACGCCAAAATCGTGCTCTTCCCCGACACCTCCGACGTGCTCGACGCGCCGCAGACCGGCAAGCACGAGTTCTATCCGAAAGGCGGCGTCACCATCGACGAGCTCAGGAGCACCGGCGACAGCAAGTGCTCGCTGGCTCTCGGCTGCATGAGCGCCGAACCGGCAGCCATCGCGCTCGACAAGAAGTGCAAGGTGCCGTTCGAGACGCTCGACATGCCCATCGGCCTGTCGGCAACCGACCGCTTCATCATGGCGCTGAGCAAGGCCGCGGGCAAGCCTGTTCCGGCTTCGATCACCGCGGAGCGCGGTCGCGTCGTTGACGTAATGGCCGACATGGAGCAGTACTTCTACGGCAAAAAAGTGGCGCTCTTCGGCGACCCCGACCAGATCATGCCGCTCACCGAGTTCCTGCTCGACCTCGGCATGAAGCCGGTGCACATCGTCAGCGGTACGCCAGGCAACCGCTTCGAGAAACGCATGAAAGAGATTCTCGAACGCGCGCCCTACGCGAACTTCAAGAACGGCGCGCAGGCCGACATGTTCCTTCTCCACCAGTGGATCAAGAACGAGCCGGTCGATCTGCTCATCGGCAACACCTACGGCAAGTACATCGCCCGCGACGAAGACATTCCGTTCGTGAGGTTCGGCTTCCCGATCCTCGATCGCGTCGGCCACAGCTACTTCCCGAGCGTCGGCTACAGCGGCGCGATGAGGCTGATCGAGAAGATACTCGGCGTCCTCATGGATCAGCAGGATCGCATGGCTCTCGAAGAGAAGTTCGAACTCGTGATGTAATCCAGAACATCCGGGACAGGAATAAATGATTCGCAACCGCCCGCCTTCGATAACGGAAGGCGGGCGACAATGAAGGGAAAGGAAGTAATGGACACGCAGAACATCAACCTGCTCGAGGGCAGGGAAAAACAGGTCTATGAGAAAACCGCGGGCGGCGCGGAGGTCGAAATCGCCTGCGACAAGACCAGCCTCTCCGGCTCGGTCAGCCAGCGGGCCTGCGTCTTCTGCGGCTCACGTGTCGTGCTCTATCCAGTAGCCGACGCCATTCACATCGTGCACGGCCCCATCGGCTGCGCCGCCTACACCTGGGATATCCGGGGAGCGGTTTCGTCGGGACCGGAGCTGCACCGGCTCAGCTTTTCGACCGACCTCCAAGAGATGGATGTCATCTACGGCGGCGAAAAGAAGCTTTACCGTTCGCTCGTCGAGCTGATCGACCAGTACCAGCCGAACGCAGCATTCATCTATTCGACCTGCATCATCGGCCTCATCGGCGACGACATCGATGCGGTCTGCAAAAAAGTTGCCAGAGAAAAAGGAATCCCGGTTTTGCCGGTGCATTCCGAAGGATTCAAGGGCACCAAGAAGGATGGCTACAAAGCCGCCTGCCACGCCCTCATGAAGCTGATCGGCCAGGGATCGACCGAGGGGATCAGCGCTTGCAGCATCAACATTCTCGGCGAATTCAACCTCGCCGGAGAAGCCTGGATCATCCGGGAATATTACGAAAAGATGGGCATCGAGGTGGTGGCGACCATGACCGGCGACGGCCGCATCGACGCCATCCGCCGCTCGCACGGCGCCTCGCTGAACGTGGTGCAGTGCTCCGGCTCGATGACCACGCTCGCCAAGGATATGGAGGAGAAGTACGGCATTCCGTTCATCCGCGTATCGTATTTCGGCTTCGAGGATATGTCGAAATCACTCTATGACGTAGCGCAGCACTTCCCCGACAGGCCGGACATCATGGAGAAGGCCAAGGAGATCGTGCGCGACGAGATCAGGAAATACTACCCGGAGATGCAAAAATTCAAGGCGGCCCTGACCGGCAAGAAGGCTGCGATTTACGTCGGCGGCGCGTTCAAGACCTTCTCGCTCATCAAGGCGCTGCGCACCATCGGCATGTCGGTCGTGCTGGCCGGATCGCAGACCGGCAACAAGGAGGACTACAAAAATCTGAAAGAGATGTGCGACGAGGGCACGGTGATCGTCGATGACTCCAACCCGGTCGAACTCTCGAAGTTCATTCTCGAAAAGGAGGCCGACCTGCTCATCGGCGGCGTCAAGGAGCGCCCGATCGCCTTCAAGCTCGGCGTCGGCTTCTGCGACCACAACCACGAGCGCAAGATTCCGCTCGCCGGATTCATCGGCATGTACTATTTCGCCAGGGAGGTTTACGAATCGGTGATGAGCCCCGTGTGGCAGTTCGCCCCGAGAAAAGGAGGTTTGAGATGACAACGAACGCATCGAGTATGACGGCGAAAACCGCCACGCAGAACGCCTGCAAGCTCTGCACTCCCTTGGGCGCGTGCCTGGCCTTTCGGGGCATCGAATCGTGCGTGCCGTTCCTGCACGGCTCGCAGGGGTGCGCCACCTATATCCGCCGCTACCTGATCAGCCACTACAAGGAGCCGATCGACATCGCCTCCTCGAACTTCAACGAAGAGACGGCGGTCTTTGGCGGCAGCCACAATCTGAAGCTGGGACTCAAGAACGTCACGCAGCAGTACAAGCCGCAGGTAATCGGCATCGCCACCACCTGCCTGTCGGAGACCATCGGCGACGACGTGCCGATGATTCTGAAGGAGTACAAGGCGATCATGGGCGAGGCTGACCTGCCGGCCATGATCTTCGCCTCGACGCCGAGTTACAGCGGCAGCCACATCGACGGCTTCCACGCCGCCGTGCGCTCCGCCGTAAAAACTTTCGCCACCGGCGGGGCGAAAAAGAACATGATCAACCTCTTTTCGGGGATGATTTCGCCAGCGGATATACGCTACATGAAGGAGATTTTGACCGACTTCGGGATGCCCTTCATGCTCCTGCCGGACTACTCGCAGACGCTCGACGGCGGCCCGTGGGCCGAGTACCACCGCATTCCGCCCGGCGGCACCGCCACCAGCGCCATCGCCGAGAGCGGCTGCGCCTCGGCGAGCATCGAGTTCAGCTCGACGCTGGAAGCCTCGAAATCGGCGGCGGGCTACCTCGAATCGGAGTTCGGCGTCGAGCGACACCAGCTCCCGCTGCCCATCGGCATCAAGGCGAGCGACCGCTTTTTCGCCGTGCTCGAAGCGCTGAGCGGGCAGCCGATGCCCGAAAAGTACGAAGACGAGCGCCGCCGCCTCGTTGACGCCTACGCCGACGGCCACAAGTACATCTTCGGCAGAAAGGCGATTCTGTACGGCGAGGAGGATCTGGTGATCTCCGTGGCCGCATTCCTGCGCGAAATCGGCGTCACGCCGGTGCTCTGCGCCTCGGGCGGCAAGAGCGGCCAGATGAAAAAGCGCCTGCTGGAGCTTGTGCCAGATATGGCCGAGCAAGGCATCGAGGTTCGTGAGGGGGTGGATTTCGTGGATATCGAGCACGAAGCGGAGCGGCTCCAGCCGGACATGCTCATCGGCAACAGCAAGGGGTTCACGATGTCCAAAAAGCACGAGTTGCCGCTCATCAGGATCGGCTTCCCGATCCACGACCGCTTCGGCGGCCAGCGCCTGCACCACCTCGGCTACCGGGGCACACAGGAGCTGTTCGACCGCATCGTGAACACCGTCATCGAAGAGCGCCAGAAGTCGTCGCCGATTGGCTATACCTATATGTAATTCAGATTTAATCATGACCTGAAGGGAGGCATCATGACATTGAATATCAAAAACCACCCGTGCTTCAACGACTCGTCGAGGCACACCTTCGGAAGAATACACCTGCCGGTCGCGCCGAAATGCAATATCCAGTGCAACTACTGCAACCGGAAGTTCGACTGCATGAACGAAAATCGCCCCGGCATCACCAGCAAGGTGCTCTCGCCGAAGCAGGCGCTCTGGTACCTCGACAACGCCATGAAGCTCTCGCCGAACATCTCGGTGGTGGGCATCGCCGGGCCGGGCGACCCCTTCGCCAACCCGGACGAGACAATGGAAACGTTGCGGCTCGTTCGCGAAAAGTATCCCGAAATGCTGCTCTGCGTGGCCACCAACGGCCTCGACGTGCTGCCGTATATCGAGGAGCTGGCCGAGTTGCAGGTGAGCCACGTGACGCTCACGATCAACGCCATCGATCCGGAGATCGGCCAGGAGATCTACGCTTGGGTGCGCTACCAGAAGAAGATGTACCGCGACCGCCAGGCCGCCGAGCTCTTGCTCGAAAACCAGCTCGCCGCCCTGCAGAAGCTCAAGAGGTTCGGCGTAACGACCAAGATCAACTCGATCATCATCCCCGGCGTCAACGACACGCACGTGCTCGAAGTGGCCCGCCAGGTCGCCTCGATGGGCGCGGACATCCTGAACGCCCTGCCCTACTACAACACCACCGAGACGGTGTTCGAGAACATTCCCGAACCCGATCCGCTGATGGTCATGGAGATTCAGGGCGAAGCCGGAAAGCTCTTGCCGCAGATGAAGCACTGCGCCCGCTGCCGCGCCGACGCGGTCGGCATCATCGGCGAATTCAACAGCGACGAGATGATGCAAAAGCTCGCCGAAGCGTCGCGGATGCCGAAAAATCCCGGCGAGCACCGCCCGTACATCGCCGTGGCGAGCCTCGAAGGGGTGCTCATAAACCAGCACCTCGGCGAAGCGGACAGGTTCCTGGTCTATGCGCTCGACGAGGAGAAGAAGAGCTGTACACTCGTCGATTCGCGCCCGGCCCCGCCCCCCGGCGGCGGCAAGGATCGCTGGGAAGCGCTCGCCGCGAAGCTCTCCGACTGCCACGCCGTGCTTGTCAACAGCGCGGGCGACTCGCCGCAAACGGTGCTTAAAGCCAGCGGCATCGACGTCATGTCGCTCGAAGGGGTGATCGAAGAGGCGGTCTATGGCGTCTTTACCGGCCAGAACCTCAAGCACCTGATGAAAAGCAGCCAGATCCACGCCTGCAAATCAGGTTGCAGCGGCGCAGGCAACGGGTGCGACTGAAGAGAAATTATGAATGATGAGTTATGAATTATGAATTGAATGTAAGAATGGAATAATGGCTTTTAGGGGCGGCTCTTGTGGCCGCCCTGAAACCGGCAACATTGTTACTCTAAAACATTCGTCCCATAAGTCCTATACGTCCCATTTGTCCCATTTGTCCCATAAGACAAAAAACGATAAGGAAATAGAGTTTTTCGGCCAATACACAACCAACACCACACCATCATGGACAAACCGTCACACCACATTTTCGTTTGCGCGAGCTTCCGGGCGCAGGGCGCTCCGCAGGGCATGTGCCACAAGAAAGAGTCGCTGAACCTCATTCCCTACCTCGAAAGCGAGCTTGCCGACCGCGGCATGAGCGACGTGGCCGTATCCGCCACGGCCTGCCTGAACCTTTGCGAAAAAGGGCCGGTGCTGGTCGTCTATCCCGAAAACTTCTGGTACGGCGAAATCGACAGCGAGGACAAAGTGGATGAAATCCTCGACGCGCTCGAAGAGGGCGAAGCCTGCGAGGATCACATAATCAACTGAGCACTTCCTTCCCTTCAGGAAGCCGGGGGAAGCCGCCTTGCGTTAACTGGAAACGCAAGGCGTTTCCCCATTATTGTTGCCATTCGTTATTACTTTTAGTACATATCGAACAGCGTGTAACTCAAACAAAAAACGGCTCTTTTTTTACATGGCGTTATAACCTGAAATACTAAGCGATCGGTCGAATCGGTCGGATCAGTCCGATCTGACTGATCCGAAAAATCAACCACGACACATCACATGAAAAAAACGTCACTCATCGCTCTTTTGGCCCTGCTCTCCGCCACGGCGAATGCCCAGGATAATCAGGCCGACAGCGCATCACCGGAATACATTGCGCCCGAAATCACCGTCTCGGGCAAAAAAGGCGACCTCTTGCAAAACGTCACCGGCAAGGAGTCGGCGCTGCTCAACCCGTCGCAAATGTCGGTTTACAAGGTTATCAACATGATGCCCTCGATCAGCCAGCAGAGCGTCGATCCCTACGGGCTGGCCGACACCGTCAACTACCACGAGGCGTTCCGCTTCCGTGGCGTCGAGGCGACTGCGGGCAGCGCACCCGGCACGACAGCCAACGTCGAGGGGCTGCCCGTAACCGGAAGACCCGGCGGCGGCGCGACGATCTACGACCTCGAAAACTTCGAGAACATCGCGGTTTACAGCGGCGTCATGCCCGCCAACATCGGCCTCGGCATCGCCGACGTGGGCGGCAAAATCGACATGACGATCAAGCGTCCCGAAGAGAAGTTCGGCGTCACCTTCAAGCAGAGCGCCGGCAGCCACGACTTCAGCCGCACCTTCATGCGCATCGACACCGGCGAGCTCGGCGGCGGCTTCAAAGCGTTCGCTTCCGGCTCGACCAGCTACGCCGAAAAGTGGAAAGGGTACGGCGCGAGCAACCGCAACAACCTGATGTTCGGCGTGACCGAACAGTTCAGCGACAAGTTGAAACTCGAAGCGTTCGCGACGTACAGCAAGGGCAACATCCATCCGTACAAGGCGCTGAGTTACGATGAAATTCAGGATCTCGACAACGCCTACGACACCGATTACGGCAACGACCCGACGAAATACGACTACTACGGCTACAACAAAAACGAGTTTGAGGACTGGATGGTGATGGGCAACCTCGAAGTCAAAACCGGCGAACAGTCGAAACTCAACCTCAAACCCTACTACTGGAGCGACAAGGGCTACTACATGGAATCGATCACCGGCGGCAAAGTTCGCCGCTGGGACATCGATCACGGCCTCAAGGGAATCCTCGCCGAATACAATACGAAGCTCGGCAAGGTCGATCTCGATTTCGGCTACCTCTACCATACGCAAGAGCGTCCCGGCCCGCCGACCTCGTGGAAAAACTACACCGTCAGCGGAAGTACGCTCCAGCTCGGCGGCTGGGCGATCCTCTCCAACACTTCGAGCCACGAACTGCACGAGCCGTTCATCGAGGCGAAGTACCGCACCGGCGACTGGCTGCTCGAAGGCGGCGTGAAGTACGTCAACTACACCCTGCCATCGATTCTGACCTACGACACAACAGGAATCGGTGACGTCAGTTACGACGACGCGGTCGCCGCCGATCCTGCCATCGTCGCGGCCAAAAGCGCTGAATCGACGAAGAGCTTCAGCCGCCTCTTCCCCGACGTGACGATCACCCGAAGCATTGGAGACAATTCGTCGGTGCACCTGGCTTACGGCGAGAACTACGTCACTCACGTGGACATCTATCCCTACTTCATCTCGCAGTATGCCACCTTCCACGCCCACAACATTACGTTCCAGCAGCTCTGGGACGAACGGAAGATGGAGATTTCCCGCAACTTCGAGCTGGGCCTGAAGATGAACGGCAGCAACTGGAGCGTCTCGCCAACCGTTTATTACGCCATTCATAACAACAAGCAGGCCATCTTCCAGGACCCCGCCCTCGGCATCTCCTACCCGATGAACAACGCCAACGCCACAGGCTACGGCTTCGAACTCGAAGGTGAGTACAAGCCATCGAGCAAGCTGAAATGCTACGGCTCGTTCTCGTGGAACCGCTTCTGCTTCGATGAAAATATCCACTCCGAAACCGGCGCCCTGATCGATGTCAAAGGCAACCAGGCGCCCGACGCCCCGGAGTTCATGGCCAAAGGCATTGTCAGCTACACCATCGGCGAGTTCACGATTTCGCCGGTCGTCCGCTACTCCTCGGAGCGTTACGGCGACGTGCAGCACCAGCAGAAGATCGACGGCGCGACGCTCTGCGACCTCGATCTCACCTGGAGCAAGGCGATGCTCGGGTTCCGGAACGTTGACTGTTCGCTCTCGTTCATCAACCTGTTCGACAAAAAATACGTCAGCCTCATCAGCACGTCAGACTACAAAACCCTGAACAGCTCGTACCAGCCCGGAGCGCCATTTACGGTGGTTGCCTCGGTCGCGGTGCACTACTGACCGGCTTTTTCCCGAATGTGTTCTCCTTGTTCTTTCTCCGTTACACCCTCCCGGCGGCTGGTTCCCGCCGGGATTTATTCATCCGGTGTTCTATATTACCGTATGATTATTTATTGCAACGTAACGGACACCGCACGTGAGCACAACAAAAGACCCCATCGGCATCGAAGGTTCGATCTGGTTCCAGAAGTCCCAGAACCGCTTCCTCGGCGGCGACCGGATCGCCCTGCTTGAAAAGATCGACGAACTCGGCTCGATCAACAGCGCGGCCAAAGCCGCGGGCATCAGCTACAAGACTGCGTGGCACCTGGTGAACATGATGAACAACCTCTCCGAAAAACCGCTGGTTGACCGCATGACCGGCGGCAAGGGCGGCGGCGGCACCGTGCTCACCCGCGAGGGGCGGCAGGTGATCGAAAAGTACCGCATCGTGCAGGAGGAGCACCGCAAATTCCTCGAAAATCTCGAAGAGCGGCTCGGCGACACCGGCAACCTCTACCAGTTCCTGCGCCGGATTTCGATGCGCATCAGCGCCCGCAACACCTTCTCCGGCGTCATCACCGAACTGACCCGGGGCGCGGTCAACGCCGAAATCATCATCACGCTCAACGGCGGCCAACAGATCGTCTCGACCATCACCAACGGCGCGGTCGATAACCTCGGCCTGAAAACGGGCATGAGCGCCTACGCCATCGTCAAGTCCAGCTCGGTGATGGTGGGCCGCGACCTGCAAGGCAAAAAACTGAGCGCAAGGAACATCATCTGCGGCACCGTGCAACGGGTGATCGAAGAGGCGGTCAACAGCGAAATCGACCTCGAAATCGGCGGCGGCAATATCATCTCGGCCATCATCACCAAAACCAGCACCAGCAAACTCGACCTCAAAGAGGGCCAGCAAGCCTGCGCGATTTTCAAAGCTTCCGACGTAATTATTGGCGTGAACTGAGAAAAACACGGGTTATGCGGACTTGCCGGAAAAGTCCGAGCTTGTCCACAACTTCCACCAAAACTCACGTCCAACGCTATAACCGGAAAAACACAACGAAACTCATGCCCAAACACCTCAAAACGCTGCTTATCGCCCTTCTGCTCGCGTTGACCGCCGCCAATGCCTTTGCTGGCGAAATCCGCCTGTCGGCGGGCGCGGGGATGAAAGAGGCGCTCGACATGCTGTCGGGAAAGTTCGCGAAAACGCGTCCCGGAGCCAGTTTCATCAAAAACTACGCGGCTGCGGGCGCTCTGGCGATGCAGATCGAAAACGGCGCTCCGGCGGATGTCTATATTTCGGCGGATTCAAAATGGGTGGAGTACCTCAAGGCGAAAAAGCTGCTCGCTACGGCATGGGTTGCTCCGTTTGCCTGGAATGAAATCGTGGTGATTGGCGCTCCGTCGCGGAAAATTACGTCAATGCACGACCTGACGAAGCTTGGGCGAATAGCTCTCGGCAATCCGAGCAGCGCGCCCGCCGGTGAAATGGCGATGGAGGCGATCAAATCCGCAGGCCTCGAAAAGCAGCTTGCCGGAAAGCTGGTCATGACGCGCGACATGCCGCAAACCCTGATGTACGCCGAAACCGGCACGGTCGATGCCGCATTCGTGCACCAGACCGAAGCGCTGACGGCCAGAAAATCGAAAATCCTTTTCACTGTGCCGCACGCGCTCTACACCAGAACCCCCTTTACGATGGCGCTAACTCCAGGCGGCGCCTCCAACGCGGACGCGAAGGCGTTTTTCAACTACCTGAGAAGCACCGGAGCGAAAACGATTCTGAAGAAGCACGGGTATCTGATGCGGTAGCGTCAAAAGCACGGGGGTTCATGGCGCCCGGCCAGAGTGCGCAGGAACCTGTCGCCAGCATGACAAATCGCCTCTCGGGCTCGATACAGCGAGTGAAACCGGCGGCCTTCACCGGTTTGACTTCTGGAGAATATGGACTCGCTCAAGCATTCAGCATACGATGCACGGCGTCCAGAAGCGCTCTGATGGAAAACGGCTTCGGCAGAAAGTTATTATCATTGAGCGCGCCGTAACGATCGATGATTTCAGGAGCATAGCCTGACATGAACAGCGTTTTCAGTCCAGGGTTTTGAGCCTTCATTCTTGTGCTCAGTTCCACGCCGTTCATTCCCGGCAATATCACATCAGTCAGCAAGAGCCTGATATGCCCCAAATGGTTTTCTGCCACGGCAAGAGCCGATTGCCCCTCCTGTGCGGTCAGTACCGCATAGCCCTGCTGTTCGAGTATGTTTTCGACGAGAGAGCATATGTCGGGTTCATCCTCGACAAGGAGAATGAGATCCCGCTGAACAGCGGAAACCGGCTCCTGCTCAACGGAGAGACCCTCCCGCTTCGCATTGACGGCTGGCATGAACAGGGTGAACGCCGTCCCTTTTTCGGGTTCGCTCGTGCAATCGATGAAAAACTTGTTCTGCTTTGCGATGCCATAAATCACGGCAAGACCGAGACCGGTTCCTTGCCCCACTTCCTTGGTGGTAAAAAAGGGCTCGAAGATATGAGGAATGTCCTGTCGGCTTATGCCGCAGCCGGTATCGGTGAAGGTAAGCATGGTGTACTGGCCGGGCGTCTGGCATGGGCTGCCAGCGGCAATGTCGGACTTGCCGACGTGAACCATTCGGGTTTTGATGGTGATCGATCCATGACCTTTGATGGCATCACGGGAGTTAAGGCAGAGATTCAGGAGAATCTGGTCGAGTTGGACAGGATCGATGTAAATCGGGGATACGGGATCGGTTCGGTTGAAAACAATGCCGATATTTTCGCCAACCAGACCTTTCAGCATGGGCAGCACATCTTCGATGGAGTTGTTGATATCCACCATCCGTGGGGAAATCGGCTGCTTCCTGGCAAAAGTAAGCAGTTGGCTGGTCAGGCTCGCCGAACGCATGGCGGCTTTCAGGATCATCTCAAGTTCACCTCTCAGGACATTGTCCGGCGCGCGGTGGATGGATCGTTCGGCGGTGCCGATGATCACCGTGAGCATGTTGTTGAAATCGTGGGCAATGCCTCCGGCAAGCTGCCCGACGACCTCGATTTTCTGAGCCTCGATAAGGTTGGCCTGAAGGGCGGAGTTCTCTTCCTCGGCTTTTCGCTCACTGGTAATGTCCATGAGTACGACCTTGCATTCGGAGCCATCATCGCTGACGGTGGCGTCAACGCGGAGGATCCTTGGCAGTGAATCGCTCTGTTGCAGGCTGGTTTCGAAGCTTGCCGACCCGCCTTGCCGGAACAGGGCCTTCATGCAGGCATTGAAAGTCTCGATGTGGCCGGGTGCCAAAAAGCGGCTGAACGGACACCCTTTCAGCGCTCCACGCTCCTTGCCGATCAGGGTCGCCGCTTTCAGGTTGATTTCGCGTATGGCGCCATCAGGGGCCAGCGCCAGGTAACCCACCGGCGCGAAGTCATAGAGGCCGGAATAACGTTCGAGGCTCGCTTCAAGCTCTTGCCTGGCCTGCATCAGCTCCTCTTGCTGAAGCTCCAGCTCGATCTGGTGCACCGAAAGCTCATGGATGATACGACGCATCTCCTCCTCGGCGGGAAAGAGTTCCGGTGCATGGCGACGGCTTTGCTCAATCCGCTCTTCTGCCCTTTGTCGCAGTTCCGGAGAGTCATCCCGATATGGCTGGTGGGTATCCATGGCTTCCTTGCCGTTAGGTTTGCAGAGGCTCTGTTACTGCAAAATAGGTGTATGTTTCTGCGGATGATCCGTTAGCGCTATCAGCCACCGTTGTCATAGCGTGGGCGCTGACCCATCGACAGGTTTTTTCGGAGTGCGGTTTGATGCCAAGGACGATCTCGCCGGAAGGCTTGCCCGATCGAAGAGCAAGTGCCGAAGGAAACTCTTCGGGAGGGAGCGGCGTACCGTCCTGGCGCAGAAGGCTCGTCGGAAGTTCAGCAATCGTGCGGCCCTGCATCTCCTGCATCGAAATCCCGAAGAGCCGCCGGGCTTCACGATTGGCCATAACGATTCGCTCATCCGCCCCCTGGACGATCAACCCCTCCGGAATCGACTCCATAAGGAACGTAAACCGATGGCCGGTCACTTGCAGCTCTTTTTCATATTTTTTCGATGCCGTTATGTCAAAAAAGGTGATCACCAGGCCGTCGATCCGGTTTTCCAGCGTCCGGTAGGGCATGATCCTCACGTTGAACCAACTGTCGCCTGCGGCGGAACCGATGTTCTTTTCGGAAAAGATGAGGCTGTGCAATACCTCGCGGGCATCGCGGGCAAGCTCCGGATATTCGAGCGTGGTGACGATGTCGGTGATCGGTCGGCCAATATCTCCGGCTTTGAGCTTGATGATGCTGGTCGTCCGGTTGGTAAACCGCCGGATATTGAGCTTTTCGTCAAGAAACAGCGTTGCAATGTCGGTGCTGTTGAGCAGGTTTTTCATGTCGTTATTGGTCTGCGACAGATCGCTCACCTTCGACTGCAACTCCTGGTTGACGGTGTGCAGCTCCTCGTTGAGCGACTGCATCTCCTCCTTCGAGCTGGTCAGCTCCTCGTTGGTGCTTTGCAGCTCCTCGTTGGCCGACTGTATCTCCTCGTTGGTGGATTTAAGTTCCTCCTGCGAACTCTGCATCTCTTCGCGGATGGCCATGATTTCATCACGGGCCTCCTTCAGCTCCTGCTCCAGCACGGCGACATCGGCGTTACCTGGCGCCTCCCCTCTCTTTTTGCGGGCAGCCGATGATGCCGCAACCGCACAAGACTCCCTGAACACGGTCAGAATCAGGTCGCAAAGCGCTTCCGGCACTTTGAGCTGCTCGACAGTCAGGTCAACGACCTGTTTTTCTTGATTGCCCTCAATCACCACCCCTTTTTTCGTGACCGGCCCCTCCTGCCTGATGGCCGCGCCGAAGAGCAGATTCAGTTCATAGCCGAGCCCCTCCCTCGACATGGCGAAAATATTCCAGTTCGCCTTGCCTGCCGCCGGTTCGAGGTATTTGCCCGTCCGGCCGTTGATATAGATGATATCGCCCGACGGATTGGTCAGGACGGCCGCAGGGGTAAAATTGCGGATAAGGTACTGGTCAGCAAGCAACTGCAGGTTCATACCGTATGTGCTTTTTTTTGTTTCGGTTTCATGAAGGTTTGCCAACATCAGGGAGGTGTTGGAGAAGGCGGAGGGAAAATCGATACTTTTTGGACTGATGCTATGATGGAGCTGCCGGAAAATCCTGGCACTGAGGTCGAGTGGCTCAAAAAGATGGCCGTTGATGCCGATGGTTTCGGCTGAACCGAGGAAAAGCAGGCCGCCGGTATTCAAGCTGTAATGAAACAGCGGAATGAGCTTCTTTTGCAGCTCCGGCTTCAGGTAGATCAGCAGGTTGCGGCAGATGAGAATGTCGAGCTTCGTGAACGGCGGATCCATGATGATGTTGTGGGGAGCGAACACGATCAGCTCGCGAATCTCCCGCGACACCCGCCAGCCGCCCGTTTCGCTCTTCTCGAAGAAACGCCGGAGCCGCTGTTCGGAAACATCAGCGGAGATATTCGGCGGATAGACCCCGCTCCGGGCTTTTTCGATGGCATCCTTGTCGAGGTCGGTAGCAAAAATCTGGATATTGAAACTCCCGGCCAGCCTCTTCTCCTCGATCGCTTCCCTGAAAAGGATCGCCAGCGAATAGACCTCCTCGCCGGTCGAGCAACCCGCCACCCAGACGCGCAGCGTACCGCCGGTGGGGCGCTGAGCGAAAAGAGCCGGGAACCCTTTCATTTTCAGCGCCTCCCATGCCTTCGGATCGCGGAAAAAGCTGGTGACGCCGATAAGCAGTTCTTTGAAAAGAAGTTGGGTCTCCTGCTGGTTCTCCTGCATGAAGCGAATGTAGTCGGCAATCCGCTCTATCTGGTGGATGCCCATCCGGCGCTTGATACGGCGATAGAAGGTGTTCTCCTTGTAGAGGGAAAAATCGTGCCCCGTCCTTGCCCTGAGCAGGATCACCACCTTTTCAAGGGCGGTGAGGTCTTTGTTATCGATTGGAGAGTCGAGCTTGTGCGTTGCCGGGAGCTGCTTGAGGTACGCCTGGATTCTTGCGGGAAGCTCCTCGGCGGGGGCGACAATATCGGCCAGCCCCGCATCGATGGCGCTTCTGGGCATTCCGTCGAACTTTGCCGTAGCGGGATCCTGCACAAAGACGATGCCGCCCTTCTCCTTGATGGCGCGCAGGCCGAGTGTGCCGTCGGAACCCATGCCCGAAAGGATGACACCAACGGCGTGCTGGCGCAGGTCGTCGGCCATGGAGCGCAAAAAGAAGTCGATGGGATGACGCAATCCGCGAGGCTCCACCATGTCGAGCAGGTGCAGCGTTCCGTGAAGTAGCGACATATCCTTGTTCGGCGGAATGACATAGACATTGCCCGGCTTGATCTTGAGGCGGTCGGTGACTTCGGCGACGGGAAGCATGGTCACCCGCTGGAGCAGCTCCACCATGATGGCTTTGTGGGTAGGGTCGAGGTGCTGCACAACCACGATGGCCATTCCGCTGGAGGCCGGGATGTTTTTCAGGAATAGCTCGATGGCTTCAAGTCCGCCGGCGGATGCGCCGATGCCGATGACTGGAAAGATTTTTCCTTTTGGCGGGAGAGCCTCGTCTTTGCCGCTACGCTTGGCGGGATGAGGAGAGTCCGAAAGTGATTTTTTCATTGGGAAATTTTCCCGAGTTATAACTGTGCCGCCGCACGTCCCAGCCATCGAATTATTGCTACGGCCACTAAATTCGTCAATCGCTGGTTAAGAGAGAGTTCTGCGTGATGTCATTCCGAGCGGAGCGAAGAATCCAGAACTCTTTATTTTGTAATAAGATGGATTCTTCATTTCGCTTCGCTTCATTCAGAATGACAGACTGTTTTTCGAGCTTTCATTGCGATCTACTATGGCCGGGATAATAATATATCAGTTACATATCTGTTAATTCGTAAAATATACGCAACTTCATCAGCAAAGCCTTGCTTGCCACGAATGCCGGGTTGACATGGCATTTGAGTAGTAATCGACAGGCCTCCGCTTTTCAGAAGCTCAAAGACGCTTCCGGATTAAGGGCCGCACACAGGAGCGCCCCTGCAAGTCACGCATCGCCGCCGTTTTCCTCAGCTCGACAAACGCTCCACCGTGAACACGCCCTGCACTTTCCTCAGTTTGTCCATCAGCGTGTTGAGTTTGTCGGTGTTGCGGACGAAGATCATCAGGTTGCAGGTGAAGATGCCATCTTTGGCGTTCAGGGCGATGGTGCGGATGTTGGTGTCGAACCGGGAGATGACGCCGGTGATCTGGTTGGTCATGCCGATCTTGTCTTCGCCGACGATGCGAATGCCAGCGAGGAACTCCGTATCGAGCTTGCGGTTCCAGGCAACCGAGACGATCCGCTCGCTTTTTACGCTATTCTCGTTGGTGACGTTGACGCAGTTTTTGCGATGAATCTTGACCGTGCCCTCGGTGGCGACGAAGCCGATGATGTCGTCGCCCGGCACCGGATTACAGCATTTAGCGTAAGAGTAGGAGATATTGCTCAGGCCGGCGATGGTCACCTCGTCCTTCTGGTGGCTGAGGCGCTCCTGCGCCTCGCGGGCGATTTCGGCGAAATCCTTGTATGGAGTCTTGGCCTGGGCCGGAATTTCCTGCGCTTCACCGCTCCTGCCGTGCGGCTTGGTGATGCTCTCCATCACCTCTTCGCTGCTGATCTGCTGGTTGGCGAGCGCGCTGAAAAGGTCGGCGGGCGTCTTGATGCCATGCTTGCGGATCGCGTGAATGGCGTCGTTCTCGGTCAGAAGTTTTTTGGTTCCGGAGATCATCTTCTCCCAGATACCGCGTCCTTTCTCGATCTCCTGACGGCGCTCCTCGTTGATGGCCGCCCTGATCTTGAGCTTCGCGCGATGCGTCACCACGATCTTCAGCCAGTCCGCCTTCGGCTTCTGGCTCTTTGACGTAATCACCTCGACGCGGTCGCCCGACCGCATCTCGGCGTTCAGCCGCACGATCTTGCCGTTGACCTTCGCGCCGATGCAGCCGTTGCCAATCTCGGAGTGGATGGCGTAGGCAAAGTCGATCGGCGTGGCGCCGGCGGGCAGAATCTTCATGTCGCCCTTTGGCGTGAAGACGTAAATCTCGTCGTGGTAAAGGTTTAGCTTGAAACCCTCCATGAAAGCCGTGGCAGAGTCGGCGTCCTTGATCAGCTCGCGCGCCCACTTGAGGAAGGAATCGACCGCCGCGTCGTCCTTGGTGATCTTCTCCTTGTAGCGCCAGTGCGCCGCGACGCCGAGTTCGGCGAATTCGTGCATCCGGCGCGTCCGGATCTGCAATTCGATGACGTAACCTTTCGGCCCGATGATCGCCGAATGGAGCGACTGGTAGCCGTTATGCTTCGGAATCGAGATGTAATCCTTGAAGTGTTGCGGTATCGGGGGAAACTGCTGCGTAATGTAGCCGTAAACTGCAAAGCAGTCCGAAAGCTTGTCTGTATCGATGATAACGCGAATGCCGTAAAGATCGTGGATGTCATCGAACTCCTTGTTCTTCATCCGCATCTTGTTGTAAATCGAAAAAAGATGCTTGGCGCGGCCCTGCAACTCGACGGTGAATCCCTGCTTTTCGAGATCATCCTTGATCGGCGCGATCATCTTGTTGAGGTAGGCGACGCGCTCGTTCCTGCTGAGGCGCACCTTCTTGAGCAAAAAGGCGTACATCTCCGGATCGATATACTTGAGGGCGAGGTTCTCCAGATCGACCTTCATTTTACCGAGGCCGAACCGGTGGGCGAGCGGCGCGTAGATGTCGCGCGTTTCGAGCGCCATGCGCAGCCGACGATGCTCCGGCAAGGAGTCGAGAGTGCGCATGTTGTGCAGGCGGTCGCAGAATTTGATCAGGATGACGCGAATATCCTTGACCATCGAGAGCAGCATCTTGCGGAACCCTTCGGCCTCGGTGGTTTCGCGGTTGACCATGATTTCGGAAATCTTGGTCAGCCCTTCCACGATGTCGGCCACCTCCGCGCCGAGTTCGGCGGCGATGTCTTCGTAGGTGTAACCGCTGTCCTCGATGACGTCATGCAGCAACGCCGCCGCGACCGATACGCCGTCGAGTGGCAGCTCGGTGACGAGCAGTTTTGCCACCTCCACCGGATGGTAGAAGAACGGCTCGCCAGAGGCGCGTTTCTCCCCCTCGTGAGCGCGATAGCACATGAAAAACGCACGCTGGATGAGCGATTCGTCGTAGTTCTTGAGATTGGCCCGGCAGAGCCGCAGTATTTCGTGCAGTTTGGAGTAATGTTCCTGTTCTATCTGGGCCAGCATGGAGGTACGCTTCTCCGGAGTTGGAAATTGTTATCGTCTGATCTTCTAAACTATTATGATATGAAAACGGCGCTTCAGGTCAATACTTTTTACTCCGCCATTCGCCCGATTCGCTCCTGAAGCATCAGAATTTCGTCACGCAAATAGGCGGCTTTTTCGTAATCGGTCTCGGCGGCGGCCCGCTGCATTTCAACGTTCATCTCGGCGACCATCAGCACCACGTCGCTGCGGCTCATACTGTCGAGTACGCCGCGCAGTTCGAGTTCAGGGCGCTTCTGCAAACCGAGGCGCTTGCGGCGGTAGCGCTCCTCGGCGTCGGCGACGCTGGTGGTGTTGAGCACCTGATCGACCGACTTGATGATGGAGCGCGGCTCGATGCCATGCGTTTCGTTGTACTCCTGCTGGATGCGGCGACGACGGTCGGTTTCGTCGAGCACCTCGCGCATCGAATCGGTGATCTTGTCGGCGTAAAAAAGCACCAGCCCCTCGACGTTGCGCGCCGCGCGTCCGGCGATCTGCATGAGCGATTTGGCGTCGCGCAGGAACCCCTCCTTGTCGGCGTCGAGAATCGCCACCAGCGCCACCTCCGGCAGGTCGAGGCCCTCGCGCAGGAGGTTGACCCCCACCAGCACATCGATGTCGCCCGTGCGAAGTTCGCGCAGAATCTGCATCCGTTCGAGGCTCTTGATTTCGGAGTGCAGGTACTGCGAGCGCAGGCCGAGCTTGCGGAAGTAGGCGTGCAGGTCTTCGGACATGCGCTTGGTGAGCGTCAGCACCAGCGACTTTTGCCCCTTGGCGATGCGCTCCCTGACCCGCGCCAGCAGATGGTCGATCTGGCCACCGACCGGGTGCACCTCGATTTGCGGATCAAGCAGGCCGGTGGGCCGGATGAGCTGCTCGACCACCACGCCGCCGGAGCGCATCAGCTCGTGGGCGGAGGGCGTTGCCGAAACGCAGATCACCTGCGGCACCAGCTCCTCGAACTCCTCGAAACGCAGCGGGCGGTTGTCGAGCGCCGAGGGGAGCCGGAAGCCGTGCTCGACGAGCACCGTCTTGCGCGAGCGGTCGCCGCCGAACATGCCGCGAATCTGCGGCAGGGTGACATGCGACTCGTCCGCCACCACGAGGAAATCGTCGGGAAAGTAGTCGAGCAGGCACCACGGGCGCTCGCCCGGCTTGCGTCCGGCGATGTGGCGGGCGTAGTTCTCGATGCCGGAGCAGTAACCCAGCTCCTTCATCATTTCGAGATCGTAGCGAGTACGCTCTTCGAGCCGCTGCGCCTCCACGAGTTTGTCTTCGGCGCGAAGGGTGTTCAGCCGCCCCGCCAGCTCGTTCTCGATGGCAAGCATCGCCACCTCAAGCTTTTCTCTGTCGGCCACGAACTGCCGCGCCGGATAGACGAAGGCGTACTCATCGCTCCCGATGATTTCGCCGCTTTTCGGATCGAAGGTCTGGATGGAGTCGATCTCGCTGCCGAAAAATTCGATGCGCAGCGCCAGCTCCTCGTGGCCCGGCGCCAGGTCGATCACGTCGCCGCGCACCCGGAACCGCCCCGGCGAGAGATCGACGTCGTCGCGGAAGTAGTGCAACGACACCAGCTTTTGCAGGAACTCGTCGCGCTCCAGCTCCATGCCCTGCCGCAACTCGACGATCTGCGACATCCAGTCTTCCGGCGAACCGAGGCCGTAGATGCAGCTCACCGAGCTGACCACGATCACGTCGTTCCGCCCGCTGAGCAACGCGCTGGTCGCCCGCAGCCGGAGCCGCTCGATCTCGTCGTTGATCTTCATATCCTTGGCGATGTATTTGTCCATCGACGGGATATACGCCTCGGGCTGGTAAAAATCGTAGTAACTGATGAAGTATTCAACCGCGTTGTGCGGAAAGAACTGCTTCAGCTCGCCGTAAAGCTGGGCGGCGAGGGTCTTGTTGTGACTCAACACCAGCGTGGGGCGATTGATCTGTGCAATGACGTTCGAGACCGTGAAGGTCTTGCCGGAACCGGTGACGCCGAGCAGCGTCTGCCAGCGGTCACCCCGCAACACCCCCTCGGTCAGCGCTTTGATCGCCCCAGGCTGGTCGCCCGTAGGGCTGTATGGGCTTGCAAGCCCGAACTCTCCAACTCTCTTTCCTTCTCCAAAAATCATAGATGCGAAACCTCCAGCAATGCTCGATACCGTTGATAATAGCCATTACAAGAACTAATTACGCCTGCTGTTAGTTCTTGAGGCCAATCCGCCATGAGTATGACGCGCCCGGCGCGCCCGCCGGTTTTTTAACGTCACTTTGCCGGAATTTTCGTAATGTAGGGTTTTGTTTGAACCGGAACGAGCGGCTGGAACCATGATCGGGCTGATTCTTTCTATGACCACCATGAAGAACTATGTCCAACGGCTCATTACTGAAATCAACGGGCAGAGTGCTCGCCATCGGGCTTGCGCTGCTCCATCTCATCTCCTGTACATCCATTATGACTGAAAACAATACGAACCTGAAAGAAAATTATTCATACACCACCGTCCCCGGCGACTCGCTTCGCGCGCGGATTTACACGCTGAAAAACGGCCTCACCGTGTTTATGAGTCCCTACCACGACGAGCCGCGAATCTACACCTCCATCGCCGTGCGGGCGGGCAGCAAGAACGACCCCGCCGAAACCACCGGCCTGGCGCACTACCTCGAGCACATGCTCTTCAAGGGCACCGACTCCATCGGCTCGCTCGACTATGCGAAGGAGCACACCGAACTCGAAAAGATCATCGAGCTGTACGAAAAGTACCGCGCCACGAGCGATCCCGAACACCGCGCGGCGATCTACCGCGACATCGACAGCATCTCGAACGTCGCGGCGCAGTTCACCGTGCCGAACGAGTACGACAAGCTGCTCAACACTATCGGCGCGAAGGGCACCAACGCCTACACCTGGGTGGAGCAGACGGTCTATATCAACGACATTCCCTCCAACGAACTCGACCGCTGGCTCACCATCGAGGCGGAGCGCTTCCGCAATCCGGTGATGCGTCTGTTCCACACGGAGCTGGAAACCGTGTATGAAGAGAAAAACATGACGATGGACAGCGACAGCCGCAAGCTGTGGGAGGAGCTGTTCGAGGGACTGTTCACGAAGCACACCTATGGCACCCAGACCACCATCGGCACTGCCGAGCACCTGAAAAAGCCGTCGATCAAGAATGTCATCGACTACTACCGGTCGTGGTACGTGCCGAACAACATGGCGATCTGCATCGCGGGCGACTTCGATCCCGACGAAACGATCCGCCTGATCGACCAGAAGTTCTCGAAGCTCGAACCGAAAGCGGTGCCGGAGTTTCATCCGCCGGTCGAACCCGAGATCACCGCGCCGGTCGTCAAGACCGTCACCGGCCCGGAGGCCGAAGAGCTGGTGCTCGGCTTCCGCTTCGGCGGCGCGGATTCGCGCGACGCCGACATGCTGTCGCTCATCGACAAGATTCTCTTCAACCAGACCGCCGGCCTGATCGACCTGAACCTCAACCAGCAGCAGAAGGTGCTCGAAGGCGGCTCGATGCTGGTGCTGATGAAGGATTACTCGGCGCACATCCTCAGCGCCAAGCCGCGCGAAGGCCAGAGCCTCGACGAGGTGAAGGCGCTCTTGCTCGAACAGCTCGACCTGGTCAAAAAGGGCGAGTTCCCCGACTGGCTCGTGACGGCGGTCATCAACGACCTCAAGCTCGAAGAGCTGAAGGCGTGCGAGTCGAACCGGGGCCGCTCCGAGGCGTTCGTTGACACCTTCGTCTGGGGCATGGCCTGGGAGCGACAGGTCAACCGCTTCGAGCGCCTCGAAAAGATCACGAAGGCGGAGATCGTCGAGTTCGCGAAACAACACTACGGCAAGAACTACGTCGCCGTCTATAAAAAGCACGGCCAGCGCAAGAGCGAGGCGAAAATCCAGAAGCCGCAGATTACGCCGATCAAGGTCAACCGCGACCGCTCGTCGGCGTTCGCCGAAAAGCTGCTCGCCCAGAAAAGCGGCGAAGTGCAGCCCGTGTTCGTCGATTTCAGGAAGGACATCGGTTACTACGACCTCACCCCGAAGATCAGCCTCAACTACGCGCAGAACAGGGAGAACGAGCTGTACAGCCTCTACCTGATGTTCGACGCCGGCTCGAACCAGAACCGCAAGATCGACACGGCGCTCGACTACCTCTCGTACCTCGGCACCTCGCGCCTTTCGCCCGCTGAGTTCAGCCAGGAGCTGTACCGCCTCGGCGCGGAGTTCACGGTGCTGACTTCGGATGACTACGTTTACCTGAAGCTCTCCGGCCTCAAGGAGAACTTCCCGCAGGCGATCGCGCTGCTCGACGAGCTGTTGCGCGACGCGCAGCCAGACGCTCCGGCGCTTGAAAAGCTCAAGGAGGGCATCGGCAAGGAGCGCGACGACGAGAAGCTCTCGAAGCGTAAAATCCTCTTCGAGGCGATGGTCAACTACGGCAAGTACGGGCCGAACTCGCCATTCACCAACGTCTTGAGTGACGAGGAGATCGACCGCCTCACCCCCGAAGAGCTGCTCGGCGAGATCAAAAAGTTCATGAACTACCGTCACCGCGTACTCTACTACGGCCCGGACTCGCCCGAAACGCTGATGACGGAGCTGCGCTCCATGCGCCACTTCGGCCAGGCGTTCCTGCCGGTGCCCGTGACAGACCCCTTCGTGGAGCTCGAGACTGCGAAAAACCACGTCTATGTGGTCGATTACGACATGACCCAGGCCGAAATCATCATGCTGTCGCGGGGCGAGGGGTACGACGCCACGCAGGTGCCGCTGGTCACGCTCTTCAACGAATACTACGGCGGCGGCATGTCATCGGTGGTGTTCCAGGAGATGCGCGAGGCCAAGGCGCTCGCCTACTCGGTCTTTTCGGTTTACCGCCTGCCGAAGGAGAAGGATCGCCACAGCTACCTCTTCAGCTACATCGGCACCCAGTCGGACAAGCTGCCCGAAGCGCTCGAAGGGTTCGGCGAGCTGATGCGAAAGCTGCCCGAATCGCCGGAGCTGTTCGCCTCGGCCAAGGCGGGCATCGACCAGAAAATCCGCACGGAGCACCTCACCAAGGGCGACGTGCTCTTCGCCCACGAAGAGGCGCGGCGCCTCGGCCTCGACCACGACATCCGGCAGGATGTCTTCCGCGAAGTGCCCGGCATGGAGTTCAGCGACATCGAGCAGTTCCACGAAACCCGCTTCCGCGACAAGCCGCAGATCATGCTGGTGCTCGGCAAAAAGGAGCAGCTCGATCTCGACACGCTCCGCAAGTACGGCGACATCAGCTTCCTGACGCTCAGGGAGATTTTCGGCTACTGAGAGGGAGTTCGGCCACATGAGCGACGAAAGAGCGACAGCGGACGAAACGGGCAGCCGGGTGAATCGACCACCGAAGCTGCCCGGCCCGGGCAAATTCACGATCATCGATCGCTACATCGCCCGGCAGTTTCTGACGATTTTCCTGTTCTCGCTGGCGAGCTTCGCCGCGCTGTTCATCATCATCAACCTGGTCGAAAATCTCGACCGCTTCATGGACCGGCAGATTCCGTTCGACAGAATCGTCATTTTCTACCTCAGTGGCCTGCCGGACACCTTTCTGCTGACCTCGCCGCTCAGTGCTCTGCTCGCATCGCTTTTCGTGACCGGCAAGCTCTCGATGCAGAGCGAGCTGCCCGCGCTCAAATCGGCGGGTATGAGCCTGTCACGCCTGATGAAGCCGTTTCTTGTCGTGACGCTCGCGATCACGGCGTTCAACACGGTCAACTCCTGCTTCATCGCTCCAGCGATGTACGACTGGTCAAAGGGATTCGAGAAGCGCTACCTGAAAAAACAAAAAAACAACGACGCAGAGCCGCTGCATATCCGGGAATCGAAGAACCGCATCCTGACCGTCGCCGAGATCGGCTCCGACCGCAAAAGCGCGAAAACCGTTTCGCTCGAAACCTTCAACGGAAGCCAGATCGTCGAACGCCTCGACGCCGACTCGCTTCGCATCATCACCCGCGAAAAGTACTGGATTTTTTACAACGCGAAGCAGCGCACCTTCTCGAACGGCATCGAAACCCTCGCCACGAGGCCGGGTGCGGACACCCTGAAGCTCTCGCTGGCGACCAATACGTTCAAGATGATCGACACCGATCCGGATGAAATGAACATCGTGCAGCACTTCGATTTCATCTGGCAGAAAGCGCACTCCGGGCTTCCGGGACTCGAAAAGACGACGGTCAAGCTGCACACCAAACTCGCCCTGCCGCTGGCCAGCATGATCATTGTGATGATCGGCGTACCGCTCTCCTCGAAGAAAAAGCGCAGCGGCCTGGCGGTGGAGGTCTCCATCAGCCTGCTCATCGGCCTCTCCTATCTCGGAATGCTCCGAACGATCGGCAGCCTCGGCTACGACGGACTGCTCAATCCCGTGCTCGCCGCCTGGCTGCCCGACCTTCTTTTCATCATTGCCGGTGCCTTCCTGTACCGGTCAGCCGACCACTGACGCCATGCTCCAGCCGCCCGTCATCGCGCTCATGACTGACTTCGGCCTCGAAGACGCCTTCGTCGGCGTCATGAAAGGAGTGATCGCCACCATCTGCCGCAGCGCCCGCGTCATCGACCTCACCCACGCCATCAGCGCCCAGAACGTCCGGCAGGCAGCCTTCCACCTCGACCGCTCCATCGACTATTTTCCGGACGAGACGATCTTCGTCTGCGTCGTCGATCCCGGCGTCGGCACCGCCCGCAGAGCCATCGGCGTCCAGGCCGGGCCACACCGCTTCGTCGCGCCGGACAACGGCCTGCTCACGCCGATCTTCGAGCGCTGGCCCGATGCGCGATGCCACGAACTGACGAACGCGACTTACCAGCTCCCCGACAAAAGCGCCACCTTCCACGGCCGCGACCTCTTCTCCCCCGCCGCCGCGCACCTCGCCACCGGAATCCCGCTCGAAGCCTTCGGCCCCGCGATTAACGTTGCGGAGTGCTCAAAGATCGAGCTATGGAAAAACCGCCATTTGGAGGATGGAAAAGGGTGGCAAGGCGAAATCATCGCCACCGACCACTTCGGCAACCTCATCACCTCCTTTGAAGCCGGGATGATTGCGGACGGCGGGGACTGGCACGTCAAGGTCGGCAACGCCGAGCCACTGCGAATCGTCCGAACCTACGGCGAAGTCGAGCAGAGCAAACCCCTCGCCTACATCGGCAGTAGCGGAATGATCGAAATCGCCATCCGCAACGGCAATGCACGCGCGGAGCTGGGAGTTGAGGAAGGAGATGCGGTGGTGGTAAGGCAGATGAATTCGTAGGGGCGAACCTGCGTGTTCGCCCAATAATTAGGGCGTACGCCATGCGCCCCGACAATTGGGGAATGGTCAGGCACGGGGGGCTGCCCCTACTGAAAATCATCCTTCCCGACTTATACGTCCCATACGACCTATCCGTCCTATCTGACCTATTATTTTTCATAAAACACCAAAGCCGGCGAAACTGCTTGCCGGCTTTGATGAATTGGTATGTCGTCGCTGAATCTCAGCTTCCGATGTACTCTTTGAGCACCTTGTTGTAGGCGGACTGGCGGAGGCGGCGGATCGCTTTTTCCTTGATCTGGCGGACTCGCTCACGGGTGAGCTTGAACTTTTCGCCGATCTCTTCCAGCGTGAGCGGGTTGTCCATGCCGATGCCGAAGTAGGAGCGGATGACGTCGGCTTCACGCGGCGCAAGAACGGAGAGCGAACGCTCGACTTCGAGCGTGAGCGAGTCGCGGTTCAGGCCGTGGTCGGGCATGTGACCGTCGTTCTGCAACACGTCGAGCAGGCGGTTGTCGTCACCCTGCGCGAAAGGCGCATCGACCGAAACGTGGCGTCCGGCGATCTTGAGCGTGTCGGCAACGTCCTGCGAGTCCATGTCGAGCAGGTTGGCAAGCTCCTTGGTGTTGGGGTCGCGCTCGAACTCCTGTTCGAGCTGGCTGTACGCCTTGCTGATCTTGTTGAGCGTACCGACACGGTTGAGCGGCAGACGCACGATTCTGGACTGCTCGGCGAGCGCTTGCAGGATAGACTGCCGTATCCACCACACGGCGTAGGAGATGAACTTGAAGCCTCGGGTTTCGTCGAACCGCTTGGCCGCCTTGATCAGGCCGAGGTTTCCCTCGTTGATCAGGTCGCCGAGAGTCAACCCCTGATTCTGATACTGCTTGGCCACCGAGACCACGAAACGGAGGTTGCCCTTGATGAGCTTGTCGAGCGCCCGCTTGGCCCGCCGATACTCGACGGTATCGACCGGCATGTCGTAGCCTTCCTTGATGGCCATCGTCAGCTTTACCTCGTCTTCGGCCGTCAAAAGATCGTACTTGCCAATCTCCTGAAGGTAACGGTCGAGGGAGAGGCTCTCCCTGTTGGTAATTTGTTTACTTATTTTCAACTGCTTCATGAATTGATCCTCGTTCGAACTTCATGACACTATCAAGGATGACACACAATTTCGACCAACCGAAACACATCGACTCCGGCAGTGAAACCCAGGACAGATGAAATCAAACTGAGAATATCTTAAAAAAATTTGGACTTTTCCGTTAACTGTCTAAAAAAAACCTCTCCACTACGAGAGAACTTCGAGATTTCCCTGCAACTTCAGCACCAGCGAGCGCGACTCTTCCAGCTTCTCCTGCTCCTTGGCAACGACCTCAGCGGGCGCATTGGCCACGAAGCCCTGATTGGAGAGTTTTTTCTGGAGTGATTCGATGTAGGCGGTCACTTTGGCGATCTCTTTTTGCAGGCGGAGTTTTTCTTTATCGAAAGATATTAACCCTTCCAGCCTGATAAAAAGTTCATTGCCGTTAACCACCGAAGCCGCTGAATGGGCGGGCCTTTCGATGCTTTCGCCAAGCTCGGCCTCGCACCGGGTCAGGGCCGGGAAAATCGCCTTGCCGGCTTCGAGCGCGGCGAGCGCTTCGCCGGAAGCGGCGCGGATGACGGCACGGGCGCGCAGGTCGTGCGGCACGTTGAAGGCCGATCGGAGGCTGCGGATTTCCGACACCATGTTGCGCACCAGGTCGAACGCGGCGGCATCCTCCGCCGTCCACGTGGCGTCGGCTTGCGGCATCGCCTCTTTGGCGATGGTCTCTTCGGTGCCACGCGGCGCGATGGCGTGCCAGATTTCGTCGGTGATGAACGGCATCACCGGATGCAGCGCCTTGAGCACCCCTTCGAGCACCGAGACGGCCAGGCACACCGCGTGGCGCGAACGCTCCGCCGAAGCGTCGCCCGCAAGCTCGCTCTTGAGCGCCTCGACGTACCAGTCGCAGTAGTCGCCCCAGAAGAACTCGTGCACGATCTTCACCATGTCGTTCACCTTGAAATTCACCATCGCCTGGTGGTAGCGTTCGAGCATGGCGTTGTAGCGCGACAGAAGCCAGAGTCCGGCGGTGGACAGCAACTCGCGCTGCGGCGTGAAACCGGCGAAGGCTTCGACGAACTCCTCGCGCGTCGAGAAGAGCTTTTCGCGCTGCATGAAGACGAAGCGCGAAGCGTTCCAGATTTTGGTGGCGAAGTTGCGGCCCAGCTCGCACTTCTCCTCGCCAAAGAGCACATCCTGCCCCAGCGGGGCGATATAGACGATCGTGAAGCGCAGGGCGTCGGTGCCGTAGGCGTCGATCACCTTGAGCGGGTCGGGCGAGTTTCCGAGCGACTTGGAGAGCTTGCGCCCCTTCATGTCGCGAATGATGCTGGTGAAATAGACGTCGCGGAACGGAACGTCGCCCTTGAAGTGCAGCCCGGCCATGATCATGCGGGCCACCCAGAAGAAGATGATGTCCGGGCCGGTCACCAGCGTGTCGGTCGGGTAAAACGCGCGGAGATCGTCGTTGTCGCTGTGCGGCCCCGTCCAGCCGAGGGTGGTCAGCGGCCAGAGCCACGAGGAGAACCAGGTGTCGAGCACATCCTCGTCCTGCGCGAGCTTGTCGGTGCCCGCCAGGTGACACGCCTCGTCGTATGACGAAGCGACCCAGACGTTGCCCTTGTCGTCGTACCAGGCCGGAATGCGGTGGCCCCACCAGAGCTGGCGCGAGATGCACCAGTCCTGGATGTTCTCCATCCAGTGGCGATAGGTACTGATCCAGTGTTCCGGGTGGAAACGAATCTGGCCGTCGTTGACCGCCTTGAGCGCCGGTTCGGCGAGCGGCTGCATTTTGACGAACCACTGCTCGGAAAGGTAAGGCTCGACCACCACGTCGGCGCGTTCCGAGTAGCCCACGTTGTGCTCGTAGTCCTCGACCTTGACGAGATGACCCAGCTCTTCGAGATCGGCGATGATCTTCTCCCGCGCGTCGAAGCGATCCATACCCGCGTAGCCGCACTCGTCGGTCATGCGGGCATCCTTGCCAATCACCGAGAAGGTCGGCAGATTGTGGCGTTTTGCCACCTCGTAGTCGTTCGGATCGTGCGCCGGAGTGATCTTCAAGGCGCCGGTACCGAACTCGATATCGACGTAGTCATCGGCGATGACCGGCACGTGGCGTCCGGCAATCGGCACGACGACCAGCTCGCCGATGAGGTCGGCATAGCGCTCGTCGTTCGGATTGACCGCGATGGCCACGTCGGCCAGAATCGTCTCCGGGCGCACGGTGGCGATGGTGATCGAGCGCGACGGATCCTTGGCGAGCGGATAGCTCACATAGACCAGTTGGTCGCGGCGCGACTTCATGATGACCTCTTCGTCCGAAAGCGCCGTCTGCGACACCGGGCACCAGTTGATGATGCGGCGTCCGCGATAGATCAGCCCCTCGCGGTAGAGCGCCACGAAGGTGTTGATAACCGCCTCCGAGGCGCGTTCGTCCATCGTAAACAGGTTGCGCCGCCAGTCGCAGGAGATGCCGAGCTTGCGGAGCTGGCGCAGAATCAGGCCGCCGTACTCCTCGCGCCACTCCCACACCTTGCCGAGAAAGTCACGGCGTCCGAGATCGTGGCGGGTGAGGCCCTCCGTGCGCAGCCGCTTCTCCACCACCGTCTGCGTCGCAATGCCCGCGTGGTCGGTGCCGGGCAGCCAGAGCGCCTCCTTGCCGCTCATGCGGGCGTGGCGGATGAAGATGTCCTGGAGCGTGTGGTTCAGCACGTGGCCCAGCGTCAGGCTGCCGGTCACGTTCGGCGGCGGCATCAGCACGGTGTAGGGCGTCGCGCCATCTTCGAGCACCCGCGAGTGTTCGGCATGGAACGCGCCGAGCGCCTCCCAGTGCGCGCTTCTCCAGCGCTCCTCTACTTCGTGGTGGTTGTATGTTTTATCGAGATTCTGCGCGGAATGGTCACTCATGAGTCTGGTTGAAAGCAAAATTGGAGGTTACGAACGCCCCGGCGAAGAGGCGTCCGAAAGTCGTTATTTCCCGATCTGTCCGATCTGTCTCAATCCTGTTTGGCAGGAGCGGGACGCTTTTCGAAAATCTGGTCGATCAGGCCGTACGCTTTGGCCTCGGCGGCGTCCATCCAGCGGTCGCGTTCCGAGTCTTCGCGGATTTTCGTCACATCCTGACCGGTATGTTTGGCGAGCAGATCTTCGAGCAGGTGGCGGATTTTTTCGATCTCGCGGGCCTGGATGAGAATGTCGGTCTCCTGACCCTGCGCTCCGCCCGAAGGCTGATGAATCATGATGCGCGAGTGCGGCAGCGAAGCCCGCTTGCCGGTCGTTCCGCTGGCGAGCAGGAACGCGCCCATGCTGGCCGCCATGCCGACGCACACCGTCGAGATGTCGGGGCGGATGTACTGCATCGTATCGTAGATGCCGAGGCCCGCCGAGACGCTTCCGCCAGGCGAGTTGATGTAGATGTAGATGTCGCGCTCCGGGTCTTCCGATTCAAGGAAGATGAGCTGCGCCATGATCAGACCGGCCACATGCTCGTCGATGGGAGAGCCGAGGAAGATGATGCGCTCCCGCAGAAGGCGGGAAAAGATGTCGAACGCGCGTTCGCCGCGTCCCGAAGTCTCGATCACCATCGGCACGAGCTGGCTCTGAATGCTGTTTTCAATCGCTCCGGAGTAGAGCTTTTTGGCGTGATGGTCGAAACCGAAATTGATATTTGCCATGTGCTTGAACTTTTTTGTTGTTGCCCGGCGAAATATACGCTCAAATTCCGCAGAGTGGTGCAATGAACACCTAAAATACAGAGACGAAACAAGAATTCCAGAAATCCGGTTCCGTTTCCTTAAATTATTCACAGCGGTACGCCGTCTGAGTTACTTTTCCTTTGATTTGATATATTTGCGGCTTCCCAATATCCTCAAGACCACCAGACCGCCATGCAGGTACGCCTCATCTCCGTCACCAATCCGATCATCGAAATCGACAACAGCCAGCTCACGCCTGAAGGACTCATCGCCTACTGCGCGCGGGTTTCGAGTCCGAACCAGGAGACGCCCGACTACGAAAAGCTGCTCTCCTACTGTATCCAAAACAAACACTGGAGCGTCTTCGAAATGGTTGACATGACGGTCGAGATCACCACCTCCCGCGCCATCTCACCGCAGATTCTCCGCCACCGCAGCTTCTGCTTCCAGGAATTTTCACAACGCTACGCCAAAGCGCAAACCACCGAAAAGTACCAGCCGAGACGGCAGGACACGAAAAACCGGCAGAACTCGCTCGACGACCTCGACGAGGCAACCGTGAAATGGTTTGACGAAGCGCAGGACAAGGTGGCGCGGTTCGCGTTCGAGAGTTACGAAGAGGCGCTGGAAAAAGGCATCGCCAAGGAGTGCGCCCGTGTGCTGCTGCCGCTCGGCACCCAGACCCGGCTCTACATGAAAGGCTCCGTGCGGAGCTGGATTCACTACCTCGAAGTCCGCACCGACCCCGCCACCCAGAAAGAGCACCGCGACATCGCCGAAGCGGTACAGGCGATTTTCACCGAGCAGTTCCCCGTGACAAGTGCTGCTTTAGGCTGGAAAATCAATTGATAATGGATAATTAACAATTGAAATTGTAAAGGGCGGTTCGCGAGCCGCCCCTACAAAAAGAATTATCTTTCTCCTATTCGTCCCATTCGTCCTATAAGTCCTCTTCTTTCTTCTTCACCTCATGTGCCCGAGCAGCTTGATGAGCTGCGAGCGCAAATCCTTGCGGTGCACGATCGTGTCCACGAAGCCGTGCTCCTTGAGGAACTCCGCTCGCTGGAACCCTTCGGGCAGGTCGCGCTTGATGGTGTCGCGGATGACGCGCGGGCCGGCGAAGCCGATGAGCGCTTTCGGCTCGCTGAGGTTCAGGTCGCCGAGCATGGCGAAGGAGGCGCTGATGCCGCCCATCGTGGGATCGGTCATGAGCGAGATGAACGGTATGCCACGCTCGCCGAGACGGGTGAGCCGCGCCGAGGTCTTGGCCATCTGCATGAGGCTGAAGGCCCCCTCCATCATGCGCGCCCCACCGGACTGCGAAATCACGATGAGCGGCGCATTCAGCTCCACGCTCCTGTCGGCGGCGCGGGCGATCTTTTCACCGACCACCGAACCCATCGAGCCGCCGATGAAGCCGAAATCCATCGCCGAAACGACCAGCGGCGATCCATCCAGGACGCCGGTGGCGTTCCGGCACGCCTCGCTTTTGCCAGATTTTGCAATCGTGTCTCGAACGCGCTGGGGATAGTTTTTCGTATCGACGAACCCGAGCGGATCGGCTGCCCTGAGCTGGCCGTCAAACTCCTCCCACTTTCCGCCGTCAAACAAAAACGAAAAATAGAGAACCGGTGAGATGCGGAAATGAAAACCGCAATCCGGACAGGTGTAGAGATGGTCTTCGAGCTGTTTTTTGTGCAGGGCCGCCCCGCATGAGTCGCATTTCGACCACAACCCCTCAGGGGTGTCGCGTTTATCCGTCGTTCGTATCGAAGGATTCGCCCGTTTGAACCAGACCATTTTTATTATTATCTCTAAAGAGTTTACATTGGAATTCAAGATATAAACTCGACACGATTTCCCAAAAACAGGCTGTGCCCGGAGTCCCCTGTGAACCGCAAACACCAGCAGCTTCTGCATCTTTCACACTTCCGAACATCGATAAAGCTGGCGCTTATGCTCCCGATCGCCGCTCTGGCGATACTGCCGCTCCATGAGGCTCGAGCCGCGACCATCGTCTTGCCCGACACCCTCGCCACGCCAAATCATCGTTACGAAATCATGCCGGCGATGCGTCCGCTCCGCAAAACCGTCGGGCTGGCCTTGTCGGGCGGCGGCGCGAATGGCATCACCCAGATCGGCGTACTCAGGGCGCTGGAGGAGGAGAACGTGCCCATCGACTTCATCGCGGGCACCAGCATGGGTGCGCTGGTCGGCGGGCTGTACAGCTCGGGCTACACCGCGCGAGAACTTGAATCGCTCGCCTTTTGCCTCCCCTGGCAGAAGCTTGTGTCTCTCAATAATGACGCGCCCAGAACCAACACCTGGCTCGAACAGAAAAACATCCGCGACCGCGCCTCGATCGCCATCCGCTTCGAAAAGTTCAAGCTGATCGTGCCAAAATCGCTGAGCGCGGCCCAGACGCTCACCCGAACCATCGACCTGCTGATCCTGAACGCGCCCTATCATACCGGCCACTCGTTTTCAGACCTGCCGGTACAGTTCCGCGCCGTCACCACCGATCTGATTTCGGGACGCCGGATCACACTGGACTCGGGGCCGCTGTCGGAAGCGATGCGAGCCAGCGGCACCATTCCGATTCTCTACCAGCCAATCGAGCGAAACGGCCGACAGCTCGCCGACGGCGGTCTGGTGGCCAACCTGCCCGTCGATGAGCTTGACAAATTCGATGCGGGCTACAAGGTGGCCGTTGACACGCACGGCAGAATGTACACCGCCAGCAGCGAAATCGACGCGCCGTGGAAAGCTGCCGACCAGGCGATGAGCATCCTGACCCAGGTACAGTACCCGCAGCAGCTCGAAAAAGCTGACATGGTGATCACCCCCGACATCGACAACCACAAGGCGACCGACTTTTCCGACATTCGCCAGATGATCGCCGCCGGATACGCCAAAGGGCGCCTGCTCGCGCCGGTCATCAAACGCAACATCCAGCTCGCCCCGCGAAACGACATCGACATTACCGGATTCAGCAAAAGCATCGAGGGCCTCCCGGACTCTGCCGGTTATATCGAGCAGTCGAGAATGGCAAAAGCCATCGTCCGCAGCGAAACCCGCGTCAAAAAAATTCTGAACGCACTGCTCGAAACCGGCCTCTTCACGCGGGTTCATGCCCGGCTCGACCGGCGAACGAAAAGCGTGGCATTCGTGCTCGAACCGCTGCCGAGGATCGAGAAGATCGAGGTGACGGGCGGCCCCGCCAGCGCCGTTCCGGCAAAAGAGATCGAGAGCGCATTCCTGCCCGTGACCGGAAAACTCTACACCGGCGAGGTGGCGACCCGCTCGCTCGAAAAGCTGATCCGGCTCTACCGCGACAAGGGCTACTGCCTTGTGGAGATCGAGAGCGCCTCGGTAGCCGGAACGGCGCTCACGGTTCACCTCACTTCGGGCAAGATCGAGAATGTGGAGATCGAGCAAGACAGAAAGCTCACCAAGCCATTGACCGTGCGGCGGGAAATGGCTATCGACTCCACCAGGGCGTTCCGGTACGCGGATGCCGAAAAAACGATCGACAATCTCTACGGCACGGGCGTCTTCAACCGGGTCTCGCTGAGCACGGAAAGCCCCGGCGAGCAGGCAAAAAGCGGCGACGGCGCACTCCTCGTCCGGCTCGACGAAAAGCTGCCCTCGGTGCTGCGCATCGGTGTGCGCTACGACGACACCTCGAATGCCCAACTGCTGCTCGACTTCAGGAACGAAAACCTCTATGGCACGGGAAACTCCGCCGGTGGCTGGGTCAAAATCGGGCCGAAGAACAACCGCTTCAATCTCGAATTCAGTATGCCGCGAATCGGAAAAACGCCACTGACCATGTTCACGCGAGCCTTTTTCGACCAGCGCGATTTCGAAACGCGCCAGCTCGCGCTCATCGGGCAATCGGGCTTGCAGGCGACGGGCCAGGCCCGCTCGCTCGGCATCCAGCGGTACGGCATCACGACCTCGTTCGGCACCCGAATCAGCAAGAACGGCCGTCTGATGGCGGACGTCACCGCGCAGAACGCGCAGTCGTACATGAGGGACAATATCGACGAGCCATTCGCCACCGGAAACCTCACGCTGGCGTCCATCGGCGGTCAGTTCACCTTCGACAACCGCGACAGTTCGTTCCTGCCCTCAGGCGGTCGATATACCAACATCCGGTACAGCTCGACCTCCGGACTTTCCGGCGATCTGGACAATTTCTGGCAACTGGCGGCGACGCACGAAGAAAACTTCTCCATCGGATCGAGCATCACGCTCCAGTTGACGGCCTTGGCCGGAACCAGCAGCGAGGAGGTTCCGCTCACCGAGAAATTCTTCCTCGGCGGAACGGGCAACCCGTACAGCTACCGCTTCATCGGGTTGAAAGACAGCGACCTCGTCGGCAACAACATCGCCGTGGCCGGAGCGATGCTGCGGTACCGGTCGCCGGTGCAGCTCTTTTTCCCGACTTCGTTCACCCTGTCGTACAACATCGGCAATGTCTGGGAGCGGCGCGCGCAGATGTCGATCAGCAAGCTGATCCAGGGAGTGGGCGCGGGGCTGGTTTGGGATACGCCGATCGGCCCGGCGCAGTTCACCGTCGCCAAGCCGTTCGCTTTTGAACGCGAAGAGGTCAAGGATGCCGCCCAGATCGACTTTACCGATACCCTGTTCTATTTCAGCCTGGGTCACGACTTTTAACTTTATCTGAAACCATATATCGACACCTTTTGACGACAAGCATCAAACCGCGGAAACCACATATTCTGGTCAGTAACGACGATGGCATCGAAGGACCCGGCCTGCATGCGCTCGTCGCCTCGATGAAAAAGCTCGGCTCCGTGACCGTGGTCGCGCCTGCCGAACACCAGAGCGGCAAGGGCCACGCCATGACCCTCGGCGAGCCGTTGCGCATCAGGAAGTACCAGAAAAACAACCGCTTTTTCGGCTATACCGTCTCCGGTACGCCGGTCGATTGCATCAAGGTGGCGCTGAGCCACATCCTCGACGAGAAGCCCGATCTGATCGTTTCGGGCATAAACTACGGCAGCAACACGGCCATGAACAGCCTCTACTCCGGCACCGTGGCCGCCGCGCGTGAAGGGGCGATCCAGAAGGTGCCGTCGCTGGCCTTTTCGCTGACCACCTACGAGAACGCCGACTTCACCTACGCCGCCAAATTCGCCCGGCAACTGGCCCGCGAAGCGCTCAGGCGGGGACTGCCGCCCGACACCATCCTGTCGGCCAACATCCCCAACGTGCCCGAAAAGGAGATTCGCGGCGTCCTCTGCACCCGGCAGGGGCGGTCGCGCTGGGAGGAGTCGGCCATCGAGCGGCACGACATGTACGGCAATCCGTACTACTGGCTCGCAGGCTCGCTCCAGCTTCACGACGAAGGGCTTGCGGAGGACGAATACGCCGTGCGGCACAACTACGTGGCTGTTACGCCGATTGCCTGTGACATGACCGACCATCGCTTCCGGAGCGAACTCGAAACCTGGGGCCTCCAGAACACCATCAAGAAATAAAGCGCGTGAACACCTTCCTCATCGATTACCAGCACATCCAGACGCCCAAAAAGGGCTTTTCCCGCCTCTTCTGCGACTACGCCTCCGAAAGCGAGGCTCGCGCGAAACTGCTGGCGGAATGCTTCCATCTCGACTACCGCAAGGATGCCGACTACTATCGGCGCCTCGGCCTCCTGGCGTCGCGCAACTTCAGGCGGGAGGCGCTGGTGGAACTCTTGTCTGACCAGAACCGGATGTTCGGCGGCTCGGAGCGACAGCAACGGGAGATCGAAAAGCTGCGCTCGCCTCGCTGCATGGCGATCGTCACCGGCCAGCAGACCGGCCTCTTCACCGGCCCGCTCTACACGATCTACAAGGCGCTGAGTGCCGTGGTGGTCGCCCGCAAGCAGAAGGAGCTGTTCCCGGAGTACGACTTCGTGCCGGTGTTCTGGATCGAAAGCGAGGATCACGATTTCGACGAGGCCTCCTCAACCGTGCTCTTCTCCGGCGGCGGACTGGAGCGGATCACGGCGGAGGGAGCGCACCGCCAGCCCGACCAGATGGCCGGAGCCACCCTGCTCGGCGCGAGCATCGGCGAGACCTTGCAGAAGTTCCTCGATCTGTTGCCCGAGACGGAGTTCAAGCCTGAGATCGCCGAACTGCTCCGCGCCTGCTACGAACCGGGCGTCACCTTCGAAATCGCCTTCGCCAGCACGATGAACCGGCTCTTCCGGGAGCACCCGCTGATTCTGCTATCGCCGCAGGACTCGCGCTTCAAGCGACTGGCCTCTGAGGTGCTCTGCCGCGAGATCGAAACCGCGCCCGCCTCGTCGTACGAGGTGGTGGCGCAAAGCTCGATTCTCGAATCGATGGGCTACCCGGCGCAGACCAAGCCGCGCCCGGTCAACCTCTTCTACCTCAACCAGCTCGGCCAGCGGCTCAAAATCGAGCAGCCCTCGCCCGACAACTTCCTCGTTTTGCCCGACCGGCAGCGCTACACGCGCCATCAACTGATGGAAATCTGTCAGGATCACCCCGAAAAATTCAGCCCGAACGTCATCCTCCGGCCAATCGTGCAGGACGCCGTGCTCCCCACCTTCGCCTACATCGGCGGCCCCGGCGAAATCAGCTACATGGCGCAGTTCCGCAAGGCCTACGAGCACTTCGGCCTCGCCATGCCCTTCGTCATTCCGCGCGGCAGCTTCACGCTGGTCGAGCCGAAAATCGCCCGCACGATGGACAAGGTGCTCAAAGCGAGCGGAAGACCGAGCTTCTCGCGGCGGCAGGTCTATGAAGCGGTGTTCGAAAATGTGCAGGAGCTGCGCAAATCGATGGTTTCCGGCGGTGACAGCGTGGACATTGACGCCTTGTTCGGGCAGGTGGAGTCGGAGGTCGCCCGGTCACTCTCGACACTCGAACCGGCGCTCGTGAAAATGGATCCGACCTTGCAGGCAGCGCTGGCCGCCTCGTCGGGCCAGATAGCCAAGATCATCGGAACCATCAGGGAGAAAACATATCGCGCGGGCCGCCGGAAACACGACGAGCTTTTCCAGCAGCTCGACAAGGCGGAGCTGAACCTCTTCCCCGAAGGCAAGCCGCAGGAACGAAGCATCAACATCTTCCACTACCTCAACAAATACGGCCCCACGCTGATCGGCGAACTGGCGAAGGTGCTGCAAGGCTACTCGACAGAGTCGCATTTGATCGTGGAATTGTGAAGCAAAGAACTTCAAGGACGAAAACGACAAAAGGGACAATGAAGATTTTCTGATCCTCTTTGTCCCTTCAGTCCCTGATGTCCTTTAAGTCCCTTGCTATTCCCCGCCTCACCCCGAATAGGTGTGTACGCTGTTCTGCGCCGAGGGGAGGTAGTTCACGCCGAACCAGCAAACGAGCAGCACGAAGAACGACAGGCCGAGGTACCACTGGAGCTTGCGCGGGTCGGTCTTCCGAGCCACGAGGTGCAGGTAGCCGAGGTAGGCCAGCCACGAAATGAAGGCCCAGGTCTCCTTTGGATCCCACGTCCAGTAGTGTCCCCACGCCTCCTTGGCCCAGAGCGCGCCGAAGATCAGGCCGAAGGTGAGCAGGACGAAGCCGAGCAGGGCGAGATAGTGCGACATCGACTCCCCCTTCTCCGAGCGCCTGCCGCGGAAGTTCTGGATCACGTTGTGCCAGCCGGAGACCGCCGAGGCCGCCAGCAGCACGTAGCCTACCAGATAGACCACGACGTGGGGCACGAACCACGGACTCTGCAACGCAGGCATGAGCGCCTTCTCAAAGACGTCGGGGTGCAGGTAGTTAATGCCGAGAAACACCGTCGCCAGCCCCATGCAGTAGTACTTGAGCCAGCCGATCTTGTAGCGATATTCGACCAGAAAACCGACGACGGGAATGAGCATCGCGTACCAGAGCCTCGTTTCGCCAAGCGTACGGAGCGGCGGACGTTCCAGCGCGATCCAGTAGGAGGTGAGGAACCACGCAAGCACGAGAGTGCCGGAGAGCATGAAAAGCCAGGAGAGCGAGCCGAAAATTCTGGAGTTTTTCGCCGGAATCTGCAAAAGGCTGCCCGCCGCCCAGCACACGACCGCCGCGAGCGCTATTGCCGGAAATTCGACCAGGGTCATGCCGCCTCCATCTTTTTAACGCCTTTCCAGAAAAACAGCACGTTACCCGCCATGATCATGAAAAATCCCACATAAACCGCTGGCAGCCACGGGTCTCTCACCGCCTCGACAAGGCTCAGCGTTGACCAGCGTCCGGCGCTCTCGTCGTAGCCCGACTGGTAAAGCTTCCATCCGTAAAAATCGACCGGCTTGTTCACTTCGAGCGTTTCCGTTTTCCGCTCGCCGCCAGCGCCGATCAGCGTGACGTCCGACCGGAACGCCTTGGGCGCGCCATCGGCCATCACGATGAAATAGTTGCCCATCGGAACGAAGAGCGGCTTGAGCTGAGGCCCGCCGGAGCTGATCCAGTGATCGGAAACCTTGCCGTTTTCATCGATCCTCACCCTGGCGAAAGCCACCCCTTTCTTGCCGTCAACCGCCACCGGTACGCCATTCGCGCCGGGCATCGCACTCGGCAGATAATCGAGCACCGTCACCGAACCGATGCCCGTCCACTCGACCTTGACTCCTTTGCCGATCTCGGGAACGAGCTTCGATTTCGGCTCGACGAGCCGGTCGTGCTCGGGATCGTAAAGGGCGAACTTGGGCGCATACTGTTCGATCTGGAAATCTTTCAGGTAGATGGAAAAGGGAAGATGAATCGCCTTCTCGGATTCACGATTGTACGCCACATCGCTCGCCTTGCCTTCGTAGAGCGGCACTACCAGACGTTCGAGCTGCGTGGCGCCGAGCAAGCCGCAGGAGAGCGCGATCCAGAATCCGCCGTGAAACAGCATGAACTGAAGGTTGGCCACTTTGAACGGAATAGTCTTCCAGACCAGCGCGAGGCCGAGATTGAAGAGAAAAAGCAGCGTGACCAGCGCGAACGGCCAGCTCGAAAACATGCCGTTCAGCCGCAGCATCGCCACCATCGAGCCGGGCGGAAACTTGTTCTGGGGCAGAACGCCGCCAACGAGCGAGAGCAGCGCCAGGCCGACAATCAGACTCAGCCCCAGCGGAATACCGCCGAGCCAAGCCACCAGCGGATGCTCCCTGAACATCAGGCCGACGACCAAAATCAGTCCGCCGAAAAGAAGCAGGAAAACAAGATTGAAGGGCCAGCCCGGAATGTCGATCCCGGCGCCCGACGAGAGCAACTCGATGCCCAGTCCGGCCAGAATGGCCACTAAAGTAAAAAGCGCCGCCTCCATGAAACCGGTGGGCGCTGAACCGGCGATTACAGAATTCTTACTTCCAGACATATATACTTAACCTGCTGTTCCATCTCCACAACTGCCACCGCTAACTTCCACATCGTCTTTCTTCAGTATCTGACAACACTTGCAAACAAGAGTATATAACTCCGGCCCGGCAGCGCCTTCGCGGAGCTTGTCCACGGCATTGCGAATCTCCTGCTTGTAAACGCGCGATTTGATATTCTGCCCGCCACGCTTTTTGTGCAGATACTGGGAAACGGCTGCCGGAGTGACGCCGAGCATCTTGGCGGCGTTCGACTGGGTCATGCCGGTTTTGACCAGCTCCTTGGCAAGATCCGCCCTGATCTGGGGCAGATAATACCATACAGCTTTTTCACATGGAAAAATCATCGATAACTTGTTTTCTTGATGGTGTTGATACAGGCGCGAACCAGTTCCGGGCAATGCTAACCCTGGCTTCCGGCAAAAAACACCTGTTTGCCGTAATGTATGACAAAATCCGTTAACCTTGTTACCACTCCGTAACTCTCAGATTTTTCAATGGCTGCGAACAAAATGAATAACAAGAGCGGCATCGTCGCCGGCTGGATCATCATCGTCCTTATTCTGATCCAGTTCATCCCGCTGGATCGAGTCGGGCATCCGTCGAAACCGCCCGCCAGCATTCCCGCGAGCGTGCTTGCCCCTCTCGAAGCGCACTGCTTCGCCTGCCACTCTTCTCAGACCCGGTGGCCCCGAAGCGCTTACGTCGCGCCGCTCTCGTGGTACGTTACCGGCAAAGTCCGGCAGGCCCGCGAAGCCGTGGACTTTACGAACTTCGACGCGCTCCCGGAACCGGCTCGCCGCAAGATCGAAAAAGCGGCGTCCCGACTCGCCGGATCGGCTGACCTGGCAAAACACGGCGCGATTCCGGGATTTCCGCCGATCAGGATGACTGAAAGCGAACGACGAGCACTGGCCGAATGGGCGACGAATAACAATCGTGAATGAAATAACACGATAAACAATTCATCGCATTGATAAAAGTATGCGATGCCGAAAATTTTTACCCCGTTAAAAAAATCCGCCTCAGGATTGGAAAGCGATCCGGTACGCAAACGGCTAACGCATTGCCAGACTAAAAATTGATACTATACCCTTCGGGATAGAAGTTCAGGATGAGGTCGATGACCTTGGCCGGATCATCCTCGATGAAGATGAAGTCGAGATCGGTTTCGGCGATGAATCCGTTCTCTTCGAGCATCCGCTTCCGGATCCAGGCGTACAGGTCGCCCCAGTACTCCGAACCCATCATGATCACCGGAAATTTCTGGCTCTTGCCGGTCTGGATCAGGGTGATCGCCTCCGACAGCTCGTCGAGCGTACCGAAGCCACCGGGAAGGACGATGAAGGCTTGCGAGTATTTGAGGAACATCACCTTGCGCACGAAAAAGTACTCGAAGGTGACGAGCTTGTCGTAATCGATGTAGGGGTTTGGGCGCTGCTGGTTGGGCAGCTTGATGTTGAAGCCGATCGACGCGCCGCCTTTGCTTTGCGCCCCTTTGTTGGCCGCCTCCATCGCGCCGGGGCCGCCGCCGGTTATCACGGCGAAACCGGAGTCGGCAAGCAGCTTGCCCATCGTTTCGCCAAGCTGGTACTCTGGGTCGCCCGGTCTGACTCTCGTGGAACCGAAGACCGAAACCGCAGGCCCGACAGCCGACATGATCTCGAATCCGTTGACGAATTCGGCCATGATCTTGAAGACGCGCCAGCCGTCGGCCATGAACTCGCTGCCCGGCAGAAGCGCCATCTCTTTTGCAGGTCTGCATTGCGGCGGCTCGGAAGCCCAACCCGGCTTGTCGCGTTCACGTCCTTCCATGCGGCGATCAGAGTTCGAGGAAGTTCTTGATGAGGTCGTGCCCGACGGAGGTCATGATCGATTCGGGATGGAACTGCACACCGTACAGGCCGAGCGCCTTCGAGTCGAAGGCCATGATGATGCCGTCCTCCGTCCACGCGCGGATTTCGAGCGCCGCCGGAAGCGTTTCGCGCTCCACGATCAGCGAGTGGTAGCGGGTGGCGGTGAAGGGGTTCGGGATGTTGCGGAACATCCCCTGCCCGTCGTGGAAGACTTCGGAGGTCTTGCCGTGCATGATCTGCCCGGCGCGAACGACCTTGCCGCCAAGCGCCTCGCCGATGGCCTGATGGCCGAGGCAGACGCCAAGCAGCGGAATCTTGCCTTTGACGACGTCGATAAGCGCAATAGAGATTCCAGCGTCGGCGGGCGTTCCCGGCCCGGGAGAGATGACGATCTTCTCCGGCTTCAGCGCAAGAGCCTGTTCGACGGTAAGTTCGTCGTTCCGGTACACCGCGACTTCGGCTCCGAGTTCGCCGATGTACTGGACAAGGTTGTAAGTAAACGAGTCGTAATTGTCTATAACAAGAATCATGAGAGCACGTAAACCACTAATTTTCAAAGACTTAAAAGAATTTCTTCCAGATGCCCGCCGCATCGGCATTCGTCGGCACCGCTGGCGGACTTCAAGGCGCAATATAGTTCCGTTTAGGCTCGAAACTCAAATGTGTTGTTTGGGTTGTGGTTAGGGGAAGTGGATGGAGTTGGATTGATGAGCGATTTATGGGAGGGGATAGACGGAAGAACATGCGAGGATGCGCAGACGGATTACATGGCTGAGCTAAGCCATCTGAACTTTAAACTGTGAAGGTACGTGAAGCACGGCAAAAAGAGTCATATTTCGATTTCATAAAATGGTTTATTGAGAGATATATCAATTTCCTTTTGTTTAATCACTTGAGAATCCCGTAATATTCTCAACACAAGAGTATTTTCTAAATATTCTTTTTTGAAATCAAAAGACCAATAACCCTTCTTATCAGTTAAACAAATTACCTCAGACGCTTCAACCTTATCATGATAAACGAGTTCCACTTTAATTTTTTCAAAATATTTAAAACATTTTTTATTTTCCCCTAATATATTACCGTATATCTTCTTTGCAAGAAGTTCATTGCTTGCTTTTTGCACTCTCTCCGCGAAAATCTCATACTGTCCATCAGGACAAAATAGAATTTCAGTCTCATCTATCAACGCACTCTTATTACTCCGGCCAATAAAGGTATCAATTCTTGGCATAGCGAACATTGGGATGATCAAACAGTTTTTCGACTTTGC
>NZ_VDCH01000016.1 GCF_006265165.1 Chlorobaculum thiosulfatiphilum
GCGTCAAGATATGGATATTTCAGTTAAATCGATAGATTTCAATACCTTATGTCAGTACTGACTTTTTAGAGATGCCCTTAAGTGAATTTTTTCTAAGGTAGAAAGCAGGAAATTAAATAATTTTTTAAATTCTTCTTCAGTCTTATTTTTTTGAATAGCACTTAGTGAGGTATCATATTTTTTCATCAAAATGACTGGTAGTGAAACAAAACCTTCACTATCATCAAAATTTAAAATGTCATAATCGATATATTTTACAATTCCTGTAGATTCTTTTAGAGTTACAACATTGAAGTATTCGGCAAGAAATCTGTTTGTTTTGTTTTTTAGTGTATTTCCGCTCGCCTCAGAGATTAGAAATTTTAATGCAATTGTTTCGTTAAGGATTTTTCCGCTGTAAACGATTCCGTTGCCCCCTTGGCCCAAAACATCTTTTAGTTGCACTTCGCCTAAGGTTAATGTGATATGCTTATTTTTGCTCTTTATAAATTTTGAAAATCTTTCGGCAATCATTTTGTTTCTCTTGTTTTTACGTCAGGCTTGCTTTGGTGTGCTACTCTACTGCGCATTACATCCTGTATTGGACGAATAAGCGCAACAAAGCAGCGTGTTATTGCCAGGCGTATTCTTCTCCCAGTGATTCCAAATCATCGAATGGGCTTTTAATTTGCTGTAAGCTATTTCACCCCTATGGTCGAGAGGACTTCTTCGTATGGCGTGACTTGCGTGAGGCATTTGCTGTGGGGGAAAGGTGAAAAGACCTTGTACTTCAACCAACACATTGTATGAAGGTAGAAAATTTGTAACCCATCGCAAACAAAGGTGAGCTGCCTTTGTTAGTTGTGTCAAATCTGGTTTGGGTGGCGGTGTCGTATCCGGGCGCGTGCCATGCGCCCCTACGAAGATGGTCGTTTGTTGGCGCTTAGATCGGATGGATCAGACTGATCGGCACTATTTCTTCTTCCCCCGCCAGAAAATAGCGAAGAGAATCCACGCATACGCACCTACCAGCGTGAAGGGCGCTATGTCGAGCGCGAAAAAGCCGTCAACGGCTTTTTCGAGGTACATCGCGGCGTAGCTCAGGGCGAGCACTGCCGCGCCGAGCGCGATGAAGAGGTAGTTCATCGCGCCGAGCGGCATCGTGGCTGGGGCCGGTTTTGCGGCGGCTGGCGGCTGCTTGGCCGCTGGCTCAGGCTTCCGGGAGCTTTTCTTCGCTGAAGATTTCATCGAGCGTATCGAGACAGAGTTGCGCCTCCTCCTTGCTGATCGAGAGCGGCGGAAGCAGACGGATGACGTTGTTGCTGGTGGCGTTGACCAGTACGTTTCTTTTCAGCGCTTCCTCGACGTAATATTTCGCTTCGCGATGCACTGTGACGCCGACCATGAGGCCATACTGGCGTATTTCGAGAATCTGCGCGTATTTTTCAGCCATCTTTTCGAAAGCCGCCCGCATCATCGCGCCGGTTTCGAGGGCGTTTTGCATCAACCCGTCGGCGTAGATCGCCTCGATCATGGCGAGACCCGCCGCGCAGGCGACCGGGTTGCCGCCGAAGGTCGTGCCGTGGCTGCCGGGGGCAAAGACCTCCGCGACCTTCTCCGAGCCGATGATCGCGCCGAGCGGCAGTCCGCCGCCGAGCGGCTTGGCCGCGCAGACGAGGTCGGGCTGCACATCATACGGCATATAGCTGAAAAATGTGCCCGTGCGTCCGCATCCGGCCTGAATGTCATCGGCCACGATGAGGAAATCGTGCTCCGCTGCCAGCGCCTTCAGCCGCGCGATGAACGCTTCGCTCACCTTGTGGATGCCTCCCTCGCCCTGCACGAACTCCACGAAAACCGCCGCCGTGCGGCTGGAAACCTTGCGTTCCAGATCCTCCACGTCGTTGAAATCGATCATACCGGTTTCGGGCACGAGCGGCTCGAAGCCGCCGACATACTTCGGCTTGGCGGTCAGCGAGAGCGCGCCGTAGGTTCTTCCGTGGAAGCAGTTGGTCAGCGAGAGCACCTGGGTTTTGCTGGCGTCGCCGTCACGCGAGGCGAATCTTCTGGCGAGCTTGATGGCCGCCTCGATCGCCTCGGTGCCGCTGTTGCAGAAGAAGACCTTCGACAGCCCCGAAATTTCGAGCAGCTTCGCGGCCAGGTCGAACTGCGGCTTCTGCATGAAGAGGTTCGAGACGTGGATGTATTTCGACACCTGCTCGGTGATGGCGTGCTGGAGGCGCTCGTCGCCGTAACCGATGGCGTTGACGCCGATTCCGGCGATCATGTCGAGATAACGCTCGCCGCCACTCGTGTAGAGGAACGAGCCTTTGCCGCTGGCGATGTCGAGCGGAAGTCTGGCGTAGTTGTGGAAGAAAAGCTGCTTCTCGGTTTCGAGATTTATTGCAGGTGTGTTCATCGTCATGGTTTGTTCTTTAAAAATCAGGGTTGTGATTTTTTTTCTTATCGAAATCAGCGCTGACCCGTCAACTCTCCTCGTCTCGCTGGCGGTAGCGGATCAGGCTGCGGATCGCCCGCCAGATGCCGTAGGCGCCGAGCAGCAGCGAGAACCAGAAGAGGTCGCGGCCATCGGCTCCATTCATTCGCGAAGCATAGAAGCCAATATACGCGGCGAGCACCAGAAATGTGACGGAAAGCAGCGCGTCGAGCGCCATGGTGATCGGCAAGCGCCCTTTTTTTCGCGAACTCACCGCGCCCGACGGGTCGGCGTCAGGCGTTTTTGTCATCGCAAGGCGACGATTTCTGCTCCCGGTAGAAGCGCCAGTCCTTGTTGACGATCAGCCGCGCGCCGTGGCCGAAGGTGAAGTAGGACCAGCCCCACTGCATCAGGACAAAGACTCGGTGCTTGAAGGTCGAGAGATAATAGATATGCACGAGCAGCCAGGTGAACCAGGCCAGCGTGCCGCTGAACTTCAGGTTGCCGATTTCGACAATCGCCCGGTTGCGCCCGATGGTGGCCATCTGCCCTTTGTCACGATATTTGAACGGTTTGCGCGGCTTGCCCTTCAGGTCATCGACAATCGCGCGGCCAATGGCGTTGCCCTCCTGCATCGCCACCGGAGCCATGCCAGGCAGCGTCGAGCCGTTGTCGAGCGTGAAGCAGGCCTGGTCGCCGCCGACGAACACCTCCGGGTGGCCGGGCAGGCTGAGGTCGCTTTCGACCATGACGCGCCCGCTGCGGTCGGTCTCGACCCCCATGTTCTGGCCGATCTCCGCCGCTTTGACGCCCGCCGCCCAGAGCACCGTGGCGGCCTCGATGCGCTCGCGCCCGATCTGTACGCCGTCGCCGTCCACGTCGCTCACCATGCTCGACGTCCAGACCTGCACACCGAGTTTTTCCAGCTCGCGGGTCGCCTTGCTCGACAGCTCGGGCGAGAAGGTGCCGAGGATGCGCTCGGCGGCCTCGACGATGAAGATGCGGGTCAGCTTCGGGTCGATGTGGCGGTAAAATTTCGACAAGGTGAAGCGGCTCATCTCGCCGATCGATCCGGCAAGCTCCACGCCGGTCGGCCCGCCGCCGACGATGACGAAGGTGAGCTGCTTTTTGCGCTCTTTCGGGTCGTTGGTGCGTTCGGCGGCTTCGTACGCCTCCATCACGCGGCGGCGGATCTCCGATGCCTGGGCGAGGTTTTTCAGGCCGGGGGCGAATTCCTCCCACTGGTTGTTGCCGAAGTAGTGGTGCTGCGCTCCGCAGGCGAGGATGAGGTAGTCGTACTCGACATCGCCGAAATCGGTTTTCACCTTCCGGGCGTCGAGATCGACGTTGCAGACGGCGCCCTTGAAGACCGTGACGTTGTCCTGCCCGGCCAGCATGTTGCGCAGCGGCGTGGCGATGTCGCCCTCGCCGAGCGCGGCCATGGCGACCTGGTAGAGGAGCGGCTGGAAGAGATGGTAGTTCTTCCTGTCGATAAGCGTGATTTCGACATCTTTTCTGTTACTGAGGATCCTTGCGGCGTTCAGACCGGTAAAACCACCGCCGACAATCACGACCTTTTTTTTCATCTCGTTCAGATTCTCTCGTTCATTTCTCAAATCCATGCCTGGACATCCGTATAGCAGTCAAGTTACGGCAAAGATGCCCTCATCATGCACAAACTCTGGAAAGTAATAAAAATGAGGCGAATCTTGCTATCGCCGTTACCGAAGCGTTACGCCGGCCTGGGCTTTTCAGCTCAGCTTTTCGATGATCCGGGCGTGGGCGGGAAATCGCGCGATCAGCTCTGCCTGGTCGGCGAAGGCGAAGTCGCGGAAGTCGAAGCCCGGCGCGACAACGCAGCTCACCAGCGCATAGGCGTCCGGGGCGGCGGCGCGATCATCGAGGCAAGCGCCGAACCAGCAGCCCGCCGGAACCCACGAGTGCAGCGTTTCGCCGTCGTCCGGATCGAGGCCAAGCGTGAACGACGACGGCTCGCCGGTTTCGGGGAAGCAGTGCACGTCGAGCGGCGATCCGGCGTGGAAGTACCATTGCTCGTCGGAGTTGATGCGGTGCAGGCGCGAGCGGTCGCCGCGCTGGAGCAGGTAGTAAATCGAGGTCGCGTAGCTTCGCGCGGAGCCGAAGGGGGTGCTGGCGTCGAAACCGTACGAGCCTTCGCTGCGGTAGGTTTCGCGGTACCAGCCCCCTTCGGGGTGGCGTTCGAGCCGGAGCCGCTCGATCCAGAACTCAGCCGTTCGCACGGAGTTTTTCCCGGATTTTGGCGGTCTTCTGGCGCGAGGCTTCGGCGAGCTTCTGGCGGAACTCCTTGAGCTTTTGCATCAGTTCGGCGTCGCCGAGGGCGAGCATCTGCACGGCGAGCAGCGCGGCGTTGCGGGCGTTGTCGATGCCGACGGTGGCCACGGGAATTCCTGCGGGCATCTGCACGATGGCGTAGAGCGAGTCCTGGCCGCTGAGCTTTTTGCTGTAGATCGGCACGCCGATGACCGGCAGCACCGTCATGGCCGCCGTGACGCCCGGCAGGTGCGCCGCCCCGCCCGCTCCGGCGACAATCGCCTTCAGGCCGCGCTCTTCGGCGGACGAGGCGTAGGCCTCGAGGTCGCCCGGCGTACGGTGCGCCGAGATGACCGAAATTTCAAACGGAATTCCGAACTCGTCGAGGACGATGGCCGCCTCTTTCATGATGTCGAAATCGGAATCGGAACCCATCAGGATGCCGACCAGCGGCGTCTGCGGGTCTGTGGATGGTGGTGTCATGGAAAAAAGAAATTGTGCGGTCTTGCGAATGTTAAGGCCGTTGCAGTTTGAAGGCTATGAATTTGCGGAGTTTTTGTATTTTCCCCAAGTCAAACAAAAAATAACACTTGCCAAGGAAGAATACAATGACAACAGATGTCGTCGCAAAGCTGGCCTTGAAGTACAGCAATCCCGGCCCGCGTTACACCAGTTATCCCACCATTCCCTCCTGGAGCGAGGATGGCGTGACTCAGGAGCAGTGGAAAGAGGCTATGGTCAAGGGCTTCAACGAGAGCAACGAGACCACGGGCATCAGCATGTACATCCACATCCCGTTCTGCGAAAACCATTGCTACTTCTGCGGCTGCAACGCCCACCGCACCAACGATCACTCCTTCGAGAAGCCATACATCGACGCCCTCATCAAGGAGTGGCAGATGTACCTCGACGTGTTCCCGGGCACACTCAACGTCAAGGAGCTGCACATCGGCGGTGGCACCCCCACCTTTTTCAGTCCCGAAAACCTCGTCAGGCTGGTTGATACCATGTTCAAGGATGTCAACAAGATGGACGACTACATTTTCAGCTTCGAGACCAATCCCCGCTCGACCTCGAAAGAGCATCTCGAAGCGCTCTACAGCGTCGGCTTCCGCCGCATGAGCTTCGGCATCCAGGACTTCGATCCCGTCGTGCAGCAGGAGATCAACCGCCCGCAGTCCTTCGAGCTGGTCAAGGAGAAGATCGACATGGCCCGCGAAATCGGCTTCAACTCGATCAACTTCGACCTCGTCTATGGCCTGCCCAAGCAGACCCTCGCCACCGTCACCGACACTATCCAGAAGGTGATGGAACTGCGTCCCGACCGCCTCGCCTTCTACGGCTACGGTCATAATCCGCACCTTTACGAAGGGCAGCGCCGCTTCAAGGTCGAAGACCTGCCGATGGGCGACGTCAAGCAGGAGCTGTACGACAAGGGACGCGCGATGCTCGAATCGATCGGCTACCACGAAATCGGCATGGATCACTTCGCCATCGAGGGCGACGCGCTCTACGAGGCGATGAAGAACGGCACCCTGCATCGGAACTTCATGGGCTACACCGAGAACACCACCCAGATGATGCTCGCCCTCGGCGCTTCGTCGATCAGCGACACCTGGTACGCCTTCGCGCAGAACGAGCGCACTGACGACCGCTACATGGAGGAGGTCAACAAAGGCCGCTTCCCGATCATGCGCGGCCACCTGCTCTCCGACGAAGACCTGGTGCTTCGCCGCCACATCCTGAACCTGATGTGCCGCCAGGAGACCTCCTGGGAAGATCCGAAATTCTACACCGAGGAGCTCGACGTCGCCCGCTATCGCCTCGAAGACATGGAGAACGACGGCATTGTCGAACTCGGCGAGAAGAGTGTCAAGGTCACCGAAATCGGCGTACCCTTCCTCCGCAACGTCTGCATGGCGTTCGACGCGCATCTCTGGCGCTCCGACAGCCTTTCGAAGGCGTACAACGTGTCGCGAGACATCCAGAAGGAGTACATTGAAAAGGCCCGTCAGGCCAAGCTTCAGCAGACAACCTGAGGTGGCCGGGTAACAATTTCTTCAAAGGGTGATCTCAGGATCGCCCTTTTTTTATGACCAGAACGATGAAAAAACATATACGAATAGGATTTATCGGTAGTGGATGGGCGCAGGTGGCGCAGGCCCCGGCCTTTTCGCTGATGGAAGATGTGGTGCTGGCGGCGGTCGCCAGCCCGACGGAACGGCGACGGCAGAAGTTCATGGATCGCTTCGGCATTCCGGCTGGATACGCCGACTGGCGCGAGATGCTCGACGAGTGCCCGCTGGATCTGGTGTGCGTCACCACGCCGACCTGGCTGCACGAGCCGATGGTTTCGGGCGTGCTCGAAAGCGGTTGCAGCGTGCTCTGCGAAAAGCCCTTCGCCTTGACCGTCGATGAGGCCGAACGCATGAACGCGCTCGCGTCCAGATCGCCAGCGCTCTCCCTGATCGATCACCAGCTTCGGTATCACCCCTCGGTCAGGAGCATGAAGCAGATGATCGACAGCGGCGAGATTGGCAAGGTCTATGAAGTCCGCGCCGTGGTGAACCTCGCCTCGCGCAACCGGACCGACCTGCCGTGGTCGTGGTGGAGCGACGCCTCGAAAGGCGGCGGCGCGCTCCGGGCGCTCGGTTCGCACCTGATCGACCTGAACCGCTTCCTTGTCGGCGAGATTTCCGAGGTGTGCTGCAACCTCTCGACCTCGATTTCGCAGCGCCCCGACGCCTCGACGCCGGGCAAAAGCCTGCCGGTCAGTTCGGACGACAGCTTCGCCATGTTCATGAAGTTCGGCCCGTCGTCGGTGGCGCTCGGCGCGTCGTCGCTCATGCACGTCACCACGGTCGGCTCCTACACCTGGTTCTCGCTCGAAGTGGTCGGCAGCCTGAAAACCATCAGGCTCGACGGGGCAGGCAAGCTCTGGGAGATCGTCAACAGCGAACTCAAGGGCGGGCGCAGCCTCATCGACGCGCCGCGCTGGAAGCAGGTCGAGCCGATGCTGCCGTGGGACGAGCTGGTGCTTCAGGCCAAGATCAAGCTCTCGTCGCTGGCCGTGCACGGCATCTTTGCCGTCGGCTTCGCCTTTCTGGCGCACCGCATCGTCAAGGCGCTGAAGAGCGGCGACCCGGTCATCCTGCAAGACGCCGCCAGCTTCCGCGACGGCCTGATTATCCAGAGGGTGATGCAAGCCGGTCTCGACTCCGACCGCGAAAAGCGGTGGGTGAAAGTGTGAAGAGAATTATGAATTATGAGTTATGAATTATGAATTGAAAGATGGGAATTTGGGGAGAATTGTTTTGAACTCTTTTGTCCCATAAGTCCCATAAGTCCCATAAGTCCCATAAGTCTCATTTGTCCTATGAGTCCCATTTCTGATTATTGTTACCGGAGAAAAATCCGATTTTGAGAAAAAAACTGTCGAGAGGAACTGAACCGTGGCGTGGGTGATGCTGTTTGTTGCCGGGCTGTTTGAATGCGCTTGGGCGGTGGGGTTGAAATATTCCGAAGGCTTCACGCGGCCTGTGCCGTCGGCGCTGACCATCGCGGCGATGCTGGTGAGTTTCTGGCTGCTCTCCATCGCGATGAAAACCGTACCGGTCGGCACGGCCTACGCCGTCTGGACCGGCATCGGCGCGGCGGGCGTCGCCGTGGCCGGAATACTGCTTTTCGACGAATCGCGCGACCTGGCGCGAATCTTCTGCATTTTCCTGATTATCGCCGGAGTCGCTGGTTTGCGGGTGCTGGCGGGGAGGTGAATTGAGTGGACGAAGTGGACTGAATGGACGGTGTGGACAGGACGGCCACCGGGCCGCGGCTACAAACAATTCATAATTCAGCATTCAGCATTCATAATTCTCCCTACCCCGCCTCTTCTTCCCAGCAAACGTACAGCGCGTCCAGCTCGCGGCAAACTTCTTCGTATTCGGCGGTGGCTTTGCGGCTCTCTTCGGCGGGTTGGTCGTAGAAGGTGGGCTGGGCCATCATCGCTTCGTGCTGGGCTTTTGACTCTTCGAGGCGCTGAATCTCTTTTTCGAGCGCCTCGATCTTTTTGCGGTTGGCTTTGGGCGGGGCGGGTTTTTTCGCGACCGGCTTCGAGGCGGCGGCTTTGCGCTCGGCCTCCTGTTTCGCGGCGGCCTGGGCCAGTTGCTTTTTTTCTTCTTCCCACGCTTTTTCGGCCTTTTCGAGGTATTCGGCGTAGGTGCCGAGATAGACCTGCACTCCACCGTTTTTGATCTCGAACACCTTGTTGACCAGGCTATCCAGGAAATAGCGGTCGTGCGAGACGAGAAGCAGTGTACCGTCGTAGTTTTCGAGCGAGTCGATGAGCATCTCCTTGGAGCGCATGTCGAGGTGGTTGGTCGGCTCGTCCATGATGAGCAGGTTCGAGGCCTGGAGCAAAATCTTGGCGAGCGCCACCCTCGACTTCTCGCCGCCCGAAAGCACGGCGGTCTTCTTTTCGACCGCATCGCCGCTGAAGAGGAAGCAGCCCAAAATATCGCGCACACGGCGTTGCGCCTCGGAGGAGGGGGCGGCGTCCATCATCTCTTCAAGGACGCTTTTTTCGGGCGCGAGGTTGTCGGTCTGGTGCTGGGCGAAGTAGTTCATGCTGACGTGGTGGCCGGTCTGGCGCTTGCCTTCGAAGTCGATTTCGTCGGCCAGAATGCGGCAAAACGTCGTCTTGCCCGCGCCGTTGGAGCCGACGATGGCGATGCGGTCGCCGCGCATGATTTCGAGGTCGATGTCGCGAAGCACGGTTTTCGTCGATCCGTCCGGCAGCGTGAAGGACTTGGAGACCCCTTCCAGCCGGAGCACTTCGCGCCCCGACGGCCTCGCTTTCGGGAAGGAGAAGGAGATCTGCGACAGATCCTCCTCCGGGGCCTGCAACCCCTCTTCGAGCTTCTGCATCTGGCGCAGGCGGCTCTGCGCCTGCCGCGCCTTGGTGGCCTTGTAGCGGAAGCGGTCAACGAAGGATTTCAGGTCGGCCATCTTTTTCATGTCGTTCTCGTAGCGCGACATCAGGAGCGTGTAGCGCTCGGCCTTCTCTTTTTCGTAATAGCTGAAGTTGCCCTTGTACTCGGTGATCTCGTTAAAGGCGATTTCGAGCGTTTTGGTGGTGAGCTTGTCGAGAAAAAAGCGGTCGTGCGACACGATGAGGTAGCTGTGCTCGTAGTTCAAGAGGTACTGTTCGAGCCAGCGCAGGGAGTCGATGTCGAGGTGGTTGGTCGGCTCGTCGAGCAGCAGCAGCGTCGGGTTCTGCAAGAGCAGCCGGGCGATGAGCAGGCGCATCTGCCAGCCGCCGGAGAACTCCTTGACCTTTTTGTAAAAGTCCGCGCCGCTGAAGCCGAGGCCGGAGAGAATCTTCTCCGCGTCGGACTGCATCCGGTAGCCGCCGAGCCGCTCGAAGTCGTGCGAGGCGTCGCTGAAGCGCTCGATCAGCTTGTGGTACTCCTCGCCTGCGTGATCCTGATCGGGAAGGGCGAGCTCGTGCTCCATGCACGTGATTTTTTCGGAAAGCTCGTGCAGCGTTTTGTTCGCTTCGAGCGCGTACTGCAGGGCGGTTTTGTCGAGGTCGCCCTCGAACGAAATCTCCTGCGGCAAGTAGCCAATGGAGGTGGTCGCGGACTTCATGATCTGCCCGTCGCTCATCGGCCCGTCCTCCTTGAGCTGGCCGGCGAGCAGGCGCAGGAGCGTGGATTTGCCGGTGCCGTTCAGGCCGACCAGCGAGGCGCGATCCTTGTCGCCGATTCTGAAGGAGGTGTCGCGCAGGAGCACCTTGGTGCCTGCCGAAAGAGAGAGATTTCGTGCTTCGAGCATGGAGTCGCGGTTTCAGGTTTGGTGTGAAGATACGATATTTCGTTAAAGCGCCATGCCATCTCCGGTTTCGCTCGAAGAGCCGGGCGTCCGGGGCTTTCCGGTGGAAACGCTGGAAACAGATGTTTGCGGCGTCAAAACCGTGTATATCGCAAAGTATTTTAACATTATATCAGGATCATGAGACCACTCGGGTCAGCTCTTATTATTGCCGTCGTGCAGCTCTTCGCCTGTCTGCCGCAGGCCTCCGCGCTGGCGACGGAGACGCTCGATTGGGCGCAGTGCCTCGCCGAAGCTGCCGCGCATCATCCCGATCTGCGCTCGGCGGCGGAAAGTGTCCGCCAGTCCGAGGCGCAACGCAGGATCGTCAAGGGTGGCATGTTGCCCTCCGTCAGCGCGTCGGCTGGCGGCGAGCGTTCGGGATCGAGCGCTGCGGCTCCCGCCGGGGCGTGGTCGTACGGGGTCAACGCCAGTCAGTTGCTCTTCGACGGCGCGAAAACCTCCAGCGAAGTGAACTCCGCCACCGAATCGGTGAAGGCGTCGAAGTACAACGAAAGCGAAGTTTCGGTAGCCACGCGCTACGCCTTGCGCACGGCGTTCGTTGAGTTGCTGACGGCGCAGAAGCAGGTGTCGCTCGCCCAGGAGATCATGACCAAGCGAAAGCAGAACTTGCGGCTGATCGCGCTGCTCTACAAATCGGGCACGGAGCATATCGGCTCGCTCAGCAAGGCGCAGGCCGATCTTGCCGAGGCGGAGTTCGAGGTGGCGCAGGCCCGGCGCGGCCTCGAACTGGCGCAGGTGGTGCTCGGCACGCAGCTTGGCCGCGCGGCGACCGGCGCGCTCCGCGTGACCGGCCGGTTCACGGCGAGCCAGCAGACCCGGCAGTCGCCAGATTTCGACCGGATTGCGAAGGAGAGTCCCACATACCTCAATCTCACTGCGCAGAAAGATGCTGCCGGGTACAGCTTGCAGGCGGCGCGGAGTGCGTTCATGCCGTCGGTTTACCTGAGCACCGGTTTTGGCAACAGCGCGTTCCGGCAGCTTCCGCCCGACCGCACCGACTGGCAGGCGGGCATCGACGTGTCGGTGCCGATCTACGCGGGCGGCTCCGTCAAGGCGGGCGTGGCCAGGGCGCGGGCGGTGGTGAACCAGCTCAGCGCCGACGAGGAGAGCCTCTATCTTTCGCTCAAGCGCAGCCTCGCGCAGGCGTGGAAGAGTTTCATCGATGCCTCCGGCAATGTCGATGTGCAGAAAAAATTTCTCGCTGCCGCCTCCGAGCGGGCGCGGATCGCCGATGCGCAGTACTCAGCGGGGCTGGTCTCTTTCAACGAGTGGACGATCATCGAAGACAATCTCGTGAGCGCGAAAAAATCATATCTCAACGCCCAGTCCAATCTCCTCTTCGCCGAGGCGGCTTGGGTTCAGGCAAAAGGAGGCACTCTTGAAAGCAGGTAAATCGCAACTGATCTGGGGAGCGGTCGCCGCCGTCGTCGTCGCCGCCGCCGGATTTTTCATTTTCCGGGCCGTTTTCGACAGCAAACCGAAGGTTTCGTACCGCGAGTACCGTCCCGAAATTGGCGCTATCCGCCAGATGGTTTCGACCACGGCGACCATCAAGCCGCAGAACCGGCTCGAAATCAAGTCCCCCGTGGGTGGCAGGATCGACAGGATTCTCGTCAAAGAGGGGGAGTTCGTCAAAAAAGGCCAAGTGCTCGCGCTGGTCAGCTCCACCGAACGGGCGGCGCTGCTCGACGCGGCCACGCAGAAGGGGCAGAGCGAAATCGATTACTGGAACAAGGTGTACAACCAGACTGCCCTGATTTCGCCTATCGACGGGCAGGTGATCGTCAGCAGCCTCAATCCCGGCCAGACCATCACCACGAGCGACGCCGTTCTCGTGCTCTCCGACCGGCTCATCGTGCAGGCCGACGTGGACGAGACCGACATCGGCAACGTCAAAGTCGGCCAGAAGGCGCGGATCAGTCTCGACGCCTATGCCGACATCCGGGTCGAGGGGGGGGTGGATCATATCTATTACGAATCGACGCTGGTCAACAACGTCAATATCTACCATGTGGACATCCTTCCCCTGACGGTGCCGGAGGTGTTCCGGTCGGGCATGAGCGCCAATATCGACATCATCGTCAAAGAAAAAGAGAACGTGCTCACCCTGCCGCTCGCCGCCGTCAAGAGCCGGAATGGCCGGTCGTTCGTGTTGACGCGGGCGGCGGCGCCCGACTCTGTCCGTCGGGTTCCGGTGCGTCTCGGCTTGCAGGACGACAACAACGTCGAGATCCTGAGCGGCCTGTCGGCTTCGGACGTTGTGGTGGTCACGGAAAAGGCGTTCGTTCTGCCGAAGGATAACGGCGGCAGCAATCCTTTTTTGCCGCAACCCCGGCGAGAAAGGCAGAAGAGGGGCGAATGATCGAAATCGTTGACATCAAAAGGACTTACACCATTGGCGAGAGTCCGGTTCGCGCCCTCGACGGCGTGAGTCTGACCATCGGTCAGGGCGAGTTCGTGGCCATCATGGGGGCGTCAGGGTCGGGCAAATCCACGCTCATGCACATTCTCGGCCTGCTCGACGTGCCCGACAGCGGCCAGTACCGCCTGATGGGCAAAGAGGTCGGCAAGCTGAACGGCGATGAGCTGGCCACGCTTCGCAACAACGTCGCCGGTTTCGTTTTCCAGCAGTTCCACCTGCTCGGACGTATGAGTACGATCGACAACGTGATGCTGCCCTGCATCTACAGCGACGAGCGCGGCGACTTCCGCGCCGATGCCTTGAAGCGCCTCGAAATGGTCGGCCTCGGCCACCGCTCCGCTCATCGCCCGAACCAGATGTCGGGCGGCGAGCAGCAGCGGGTGGCCATCGCCCGCGCGCTGATCCGCGACCCGATGCTCATCTTCGCCGACGAGCCGACCGGCAATCTCGATACGAAGAATTCGCACGAAATCATGCGGATTCTCACCGAGCTGCACCGGCAGGGCAAGACCGTCATCATGGTGACGCACGAGCCGGACATCGCTGAATATGCCGGGCGGGTGATCACCATGAAGGATGGCAAGATTATCGAAGACCGGAAGCGGGAGGGGATGGAGTTCCGGCCCGAAGCTGCTCCGGCGGTCATGAAGATCGAGCACCAGCCGCTTTTCAAGCCTTCGCGGATGCTCGGCTTCGTTTCGCAGGCGTTCCGCTCGATCACCTCTAACAAGATCAGGACGCTGCTCTCGGTGCTCGGCATTCTGGTCGGCGTCGCCTCGGTGATCGCCATGATGGCGCTCGGCACGGGAGCGCAGGCCTCGATGGAGGAGCGGCTCAAATCGATGGGATCGAACCTGCTCTCCCTTCGGGGCGGTTCGGCCAGGATTCGCGGGGCCGCGCAGGGCTCCGGCACCTTCACCCGCTTCACCGCGCAGGATGCCGAGGCCATCGCCGGGCTCAAGCCGCTGGTCAGCCGCGTTTCCGGCGAAGTGAGTGGATCGGCGCAACTGGTTTATCAGGACAAAAACTGGAACAGCTCGGTCGATGGGGTTGACTATGATTACGGACGGATGCGCTCGGTCGTTCCTGTTGCCGGACGCTGGTTCACCCGTGGCGAGATCCAGGCGCGCCGCAAGGTGGCCATTGTCGGCACGACCGTGGTTTCCGAGCTGTTCGGCAACGCGGATCCTGTCGGCAAGACGCTCAAAGTCAACCGCATCAACTTCACCATTATCGGCGTCGCGCCTCCGAAAGGCTTTGCCGGACGGCGCGATCAGGACGACGTGGTGCTCATTCCGGTGACGACCGCCATGTACCGGGTGCTCGGCAAGGAGTATTTCGACAGCATCTACGTCGAGGTGTCGAGCGCCGAAAACATCGAACCGGCCAAGCAGGCTATCGACGCGCTCGTCCGCAAACGGCACAAGATTCAGCCCGATGACGACGACTCGTTCAATATCCGCGACATGACGGAGTTCCAGCAGATGCTCAGCGCCACCACCCAGACCATGAGCATGTTGCTTGGTTCGATTGCGGCCATCTCGCTGGTGGTGGGCGGCATCGGCATCATGAACATCATGCTGGTCTCGGTGACGGAGCGCACCCGCGAGATAGGCCTGCGCAAAGCCATCGGCGCGCGGAAGGGGGACATCATGCTTCAGTTCCTGATCGAATCGGTGGGCATGACGCTCACGGGCGGCCTCATCGGCATCGCGGTTGGCGTGGGCGTGTCGGTGATGCTCTCGACCTTCGCCGGATGGGCGGTGAAAACCTCGATGTTCTCGGTGGTGCTCGCCACGGGCTTTTCGGTGCTGATCGGCCTCTTTTTCGGCCTCTGGCCCGCCCGGAAAGCCGCCGCGCTCAAGCCGGTCGAGGCGTTGCGCTACGAGTGAGCGCTCTCTGGAGAGTCGGATTAATCTCGATTTGGCAGGCAAAAAACTTTTTTTTTAAAAAAAATAAAAAAGCGCGCAAGGAACTCCAGAGGTCATCGTCATATCAAGTGTAAGTGATGAGTTGAAAGTTAAGGTGAGTTATTGTGTTGAATGTTCTTGAGTATGGTTGTGATGTGTTGTTCTTTGTGTGTTGAGTGACAGCAACTTTCCTGGTCTTCTCCATAATGTTGGTATGGTTGATTGTGATGATTCAAGATGAATGCAGTAGTTGAAACGATGAATCACGGAGAAGGACGGGTTGTTGCTGAAATGGCCGGGCGAAAGGTTGGTTGATCCTTTCGCCCGGCTTTTTTTTAAGGGGTGCAGGCCATCTCCTTTTTTGTATTGAAAGAGTTCCCCCCCCTTTTTTCTTCTGTTTAGAGGCAAACCGGAAAGTCCCGACTCTGCGAAGTTCTGTAAAGACGGGCTTGATTGTATGAGTGCGCGGGCTTGTATATGCCGTGGCGTACGTCTGCTGCTCTTTTCGGGCGATTTCGGCGCAGGCGCCTTATTCCGTTTCTGAAGCAAGTGAGCTATTGGACTTATAAGCCAGTACCGGCAGGGTTCAACCGTTTTTTTTCTCAAGAACTGGAATCAGAGGCAGTGCCGGTAGTTGAGGTTCGATTTCGCGGCCTCATGTTCGAGCGGATACTCTCCCCTCGAGTCGCGGAGTTTGAGCCACGCGTTGTGACGCTCCAGAGCGTTGTCGTCAAAATTGATCTTGTTGTCAGCAGTACGTGGCCTTCCCGGGTGGCGACCAGCGGGTTGATTTCAACCGGCGAGGCGTCGGGCATGGAATGGGCGTTGTCGCTTGCCGTGATGAATTTCACGGCATCACGATCAGCAATTTTTTCCCCGCCACTCCTTGTGGATATGAGCAGTTGACAGCGTTTCCCGGACATGACGGTATAATTTTATTTTTTTGAGAATGACATACAGGCCTGCATTAGATGGATTAAGGGCGATTGCGGTTGTTTCCGTTATGCTGTTCCATCTTGACAGAGAGCTTTTGCCCGGCGGGATAACTGGCGTCGATATTTTTTTCGTAATCTCCGGATATCTGATCACTTCAATCGTGATCAGGGATTTCGACAAAGAGCGGTTCAGCTTCGCCCGATTCTATCAACGCAGGATTTCCCGGATTTCCCCCCTTTTTTTCCTGGTATCGATCACCATTTTTGCGGTGACTGCCATGCTGTATCAGGACTACGATTTCGCATTGGTCGGTTCTTCGTTAGCTGCCGCTGCGGTTTCCCTGGCCAATATGCAGTTTGTTTTTTTGCCGGGTGAGTTCGAAGAGCTTCCGTTTGTCCATTACTGGTCGCTTTCCATCGAGGAGCAGTATTACCTGATTTTTCCGCTGATCCTGTTTCTGGCCGACCGGTACAGGGGTTCCCGCAAATCGCTTTCGATTTTTCTTTCAATCGCGGCTCTTCTCAGTTTTATAGCCTGCATCGTGCTGACAGAGGTTGATTCGGAATGGGCCTTTTTCCTGCTGCCAACGCGCGCCTGGGAACTTCTTGCCGGGTGTATTCTGGCTGTTTTGCCCTTTTCCTCGAAGGGCGATAACGGTTCATCGATTTCGAATAAGAGAATAGATGCCTTGCTCGCCAGTGCTGGTCTCGTTGTGATCATCGCCTCCCAATTCATGATTCATGATGACACGGGCTTTCCCGGTTGGATCGTTGCGTTTCCCGTGTTCGGCACCGTCCTGGTGATTGGCCGTCCGCAGGAATCCAGAACCGGCGTGACGGAGCGTCTGTTGTCTCACCCTGTGGCGGTTGTGATTGGCAAGGCCTCTTATTCACTCTATCTCTGGCACTGGCCGGTCTATGCCATCGTCGATTATGCGCTGATCACAATGCCATACGCATCGCTACTCATTCTGAAAATCGTGCTGACCGTCACCTTGTCGGTCGCATCGTATAACTGGGTTGAAAAACCGGTACGATCATCGCTGAACCGTCCGGAACGGCAACGTCTGAGTTATCTTCTGTTTACAGCAGGGACCGTTGTCATGCTGGTGACGGGCTATTGGGCGAGAAGCACGTACTCTGTCAATGCAAGTCTGGGTTCGACGAGAAAAGCCGAGGTCGCCTTCAATGAACACAATCTGGCTCCGCAGCGCCTGCTTGCTGGCGACAGCAACGAATCGATGGACGGAGTCGGCAGGAACGAGATTGCAAGGGCGCGCCCTGTCAACAGGCATGTGCCCGGTGTTTCCGATCATGATTCGCTGCCGGATTCAAAGCTTGACAAAGAGTGAGTGCGGCGCATGGCCGAGTGAGCGATTGCTGACAAGGAAAAGCCCGCCTCCCTGAAGTTCTTTGGGGGGCGGGCTTTTCCGTTTTATGAGTGAGCGGGCTTGTTATGCCATGGCGAGCGCCTTCTGCACCTTTTCGGCGGCATCGCGCAGACCCTTGGCCGAGATGAGGTTGAGGCCCGACTCGTCGAGCATTTTCTGCGCCTCAGTGGCGTTGGTGCCTTCGAGCCTCACGATCACCGGCACTGTCAGGCCGATGTTCTTGGCGGCTTCGATGACGCCTCCGGCCACGCGGTCGCAGCGGACGATGCCGCCGAAGATGTTGACCAGAATCGCCTTGACGTTCTTGTCGCCGAGGATGATCTTGAAGCCCTCTTCGACGGTCTTGGGGCTGGCTCCGCCGCCTACGTCGAGGAAGTTGGCCGGTCTGCCGCCGGAGAGCTGGATGAGATCCATGGTGCCCATCGCCAGCCCCGCGCCGTTGACCATGCAGCCGACGTTGCCGTCGAGGCGCACGTAGTTGAGGTTCGACTTCGAGGCTTCGTATTCGAGCGGATCCTCTTCGGTGATGTCGCGCAGTTCGTGGAAATCCTGATGACGGTACAGGGCATTGTCATCGAAGTTGATCTTGGCGTCGAGCGCGAGCACCCGGCCCTCCTTGGTGATGACCAGCGGATTGATCTCGGCCAGCGAGGCGTCGATGGTGGTGTAGGCTTTGTAAAGCGCTTCGATAAACTTGACGCCGTTGCGGAACTGCTCGCCCTTGAGGCCGAGGAAGAATGCCGCCTCGCGAGCCTGGAAGCCTTGCAGGCCATAGACCGGATCGACGTGAATCTTGAGCAGCTTCTCCGGGGTCTCTTCGGCCACCTTCTCGATCTCCATGCCGCCCTCGGTCGAGACCATGAGCACGTTGCTCGAGGTGGCGCGGTCGAGGGTGATGCCGAGGTAGAACTCCTTGTCGATATTCATCCCCTCTTCGACGAGCAGGCGGCGAACCTCCTTGCCTTCGGGGCCGGTCTGGTGCGTCACCAGCGTCGCGCCGAGCATTTTCTGGGCGACCTCGAACACCTCTTCGGGCGATTTCGCAAGTTTGACGCCGCCCGCCTTGCCGCGGCCACCGGCATGAATCTGCGCCTTGACGACCACCACGGGGCTCGACTGCTCCTCGAAAAGCTGCTCCGCCGCCTGTTTTGCTTCTTCAGCCGAAAATGCTACTATGCCCTTGGGAACGGCCACACCGAACTGCTTCAGGATGCCTTTGCCCTGATACTCATGAATATTCATAGCACAAGTTCTATGGTTATGATAGAAAGACTGCCGGACAAGACCGGCCTCAACGCGGAATGAAAAAGAGGTTTAAACCTCATGATAATAAAAAAATCCCTATTGCTGAAACCCCTGTGGCCCGAAGCGCAGATTTCTTTTGTCGCTCATGCATGACCTGAACTACTGTATGGAACTGGCTTTTCGGGAGGCCATCAAGGCTTACGAGAGCAAGGAGGTGCCGGTTGGCGCGGTGGTGCTCGACCCGAACGGCTCGGTGATCGGGCGTGGCCACAACCAGGTCGAGATGCTCTCGGACGCCACCGCCCACGCCGAAATGATCGCCCTGACCTCGGCGATGGGCACGCTCGGCAGCAAATATCTCGAAGGGTGCACACTTGCCGTCACGCTCGAACCCTGCCCGATGTGCGCCGGGGCAATCGTGCTCTCGAAAATTGGCCGCGTGGTCTTCGGCGCGTGGGATCCAAAAATGGGCGCGGCAGGCACCGTGCTCAACATCACCGGCTGCAACGCCCTCAACCACCAGCCCGAAGTTTACGGCGGCATCATGGAGCGCAAAGCCGAGAGTCTCTTGCAGGATTTCTTTCGGGGGCTGCGAGGTCGGTGAAAGAGAGAGAAGAAGGCGCGTCGTTTGAGGGGTTTTAGGTCAGGGAGGTGGCTGACAAATTGTTATTGAGTTTTGTAAAACTCCGATAATCATCGTAGATATTCTCGTAAGCTCCGCCGTCGAGCTTATACAGTGCCCCTTCCGGGACGGCCTTCCGAATGAGCAGATCAGAGCAGATGCTACACGTGTGACGGAAAAGCTGTGATTATGATTTTAGGGTTGTCATACGGAAAGAAGCTTTCTGCCTTTTCTGGATTAGGCGGATCAGTCTAAATGTTGTTAGTTGCTAAAGGAGCAAAAAGTTGTACAAAAGAATATGAAGTGGTTTGCAATATTTTTGCAGTTGGTTGGTTACGGTGTCTTGCTTTTCGCTGATTGGCGCGTTGCTCTTGGGGTTTTCCTTTGTCATTGGGCCATCAATATCGAGTATCGCAACTAACAAAACATACAGCGGACGGGATTGAGTCTGTGCGGTTATTCTGACAGTTTCGCCGTCCGCCGCTAATATAGCCGTTAAGCGTCATGGAGACAACCTATTTCTATCTCGACGAGTCTTTCCGGAAGAAGGATTCGTACTGGCATTGTAACATCGGCGGCATGCTGCTGAAGAGTGAGCAAGTAGTCGATGTCGAGATTGCCCTAGAGAAGCAGCTATTCCAGCTGGCTCAAAAGGGGGATGTTTCCGCACCAGTCAGCGAATGCAAGTATTCGAACTTCCTTCGGGACACATCAGACGAGTTCAAATTTGAAGTTTGTCGATCCATCTCTGTCTTGCTTGTCGAACTAGGAGCGAAGTTTCTCATTAGTCATGCCAAATGCCGAGAGTCTCAATTAAGCATATTCAAAGACCTCAAGCCCGAACTGGCGATACAAGAATTAGCGCACTTCAACATCGTAAGTTCCTATTTGGCTGATCTCATGAAGCAGGGAATAGTCCAGATTGTCGTTGATCTCGGTTTATCAGAAGCATTTCGTCCGGTATACAGATTCTACTCAAGCGCTATCGAAAACATTCCGAAATTACTTGCATGTGGCTGGAGCGCTTCGGGGGTCACGATTCCAAACTTCACTCGCCTACCGCCACCAGTTTTCATGGATTCGAAGCGCTCTCGAATTCTTCAGTTCTCAGACTTGGTCATTGGATTACTTCTTTGCAAAGAGATCGGTGCTCTAAGTAAGTTCAAAGAATCCATGCTTGAAGCAATATCTCCACTGGTGCAAGCAACTCAAGTGCACAGCATTGAGTGGAACAAGAATATTGCCTAACCATTCCATCGAGAGTACCCGCCTTGATAATCCGTGTAGAGCTTCTCATGTTAAACTTTATCTTTCGGAAACGTTTCGATGATTGTGTGAGAATGTATCGATTGAAACAATAATTGTCTTTCATGAACCCATCCTTTTTGAGCAGGAGGTGCGTGAGATAGGTGAAGGTTTTGCAGAAGTTCAATGAAATCCTTGAGCGCGTTAGCCCCTACGGTTGAACGATTATTGAACCTTTAGCCCGGCTTCCTCTCCTCCCGTCGCAACATTTTTCCCTCTTCACAATTCATAATTCAACGCTACTCCTTCCCGCTCTCCATAATAATATGTTTGATCGAGCTGGCGAGGTGGGAGACGATGTCCTGGGCCAGGCCGCTGCCTGATGTTGGCGCGGTGACGGTGTCGAGGCTTTCGATGCCCGCCTTTTTGACGGCGTTGCTTATCGTCACGGAGAGAATCGGGTTGCACTCCTTGACGATCTCCCGCAACATGAACGCCGCCTCGAACATGCTTTGCTGCACGATCTCCTGCTTGTCTTCGAGCGAGAGCACCTGGCTGTGTTTCGAGGCGATGATTCCCGCCAGACAGGTGAGGTAGGTGTTTGTCGCGCCCGCCAGGAACAGGTTGAGGAAGAACGGCGTCAGCAGGTTGCCGCCAGGCAAGAGCGACGAGAGCGTGTTGCTGAAGGAGCACTGGATGATCGGCTTGATGTGCGCCGGAAGCTCTTCCTTATTGAAGTCCGACAGCGGCAGGCACTCGTAAACTGATCTGAGCAGCCGCAGGAACTCCCTGATCGAGTGCTCGCGGTTGTATCTCGCGTAGATGTTCCAGACCAGCTTGATGTTGTTCATGAGCGAAGTGGTCGTGCCGTAGGAGGTGTTCTGGGCGAAGGCTCCGATGAAAAAGTTCTTCGTGGCCACGGTTTTGGTGGCGTTGAGCGCATCGACTTCGTGGAGCTTGAGGTTGGCCTTGATCCACCGCAGGTCGTGCTCTTTTTTGCCGCCGTCGGGATGGGCGCGATGCACGGCGAGCGATTTGCCCAGATACGCGATGTACGGCTCGAAGTTGCTGCCTCCGACCCGGTCGGCCAGCGGCGGCAGCTTCGGCGCACGCCAGAGCCGCAAGCCGGTGAAAAGCGTGACAGCGAAAAAGAGTCCCCACAAGGCGAGGAACGCGTAACCGGAGTATGGGAGAAGGCCGTTCAGCAGCACGGAAAGGCTGTAGAGCTGGTTGACGGCGATGGCCGCCACGAGGAGGATGGTGAACGAGGCCAAAAGCCTCAACCAGGAAAGCAGTTGTTTCTTCATGCTGGCAGGAAGCTGGTTTCTGGCCAAAATCACGTTCCGGAACGGACGCTTGCCCGCGCCGTTCCTTTCCAGTCAAGGTAAGCTATCTGAGCGTCAGAGGCAAAAAGGCCGCCGCTCACGCCTGCTTTTCGATCTCCGGTTTCCTGATCGAGTGGTTTTCGCTCAGGAGGTAGTCCATGAAAATATCCTCGGCGGAGGGCAGTTGCCACGAGCCGTCCGGCAGGTGGTTGGCCGTCTCCTTCAGGCGCGAAACCGTATGGCCGCAAGTCCAGCAGTCATAGCGCGCCATGCCGGTGCAAAGGCAGGTGTGGCCTTTGACGACGAAGCGGTTTTCGGCAGGGTCTCTCGATTCGAGCGACTGGTAGTAGTCGTCGATATAGGAGCACTTGCCGCTGTTGTCGAGCAGGTAGCCGAGTCCCTCGCAGTTCGGCTTCATGCCATATTGCAGCGTGGGCGACTGTTTCAGCATCCGCATCGGGTAGCCGGTGGGCGATGCAAGGTTGACCTCCACATCCTCTGGGCTGGCGTTGATGTAATGCTGCTTGACCTCGTCCGGCAGGCCCGCTTCCCTGGCGATGGTGAAGCGCGTGGCCACCTGCACGGCGGCAGCGCCCATCTGAAGGTACTCGACCGCGTCGGTGCCGGTGAAGATGCCGCCCGCCGGAATGACGGGAATGTCGAGGTTCTCCTTTTTCAGGAAGGCGAGCGTCTCGGCGACAATCGTCTCCAGCCTGTAAGCGTGCCAGTCGTCCGGGCCGAAGCCGAGATGGCCGCCGGCGAGCGGGCCTTCGACCACGATGTAATCGGGCAGCCGCTGCAAGCGAACAGCGCGTTTCAGGAAGATGGAGAGTGCTCGCACCGAAGAGATAATGATGCCGAGTTTGACGTCGCGGAAGCGTTCGTGCTCGCAGATGAGGTCGAGGCTTCTGAGATTCAGTCCCGCAGCCAGCGTGATGCCGTCGATACCTGCGTCCATCGCGGCCTCCATGCGTACCTTGAGCGTGGCGGAGGAGTTGTTCATCGTGAGCTTCTCCATGCAGTTCATGAAGATCGCGCCGTTGCCTGATTTCTGACTTATCGTCCAGGAAACGTAGCGCTTCTGAGCTTCGGCGAGCTGCTCCAGGTCGAACTGTACCGCCGACTTGTCACGATTGTTGACGAAAGAGGCGTAACGCTGACGTTTTTCGCTGACGTATGAGGTGCCGAATATCTGGTCGCAGACGAACATCACCTCGGCATCGGAGATGTGGCCGATACCACCCAGCCGTTCCGCCGACAAGGCAAGCTCCGAAGTCGAGATGTTGACTCCCATGCCGCCGATGACGATAGGGACGAACTCTTTTCCGCCGAGCTTTAATCTGAAATTGTTGACGTTCATGGTGTTCAGATCGGATACGTGCTGGTTACTGAGGTGCTGCCCGGAGGGCGCGCTGGCTTGTTCCGCCGTCCAACGGGCAACGGTAGCCGGTGCCAGAAAGTCAGGTTCGGTCATCAAGCGTCAAAAAGCATATAAGATAGAACATTTTGAATGATAATGCCATAAAAGCGGGCCTTCTCCGGACAAAAAATCTCTTGTCCAGGGAAAGAAAAGGGCCTTGCCGTCATGCGGGATAATGTTTGAGAATGGTTTTTCAGAATAGTAAATTGCCAAGCCTGTAAATGGCGCACTCTTTCCTTTTCCAAGAAAAAATTTACGAGCACAAGGAGCGTTACATGAAGAGACTTGTCCTGCTGAGGCACGGTGAAAGCCAGTGGAACCGGGAGAATCGTTTCACCGGATGGGTGGATGTCGATCTTTCCGAGAAAGGAAGAGAAGAGGCGAGAGCCGCCGGCCAGTTGCTCAGGGACGGAGGCTTTGTATTTGACATGGCCTACACCTCGGTGCTCAAGCGCGCCATCAGAACGCTCTGGACGGCGCTCGACGAGATGAACCTCATGTGGATTCCCGTCACCAAGAGCTGGCGTCTCAACGAGCGCCACTACGGCGCCTTGCAGGGCCTCAACAAGGCCGAGACCGCGCAGCGCCACGGCGACGAGCAGGTGCTTGTCTGGCGACGCAGCTACGACACGCCTCCGCCGGCGCTCACCGAGAGCGATGAGTTCTGGCCGGGCAAGGATCCTCGCTACGCCTCGCTGTCCCCGGAAGAGCTACCCGCCACGGAGTGCCTGAAGGATACGGTCGCCCGCTTCCTGCCCTACTGGCACGAAACCATCGCGCCGCAGATTCGCGACGGCAAGAACGTCATCATCACGGCGCATGGCAACTCGCTCCGGGCGCTGGTCAAATATCTCGACAACATATCCGACGAGGACATCGTTGGCCTGAACATTCCTACCGGCATTCCGCTGGTGTACGAACTCGACGACGATCTCAAGCCGCTGAAGAGCTACTATCTGGGTGACCAGGAGGAGCTGAAGAAAAAGGTGGAGGCAGTCGCCAAACAGGGCAAAGCCTGAGCTTTTCCGGACTTCCGGTTGCGTGACATTTCGTCTGCTCCGGAGGTTCGGGCCTGAAGGTTAAAAGGTCATGAATTTTCTGTTCAATACCTTATATTCTGGCCTTTGCACAAGGAAAGTCCTGTATTTTTGAATTTTTCTGAATTGATGTGCCTGAAAATATGAAAGCAAAGCATGAGGGGGGGCTGTACGATCCGCAGTTCGAGCATGACGCCTGCGGCGTTGGTTTCGTCGCCAACATTAAGGGCGCCAAGTCCCATCAGATCATCAAGCAGGGCCTGCAGGTCCTGGTGAACATGAAGCATCGTGGCGCGACCGGTTTCGAGAAGAACACCGGTGACGGCGCTGGCATACTGATGCAGATCCCCGACAAGTTCATGCGCAAAGTCTGTGCCGAAAGGAATATCGAGCTGCCTCCGGCGGGCCAGTACGGCGTCGGCATGGTCTTTCTTCCGCCCGACCTCTCGCAGCGCCGCGCTATCGAGGATATTTGCCGTCAGATGGTGCAGGCTGAAGGTCAGAAGTACCTCGGTCTGCGCAAGGTGCCGACCAACAATGCCACGCTCGGCCAGACCGCCCGTTCGCAGGAGCCGGTGGTCAAGCAGATTTTCGTCGGTCGCGGCAGCGACAGCATGTCGGATATCGAGTTCGAGCGCAAGCTCTTCATCATCCGCCGCCGTATTTTCAAGCGCGTACGCTTCACCTCCGGCCTTCTCGGCAGCAGTTTTTTCTACGTGTCGAGCTTTTCGGCCCGTACCATTGTCTATAAAGGAATGCTCAATCCGGAGCAGGTCGAGGAGTTCTATCCCGAGCTGAGTGACCCGGATATGGAGAGCGCCATTGCCATGGTGCACTCCCGATTCAGCACCAACACCTTCCCGAGCTGGGATCGCGCCCATCCCTACCGCTTCCTGAGCCACAACGGCGAGATCAACACGCTTCGCGGCAACGTAAACTGGATGAAGGCTCGCGAAAAGAACATGCAGTCCTCCATCTTCAAGGGTGCGCTCGAAGAGATCAAGCCGATCCTGCTCGAAGAGGGCAGCGACTCGGCCACGCTCGACAATGCTTTCGAGCTGCTCGTCATGTGCGGCCGCTCGATGGCCCACGCCGCGATGATGGTGATTCCGGAGCCATGGTCGGGCAACGAATCGATGGATCCGGAAAAACGCGCCTTCTACGAATATCACAGTTGCCTCATGGAGCCGTGGGACGGCCCGGCGTCGGTGGTCTTCACCGATGGCATCCAGATCGGCGCGGTGCTCGACCGTAACGGCCTGCGCCCGTCGCGTTATTATATAACCAGTGACGACCTGGTGGTGATGGCCTCCGAGGTCGGCGTGCTCGACATCGATCCCGAAAAGATCATCAAAAAAGATCGTCTCCAGCCGGGGCGCATGTTCCTGGTCGATACCAATGAAGGCCGCATCATTTCCGACGAGGAGATCAAGAAAAGCATCGCTTCGGAGAAGCCCTACACGGAGTGGATCGAGCGCAACGTCATCGATCTCGAATCGCTGCCGGAGCGCAAGCTGATGCAGAATCCCGACGAGGATAACTACAGCATCACCGCCCGTCAGAAGGCGTTCGGCTACACGCATGAAGATCTGACGCTCCAGATCAGGCCGATGGCCCAGAATGGCATCGAGCGCATCGGCTCGATGGGCAACGATACGCCGCTGGCCGTGCTCTCCAATCGTCCGAGGCTGCTTTACGATTACTTCAAGCAGCTCTTCGCCCAGGTGACCAACCCGCCGATCGACTCGATCCGCGAGGAGATCGTCACCTCCACGACCGTCATGCTCGGCACCGAAGGCAACTTGCTCGATTCGGACGAGATCAACTGCCGCCGCATCAGGATTCCTCACCCGATCCTGACTAACGAGGATCTCGAAAAGATTCGCGGCATCGACAAGCCGGGCTTCAAGGCGATCACCCTGCCGATTTTCTACAACGTCGAGGAGGGCGGCCAGGGCATTCAGGAGACGATGCAGGACCTGTACCGCGAGGCCGAAAAGGCGATCAACCACGACGGCGTCAACATCATCATTCTCTCCGACAAGGGCGAACTCGAACAGTCGCGCGCTCCGATTCCGGCGCTCCTGGCGCTTGCCGGGTTCCACCACTTCCTTATCAGCGCGGGTCTCAGAACCAAGGTTGGCCTCATCGTCGAGTCGGGCGAGCCGCGCACGATTCACCACTTCTCGATGCTGATCGGCTACGGCGCGGGGGCGATCAACCCCTACCTGACCTTCGAGACCATCCGTCAGCAGGTGGCCGAAGGGCGCATCACGCACGACGAGAAAAAGGCGATCAAAAACTACGTGAAGGCGACCGTGAAGGGCGTGGTCAAGACGATGGCCAAGATGGGCATCTCGACCGTGCAGAGCTATCGCGGGGCGCAGATTTTCGAGGCGGTCGGCCTCAACACCGAGGTGGTCGATACCTACTTCACCAAAACTCCGTCGCGCATCGAGGGCATCGGTCTCGATACGCTGGCCGAAGAGGTGCGCAAGCGTCATGAAGAAGCGTTCCCACCCGGCGGCAACAAGGTCAATCGCGGCCTGGAGGCTGGCGGTGACCGCAAGTGGCGTCACGATGGAGAGTTTCACCTCTTCAATCCCGAGACCCTGCATTACCTCCAGCACTCCTGCCGGACGGGCGATTACGAGCTGTTCAAGAAGTACGAGAGGCTCATCGACGACCAGAGCGAGCACTACTGCACGATTCGCGGCCTGATGGATATTCGCTTCTCCGAGCGTCCGGTACCGATCGACGAGGTCGAGCCGGTCGAGTCGATTGTCAAGCGCTTCAAGACCGGGGCCATGTCCTACGGCTCGATAAGCAAGGAGGCGCATGAAACGCTGGCCATCGCCATGAATCGCCTTGGCGGCAAGAGCAACACCGGCGAGGGTGGCGAGGATCCGGATCGCTTCGTGCGCGACGCCAACGGCGACAGCCGCATGTCGGCCATCAAGCAGGTCGCCTCTGGCCGCTTCGGCGTCACCAGCGAGTATCTGGCCAATGCTGAGGAGATTCAGATCAAGATGGCGCAGGGCGCAAAGCCCGGCGAGGGCGGTCAGTTGCCCGGCACCAAGGTCTATCCGTGGGTGGCCAAAACCCGCCACTCGACCCCCGGCGTGGGGCTGATTTCGCCGCCGCCGCACCACGATATTTACTCCATCGAGGATCTGGCGCAGCTCATTTTCGATCTCAAGAACGCCAACCCGACGGCTCGCATCAACGTCAAGCTGGTCTCGACGGTCGGCGTCGGCACCATCGCGGCGGGCGTGGCGAAGGCTCACGCCGACGTGGTGCTCATCAGCGGCCACGACGGCGGTACGGGCGCTTCGCCGGTTTCGAGCATCATGCACGCCGGAATGCCGTGGGAACTCGGCCTGGCCGAAACGCACCAGACGCTCATGCTCAACAATCTGCGCAGTCGGATCGTCGTCGAGGCGGACGGCCAGCTCAAAACCGCGCGTGACATCGTCATCGCGGCCATGCTCGGCGCCGAGGAGTTCGGCTTCGCCACCACCGGCCTTGTCGTGATGGGCTGCATCATGATGCGCTGCTGCCAGGACGACTCCTGCCCGGTCGGCATCGCCACGCAGAACCCGGAGCTTCGCAAGAACTTCAAGGGCAAGCCGGAGCACGTCGAGAACTTCATGCGCTTCCTCGCCCAGGGTGTGCGCGAGTACATGGCGAAGCTCGGCATCCGCACGCTCAACGAGCTGGTGGGCCGTTCCGACCTGCTCGCCACCTCGCGCACCATCGGCCACTGGAAGGCCAAAGGCGTCGATCTCTCCAAGATTCTGCACCAGGTCGATACCGGCGACAACGATACGCCGTACTGCACCACGTCGCAGGATCATGGCATCGAGGAGAGCCTCGACATGACGACCCTCATGGCGATCTGCGAACCGGCCATCAAGCGCGGCGAAAAGGTTTCGACCACGCTGCCGATCAAGAATATCAACCGCGTCGCGGGCACCATTGTCGGTCATGCGGTCACGAAGGCATGGGGCAACAAGGGGCTTCCGGATGACACCATTCACCTCAAGTTCATCGGCTCGGCGGGCCAGAGTCTTGGCGCTTTCATCCCGAAAGGGATGACCATCGAACTGATGGGTGACGCCAACGACTACATCGGCAAGGGGCTTTCGGGCGGCAGAATCATCGCCTATCCGCACAAGTCCTCGACCTTCACGCCGGAGGAGAACATCATCGTCGGCAACGTCGCCTTCTACGGCGCGACCTCCGGCGAGGCGTTCATTCGCGGCATGGCGGGCGAGCGCTTCTGCGTACGCAACAGCGGCATGGAGGCGGTCGTCGAGTCGGTGGGCGATCACGGCTGCGAGTACATGACCGGCGGCAAGGTGATCATTCTCGGCAGGACGGGTCGCAACTTCGCGGCGGGCATGTCGGGCGGCGCGGCCTACGTCTATGACGTCGATGGCGCTTTTGCCGGACGCTGCAATCAGGATATGGTCTCGCTCTCGGCGGTCGAAGCCGAGGACGAGCTGGAGTGGCTCCGTTCGAAGATCGAGCAGCACGCGGCGGTAACCGGGAGCGATCTCGCGTCGGGGTTGCTCGCCGAGTGGCCGAACGCCTCGCAGCGTTTCGTCAAGGTGTTGCCGAACGACTACAAACGCGCCGTCGAAGCGATGAAAGAGGTCGAAGCGATGGGCCTGACAGGCGACGATGCCGTCATGGCCGCCTTCGAGAAGAACGTGCACGATCCTTCCCGTGTTTCGGGGAACTGAAATTGGGCGAGTCGCCTGAACAACGTATTACGACCTATGGGTAAACTGAAAGGATTTATGGAGTACCGCAGAGCGCTTCCCTCGGACAGGGAGCCTCTGGAGAGAATAAAGGACTGGCGGGAGTTTCACGAAGAGATGCCGCCGGAGCAGCTCGCCGACCAGGGCGCGCGCTGCATGGATTGCGGCACACCGTTCTGCCACTCGGGCATGATGCTCGGCGGCATGACCTCCGGATGCCCGATTCACAACCTCATTCCCGAGTGGAACGACCACGTTTATCGCGGCTTCTGGCGCGAGGCCTGGGAGCGGCTCATGAAAACCAACAACTTCCCGGAGTTCACGGGCCGCGTCTGCCCCGCTCCGTGCGAAGGCTCCTGTGTACTCGGCATCATCCAGCCGCCGGTCACGATCAAGAATATCGAGTGCTCGATCATCGAACACGCCTTCGCCGAAGGGTGGGTCGAGCCGAAGCAGATTGCCGTTCGCACCGGCAAAAAGGTGGCCGTCGTCGGTTCCGGCCCGGCGGGTCTGGCAGCCGCCGATCAGCTCAACAAGGCGGGCCACACGGTCACGGTCTTCGAGCGTGACGATCGCGCTGGCGGCCTGCTCATGTACGGCATTCCGAACATGAAGCTCGACAAGGAGAATGTTGTCCAGCGCCGCGTCGATCTCATGAAAGCTGAGGGCGTTGGCTTCGTGACCGGAGCCGAGGTCGGCGTGAACCACCCGGCCGAAAAGCTGCTCTCCGAGTACGACGCCGTGGTGCTCTGCACCGGCGCGACCAACCCGCGCGACCTCGATGCCGAAGGGCGCAATCTCGACGGCATCCACTTCGCCATGGAGTTTCTCCGCGCCAGCACGAAGTCCGTGCTCGACGGTACCGAACCCGCGCTTTCCGCGAAGGGCAAGGATGTGGTGGTGATCGGCGGCGGCGACACCGGCACCGACTGCGTGGCCACCTCGCTGCGCCAGGGATGCAAGAGCGTCATCCAGCTCGAAATCATGCCCAAACCTGCCGACTTCCGCCAGGATGACAACCCGTGGCCCGAATGGCCGAAGGTGTTCAAGGTCGATTACGGCCAGGAAGAGGCTGCCGCCGTGCAGGGCCAGGACCCGCGCCGCTACCTCATGATGACCAAAAAGTTCATCGGCGAGAACGGGCAGCTTACCGCCGTCGAGGTCTCGATGGTCGAGTGGCTGAAGCAGGATGGCCGCACCATTCCCGTGCCGGTTTCCGGAAGCGAGCAGATCATCCCGGCGCAGCTCGTGCTGCTCGCGATGGGCTTCCTCGGGCCGGAAGCGCAGCTCTTGCAGTCGCTTGGCGTCGAACAGGACAACCGCAGCAACATCAAGGCCGACGAGAAAAGCTACCTCACCAGCGTCGGCAAGGTCTTCGCCGCGGGCGACGCACGTCGCGGTCAGAGTCTCGTGGTGTGGGCGATCAACGAAGGCCGCGCCGCCGCCAGGGAGTGCGACCGCTTCCTGATGGGCGGCACCAGCCTGCCGTGAACGAATCGGCAAGCGAGAGTGTTTGAGGAGAACGAAAATGGGTGAATAAATTCGGATACGTTGTATGGAACAGCAAAAACTGAGAGAGCTGCTCGAAACCCTTCATCAGGAGTTGGGGCAGCTTGGAACGGTCGATGAAAAGACCGGTGAAGTGCTCGCCACGCTGAACAAGGACATCTCGAAGCTCGTCGAAGGCGGCGATGAAGCTGCCGCCGAGGAGAGTCTGACGGAGCGCATGAGCGACGCCGTGGGCCACTTCGAACAAGAGCATCCCCGCCTCAGCATGATGATCCAGCACGTACTCGACAGCCTTGCCCGTATGGGACTGTAAGTACGGGCGAAGTATAAATTGAGAATTGAGAATGCTGAATGGCTGTGAACTGTAGGGGCAGACCTGTGTGTCTGCCCTTTCATTCAGCCATGGTCGAAAAATTTCAGGGCTTCAGCCAAATAATTTCAATAGCGTGAACGTGTCGGCAATAGCCGCGCAATCACAACCGCCACCAAATGATCAAAGACAAAGAGCCGCGTAAAGGCCAGAACGGCGGAAGGAAAAGCTACGGATCGGAACCGCCGGTCGTTTGCTCCTTCTGCGGAAGAACAAGCCAGGAGGTCAACAGCATGGTCGCTGGGCCGAGAGCCTTCATCTGCGACCGCTGCATTCTCAGCTCGGTAGAGATTTTGCGCAAGGAGATCAGCGCCATCCGCCATCCGGATCAGTCGCCTGAACCCGCTTTCCAGCCGCGCCTGAAAAGCCCCGTCAACATCAAGGAGGCGCTTGACCAGTACGTCATCGGTCAGGAGCAGGCCAAGAAGTCGCTCGCCGTAGCGGTCTATAACCACTACAAGCGACTCGACGCCCACGACTGGTCGTCTGGCGACGAGGTGGTGATCGAAAAGAGCAACATCCTGCTCATCGGCCCCACCGGCACCGGCAAGACGCTGCTCGCGCAGACGCTCGCCAACCTGCTCGAAGTGCCTTTCACCATCGCCGACGCCACCTCGCTTACCGAAGCGGGCTACGTGGGTGACGACGTCGAGACCATTCTTGCGCGGCTACTGCAGGCCTCCGACTTTAACCTCGAACGCGCCGAGCGCGGCATCATCTACGTCGATGAGATCGACAAGATCGCCCGCAAATCGGCCAACGTCTCGATCACTCGCGACGTCTCCGGCGAAGGCGTCCAGCAGGCACTGCTCAAGATTCTCGAAGGCTCGGTGGTCGGCGTTCCCCCGAAAGGCGGTCGCAAGCACCCGGAGCAGCAGCTCATCAACATCAACACCAAGAATATCCTCTTCATCTGCGGAGGAGCGTTTGAAGGCCTCGACAAAATCATCGCCCGCCGCGTCTCCAAATCCTCGATGGGCTTCGGCTCCAAAGTCAAGGACAAGCAGACCGGCTACGATCCCGAAATCCTCAAGCTGGTCACGCAGGACGACCTGCACGACTACGGCCTCATTCCGGAGTTTATCGGACGCCTGCCGATCATGTCCGTCCTCGAGCCGCTCGACGCCGTCGCCCTGCGCAACATCCTCGTCGAGCCGAAAAACGCGCTCGTCAAGCAGTACAAGCGGTTGTTCGAAATGGACGGCGTCGAACTCGAATTCACCGCCGAAGCGCTCGACCGGGTGGTTGAAATCGCCATCGAACGCGGCACCGGCGCGCGCGCCCTGCGCTCCGTGCTCGAAAACGTCATGATCGACATCATGTTCGAACTGCCCACCCGCAAGGATGTGCAGAAGTGCGTCATCACGACCGAAACCATCGACAAAACCGGCGGACCGGTGTATGAAAAGAAGGATGGAAAAGAGCGCAAGATCGCATAAAAAGAGTTTGGATTCAACCGGGAAAGTCCTATATTAGGGCCTTCTCGAAGGGGCGGTTAGCTCAGTTGGTTAGAGCGCTACCTTGACACGGTAGAGGTCAGAAGTTCGAATCTTCTACCGCCCACACACCTCCGATTTTCAAAAGCCTGCGGCATGACTCGCAGGCTTTTTTTATATCCTTTCTTTTTCCATTACCCTGCCTCCAACCTACTGGATCATCGCTTCGTATCTTGCGATCAATCTGATAATGATTTACATATCGCCAATGATCCTTGCCGCTTCGCTTATGCATTCAATTCCGGACAGATGCTGTATTTGCAAAGCAAACTGGTTTTGTCATAAAGCACCGGCGGGTTAAAACAGGCACTTGATCGACGCTGTTCTGTATCATTCATTTTTGCACACCCCAATGGCCGCTTGCTTCAAACTATGGCTTTTCAGCATAAGAAAGGATGTAGTCCAAGCCGGCGTACACACTGTCTGCAGAACGATTCAGGGTTAATTGCGCCATAATCTTAGCAAGCGGATGCATCTTGCCGACAAATGTCCGGTTTTTTGCCAGATACGCATGAAGAGGTTCATAGACATCGTCACGGATGGATTTGATATCAATATGGACAAATCCGGCTTTGGAGAGTTTGGTTCTGTAAGAGGGGATTAGGTAGTAGTTGTCTTGCGGGATATTGAATTTTCCTGCCACAAGGTTCCACGAAAACCATTGCTCTATTCTCCTGAAGGGGTTTTCGGAGTTTTTTGTCGGTAAAATGTCCGCTGTCACCAGCCTTCCGCCTGGACGTAAAACACGGAACGCTTCCTTGAAAAAATCCTCGCGAGTTCTGTAGTGGAAAGCGCTTTCCACTGAAACAACCAGATCGACGGATTCATTTTCAATGGGCATCTCTGTTGCCGAACCTTCCCGTAAATCGATTGATTTTTCGAGACCAGCATCGGCAACGTTCATCCGGGCGCGCTCAACCTGAGAAGTCGTAATATTCAGCCCGATGATTTTTTCGGGTTTCATTTTCCCGGCCCACAGGATGTCCTGATCACCAAAACCGTACCCGCAATCCAGGACGGTATCCCCCGGCCCCATGCCGCCTCTTGTCGCCACAAGCAGCGCAAGCGCTTCACTGGCTTCATCAATGGTATTCGCATCCCGCCAATAGCCAAGATTCAGATAAAGCGCATTCTCGGTAAGAGAAGAGGTGCCGATCAAGTCATAGACTTCCGTTGTCTTCAACCCGTGGAATGGATTGAAAAGCCAGTTCAGGTACCCGAAAAATCGATCGGTTGCGTTGTCTGACATGGTGATTGCTCCTATCCGGTGAAGAGGACGGAATCATGTTGACTGTCCGTCGATGAGCATCTTAACCTCTGAATGCGCCTGGAGGTTCGGGCGCCGATCGTTTTTTCAATCAGAGCGAGGAGCGGTTTCCACGAAAAACAGTCAATCTCACTTACTCGAGCCACTCATCCTGGTCGTTTTGCCACGCATAAAAAACTGGCGGATTTTCGGGTGGCCGTAGGCTCCCATGACCATGAGGTCGATGCCGTGGCCGTTCTGATAATCGTGCAGGAGTTCGATGACCTTGCCAGATAGCGGAGAGGACGTGGTGCAAGGGATTCATTCTGTTCGGGCTGAAAAAAAAATTCGTCCAGCATTTGCCCAGACCCTCTTTTTTCTTATACTTCATCCGATTATGTGGTGCCCGTCATGGAAACATGCGGGCTTAAAAGGGAATCCGGTGAGAGTCCGGAACAGTACCCGCTGCTGTAATCCCGCGCTGGCCGCAAGGCTGGCGACAAGATTCGCCGACAATGCCACTGTCCCGTTCAGGGATGGGAAGGCCGGCAGAATCCGGGAAAGTCAGAAGACCTGCCTCATATTTTTTGGCTTCGGGAATAAAGCAACATACTACCATGAAACACACCTCCGTTCCGCTTTTCGGAACAGGCTGGGTTCGGGCATCGATCTGGTCGATGCGCAGCCGGCTGTTCCGCTCGCTTCTCAGTCGATTCGTTCCTCCTGTCTATCACGATCCGTACCGCTCGCCGTTTGGCGTTCCGGCGCGTTCCGTGCTCTTTTCAATCGATCCCCATCGCTCCTGCCGCGCTTATCTCATCGGCCATTTTCCATCTTTTTCGCTGCAAGCCGCACAACGCATTGCTCCAGGGCATGACTCGCTCACTGTCACCTGTCTTCAGTGCCGTTCAGGCTGTGACGATTTTACTGTTTCCGGTCATTCGCTGACCGCCATTCCGTTCTGGCAATTGAACTGAAACGAGAAAACAAGTGATTATGAAACAATATGTTATGGCGGCAGCATTGCTGTGCTGCGCCGCTCCGGCTTACGCGGCCCATCCGCTCGTAACCGATGATACCGGCACCCAGGGCACTGGCGGCTGGCAGGTCGAATGCACGACCGGATTTTCCTCCAACAGTGAGACCGACGGCGGCATCACGATAAAAGAGCGTGAAAACGAAGCCGCAGTGGTGGTTTCCTTCGGCGTGGCGCAGAATATCGATCTGGTTGCGGGGTTGCCGTACCTGTGGTATCAGAATCAGGAAGGTCAGCTTGTTACCGCCGATGAAAGTGGTATCGGCGATATGACGGTCGAACTCAAGTGGCGGTTCTTCGAGAGCGAAAAGAGCGGCTTCAGCCTCGCCGTGAAACCCGGCATCTCCCTGCCGACCGGTGACGCCGACAAGGGGCTTGGCGTCGGGCGGGTGACGGGAGGCGCGGTGCTGATCGCCACGAAAGAGCTTGGGCCGCTGACGCTGCACGCCAACGCTGGCTACCATCGCAACGCTTACGAACTCGACGAGGATGCGGCGGCGTGTAACAAGCACGTCTGGAACGCATCCATCGCGGGCGAATATGCGTTTTCGGAAAAGCTCAGGGCGGTGGCCGATATCGGCATTGAAACCGCCGAAGAGAAAGGATCGCGAACGCATCCCGCCTTCGTGGTGGGCGGGCTGATCTACAGCGTTGCCGAAAACTTCGATTTCGATCTTGGCATCAAGGGCGGCCTGAACGATGCCGAACCCGATACGGCTTTGCTGCTGGGCGTGGCCGCGCGATTCAACTAAAGGAGGATAACCATGACCAATCTGAAATTCCGCTTTATCGCCGTGCCTTTGATGGCGGCCTTCATGCTGCTTTTCGGCAGTGGCGATGCATTTGCGATGCACATCATGGAGGGGTTCCTGCCCCCTTCGTGGAGTCTGTTCTGGACGGCGGTTTCGCTGCCCTTTTTCGTGCTCGGCTTCCGGTCGATGCGCAAGATCGTTGCCGACAATCCGCGCATGAAGTTGCTGCTCGCGATGGCGGGGGCGTTCGCGTTCGTGCTCTCGTCGCTCAAGATTCCCTCCGTGACCGGGAGCTGCTCGCACCCGACCGGCGTTGGCCTCGGGGCGATCATGTTCGGGCCGTCGGTGATGAGCGTGCTCGGGGCGATCGTGCTGCTTTTCCAGGCGCTGCTGCTTGCGCACGGCGGGCTGACCACGCTTGGCGCCAACCTCTTTTCGATGGGCATCGCCGGGCCGTTCGTGTCGTACGGCATCTACAAACTCGCCGACGGCATGAAGGCTCCGCGTTCGATGGCGGTCTTTCTCGGCGCGGCGCTGGGCGATCTGGTGACCTATGTGGTTACGTCGCTGCAACTTGCCGCTGCGTTTCCTTCGGCGACCGGCGGGTTTGCCGCCGCCCTGTTCAAGTTTCTCGGCATCTTCGCCGTGACGCAGGTTCCGCTCGCCGTGAGCGAGGGCATCCTGACGGTGATGGTCTGGAACGCCATCCGCTCGTATGCCGGTGAAACCATGTTTGGCGGCGCAACGCTTTCCGGGGAGGTGAAGTGATGAAACGGTCAATCCTGAAAAATCTCTTGCTCGCGGCGCTGGTGGTTGCGCTGGCGGTCGTGCCGCTGATGACGCTCAAACATGCCGAATTCGGCGGCGCTGATGGCCAGGCCGAGGAGGCGATCACGCAACTGCACCCCGAGTACAAGCCGTGGTTCGCGCCCTTCTGGGAGCCGCCGGGCGGCGAGGTCGCGAGCCTGCTCTTTGCGTTGCAGGCGGCGATTGGCGCGGGTGTGCTGGGCTATGGCCTCGGATTTCTGCGGGGCAAGGGCGAATCCGCCGACGCGGGGCAGGCGTGATGACGCTCGACGAACACGCCGCGCGATCCCGGTTGCGTGATGTCGCGCCGGGCTTCAAGCTGCTCTACGCGCTGCCGCCCATCGCGATGGCGCTGTGGGCGAACTCCGTGCCGTTCTCGCTGCTGGTGTTCGGCTTGATGGGCGCGTCGATCGTGCTGAAAGGGGGCGTTCGTCCCGCCGACTATCTTCGCTGGCTGCTGCTTCCGGCGGGATTTCTGGTGATCGGCACGGCGGCGGTGGCCGTCGATATGTCGGCGCATCCGGAGACGTTCGTCGTCTCAGCGCCGCTTGGCGGAGCAAATATCGGCGTCACCGCTACGGGAGTCGCGATGGCGGCGCATCTCTGCTTCAGGGCGCTCGCCTCGGTTTCGTGCCTCTACTTCGTCGCCTTCACGACGCCGGTCGCCGATCTCGGGCGCTCGATGGCGGCGGTGGGGGTTCCGGCGCTCTTCATCGAGATGACGCTGCTCGTCTATCGCTTCGTGTTTCTGCTCTTCGGGACGGCTTCGGAGATCGCCACCGCGCAGCGCTCGCGGCTCGGCTACGCGGGCACGGCGGCCTCGTTCCGTTCCCTTGCCTCGCTCGCCTCGAATCTTTTCGTGTTTTCGGCCCGGCGCTCGGAGGAGCTGTACGTGGCGATGGAGTGCCGGGGCTACGACGGCGCGATCCGCGTGCTGGCTCCGTCAAGCGGAGCACGGCAGCCGTCGCTTGCGGGCATCGCGCTGGTCGAGGCGGCGTTGCTTTGCGTTGCCATCGCCGCGCACTCCGGGAGATTTTTCTGATGGCGTCACCGGATATTCTCCGAACCGAGGCGCTCCGGTGCGTCTGGCCGGACGGCACGGTGGCGCTCGACGGCGTCGATCTTTCGATCCGCGCGGGGGAGGTGACGGCGCTGCTCGGCGGCAACGGCGCGGGCAAGTCCTCGCTGCTTCTCAGCTTCAACGGCATCCTGAAGCCGCGTTCGGGCCGGGTGCTTTTCGGCGAGGAGCCGCTCGACTACTCCGCGAAGGGGTTGAAAGCGCTGCGCCAGAAGGTCGGCATCGTGTTCCAGAACCCCGACGCGCAGCTCTTCGCGTCGAGCGTTTACGAGGACATCTCCTTCGGCCTCTGCAATCTCGGCCTGCCGGAGCCGGAGACGCGGCGGCGGATCGACGCGGCGATGGAGCTGGTCGGCGTCGCGGAACTGGCTCGCAAGCCGGTGCACCCCCTGAGCTTCGGGCAGAAGAAGCGGGTGGCGCTGGCCGGAGTGCTGGCGATGGAGCCGTCGGTGCTCCTGCTCGACGAGCCGACCGCCGGACTCGATCCGCAAGGCGCGGACGGCATCATGCGCTTCATCCGCGAACTGCAACGCTCCTCCGGCATGACGGTGGTGGTGGCCACGCACGACATCGAGATGGTGCCGCTCTTCTGCGACCGGGCCTGCGTGATGGATCGCGGGCAGGTGCTCTTCGAGGGTGAAGTCACCTCGATGTTCGAGCACCGCGATCTCCTCCGTCAGGCCGGGCTTCGCCTGCCACGCATTGCGCATCTGCTGGAGATTCTTTCCACGAAGGACGGCTTCGATCTGCCCGGCACGGCAATGACGATCAGCGGGGCCAGAAAAATTTTAAAGTTGATGAAAGAGGAGCAAGAGATCAATGGAAAATAGTGGCAGGGTCTGGCTGGTCGCGGCCACGCTCGGCACGATTGTCGAACAGCTCCGCGAGCGCGAACTGCCGTTGCCGGTGGTGTTCATCATCGGCGAACACGCCGTGCCGGAGGAGGTGGCGAGCAAGAAAAAAGATCAGACGGATCAGACTGATCTGGGAAAATCACAGCTTCAACCAGCATGAGCAAACACAAAAAGCGTTCGCAGATCAACAAGAAGGCGATTTTGCTCGCCCATTTTGGCACCACGTATCCGTCGGCGCTGCCGTCGCTGGAGAACATCCGGCGGCAGGTGCGGGCGCAGTTGCCCGGTATCGAGGTGCGACACTGCTTCACCTCGAACATGGTACGCAACATCTGGTCGGCGCGGCGTCGCGATCCCCGGAAGTGGCTCGACGAGGGGGTCTCCGAGGAGTTTCTGAACGTGCAGGGCTTCCTCGGCGCGATCGGCAACCTGCAGGACGGCAACTACCGGACGATCATCGTTCAGCCGACCCACATGTATCATGGCGAGCAGTTCGAGGACTTGAAATCCTACGTCTCGGCGCTCCAGTCGATCCGCACCATCAAGCGGGTCTGGTCGCCCTTCGAGAAGGTGGTGCTGTCGCGCCCGGCGCTCGGCACCTGTGGCGTGGAGCACGACTACGCCGAGGACATCGAGGAGGTGGCCGCGCTGTTCGATGATGACGTCGAACGCGCCCGCCAGCTCGACGCGGCGCTGGTCTATGTGGCGCACGGCAACGACTTTTTCTCGTCGGGCGCGTTTCACGAAACCGGTGACGTGATGCGCAGCCGCTATCCGGGCGCGGAAATTCACATCGGCATGGTCGAGGGGCGGCCCGGCGTCGAACAGATCGTCGCCGAGGTGACGGGCAATGGGCGGAAAGCGGTGCTGCTGCGCCCGTTCATGATTACGGCGGGCGACCACGCGCACAACGACATTGCCGACGACGACCCCGGCTCGTGGAAGGGCGCGTTCGAGGCCGCCGGATGCCGGGTCGAGACCCGCATGGAGGGCCTCGGTTCGGACGACCGCTTCGCCTCGATTTTTGCCAGGCGGATTCTCGAAACCGCTGAAGACCACGGTATTGAGCTGTTATCGTGATGGGTGGGGAGGGGGCTGTTGTTTTGATTCTTTTGTAGGGGCAGACCTGTGTGTCTGCCCTGAGCTGAATTCACTCAGCATTCATCTTTTATTGCTTTGGCGACAAGAGAAGCCTGATACCACAATAAGAAGAAATTGGGCTAAAGCCCTTGTTTATTTGGCACTATCCATAAACCCCGGACTAAAGTCCGGAGCAATTGTTGAAGAGTTTTCATTATCGAAGTAATAAAAAATGAACCTCCGAGAAGATGCCGAGCAGGCGCTCGGCGTTCCCAGGGAAACAAGACACTGTTACTGACTTTTACATGCAACCAATGAACAAACAAGGCTCTCTCATCAGCGTTTCGCTTGGGCCGGGTGATCCCGGGCTTATCACCGTCAGGGCGCTGGAACAGCTTCGCGAGGCGGATGCGATCTACTATCCCGGCACGGTCAGCGCTTCGGGCGCGGTGACGAGCGTGGCGCTCGATATTCTCGATGCGTACGATCTCGATCCGTCGAAGCTCCGGGGGATGCTGGTGCCGATGTCGCGTTCGCGCGGGGCTGCCGAGGCGAGTTATGCGGTCAACTACGCCGCGATGGCGGAGGATGTCCGGGCGGGCCGCCGCGTGGCGGTGGTGAGCGTCGGCGACGGGGGCTTTTACAGCACCGCATCGGCGATTATCGAACGCGCCCGGCAGGATGGTCTCGACTGCTCGATGACGCCGGGCATTCCGGCCTTCATCGCCGCCGGGTCGGTTGCCGGAATGCCGCTCGCGTTGCAAAGCGACAGCGTGCTCGTGCTAGCGCAGATCGACGAGATCGGCGAACTCGAACGCGCGCTCGCCAGCCATAGCACCGTGGTGGCGATGAAGCTCTCGACGGTCAGAGATGAGCTGGTCGGCTTCCTCGAACGCTACGGCAAGCCCTTCCTTTACGCTGAAAAAGTGGGCATGGCGGGCGAGTTCATCACGATGGAGATCGACGCCTTGCGGGATCGCGCCATCCCCTATTTTTCGCTGCTGGTTTGCTCACCGCATTGTCGGCACTCAACCCTTTCGCCATTTACGTCATGAACGGCAAAATTACCGTCGCGGGCCTCGGCCCCGGAAGCGACTCGATGATGACCCCGCAGGTGCTCGATGCGATCCGTAGCGCCGATGCGGTGGTCGGCTACACCGGCTATCTCAAAAGCATCGGGCACCTGATTCCGGACTCCGTCCAGACCGTCGCCACCGGCATGACCGGGGAGATGCGGCGGGCCGAACAGGCGTTCGCGCTGGCCTCCGAAGGGCGGCGGGTCGTGGTGGTCAGTTCGGGCGACGCAGGCATCTACGGCATGGCACCGCTGATTCTCGAACTGCACGCGAGCGGGCGCTGGCCGGATGTCGCGGTCGAGGTGCTGGCGGGCATCAGCGCGTTTCAGGCCGCCGCCGCGCGGCTCGGCGCTCCGGTGAGCCACGACTTCTGCGCCATTTCGCTCTCCGATTTGATGACGCCGTGGGAGGTGATCGAAAAGCGGATCGAGGCGGCGGCTTCGGCGGACTTCGTGACGGCGGTTTACAATCCGCGCAGTCGCGACCGCTACTGGCAGATTCATCGCTTCAAAGAGCTGTTCCTGCGCCACCGCTCGCCTTCGACGCCGGTCGGGATCGTCCGCAACGTGACGCGCAGCGACGAGTCGGTGGTGCTGACGACGCTCGGCGAGTTCGATCCCGACTCGCTCGACATGTTCACCGTGATGCTGGTGGGCAACTCGACCACCTTCTTTTCGGATGAACGGATGATGACGCCGAGGGGCTACTTCAGCCGGGAAAAGGATGACACGAAACCGGTCGGCCAGTCGATCATGAGCGGCAGCTTCCGCACCATCGCCGGGCTGATGAAGCCGGACGGTCGCCCGAACGATGAGCGCTGGGCGGTCATGCACACGATCCACACCACCGCCGATTTCGAGATGCAGGAGCTGTTCCACGCCTCGTCCGGCGCGATCCGGCGGTGGCACGAGGCGCTGACCGGCGGCGGCGCGACGATTGTCACCGACGTGACGATGGTGCAGTCGGGCCTGCGCAAGGCGGCGCTGGAGCGCTACGGCGTGACGGTGCGCTGCTACCTGCACGACGAGCGCGTGGCCGGGCTGGCCAGAAGCGCGGGCATCACGCGCAGCCAGGCGGGGATGCGGCTCGCCGCCGGGGAGCATCCCGACGCCCTTTTCGTCGTCGGCAACGCCCCGACGGCGCTCCTGGAGCTGGCGTCGCTGTTGCATCGCGGCGGCTTCGCGCCGATGGGGGTGATCGGCGCGCCAGTCGGCTTCGTGAACGTGGTCGAGTCGAAGCACCGGCTCAAGGCGGCGGCGGGCGCGACGCCGATTGCCCTCATCGAGGGGCGCAAGGGGGGCAGCGCCATCGCGGCCACCATCGTCAACGCAGCCTTCAGCCTCGACGAGGCGGAGGCGATGAATCCGGGGTGCCATGTCTGAGCAGTTCACGCTCGTCGGCCTCAGCGACAGCGCGGAGCCGCATCTCGATCCCGCCGCCATCGAAGCGATTCGCGCGGCCCGAATCTTCGCGGGCGGGGAGCGCCATCGCGAAATCGTCAGCGCGTTGCTGCCGTCCGGTTCCCGCTGGATCACCATCGCACCGCCGATCGACGAGGCGCTGTCGCAACTTGCCGGGGCGGACGATCCGGTGGTGGTGTTCGCTTCGGGCGATCCCTTTTTCTACGGCTTTGGCGCAACCTTGCGGAAGCGCTTTCCCGGCGCCTCGATCCAAAGCTTTCCGTCGTTCCACTCGCTCCAGATGCTCGCGCAGCGTTGCCTGATGCCGTACCAGTCGATGCGCCACGCCTCGCTCACCGGGCGAAGCTGGGAGGAGCTGGATTGCGCCCTGATCGCAGGCGAGCGGCTCATCGGCGTCTTGACCGACACCCGCAAAACCCCGCCGGAGGTAGTGCGTCGGCTGCTCGATTTTGGCTATTCTGGCTACCGCATGGTGGTCGGCGAATCGCTTGGCGGCCAGAGCGAGCGGGTAACGCGCTGCACGCTCGATGAGGCTGCCGGGATGGAATTTGGCAGACTGAACTGCCTCATTCTCGAAGCCACCGAGCTGCCGAAGCGCTGGTTCGGCATTCCCGAAAATCTTTTCGACGGCCTGCCGGGACGGCCCAACATGATTACCAAAATGCCGTTCCGCCTGGCGGCCCTCGCCGCGCTGGAGCTGGGCCGGGCGCGAACCTTCTGGGACGTGGGCTTCTGCACCGGTTCGGTCGCCATCGAAGCGCGGCTCCGGTTTCCGGGCCTCGCGGTGACCGCCTTCGAGAAGCGTCCGGAGTGCGACGCCCTGCTGGAGAAGAACGCCCGTCGCTTCGGAGCGCCCGGCATCGCGAAGGTGATGGGCGACTTTCTCGAACAGGATCACTGCGCGTTGTGTGGTAGCGACGGCGTCGATGCGGTCTTCATCGGCGGCCACGGCGACCGGCTCGACGAGGTGTTCGATGTTGTCGCGAGCCATCTCGCTCCCGGAGGCCGGGTGGTCATGAACGCCGTCCGCGAAACGAGCGCCGAAGCCTTCGCCGCCCGCGCCGTCCGCCACGGCATGGAACTCGCCGAGCCGCTCAAGCTGGCCGTTGGCGAGCACAATCCGGTGACGGTCATGAAGGCGGTGAAACTAAACCCATAACCCATGCACGAACGAATCGCCATTATCGCCATCACCGAAACCGGAATCGCTCTCGGCCACTCATTGAAAAGCCTGCTTGCCGCCGACGGTTTTGCCGGGTGCGGGCTGTTCTCGTCCCGCGCCGCCGATGGTGTCGAATCCATCGAGAGCGTTGCGGCCTTTGTCCGGCAGTCGTTCGGCAGCTTCGACGCCGTTGTCTTTATCGGCTCGCTCGGCATCTGCGTGCGCTCGATTGCGCCGGTGTTGCAGGGCAAGCACAGCGATCCGGCGGTCATCAACTGCGACGAGTCGGGGCGCTTCGTCCAGAGCGTTTTGTCGGGTCATGCGGGCGGGGCGAACGCGCTGGCGGGGCGGCTCGCGCGTTTGCTCGGGGCGCAGGCTGTGCTGAGCACGTCGAGCGATGTGCAGGGGTTGTGGCCGCTCGACATTCTGGGGCGCGAAGAGGGGTGGGGCGTCGAGTTCGCCTCGCCGGTCGCCGGGGAGTCGATCACCACGGCGATGGCGGCGTTCGTGAACCACGAGCCGACGACGCTGCTGCTCGACATTCGCGACTCGCTCACCGACCAGCTCGAACGCACCGCGCCGCCGTTCGTCACGATGGCGTATCGCTACGAGGAGGTCGATTTCAGCGCCTGCCGTCTCTTGCTCGCCGTCACGCCGCGTCTGATCGAGGCGCCGGTGCAGACGATCTGCTATCGCCCGAAGGTGCTCTGCGTCGGGGTCGGGTCGGAGCGGGGCATCGATCCCGCACGGTTCGTCCGCTCGATCACGGCGGAGCTTGCCGCTGCGGGGTTGTCGCCGCGTTCGATCCGCGGCGTGGGTTCGGTCGATTTCAAGCTGGACGAAGAGGCGTTCGTCGCCTTTGCCCAAGCGTGCGGCGTGGCGCTGACGGGCTTCTCGCCGGAGCAGCTCGAAAGCGCCGGGCCGGTGCCCAATCCGTCCGACGTGGTCTTTCGCAAGACCGGTGTACACAGCGTCTCCGAGGCTTCGGCGGCGCTGCTTTCCGGCGAGAACCGGTGGCTGGTGGAGAAGCAGAAGGTCGCGCTGGCGGGCGTTCCCGAAGGTCAGCCGCGCCACTACACCTTCGCCGTCAGCCTTTTGCGCGGGGCCGAACGGCGGGGGCGCATCGCCATTGTCGGGGCGGGGCCGGGTGATCCGGAGCTGGTGACGGTCAGGGGCAGGCGCTACCTCGAACAGGCCGACCTGATCCTCTACGCGGGTAGCCTCGTGCCGGAGAAGCTCACCCACTGCGCTGGGCCGGGGGCGCTGGTGCGAAGCTCGGCATCGATGCCGCTCGAAGAGCAGTTCGATCTGATGGAGCAGTTCTACCGGCAGGGCAAATTCGTCGTGCGGCTGCACACCGGCGATCCGTCGATCTACGGGGCGATCCAGGAGCAGATGGCTTTTTTCGATGCCGAGGGATTCGAGTACGAAATCGTGCCGGGCGTGTCGTCGTTCCAGGCGGCGGCAGCGGTGTTGCAGTCGCAGTTCACGGTACCGGAAAAGGTGCAGACCATCATCCTCACACGCGGCAGCGGGCGGACGCCGGTGCCGGACAAGGAGCGGCTCTCGGAGCTGGCCCGCGCCCGGGCGACCATGTGCATCTACCTGAGTGCGGAATGGAGCGACGAGGTGCAGGCCGAATTGCTCGCACACTACCCGCCCGAAACCCCCGTGGCGGTCTGCTACCGGCTCACCTGGGACGACCAGCAGGTGTGGCGCGGGCGGCTCGACGAGCTGTCGGCGCTCGTCCGGCAGAGCGGCAAAACCCGCACGGTGCTGCTGGTGGTCGGCGAGGCGATCGGTGCGCGCGGCGGGCGCTCGAAGCTCTACGATCCATCGTTCACGCACGGTTTCCGCGAAGGTCATGGCGCATGAGGCGGGCGGCGTGATCCTGCTTTTCGGCGGCACCACCGAGGGGCGGCAGGCGGCGGCCTTGCTCGACCGGCTCGGTCTCCCTTTCATCTACTCGACCAAAACCCGCGTCGAGCCGTTCGCCTCTTCGCACGGCGAATTCCGCCACGGCGCGCTCGACGAGGCGGCGATCACGGAACTCATCGCTTCGCACGGAGTCCGCCTTGTCATCGACGCCGCCCACCCCTTTGCTTCGCGTTTGCACCGCTCGGTGTTCGAGCTTTGCAAGCGTTTTGCCATCCGCCTGATCCGCTTCGACAGAGCGCCGGTGACTTTTCCTGATTTTGACGGACTTCATTCCGTCGCCGATTTCCCGGAAGCCATCGCGCTGCTGGAACGTCTCGCTCCGACGAAGCTGCTCGCCCTGACCGGCGTGCAATCCGTCTCGCCGTTGCGCCCGTGGTGGCGTCGGCGCGAGATGCTTCTGCGCATCCTGCCGTTATCGGCTTCGATGGAGCTGGCGCGGCGCGAAGGATTTCCCGAAGCGAAGCTGCTGCCGATGAATCCCGACGGCCCGGACGAGGCGCTCGAAGCGATCGTGCGGGAGCACGGCGTCGATTGCCTGCTCGCGAAGGAGAGTGGCGAGTCCGGCTTTTTTCCGGTGAAGCTCCGGGTTGCCGAGCGGTGCGCCATTCCGCTGATTGTCATCCGCCGTCCCTCCGCGCCCGAGTACGATACGGTGGCAACATCCGTCGAGGAGCTTGAAGCGCTGCTGCCGGACGCCGCCACGCTGAAGCCGCTCCGGACGGGCTACACCACCGGAGCCTGCGCTGCCGCCGCCACGAAGGCCGCCGTGATCACGCTGCTCGACGGCACCGCGCCCGACTCGATCACGATCACGCTGCCGTCCGGCAAGGTCGCCAGCTTCGGCATCGTCTCGTACAGCGCGGAGCAAGGGCGGGCGCGGTGCGGTGTGCGGAAGTTCGCGGGCGACGACCCAGACGTGACGCACGGCCTGTTGATTGTCAGCGAGGTCTCGCTGCTGCTTGACGGCGAGCCTGGCGAGGTGCGATTTCTGCGGGGTGAAGGAGTAGGCAAAGTGACGCTGCCGGGCCTTGAGATTTCGCCCGGCGAACCGGCGATCAACCCGGTGCCGCGCGGGATGATCCGGGAGTGCATCGCCGCCGAGCTGCGCCAGCGCGCTTTGCGCTCCGCTGTCGCGGTCACGATTTCAGCGCCGGGCGGGGAGGCGGTCGCCCGCAAAACGATGAACGCCCGGCTCGGCATCACCGGCGGCATTTCGATTCTCGGCACCAGCGGCGAGGTCGTGCCCTACTCGATGGAGGCGTGGCTCGCCAGCATCCGCCAGTCCGTCGCTGTCGCCGCCGCCAACGGTTGCACGACCCTCGCCCTCACCTCCGGCCTACGGAGCGAACGTCATCTCCGCACGCTCTACCCAGACCTGCCGGAACTGACCAGCATCCACTACGGCAACTTCATCGGGCGCACCCTCGAACTGGTGCGTGAAAACGGTGGTTTCAGCCATGTCATCGTTGGCGTCATGCTCGCCAAAGCTACCAAGCTCGCCCAGGGCGAGGCCGACCTCTCCAGCCGCGTCGTCTCCCTCGATCCCCGATGGCTCGCCACCCTCGCCGCCGACCTCGGCTACAGCCCGGCAATCACGAGCCAGCTCGCCGACCTCCGCCTCGTACGAAACATGATGGAGATTGTGCCGTTCGGAAGCGACGAACCGCTCTATCCGGCCATCGCCAAAGCATGCCATCGCGCCTGCCGCCAATGGCTCCCCGACACGCCGCTGACCTTCGTGCTGTTCGACATGGAGGGACGGGCGGTGATTTCGACCTGAATTGCCAGTTGCGAAAGTTGATTTGGTTGGACTCCGGGATTGATCGTTGGCGCGCGTTGTTTATCGATTTGGATGAAAAATTTGTTACACCATTGTTCTGCGAGTGTTGCTGATAAAGCTATAAGTTTATAAAATTATAAGAGTTATCGGTTAAACTGTTGTATCCGTTTCATACGCAATCCCCAAGGCGTTCTTGTGCGCCTGAAACAAACCGGATTTGCTGATGCCGGTCATGGGCGTGGCGGCTCCGGATTTGTTTATTGCGGCGCGAGTTCGCCAAACCACCAGGAGGCCGTCACGCCGCCATCCAGCCCGGCCAGCCGGACCGGCCTCGATCATGCGCCTGTACCCTTCGCCTTGCGGTCCGTTCAGCTCATCTTTGGCAAGCGGCGTCATGGTTTCCGGCGCTCACGCGGCGAGCAATCGCCTGGCCGATCGAGCCGGGGCCGATGATGACCATGACTTTTTCCATGATAGTCTCTCATTCAAAAGGTTGGTTTTACGATCGTTCCTTGCATGTCGAGGTGCTCAAACGGTTTGTGATGTGAGCGATGTTCCGACGAGCTTCTGCTGTTGCGCCGGGTAACGCTCGCCATGAATTTTGATGCCTGACAGGGGCGTTTCGATTTTCTGAAGGTCGGCTTGGGAGAGTTCCAGCGATGCCACTCCGAGGTTTTCCTCAAGCCTGCTGGTTTTCGTGGTTCCCGGAATGGGCGTGATCCACGGCTTTTGCGCAAGGAGCCATGCCAGGGCGAGCTGCGCGCGGGTCGCTTTTTTTCGGTGGCGATCTCTTTGACAAGCTCCACCAGCGCGAGATTGGCCTCGATATTTTCCGGCGTTAAGCGCGGCACGGCGTGGGCTTTGCGGATGCTTGCCGCGCCAGCTTCGGACAATCCGAAATGCCTGATTTTTCCCTCGGCGATCAGCTCTTTTATGACATGAACAATGGTTTCCAGTGCAGGAGTGATTTTTTAAGAATTTACTCCACGCCGACGATCACACTCGACGCCTTGAAGATGGCGCAGGCGTGGCCGCCTTCGGCGAAGCCGAGCTTCTCGGCGCTGCCGTGGGTGATGACCGCCGACAGCACCTCGCCGCCGCCGATCTCCAGATCGACCTCGCAACTGACCGGCCCGTCGATCACGCGGGTGACGGTGCCGCAGAGGATGTTCCGGGCGCTCATTTTCGCGTCGTGCAGATTGGTGCCGAGGATGACCGTGCTCGCCTTGATGATGGCGCTGGCCGCCATGCCCTCTTGCAGGCCGAGCCTTTCGACGGCGCCGATGGTGATGATCGATACAATCGGAGCGCCGCTGGCGAGCGTTATGGTCACTTCGGCGTTGACCGCGCCCTTGACGATCGACGAGATGGAACCCTTGAAGATGTTGCGTGCACTGATGTTCATGGTGTTACTCCTGATGGAAATTGATGGAGATAAGCGTTGTTGAGATGATGCATTGAAAGCGGCATGGCGTATCCTGCGGCGGTGAGCCGGATTTCCTCGTTTCCAGGCCGGTTCTTGTCAAGCGTCTGGATGCGCGAATACATGGGGTCAAATCGATCTGTTGGCTCTGTTATAACGCACTGCTTCAAATATTTGAAATTTTTCTTTTACGGCAATGGATGGAGTGAAGAAACCTTAATTCTTGAATAAGAAAAGCTGTTTTCTGTAAATTTATATACCAATAGGTAGGAATTGTTTGAATAATGGTGAAGATGTCGCAAATTCTGACAAGAAAAGTACTTCGCCTCTTTTTTTGTCAGGCGTTATGTTTTGCAGGAAATAACGAAAGTCGTAAAGTGATTCAGCAGATGGCGGAGCATGGAGAAAACAGGGTTATCATCGTCGGCGCGGGGCCGGGCGATCCGGAGCTGCTGACGGTGCGCGGCGCGGCGGCCATCCGCGAGGCCGACGTCATCCTCTACGACTGCGGGACGGTCGAGCCGGTGCTCGCGCTGGCATCCGAACGCGCCGCGATTGTTCGCGTGGATCGTTCGCCGTATGAAACCGGCAAGGGGCGTCGCGAACAGACGCCGATGATCGTGGCGATTCGCGAGCATCGCGAGAAGGGATTGCGCGTCGTGCGGCTGAAAACCGGCGATCCGGCGCTGTTCGGCGGCGAAGTCGATGAGGGCGACGTACTCACGCGGCTCGGCATTCCGTGGGCCGTTATCCCCGGCATCTCCGCCGGAGCGGCGGCGGCGAGCGCCTACGCCTTGCCGATCAGCCGCAAGTTCGAGAGCGACGCCGTGCTCAACATCATCGCCGCCACGATTACCGACGACTTCGCGCTCATCCGCGATGCCGCGCGGCTGCTCGGCCACGGCGCGACCGTCGTCTTCTACATGGCCACGGCGAACCTGCCGGGCATCCTGCGGGTGTTCCGCGAGGAGGGCGTGGCGGACGGGACGCCGGTCGTGGCGGTCAGCAAGGCCGGGTGGCCCGGCGAGGCGTTTGTCCGCACAACGCTCGACAAGCTTGGTCGCGAGGAATTTTCCGCCGTTTTGCCGGAGCCGGTGGTGTACCACATCGGGCGGTACGTCAGAGTGCGGAACGTTCCGGTGGGATCGAAAGAGCTTTCTAGCAAGATCGCCGAAAGCGCCGGATAGCTCTTTTTTTGCGTAGCATTATGTATTAAAAGTTATAACGAAATCAACCATATCCATGAAAAAAGCAGTTCTGATGGTGTTGCTGTTGGCCTCGGTCAGGCCAGCGATGGCCGCCGAAACCTCGTTATCGGGCGACGACAGCGCCGCGCCGGTCTTCACGGCAGGCGAGATCGTCGTCACGGGCAAGAGCGCCGACTCCGCCGAAACGGTTCCGACCGCCGAAATGGAGAAGCTCGACAAGCAGAATCTCTCCGAAGCCGCCAATCTTCTGCCTGGCGTCACTATCAGCAATGTCGGCGGGCGCAACGAGGGGATGGTTTACGTGCGCGGCTTCGACATGCGCCAGGTACCGCTCTATCTCGACGGTGTTCCGCTCTACGTTCCTTACGACGGTTATGTTGATCCCAACCGGTTTCTGACGATGAACCTGTCGGAAGTCAATGTATCAAAAGGATTTACCGCCGTGCTGTACGGCCCGAACACGCTTGGCGGCGCGATCAACATGGTCAGCCGCAAGCCGGAAAAAAAGCTCGAAGGCAATGTCAGAGCTGGCGGATCGATGGGCAACGACCAGATCGATGCCGGATTCGGGGCCGTCAACATCGGCTCGAATCAGGGCAAGTGGTACGTGCAGGCGGGCCTTTCCTTGCTGAGTCGCGACTTCATGCCGCTCTCCTCCTCGTTTGAGGCCGTTGCGAACGAAGATGGGGGCGAGCGCGACAACTCCGATACCCGCGACCGGAACGCCACGGTCAAGGTCGGTTATACGCCAAACAGCACGGACGAATACGCCATCACCTTCAACAGTCAGCACTCGGTCAAGGGCGTGCCGGTCTATACCGGATCGAATCCGAGCAACAAAACGCGCTACTGGCGCTTCACCAACTGGGACAAGACAAGCCTCTACTACATCGGCCGCACCAGCCTCGGCGAGAAAAGCTACCTGAAAACGAGGGCATATTTCGACAACTACTACAACTCACTCGAAAGCTACGACGACGCGACCTACACCACCCAGACGAAGCCCCCAAAAACTTTTTCGAGCCGCTACGACGACCACACAGTTGGCGGATCGGTGGAGTTCGGCGCCAGCATCGCGCAGAGCGACATTCTGAAAGTTGCGCTGCACGACAAGTACGACATGCACAACGAAATCGGCGACACCGGCCAGGAGCCGCTGCGGTTCGCGGACAACACCTTCTCGATTGCCGTCGAGAACACCTGGAACGCCTCGAAAAATCTGTCGATCATCGCCGGTGTCCGGCAGGATTTTCGCTCCACCATCGAGGCGCAGGAGTTCACCGACGATACCCATACAGTGATTCGGAACTTTCAGCTTGAAGACAATCAGGCCACCAACGCGCAGCTTGCCGTGGTCGGACACCTTGACGATTGCAATGTGTTGACCGGCTATGTGGCGAAGACGACGCGCTTCCCAACGCTGAAGGATCGCTACTCCTACCGGATGGGTCAGGCTATCGCCAACCCCGGCCTCGATCCCGAAAGCAGCCTGAACTACGGCGTCGATTACGCTTTCACGCCATCCGGTAACTTCTCGCTCCATGCGTCGGTCTATCAGAGCAAGCTCGACGACACCATCCAGCAGGTGAACAATGTCGTTTACGACACGGCGAGCAGCACCTGGCTCTGGCAGATGCAGAACACCGGCAAGTCAACCTTCACCGGTTTCGAGTCATCGGCGGACTGGCAGCCGCTCGGCTGGCTGAAAACCCATGTCGCATACAGCTACATCGACCGGCAGAACGACAGCAATCCCGATCTGGTCTTCACCGACGTGCCGAAGCACAAACTGACCGGCTACGTGCAGTTCCTGCTCGACGACAAAACCTGGCTGCTTGTCGAGAGCGAATACAACACGAAACGCTACAGCACCAGTGACGGGAAGTACAAGGCTGCGCCCTATGGCCTCGTGAATCTGCACATGAATGCCGGGCTTACCGATGGGCTGTCGCTTCACGCGGCGGTCAACAATCTTTTCGACCGGAACTACGAGGTCGCGGAGGGCTATCCGGAAGCCGGACGCGAGTATGTCATGTCGATGAACTACGCATTCTGAACTGAGCAGCTCGATGAAAGGTGTATCGCTGATTCTCGTCTGCTTCGCCGCGCTCTGCGGAGTAAGCGTGTTGTCGCTCGGCATCGGGCGCTATCCGGTCTCGCCGCCGGCGATTCTGTCATGGCTTTTTACCGGTGCGAGCGCCGACGCCAATCTGCCGGTGGTGCTGCTCAACATCCGCCTGCCGCGGCTCATCGCGGCCATCGCGGCGGGCGGGGCGCTGTCTCTGGCGGGCGCGGCGTATCAAGGATTGTTCCGTAACCCGATGGTCAGCCCCGACATTCTCGGCGTTTCGTCCGGCTCCGGCTTCGGCGCGGCGCTGGGGATACTCTTCTCGCTGCCGGTGGCCGCCGTGCAGGCGATCTCCTTCGCGGGCGGCATCACTGCCGTGCTCGCTGCCGTGCTGGTCAGCCGGGCCATCGGGCGCAGCAGCGATTCGGTGCTGGTGCTCGTGCTGTCGGGCATCGTCATCAGCTCGCTCTTCGGGGCGCTGCTCTCGCTGCTCAAGTACATCGCCGATCCGCTCGACAAGCTACCAGCCATCACCTACTGGCTCATGGGCAGCTTCGCCGACATCCGTACCGGCGAACTCGGCACGGCGGTGGCGATGGTGCTCGCGGGCGCGATTCCGCTGCTGCTCGTGAGCTGGCGGCTGAACGTGCTCTCTTTCGGCGAGGAGGAGGCCCGCTCGCTCGGCCTGCACACCGGGCGAATGCGCGTCGCCGTGATTCTTTGCGCGACGCTCGTGACGGCGAGCATGATTTCTGTCTGTGGCATCATCGGCTGGGTCGGCCTGGTGGTGCCGCACATCTCGCGGTTTCTCGCCGGAGCGAACCACCGGCGGCTCATGCCGGTCTCGTTCCTCGTCGGCGCGGCATTCATGGTGGCGGTCGATACGGTCGCCCGCTCGGCGGCGTCGGTGGAGATTCCGGTCGGCATCATCACGGCGGTGCTCGGCGCGCCCTTTTTCATCTGGATCATGAAACGCTCATCGGTACGCGCATGGTGAAGGCGAAGGAACAGTCGATTGCCATCCGCAAAGCCGGACTCGGCTACAACGGCAAGGCGATTCTCGACGATGTCGATCTGGAGATCGCGCCGGGGGATGTGGTCTGCCTGCTCGGCCAGAACGGCGCGGGCAAGACCACGCTTTTCCGGACGATGCTTGGCTTTATCGCGCCGGTTCATGGCTCGGTGACGCTCTCGGGGCGCGAGGTTTCGCGCCTTTCGCCACGCGAGATCGCCTGCATCGTCTCCTACGTGCCGCAGTCCTACGCCATGCCGTTTGCCTATTCGGTAAGCGACGTGGTGCTTTTCGGCAGAAGCGTCCACCTCGGCCTCTTCTCCTCGCCGGGAGCGCGTGATCGGCACGTCGCGGCGGAGTGCCTCGACCTGCTCGAAATCAGCCATCTCGCCGCTCGCCCTTTCAACGAACTGAGCGGCGGCGAGCGCCAGATGGTCATCATCGCACGGGCGCTCGCGCAGGAGGCGCGGTTCATGATTCTCGACGAACCCGCCTCGAACCTCGATTACGGCAACCAGGTGAGGGTCATCCGCAAAGTCCGGGAGCTGGCCGGGCGCAACATCGGCATTCTCATGGCGACGCACCACCCCGACCACGCCTTCATGGCGGCCTCGCGGGTGGCGGTGCTCTCCGGCGGCAAGCTGAGCCACGACGGCTCGCCCGAAGCGATGCTAACCCCGGAGACGCTGCGGAGCCTCTACGGCGTGGAGGTGCAGGTGTTCGACACGCCGCAAAACGGCCACGCCAGCCGAAGGGTCTGCGCTCCGGTGGTGGAGTAGGGCGTAGGATTTCGATTTGGAGGGGGAGTTAGACGTTTGATAACGTGTCAACAGCGAATCGTAATTGCCGTGTCGCAAGAGATTGGGCTAAAGCCCTTATTTATTATGCCTTATCTGCATACCCCGGACTGAAGTCCGGGGCAATTGTTCAAGAAGTCCAATGGTCGGAGCGATAAAACAGGAGAAGGCGGATGACTTTGGAAAAGTTAGTTCTCCAAAATTGCCCCGGCCTTCAGGCCGGGGTTCAAGGCGCAAAAAAATCATGGGCTTCAGCCCAAAATCTTGCTCAACAACCTTTGTGAGTTGTTGTTGCCTGAATCATAAACAAAACGCAGTAAAACAATGAGTTACACGATGAATGCGGCGGAGTTCAATGAGAAGATCATGAAGGGCCATTTCCGCAAAATCTATCCCGTCATCGCCGCCCAGCTTGTCGAGCGGACTGGGGTGAGCGCCGGGCGCTGCATCGATCTTGGCGGCGGGCCGGGGATGCTCGCCGTCTGTATCGCCAAAATCACCTCGATGAAGGTGACGGTGGTCGATCTCATGCCGGAGTGCGTCGAGCTGGCCCGCGAGAACAGCGCCGAAGCTGGCGTCGGGGATCGCGTCGATGCCGTGGTGGGGGTGGCCGAGGCGTTGCCGTTCGATGACGGTTCGGTGGATCTGGTGGTGAGCCGTGGCTCGATCTTTTTCTGGCAGGATCAGCAGCAGGGGCTGGCCGAGGTCTGGCGCGTACTGCGGCCTGGCGGCTGGGCGTGGATCGGCGGCGGCTTCGGCACCGCCGAGTTGCTCCGGGAGATCGAGGCGGCGAAGGCGGACGACCCGGAGTGGAACCGCAAGCGCAAGGAGCGCATGACGCAGAATCCGCCGGAGCACTTCCGGGCGATGCTCCAGCGGCTCGGCATCGAGGGCGTCGTCGAGCATCAGGAGGCCGGAACCTGGATCATTTTCCGCAAACCGGAGGCGGCGGAAGCATGAGGGCCGCATCGATGCGCATCTTCCGGCAGATACTGCCGTTGCTTCTGCTCCTTCTCGCCGCCTGCCAGCCCTCCGGCGAAAAGCCCGCAGCCGACACGCGAGAGGTGGTCGATATGGCGGGGCGGCGCATGAGGGTTCCGGTCACGATCGAGCGCGCCTATTCGACGCGCCCCGGAAGCGTGACGCTTTACGCCGTCGCGCCCGACCTGATGGTGAACCGCTCGCTCTGGATGACCGACGGCGCGGAGCGCTTCATGAGTCCCGCTTACCTCAAGTTGCCTTTCTCGGATGGTTCCGCCGAGGAGATCGTGCGCCTGCATCCCGACGTTATCATCTCATACTTTTCGATCAACCGGCAAAGCATCGACCAGGCCGACCGGCTCAGTCAGCGAACTGGCGTTCCGGTCTTCATGGTCGATATGGAGATGAAGCGCTACCCCGAAGCGTTCGCGGCGATGGGCGAGCTGCTGGGCAGGCAGGAGCAGACGGCCAGGATGAGCGCATACCTCGAAAAGTGGCTGCTGCCGGTCTTCGCCAAAGCCGCCCGGATTCCCGCGAGCCAGCGCAAGCGGGTCTATTACGCCGAGGGCAATCGCGGCCTGAATACCGATCCATCGGGATCGTTCCACAGCCAGATCATCGACCTCGTCGGCGCGACCAACGTCGCCCAGGTGAGCCTCCTTTCCGGCAAGGGGATGAGCGCCGTCTCGATGGAGCAGGTGCTGCAATGGAATCCGGACGTCGTGATCGTCTGGACGGGCATGGGCGCGTCGATGACGACGTTCCGGAATATCACCGGCGATCCGCTCTGGCAGCGGGTTCCCGCCATCCGCGAGGGGCGCATCCACCAGATTCCCTACCTGCCCTTCGGCTGGTTCGACCGACCGCCGGGCACGAACCGGATTCTCGGCGCGCTCTGGCTGGCCCAGCTTCTCTATCCCGATCTGTACCACATCGATCTCGAAGATGCCGCGCGGGAGTATTTCAGCGTTTTCTTTCATCGCGACCTGACCGCCGCCGAGCTGCGCGAGGTGATGCATCCGCTCGCCTTGCCGGGTGTGGATCGGCGTGAGGTCGCCAATAAACTATCGGGACATGATGAAACCAGTCGATAAAATGGACAGGGACGGCAACCTCCTTGCCGTCTGTACGCCTCCGCCGTTGCATCGCAAAAGCACGGGCAACGGCGTACCGCTCATCAAAAAGGGGGCGATCAATTTTTAGGCTCTTCGCAGAATATCGTGGGAAGAAGGGTGTGTATGAGGTAACATAGAGTAATTTTGAGCTTTACCCAACCACACCTTGATACTCCCATGCAGAGCCTGACGAGCCATTACCACCAACTTTTAGGTCTTTCCTCAAACTGGAAGGTCGAGAACGTTCATGTGTCGATGAGCGGCAAGCGGGTCGAGATCAGACTGGTCTGTACCGGCAAGCAGGTCGCGTGTCCGGTATGCGGTGCATCATGCAGCCTTTATGACCATGCCACTGAGCAACGATGGCGTCATCTGGATACCATGCAGTTCGAGACCATTCTGGTGGCCTGTTTGCCACGTTGTCAA
>NZ_VDCH01000017.1 GCF_006265165.1 Chlorobaculum thiosulfatiphilum
TTCTTTCTGGTCATAGTTTTGCTCCTTGTTTCATGAGTGGAATCTATGACCGTTTACACACTTTATCTCACTGACCCAAAATCCTTGGGCTTCCTTGAACTCTCATTGTCTAATCCCGAAAAGGCGTTGTCACTTTTTCGCAAAGCAGATGAACTGATCCGGAGAGCGCAGGCCCCTTTGGGATTGGCAGGCAACCTTGCTGGGATGATTCTCTGTTACAAGCAACTCAATACGCTGGATGATGATACTTTGAAGGAGCTTGCAACTGAAGCTTTGACTATTGCGCTCAAATTCGGAGTTGAATCGGCGGTCATGCAGACTTTGCTAAGCGTTTTATACGAAGCGTGTGACGAGGATGAAGATAAGCTGAAGGCGTTGCTTGATTCCCTTGGATTCGACGCATAATCAAAACAGCAACCGGCCTGCTCATTTCAGGGGAGCTGAAAAAACGGGTCGGTTTGCAGGTAATGCGGACAGTGTGGACGAAGTGGACGGGGTGGACAGGAAAACGATGATGAGGTTTTCGCTGTCCACTTTGTCCTTTTTGGCTTTTTACTGTTTCGCGGCTTTTTCGGCGATGAGCTGGTTGGCTATTTCTACCGGGGCCTCTTCGTAGTGGTTGAAGGTGTAGCTGTAGCGTGCGCGGCTCTGGGTCAGCCTCGTCAGGGCGTGATGGAACGTCGAGAGCGAGGCTTGCGGGATGAGCGCCTTGATGACCTGGAACCTGCTTTCGGTGTCCATGCCGAGAATTCTGCCTCGCTTGCTTGAGATGTCGCCGACGATTTCGCCCGTGAACTGGTCGGGGGTCTGCACCGTCAGCGAGTAAATCGGTTCGAGAATCAGCGGCTTTGCCTTTTCGACCGCGGCCTTGAAGGCCATGTGAGCGGCGATCTTGAAGGCGTATTCCGAACTGTCAACCGGGTGGTATGATCCATCGTACACCACCGCTTTCAGATCGACGACCGGGTAGCCGGTGAGGCTGCCTTCGGCGATCGATTCGCGCAATCCCTTCTCGACTGCCGGAATGTAGCGGGTCGGGACCACGCCGCCGACCACCTCGCTGGCGAATTCGAAGCCAGAGTCGCGCTCCAGCGGTTCGATGCGCACCCAGACATCACCGTACTGGCCGCGACCGCCAGACTGTTTTTTGAATTTACCCTGCGCCGCCGCGCTCAACCGGATGGTCTCGCGATAGGGAATCCGCACGGGGGCTACCTCGACCTGCACGTTGAATTTGTTGTGCAGTCGGCTGATGATGATGTCGAGATGCGTTTCGCCAAGTGTTTTCAGGATGGTCTGGTTGAACTCGACGTCATGCTCGATGGCGAAGCTCGGATCCTCTTCGTGGAGATGGTGCAGTCCGGCGGAGATTTTTTCTTCGTCACCCTGCGTGACCGGCACGATGGCCGAAGAGAGCACCGGTTCGGGAAAGAGAATCGGGCTGATCCGGCAATCGACCCCCTTGTCTGCGAGCGTGTCGTTGGTGTGGGAGTTCTTGAGCTTGACCACCATGCCGATGTCGCCCGCGAGCAGCTTGTCCACGGGAATCTTTTTCTGCCCCTGCATCGTGTAAACTTGCCCGATTTTTTCGAGCTGACCGGTCTGGACGTCGATCAGTTCGTGGCCGCTTTCGATGTGCCCCGAATAGACACGAACGTAGGAGATTTCGCCGACTCTTGGTTCGGACATGGTCTTGAAAATAAAGGCGATGGTCGAGCCGTCGGGATCGGGTGGAAGCAACTTTTCGTCGTTCATGACCGAGCAGTACGCGTGTTCCGGGCCGCGCTCGATGGGTGACGGGCAGATGTTGACGATGGCGTTCAGAAGTCTTTCGGTACCGATGAGATGGAGCGGGGAGGTGCAGAAAACCGGGAAGAAGGTTCTGGTGACGAGTGCCGATTTTATGCCGGCCCGGAGTTCGTCTTCGGTGAGGGAGCCCTCTTCGAAAAAGCGGTTCATCAGCTCCTCGTCGGTTTCAGCGACCGCCTCGACGAGTTGCTGGTGCAGCTCCTCGGCTTTTTTCCGGTACAGATCGTGAATCTCCGAAACCACCATGCTGCCGGGTTTGTCGGGGCTGAATTCGATCTGCTTCATCAGGAGCACGTCGATCAGGATATGGTGTCCGGGTCCCTCATCTGCCGGAAACTGGATCGGTGTGACCAGGTGGCCGAAATGGTCGCGCAGGGAGTCGAGGGTCGAATCGTAGCCCGCCCGGTCAGCATCGAGTTTGGTGAGCACGAACATGGTCGGTTTGTAGTACTCTTTGGTGTACTCCCACACCGTATCGGTGCCGACTTCCACGCCTGTGGCGGCGTTGACCGTGATCAGAACGGTATCGGCGACCCGCATGGCGGATTTGACGTCTCCGTGGAAATCGAGCAGTCCGGGGGTATCGATGATATTGATCTTCTTCTCATTCCATGCGCCGTGGATGAGGCTGGTGTTCAGGCTGTGCTTTCTCTCTGTTTCGTCAGAAGCGTAATCTGACAGAGTTGTGCCATCTTCGATGCTGCCGAGCCGGTTGATGACCCCCATGCAGAGGGCGAACGATTCGCACAGTATGGTTTTTCCGGTGCCGGAATGGCCGGTAACGACAATGTTCCTCAATTGATCCGTTGGAACAGCTTGCATGTCAGTACTCCTTTCTTGGATTGGTTTTAACGGAGCCGTCTGTTTTTGCCGCTTTCCCGCCTGACAGTGCGTCACGCAGTAAGTCAGCTTCGGGCAGTACTTGAAAACTTAGTGAAAAAAAGTGGCCTTCGCTACCAGACGGACATGAAACCTATTTTGTCATCGATAAAATGAGTTACGATTTCCGAACAATGAGCACCATTGCGTATCTTTTCAATTCTGTTCTTCATTCAATTCTAAATACCCGTATCATGCCAGTCATCACCAGGATTCATGCCCGCCAGATCATGGACTCGCGAGGAAATCCCACTGTCGAGGTGGATGTTCATACTGAAAGTTCTTTTGGCCGTGCAGCGGTGCCAAGCGGCGCTTCGACGGGTGTTCACGAAGCGGTCGAACTCAGGGACAAGGACAAGAGCGTTTTTCTCGGCAAGGGTGTGCTCAAGGCTGTCGAGAACGTCAACACCGTGATCAACGATGCTTTGCAGGGCATGGACGTGACTGAGCAGGAGGCTATCGACGCCAGGCTCATCGAGCTTGACGGCACGCCGAACAAATCCGTTCTCGGCGCCAACGCGATCCTCGGCGTTTCGCTGGCCTGCGCGAAGGCCGGAGCTGAGTATTCCGCCTTGCCGCTCTACCGCTACATCGGCGGCACGACGGCCAAGACGCTGCCCGTGCCGATGATGAACGTGCTCAATGGCGGCGCTCATGCCGACAATACGGTCGATTTTCAGGAGTTCATGATCATGCCGATTGGCTTCGAGCGCTACTCCGACGCGCTTCGGTGCGGCGCGGAGGTGTTCCACTCGCTCAAGTCGCTTCTGCACAAGCGCGGCCTGAGCACGGCGGTGGGCGATGAAGGCGGATTCGCGCCGAACGTGGAGTCCAACGAACAGGCGATCGAGCTGGTGATCGAGGCCATCGGCCTGGCGGGCTACAAGGCCGGAGCGCCGACCGACAAGGGCGGTCTCGGCGACGCGCACGTCATGATCGCGCTCGATCCGGCAAGTTCCGAGTTTTACGACACCGAAAAGAAAAAGTACGTGTTCAAGAAATCCTCCGGACGCGAACTTTCTTCCGAAGAGATGGCCAGCTACTGGGCCGACTGGGCGAGCCGCTACCCGATCATCTCCATCGAAGACGGCATGGCCGAGGACGACTGGGAAGGGTGGAAGATGCTGACCGACAAGATCGGTGACCGTGTGCAGCTCGTGGGCGACGATCTGTTCGTGACCAACAGCCTCCGCCTGGCCGAAGGCATCGAGAAGGGCGTGGCCAACTCGATTCTCATCAAGGTCAACCAGATCGGCACCCTGACCGAAACGCTTCAGGCCATTGAGCTGGCCAAGCGCAACGGCTATACCTCGGTCATCAGCCATCGGAGCGGCGAGACCGAAGACACCACCATCGCGCAGATCGCCGTGGCGACCAACGCCGGGCAGATCAAGACCGGCAGCATGTCGCGCTCCGACCGCATGGCCAAGTACAACGAACTGCTCCGTATCGAGGAGATGCTCGGCGACACGGCGCTCTATCCGGGCATCGGGGCCTTCAGGGTTTGAGGCCGGGGAGATTATCGTTCATATGACTCTATCAGGGGGCAAGGCGCGTCAATCCGGCACGCCTTGCGCTCGAACCTGCTGCTACTGAACACATGATGAACTACTTGACGGATATATGGGGTTCCATCCGCCTGAATCCGAAAAAGTATGTGATTCGGGTCATTCTTGCCCTTGTGGCTATCTGGTTTGTTTTCGGTGACTTCGGCCTGGTGACCCGCATAAGCATGGAGCTGGAGAACCGGAAACTCGAAAAGCTCCAGGCCGAAGAGGACAAGAAGATCGTCGAACTCCGCGGCACGATCAAGAACGCCTACCAGCCCGACAGCGTCGAAAAGGTCGCCAGGGAGCGCTTCAATTTCCACAAAAAAGGCGAGACCGTGTTCATTATAAGAGAGCCGTGAGGTGCTTGGCAGAGTGAGTGCTGCGTGGACGAAATGGACGCGGTGGACAAATGACAAAGCCCGGAGCCAGGCACTCCTTCAATTCAGCATTCATAATTCATAACTCATAATTCTCTTCCCCCTCCTTCCCCCCGGTTTTTATATGTGCTGGCCTTTGGCTACCTTCTGGATCATTTTCATTCATTTTCAACCAGCCATCTTATGAGCGAAGATCGCCTTGCCGCAGGCAATGTCATCGACTATCCGGCGCCGGTGTACAGTTACCGCCGTCGTGTCACCAGAGAGGTTCCCTTCGGAGTGATCGCCCTGGGCGGATACCTGCCGATCCGGGTGGAGTCCATGACCACCGCGCACACCCTGGATACAGCGGCTTCGGTGGAGCAGTGTCGGCGCTTGTACGAGGCGGGGTGTGAAATCATCCGCTTGACGGTTCCGACCGAGCGTGATGCCGAAAATCTGCGTAACATCCGCGAGCAGCTTCGCCGGGATGGCATCGACACGCCGCTGGTGGCCGACATCCACTTTTCGGCGAAAGCGGCTATGAAAGCGGTGGAGTTCGTCGAGAACATCCGCGTCAATCCGGGTAACTACGCCACCGGCGCGAAGTTTTCGAGCGAGGATTACACCGAGCTGGAGTATCGTGCCGAACTCGACAAGGTGCGCGAGGAGTTCACGCCGCTGGTCAGGAAGGCCAAGGCGCTCGGCGTTTCGATGCGCATCGGCACCAACCACGGCTCGCTCTCCGACCGCATCGTGAGCCGCTACGGCAACTCGCCCGAAGGGATGGTGGAGGCGGCGCTTGAATTCTCCCGAATCTGCGAGGACGAGGGGTACTACGACCAGCTCTTTTCGATGAAGTCCTCGAACGTTCGCGTGATGATCCAGGCCTATCGCCTGCTGGTCGCCCGCGCCGACGCGGAGCTGCGCTACGCCTATCCGCTGCATCTCGGCGTGACCGAGGCGGGCGACGGCGACGAGGGGCGCATCAAGTCGGCGATGGGCATCGGCGCCCTGCTCGAAGATGGCCTCGGCGATACGATTCGCGTATCGCTCACCGAGGATCCGGTCAACGAGGTGCCGGTCGGTTTCGCTATCGTCAAGAAATACAACGACATGCTGCTGGTGCGTGGCGACCGGGCGCACCTGCCGGTTAAGCATGTGGTCGAGCACGAGCTGAAGAATCAGGGGCACGAGCTGCTGCCGTTCGAGCCATTCGGCTATTCGCGGCGACCCTCCGTCGCCATCGACGGCGCGGGAATACCGCTCGGCGGCGACGCCTTGCCGGGGGTCGAAACCGCCGCCCGTGCGCCGATTACCGATACGGCGGCGCTTCGCGACGAGATTGTCGCGCGGCTCGATCCGGAGAAGCCGGAGGGCGCAATCCGCTCGGAGCTGGTCGGCGTCGGCGTCGGCAGCGCCGAGGATATTCCGTTGTTCGCGGAGTTGCTCGATTCGCTCGGAGCGCTTCGCGAAAAGATCGTCGTTTCGACCGCCGATACCTCGATTGTTTCGGCGCTCTTGCCGCTCTGCGGACGGGTGCGGCTCGATATTGTCGAGGGCGAAACGCTCGGCACCGGCTTCATCGAGTCGCTGCACGACAGGAACGCCGCCATCGAGTTCTGCTTCATCCACGAAAAATCTTCCGAGAATGTGCCTGCCGAGGTGCTGGTTCGCCTTGCCGCCAAACTGAAGACGAGAGGCTTGCGGCGGGTCATGCTCTCCATCGTCTCCGATGCGCCGCTCTACCCGACGCGGAAGCTCGCGCTCGAACTGAAAAAAGCCGGGATCGACTATCCGCTTGTCGTGCGTTACCGTCGGCTTGACGGCGAACGTTTCGGGGTGCTGATCCAGAGCGCCATCCAGGCGGGCACACTCTTTTGCGACGGCATCGGCGATCTGGTGGCGCTCGAAACGACGCTGCCAGTCGGCGAAGAGGTCGGACTCTGTTTCAACATTCTTCAGGCCGCACGGATCAGGATGTCCAAAACCGAGTTCATCTCCTGCCCCGGTTGCGGACGCACCTACTTCGATCTCGAAAAGATCACGGCGCTCATCAAGCAGCGGGTCTCGCATCTCAAAGGCTTGAAGATTGGCATCATGGGCTGCATCGTCAACGGACCCGGCGAGATGGCCGACGCCGATTTCGGCTACGTCGGTTCGGGCAAAGGGCGCGTCAGCCTCTACGTCGGCAAAGAGTGCGTCGAGGAGAACATGCTCGAGGCGGCGGCGCTCGACCGGCTGATCGAGCTGATCCGCCAGAATGGCAAGTGGGTCGATCCTGTATGACTTTCCATACGCTGATTACCGGCGCTTCGACCGGTATCGGCAAGCGGCTTGCCGAAGAGTTCGCCGGCATGGGCGACAATCTGGTGCTGGTCGCCCGCTCTCGCGACAAGCTCGAAACGCTGGCCGGGGAGTTGCGTCGCGCGCATGGCGTCGATGTGCAGGTGTGCTGTCAGGATCTTTCAATGCCCGGCGCGGCGGCGAAGGTCTTCGGGTTTTGCGAGCGGAATGGGATCGCCATCGACAGGCTGGTCAATTGCGCTGGATTTTCCGTGGCAGGGGACTTCGAGCGGATGGATGAGGAGGCGTTCGTGCAGATGGCCACGGTCAACATGGTCGCGGTGGCGGCGCTGATCCGCTTGTTCCTGCCGGCCATGCGCGCCCGCCGCCGAGGCGCGGTCGTCAACATCGCCTCGCTCGCCGGTTTCCAGGGGGTGCCGGGCATGGCCTGTTACTCCGCCAGTAAGGCGTTCGTGGTCAATCTGACCGAAGCGCTCTCCATCGAGTTTCGGGGCACTGGCATCCGTATATTTGCCGTCTGCCCCGGATTCATCGACAACGACCTTTTTTACCGCCGGGCAGGTCACGACAGGAACCGGATCATCGTGCCGGTTTCAAGTCCCGATGTGGTCGTGAAAGCCGTGCGCAAGGGACTCGCCGGAAAAGAGTTGCTGATCCTGCCGACCTTTTTCGACTGGCTCATGGTCTTTTCCCAGCGTTTCGTGCCCAGGAAAATTGCGGCGGGGCTGGCCGGCCTCTTCGCTGGAGCCAGGGGGAAGTAATTATGAATGATGAATGTTGAATGTTGAATGTTGAATTGAAAGAGTGCCAGGCATCTTGCTCAGGTTAATGGTCCACATCGCCCATTCCATCCTTTTTTCTTGAGATTTTTATTTTTTTCTTTTGCATTATTTGAACGGGCTGTTATATTACCAGCCCTGTATTTTTAATGAGCTGCTGGTGTAGCTCAATTGGTAGAGCAGCTGATTTGTAATCAGCAGGTTGCGGGTTCGAGTCCCATCACCAGCTCTCGGTACATGCATGGGTAGGTAGCGAAGCGGTCAAACGCAGCAGACTGTAAATCTGTCGACTTATGTCTTCGGAGGTTCGAATCCCCCCCTACCCACTTGCTTTTTGTTGGTGACAAGCTGATGTAGCTCAGTCGGTAGAGCACTTCCTTGGTAAGGAAGAGGTCATCGGTTCAAGTCCGATCATCAGCTCCGGTTCCTGAAGGAGTGGTTATACGTCAGTGGCTCAATTGGTAGAGCAGCGGTCTCCAAAACCGCAGGTTGGGGGTTCGAGTCCCTCCTGACGTGCAGACAGGCTGGATTCGAATGCTGTTCACGATCTTTTACCTCGTTGGTCTATCATGAAGAAATATATCGAGAAAGCTGATAAGTACTATCGTGATGTCGTCGGCGAGATGCGCAAGGTGTCATGGCCGACCAGAGAAGAGGTGAAGGATATGACAGTTGTAGTGTTGACGGTTTCAGGTATTCTTGCCTTGTTTACCTTTGCAGTGGATTGGGTCATCAGTACGCTGATGGGGAAATTATTGTAAGACTAAGGAGATTTTCGAGGTAACGAGATGAGCGTCAAAAAAAAGGTGATGGAAGAACAGCATCCCCCGCAACTCCATTGGTACGCTCTCAGGATTTATTCTGGCCATGAGCGCAAAGTCAAAGAGAGTATCGATATGGAGGTCGAGCGGTGCGGCCTTTCAGATAGAATCAAGCAGGTTTACATTCCCTACGAACGTTTCGTCGAGGTCAAGAACGGCAAAAAGCGCAGTCTGACCAAAAACGCATTTCCCGGCTACGTGCTGATCGAAGCCGTGCTCGACAAGCAGACCCGAAACCTGATCATGGATATTCCATCGGTCATGGGCTTCCTCGGCGTCGATGACAATCCCACCCCTTTGCGTCCCGATGAGGTAGAGAAGATTCTCGTACCGGATGGCTCTATCGAGCACCGCGCGGTGGTCGAAGCGCCTTTCAAGGTCGGCGATTCGGTCAAGGTCATCGATGGTCCTTTCAGTTCGCTTACCGGTATCGTTCACGAGGTTTGCACCGAGCGGATGAAGGTCAAGGTCATGATCAGCTTCTTTGGCAGGAGCACTCCGACCGAGCTCGATTTCGCCCAGGTCAAGCCGGTTTCGCAATAACAGAGAACATAGTATTCAATCAAGCTGTTGAAAGAGAGATAGTTTATGGCAAAAAAGGTAACAGGGTTCATCAAGTTGCAAATTCCTGCAGGAGCCGCCAATCCCGCGCCTCCGGTCGGTCCGGCGCTCGGTCAGAAAGGCGTCAACATTATGGAGTTCTGCAAGCAGTTCAACGCCAGGACGCAGTCTGAAGCCGGCATGATCATCCCTGTGGTGATCACGGTCTTTTCCGACAAGTCCTTCACCTTCGTCACCAAGACTCCGCCCGCGGCTGTTCTCCTGCTCAAGGAGGCCCAGCTTCCGAAGGGTTCCGGCGAGCCGAACCGCAACAAGGTCGGTACGGTTACGATGGAGCAGGTGCGCAAGATCGCCGAGCTGAAGAGGCCCGACCTCAATGCCGTCGATCTCGAAGGCGCGACCCGGATGGTTATGGGCACGGCCCGCAGCATGGGTATCGTCGTCGAGGACTGAGCTACAGTTTTTTTTCGTGGGAGGCCTGACAAGCCGCTTTCAAAACCACTAATATCATAATGTCAATGGCAGGAAAGAATTACAGGAATGCAAGCGCAGCGGTGAACCGCGCTCTTGAGTACGATCTGGCGGAAGCCATCGAGAAGGTCAAGGAGATCACTACCACAAAATTCGACGCCACGGTCGATGTCGCCATGAAGCTCGGGGTTGATCCCCGTCATGCCGATCAGGTTGTCCGCGGCACGGTCATGCTTCCTCACGGCACGGGTAAAACCGTTTCTGTCCTCGTTGTCTGCAAGGAGAACAAGGCGGAAGAAGCTCGCGAGGCTGGTGCCGATTTCGTCGGTTTCGAAGAGTATATCGAGAAAATCCAGGCTGGCTGGACCGATGTCGATGTGGTCGTCGCGACCCCCGATGTCATGGGTCAGCTCGGCAAGGTTGCCCGAATCCTCGGCCCGCGCGGCCTGATGCCGAACCCGAAATCGGGCACGGTCACGATGGATGTCGCCAAGGCTGTCCGCGAAGTCAAGGCTGGTAAAATCGAGTTCAGGGTTGACAAGGCAGGCAATATCCATGCCCCGGTCGGCAAGGTGTCGTTCGATTCCGAAAATCTGGTCGGAAATATCACCAGCTTCATCAAAGAGGTTGTTCGCCTGAAACCTTCGGCTGCAAAAGGCCAGTATCTTCAGGGGATCACCATCTCAAGCACCATGTCCCCCGGCGTGAAGGTGAAAAAGGAAAAATTTGTTGCCTAACATTAAAGATTGTGCACCGATATGATGAAGCGTGATACAAAAGAGCAGATCGCTCAGGAAATAGCAGAGAAGTTCCAGAAGTCACAGGGCTTCTACTTTACCGAGTTCCAGGGACTTGATGTCAAAAAGATGGGCCAGTTGCGCCTCGAGTTCCGCAAGGCTGGTATCGAGTACCGGGTGGTCAAGAACACCCTGATCAAGAAGGCGCTCAAGGATGCCGCCAATGCAGACAAGCTTGCTGCCGGTCTCAAGAACACCACCGCCGTGGCTTTCAGCTATGACGATCCGATCGCCCCGGCCAAGATCATCAAGAAGTTCAGCAAGGACAACGAGGCGCTGAAGTTCAAGATGGCCTCGATCGACGGTTCGCTGTTCGGCCCCGATTCGCTGCCGCAGCTCTCCGAGATGCTTAGCAAGACCGAGAATATCGGTCGCCTTGCAGGCATGATCAATAACATGGTCGCTTCGGTGCCGAGGGTCATGAACGCGGTGATGCGTGACCTCGTTTCCGTGATCGATCAGGTCGGAAAGCTGGAGAAATAAACGAATTACGCACTCAAAGCTTCAATATTGTTCAATTCAAACTGAGAGAGGAAATAATGTCATCTATTGAAACCCTTGTAGAAGAGATTGGTAAACTTACCCTTACCGAAGCTTCCGAGTTGGTGAAAGCACTTGAGGAGAAGTTTGGCGTGAGTGCTGCTCCTGCCGTCATGGCTGGCGCCGTTATGGCCGCTCCTGCCGGTGATGCCGCCGCCGCAGAAGAGAAGACCGAGTTCGACGTCGTGCTCAAGGCTGCCGGCGCCAACAAGATCAACGTCATCAAGGTTGTCCGCGCTATCACCGGCCTGGGCCTGAAAGAGGCGAAGGACATGGTTGATGGTGCTCCGAAGACCGTCAAAGAGGCTGTCTCCAAGGACGAGGCCGAGAAGATCGCCAAAGAACTGAAAGATGCCGGCGCTGAAGTCGAGCTGAAGTGATCCATCACCAGGCGAAATGACAGACAAGCTCCGTGCCGATCCGGGACGGAGCTTTGTCCGTTTGTGTAAATGAATGCATATGTTATTCCGTTCAGCGGCAGCAACCGCGGATGGATATCCACTCCGGAAAGGGTATTTGCGAATCTTGTAATGACCAAAGGGTACCACTGATTACTGTCGTGAGCGATTCGATCGATGCCGGAGTGCAGAACCTGAATGTGCCGTCCTGCCGGGACATGAGGAGTGCAGTGCCGGACGACAGTACCGGTTGGAGCGCGGAGCAAAGAGGGTGCGAGGCTGACGGCGCAAATGAAATGCGACGGCATCCGAGCGGAAAAAGCCCGAAAGAGAGAATTGCCCATAAACTGTTAAGTACTCCCTGCAATTGACTAAAAGCGAGGTGCATGTGAAAGTGGCTGATGCAACACCAACACCCTGTATTGACTTTTCTAAGATCCAGAGTATCGTAACCCCCCCCGACCTTCTCAAGGTACAGCTCGATTCGTTTCATAATTTCATCCAGGACAGCGTTCCCCTTGAAAAGCGCAAGGATCAGGGCCTTGAAAAAGTGCTCAGGAGCGCCTTTCCCATTACCGATACCAGGGGTCTCTATCTCCTGGAATATATCTCATACAGCTTCGACAAGCCCAAATATACTGTCGAGGAGTGCATCGAGCGCGGCCTGACCTACGATGTGTCGCTCAAGATCAAGCTCAAGCTCTCCTACAAGGACGAAGCCGACGAGCCGGACTGGAAAGAGACCATCCAGCAGGAGGTTTACCTCGGCAGGATTCCCTACATGACCGAGCGAGGCACCTTCATCGTCAACGGCGCGGAGCGCGTCGTCGTGGCGCAGCTTCACCGTTCACCGGGCGTGGTCTTCAGCGAGGCGGTGCATCCCAATGGTAAAAAGATGTACTCCGCCAAGATCGTGCCGACCCGCGGCTCCTGGATCGAGTTCCAGACCGACATCAACAACCAGATATTCGTCTATATCGACCAGAAGAAAAACTTTTTGGTCACGGCCCTCTTGCGCGCCATCGGCTTCGCCAGGGACGAAGATATTCTTGGCCTGTTCGACCTGGTCGATGAGGTCGAGGTATCCTCGAAAAGCTCGAAGCGCGAACAACTGCTTGGTCAGTATCTGGCCTCCGATATCATCGACATGAACACCGGCGAGGTTGTCCCGGCAAGGGCTGCCATTACCGAGGAGATCTTGGAGCAGATCGTCATGGCGGGCTACAAATCGGTCAAGGTGATGAAGACCACCTCGCCGGAGAAGGGCGTGGACAAGTCGGTCATCATCAACACGATTCTCAACGACAACTCCGCTACCGAGGAAGAGGCGCTCGAAATCGTTTACGAAGAGCTTCGCGCCAACGAAGCGCCGGACATCGATGCCGCCAGAAGCTTTCTCGAACGCACCTTCTTCAACCAGAAGAAGTACGATCTGGGCGACGTCGGACGCTATCGCATCCAGAAGAAGCTCAAGGCAGAGCTTTCTGATCTTTCGGCATTCCTCAACGAAAAGCCGGAGCTGAAGGAGCTTTCAGACGCCATTTACGCGCGAATTCTCCAGACGATCAGCACCTACTCCGAGGAGCCGGTCGGCGACGATATTCTCGTCTTGACCCACTACGATATCATCGCGGTCATCAACTACCTCATCAAGCTGGTCAACGGCAATGCCGAGGTCGATGACGTCGATCACCTGGCCAACCGCCGCGTGCGTTCGGTGGGCGAGCAGCTTGCCGCGCAGTTCGTGATCGGCCTGGCGAGGATGGGCAAGAACGTCCGCGAAAAGCTCAACTCGCGCGACACCGACAAGATCGCGCCTGCGGACCTCATCAACGCCCGAACCGTTTCGAGCGTGGTGTCGAGCTTCTTCGCCACCAGCCAGCTTTCGCAGTTCATGGACCAGACCAACCCTCTGGCCGAAATGACCAACAAGCGCCGCGTGTCGGCTCTCGGCCCCGGCGGTCTGACCCGCGAGCGCGCGGGCTTCGAGGTTCGCGACGTTCACTACACCCATTACGGACGCCTTTGCCCGATCGAGACCCCTGAAGGTCCGAACATCGGTCTGATTTCGTCGCTGTCGGTTTATGCCGAAATCAACGACAAGGGGTTCATCCAGACGCCGTACCGCGTCGTCGATAAAGGCTTGGTGACCGATACGGTGCTGATGCTCTCCGCCGAGGACGAGGAGAACAAGATCACCGTGCCGGTCAGCATCCAGCTCGACGAGAACAACCGCATCGCCGCCGAGTCGGTGCAGGCCAGAACGAAGGGCGACTATCCGCTCGTGCTGGCCGAGGATGTGAACTACATGGACGTTTCGCCGGTGCAGATCGTCAGCGCGGCGGCAGCGCTCATTCCGTTCCTCGAGCACGATGATGGCAACCGCGCACTGATGGGCGCGAACATGCAGCGCCAGGCTGTGCCGCTGCTGGTCTCCGACGCTCCGATTGTCGGCACCGGCATGGAGGCGAAAGTCGCCCGCGACTCCCGCGCCGTGATCGTGGCCGAAGGCCCCGGCGTGGTGCAGAGCGTCACGGCGGATCGCATCGAGGTGCGTTACGACCTCGATCCGGAGAACGCCACCGTGTCGCTGCTCGATCCCAACGAAGGCCTCAAGGTTTACAAGCTCATCAAGTTCAAGCGCTCCAACCAAGACACCTGCATTTCGCAGCGCCCCTTGGTGCGCAACGGCCAGAGGCTCGAAACGGGCGACGTGCTGGCCGACAGCTCCTCGACCGACAATGGCGAGCTGGCGCTCGGCAAGAACGTGCTGGTGGCCTTCATGCCCTGGCGCGGTTACAACTTCGAGGACGCCATTGTGCTCAGCGAAAGGCTGGTCTATGACGACGTCTTCACCTCGATCCACGTGCACGAGTTCGAGTCGAACGTGCGCGACACCAAGCGTGGCGAGGAGCAGTTCACCCGCGACATCTACAACGTCAGCGAGGAAGCGCTGCGCAATCTCGACGAAAACGGCATCGTGCGCATCGGCGCTGAGGTCAAGGAGCGCGACATCCTGGTCGGCAAGATCACCCCGAAGGGCGAGAGCGATCCGACTCCGGAAGAGAAGCTGCTTCGCGCCATCTTCGGCGACAAGTCCAGCGACGTCAAGGATGCATCGATGCACGTGCCTGCAGGCATGAAGGGCATCGTCATCAAGACCAAGCTGTTCAGCCGCAAGAAGAAAATCGGCATGGACGTCAAGGAGAAGCTGGAGGCCGTTGACAAGCAGTTCGACCTGAAAGAGGCCGACCTGCGCAAGCGCTTCGCCAAATGGATGAAGCAGCATCTCGACGGCAAGAAGAGCGTCGCCATCCAGAGCGACAAGGGCAAGGTGCTCGTACCTGAAGGCGCGATCATCGGCGACGAGCTGCTGGCCAGATTCAACGGCCTGCCGTTTCTCGAATCGATCGATGTGTCGAAAGGCATCGTCACCGGAGCCAAGACTAACGAGAACGTCGTCCGCCTGATCCGTGAATATCGCCTGAAGCTCAAGGATCTTTCCGACGAGCGCGAGAATGAAAAATATAAAATCAATGTCGGCGACGAGCTGCCGCCCGGCATCGAGGAGCTGGCCAAGGTCTATATCGCCCAGAAGAGGAAGATCCAGGTTGGTGACAAGATGGCCGGACGCCACGGTAACAAGGGCGTGGTCGGCAAGATTCTGCCGATCGAGGATATGCCCTTCATGGCGGACGGAACGCCGGTCGATATCGTGCTCAACCCGCTCGGTGTGCCGAGCCGCATGAACATCGGCCAGCTCTACGAAACTTCGCTTGGTTGGGCGGGCAAGAAGCTCGGCGTCAAGTTCAAGACTCCGATCTTCAACGGCGCGACCTACAGCGAGGTGCAGGAGCAGCTCGAAAAAGCCGGTCTGCCGGGTCACGGCAAAGTCAGTCTCTTCGACGGCCGCACCGGCGAGCGTTTCCACGACGAGGTCACGGTCGGCTATATCTATATGTTAAAGCTGAGTCACCTGGTCGACGACAAGATTCACGCCAGGTCCATCGGGCCATACTCGCTCATCACCCAGCAGCCGCTTGGCGGCAAGGCGCAGTTCGGCGGCCAGAGGTTCGGTGAAATGGAGGTGTGGGCGCTCGAAGCCTATGGCGCGGCCAACATCCTGCGCGAGATGCTCACGGTCAAATCCGATGACGTCATTGGCAGAAACAAAACGTACGAGGCTATCGTCAAGGGGCAGAATCTCCCGGAACCCGGAACGCCTGAGTCATTCAACGTGCTTATCAGGGAGCTGCAAGGCCTTGGCCTCGAAATCAGGATCGACGACAGGGTACCCTGAATGATGTAATGACATGCCGGAGCGATCACTTCGGCATGTGAAAAGAAGTAACGAAGATAATTTCAAGGTTGTTTTAACAGGGATATCGACCATGATATTTTCACAGGGATCATCACCGCTCAAGGGTGATTTTTCAAAGATAAAGTTCAGCATAGCCTCTCCGGAGAGCATTCTGGCCCATTCGCGCGGCGAGGTGCTCAAGCCGGAAACCATCAACTATCGTACCTTCAAGCCGGAACGCGACGGCCTGATGTGCGAAAAAATATTTGGCCCGACCAAGGATTGGGAGTGCTACTGCGGCAAGTACAAGAGGGTGCGCTACAAAGGCATCATCTGCGACCGCTGTGGCGTCGAAGTGACCACCAAGAGCGTGCGCCGCGAGCGCATGGGCCACATCTCGCTGGCCGTGCCGGTGGTGCACACCTGGTTCTTCCGCTCCGTTCCGAGCAAGATCGGCGCGTTGCTCGATCTGTCCACCAAGGAGCTTGAGCGCATCATTTATTACGAAGTGTATGTGGTCATCAACCCCGGCGAACCGGGCGAGAAGCAGGGCATCAAAAAGTTTGACCGACTGACCGAAGAGCAGTATTTCCAGATTATCACCGAGTACGAAGACAACCAGGACCTCGAAGATAACGATCCGTCGAAGTTCGTCGCCAAGATGGGCGGCGAGGCGATTCACACGCTGCTCAAGGGCTTGAACCTCGACGAGATCGCCGTCCATCTGCGCAAGGTGCTCAAGGAGAGCGGCTCGGAGCAGAAGCGCGCCGATGCCCTCAAGCGCCTCAAGGTGGTCGAGGCCTTCCGCAAAAGCTACGAGCCGCAGAAGCGCACCCGCAAGAAATCGACCGGCCTGTTCCCCGAGGAGGAGTCGCCGGAGCTGTATATCTACGAAGGGAACAAGCCGGAGTACATGGTGATGGAGGTCGTGCCGGTCATTCCGCCGGAGCTTCGTCCGCTCGTGCCGCTCGAAGGCGGCCGCTTCGCCACCTCTGATCTGAACGACTTGTACCGCCGCGTGATCATCCGCAACAACCGCCTCAAGAAGCTGATCGACATCCGCGCCCCCGAGGTGATTCTGCGCAACGAGAAGCGCATGTTGCAGGAGGCGGTCGATGCGCTCTTCGACAACTCGCGCAAGGCCAACGCGGTCAAGACCGGCGAATCCAACCGCCCGCTGAAGTCCCTCTCCGACGCCCTCAAGGGCAAGCAGGGCCGCTTCCGCCAGAACCTTCTCGGTAAGCGCGTCGATTACTCCGGTCGTTCGGTTATCGTCGTCGGCCCGGAGCTTCAGCTCCACCAGTGCGGTCTGCCGAAGAGCATGGCTATCGAGCTGTTCCAGCCGTTCGTCATCCGCCGCCTCGTCGAGCGCGGCATCGCCAAGTCGGTCAAGTCGGCCAAGAAGCTCATCGACAAGAAAGACCCGGTGGTCTGGGATGTGCTCGAAAAGGTGATCGACGGACGCCCGGTGCTCCTGAACCGCGCGCCGACCCTGCACCGTCTCGGCATCCAGGCGTTCCAGCCGACGCTCATCGAGGGCAAGGCGATCCAGCTTCACCCGCTCGTCTGTACGGCGTTCAACGCTGACTTCGACGGTGACCAGATGGCCGTGCACGTCCCGCTGTCACAGGAAGCGCAGCTCGAAGCGTCGCTGCTCATGCTTTCGTCGCACAACCTTATTCTGCCGCAGTCCGGCAAACCGGTCACCGTGCCGTCGCAGGACATGGTGCTCGGCATGTACTACCTCACCAAGTCGCGTCCGGGCGATACGGGCGAAGGACAGCTTTTCTACTCGATGGAGGAGGTGGTCATCGCCTACAACGAGGATCGAGTGGGGCTTCATGCACAGATTTTCGTGAAGTATGACGGCAAGGTGGATCAGAAGTTCGACCCGGTTCGCCTGGTCGAATCGATGCTGCCGGAAGATCAGGTTGAAAAGAAGGCGTGGCTGAAGAGCCAGATCGAGCAGAACAAGGTGCTGGTCACCACGGTTGGCAGAGTGATCTTCAACCAGCATGTGCCTGAAAAGATTGGCTTTATCAACAAGCTGATCAACAAAAAGGTGGCCAAGGAGCTGATCGCTCATCTCTCCAGTGAAGTTGGTAACGTCGAGACGGCGCAGTTCCTTGATAATATCAAGGCGGTCGGTTTCGGTTACGCCATGAGGGGCGGTCTGTCCATCGGCCTGTCCGACGCGATTGTGCCGGAGACCAAGGCGAAGCACATCAAAAATGCCCAGCGCGACAGCGCCAAGGTCATCAAGGAGTACAACCGCGGTACGCTGACCGACAACGAACGCTACAACCAGATCGTTGACGTCTGGCAGAAGACCTCGAACCTTGTGGCCGACGAGTCTTATGAAAAGCTCAAGAAGGATCGCGACGGCTTCAACCCGCTCTACATGATGCTTGATTCGGGCGCGCGAGGCTCCCGCGAGCAGGTGAGGCAGCTCACCGGCATGAGGGGTCTGATCGCCCGACCGCAGAAGTCGATGTCGGGCCAGCCGGGCGAGATCATCGAAAACCCGATTATCTCGAATCTCAAGGAGGGGCTGACGGTGCTCGAATACTTCATTTCGACGCACGGTGCTCGAAAAGGTCTCTCCGATACCTCGCTCAAGACGGCTGATGCCGGTTATCTGACGAGGCGTCTGCACGACGTGGCGCAGGATGTGATCGTTACCATCGACGACTGCGGCACTACCCGCGGCCTGCACGTCGAGCGTAATATCGAGGAGGAGACCAGCGGCCAGATCAAGTTCCGCGAAAAGATCAAAGGCCGCGTCGCGGCTCGCGACATCGTCGATGTCATCACTGACAATGTGGTTGTCGAAGCGGGCGAGGTCATCACCGACGAGCTTGCCGACCGGATCCAGGATACGGCAGGCGTCGAAGAGGCTGAAATCCGCTCGGTGCTCACCTGTGAGTCCAAGATAGGTATCTGCTCGAAGTGCTACGGCACCAACCTTTCGGTGCACAAGCCGGTTGAAATTGGCGAGGCTGTTGGCGTGATCGCGGCGCAGTCCATCGGTGAACCGGGTACGCAGCTCACGCTTCGTACCTTCCACCAGGGTGGCGCGGCGCAGGGCGGTATCTCCGAAACCGAGACCAAGGCGTTTCACGAAGGCCAGGTCGAAATGGAGGATGTCAAGAGTGTCGAGCACTCCATCATCACCGAGGATGGTATCGAAGAGACCCGGCAGATTGTCATCCAGAAAAACGGCAAGCTCAACATCATCGACCCCGATTCGGGCAAGGTGCTGAAGCGTTACGTCGTGCCGCACGGCGCGCATCTCAACATCGAGAATGGCCAGATCGTGCGCAAGGAGCAGGTGCTCTTCAGCAGTGAGCCGAACAGCACGCAGATCATCGCAGAAATGCCCGGCTTCGCCAGGTTCATCGACATCGAGAAGGGTGTTACCTACAAGGAAGAGGTTGATCCGCAGACTGGCTTCGCCCAGCACACCATCATCAACTGGCGTTCCAAGCTGCGCGCATCCGAGACCCGCGAGCCGCGCATTGCCATTGTGACCGAAGCGGGTGAGATCAGGAAGACCTATCCGGTGCCGATCAAGTCGAACCTCTATGTCGAGGATGGCCAGAAGATCGTGCCCGGCGACATTATTGCAAAGGTGCCGAGAAACCTCGACCGCGTCGGCGGTGATATCACGGCTGGCTTGCCGAAGGTGACCGAGCTGTTTGAAGCGCGAATTCCGACCGATCCGGCTATCGTTTCCGAAATCGATGGTTATGTGAGCTTCGGTTCACAGCGCCGTAGCAGCAAGGAGATCAAGGTCAAGAACGACTTTGGCGAAGAGAAGGTCTATTATGTGCAGGTTGGCAAGCATGTGCTTGCTACCGAGGGCGACGAGGTCAAGGCCGGCGATCCGCTGACCGATGGCGCGGTCTCCCCGCAGGACATTCTGCGTATTCAGGGGCCGAACGCCGTGCAGCAGTATCTGGTGAACGAGATACAGAAGGTCTATCAGATCAACGCTGGTGTCGAGATCAACGACAAGCACCTCGAAGTGATCGTGCGTCAGATGCTCCAGAAGGTGCGTGTCGAGGAGCCGGGCGATACCGAGCTGCTGCCGGGCGATCTGATCGACAGGAGCGCATTTATTGACGCAAACGAAGCCGTGTCCGAAAAGGTCAGGGTGATCGACCGCGGTGATGCTCCGGCAAGAATTCTGGAAGATCAGCTCTACAAGCAGCGTGACATCACCAAGCTGAACCGCGAGCTTCGCCGGAACAGCAAGTTGCTTGTCACGGTCGAGCCAGCATTGCAGGCTACATCGCACCCCGTGTTGCTTGGTATCACCAGCGCCGCGTTGCAGACCGAAAGCGTCATCTCGGCGGCCTCATTCCAGGAGACCACCAAGGTACTGACCGATGCCGCCGTCGCGGGCAAGGTCGATCATCTTGCAGGCCTGAAAGAGAACGTTATCGTTGGCAAGCTCATTCCTGCTGGTACCGGCTTGCGCAAGTACCGCGCAATCAAGCTCCGGAACAACGGAGCCGATGAGTCAGAAGCTGCTGGCTTGTAACCCGCTGTTGAAGCCTGAGTGCTACTCATACATAACAAACTTTGAATATCAAGCCGCCCTGTTTCAGAAATGGGGCGGCTTTTTTTATTCCGCACCATTTTTAAAAAGCTGGAATAATAAATATAGAGACAATAGTTATATCTATATTTATGCTTTTTTATTGCGTACATATAATATGTTTTGCTAATATTTTTGCATTTTCATCGCCAAAATAGACAGATATGAAAAATGAGTAATTGCAAGGATGAATAAGAAGAAGATGGTTGTTGTCAGAAGTACTTTTAATTGCTATCTTACATGTGAGTTAATAATCATGTATGATTTATATATATAGTCTGCTCTTTACGTATAAAGTCTGTTGTGTTAAGCAAATAATTTTTGTTAAAAGCGAATCAGAATTTTGGGGGTTCCTTGGCATGGTTTATCGGTCTTCGCCGGTGCAAGGCTGTCGTGCACCCCAGGTCATCTTTGGAGTTCTATCGCATGATAGATCACAACAGATTTCGCCTTGTCATTAAAGATACGGGACTTCGATTACAGAGTGTCTTGGCGCTTAGGAAGAATACGGTGTGCACTGAGTAATGATGATGACTTCAGATACTTTAGATGAGCTTATAGTGCTGGTACCGTATTTTTTTTGAAAATACTTACGATTTAAGAGAACCGCCTGCTTTACTTAATAATATTTTTTCCTCATCGACAATCGTGCCCTGTCGGCAAGTCAAAAATGCTCAAGATGCTTGACTATCAGAGCGATGAATATTGTACAGAGTATTGGGCGCTGTGGTCACAGACTGCTCAACAAAACTGCTGGACTCGGAAGTTTACACATAAAGATGGCGCACAGTATTAGATAAGGTATCTTTGCACAAGTGAATATCGGGTGACAAATTTGACTATTAAGTATCAAAAGGCCTTATATATGTCACCTATAAGGTTATGTGTGAGAGTATTGATTGTATGTATTAAGGTTGATGGTTGACTTTACCGTAGAGTCAAAAATATTGATCAGCATTGTAATGCATTACAAGAAAATTAAAATTTATTTTGCAGAAAAACCTTGTCTGAGAATCGCGCTTTCTGAATTGGTTAATATGCTATGTATAATTACGGTGGACGGCAATACTAAATAAGTATGCGACCTTCAGGTATAAAGTGATACAGGATTGATAATAGTGGCTGAAATAGAAGTTTTCCTTTGATAAGACTGTAGAATTTATAGTTTTCCTTGTATTAAGGTGTGCGGAAGGACAGTGCTTTAAAAGGTAAGATCAGAGCATATTGATAAGATTGTGCAGGACAGGTTTCTGTTAATAACGGTTCGAGTATTTCATACAGGTATAAAAAGAAATTCAGTTTATATTGTGACTGAAAATAGCGAAGCTATATGGATAATTGTCGAAATATATAGTTCATATATATTTAATGGATTCATTTTAAAGGCTAATAACTGATTGTTCTCATCTTGAGGTTCAAAAATTTATACGAATTAACGCCTCGTTATAACTATCATAACGAGGCCTGTAGCTTTAGAACGTTTTTCTTATGCCGTGGTTTATGGCAGGTTTTTTATTTAAATCATATTTACATTATTTAATATTTTGACTAATAGATCTCTCTTAATCATAAGAAGATATATGTATAAAAAAAACATCCTAACATTTCTGCTTGCTATTTCGATATGGACTCAGTTGGTTCCTTGCTTTGGAATGCCAGTATCAGCAAGAGCAGAAATAACGTCGATGGTTGGCAATGAACCAACAGTAGCTGCTCCAATCTACAATCCTCTTGCTGGTCCATCCTATCCTGTTGCGCAGAATTCATATTTTACTGATGATTCTGGCAATATTCTCATGTTCGTTAACATTCTTGGGCAGGTTTCAAGACAAGGACAATTTATTGTACGTGAAAACGCAGATTTTGCTACAATTCTTGCCATCTCTGGTGGGCTTGGTAAAGATGCGGACCTCAAAAAAGTTCTTGTTGTTAGGCAAGAACCTGATGATAACGGAAAGCAAGCTTATGTTGTAAATCTTAAAACTTTTTACAAAAAAGGTGATCGTTCTGGATTTATTGCATTAAAGCCTAATGATACTATAGTTATTCCAGAAAAAGGGATCAGTCTTGCTAAAATATCGCAATACTCAAGCATAATATCGCCATTTATATATTGGTATTATATTATCGATAAACAACAATAATTGAAATCTGATTCAAAGCCTGTCACTCATATGGATTACAAAAATCAACAAGCCGTAGTAGGCAATCAAGTTCAGAATCAGGATGATAAAGAGATTACTCTTGCTGAGATATTTCAGATTGTTGCCCGCAGAAAAATCGGTATTGGCATAATTGTGCTTTTATCGCTTCTCACATCAATACTTTTTTATTATTCCCAGACACCAGAGTATCGTGCTGTATCTGTGTTGATGATAAATAAAGAAAATGATTCTCAGCAGCTCGTTGAAGCAGTGTTGGGGGGAGGACCCGCAGCAGATAGCAAAATGGCCCAAAAAGATGTTGAGTTATTACAATCATTGCCTATTTCTGAAATGACGGTAAGGGCTCTTTGGAACAACAGTCGTCGTGATTCCCTTGAATTTTTTGGATACCGTCCATATATATCACCAATAAGAAAAATTGTAAACTGGATTGCTCCGGTACAACAACTGAAGGCAGATGATAATTCTGTTATAGAAAATACCCCTGCGTTCAATGCCATGGTGCGATATTATGCGGTTCAATTGAATAATCGTATAAAAGTTGAAGGGTCAAGGGATAGCAGTGTGTTACGTGTTTCAGTCGCAAGTCCATTTCCTGATGAAGCGACGTTTTTAAGCAACATGCTTTGTGACGTTTACCAAAAATCTGATATACAGCGTAATTCCGAAAAATACATTCAGTCAAACCGATTTGTTGCTGAAATGCTTCAGGAACAAAAAGAAATGATGGCAAAAGCAGATTCGTCATTGTCAGAATTTATGGCTGAAAACCAGATGTATGAGGTTTCTGGAAATACGGGGGGCTTGCTTGGAAAGCTGATTGAATTTGATGGCCGATACAACGATATCATGGCCGAATATAACATCATTTCTAACAGTCGCGATTTTCTCGAAAAGCAACTTACTCAAGCTGATCGTGAGCTCAGTGATCGAATTGCGCGTAATGTTAGTGCACAGTTGAGTGCTATACAGGATGAGATTCATTCAAAAGAATCTGCATATGTCAATGTTCTTCGTGAAAAGCCCGTAAATGATCCTGAAGTTAAAGGAAAAAAACAGGAGCTTGAGCAGGTTAAGGCAAGATACGATCAACTCAGTCGCAGTAAAATTGCGGGTCAGATCGAATATATCGGCAAAGCACAAAAATACCGTTATGATCTAATCTCTGAAAAATTGCAGATGGATCAAAAACTCAATCGTTTAAAGTTCAGTGCAGGTGAATACGCAAAAGTAAAGCAAAAATATGATAGTCAGCTTGCGCAACTACCGGAAAAAGAGCAAAATTTTATCAGGTTGCAGAGAGATCGTGATGTTGTAAGTAAAACATATCTGTTTCTCAAGGAAAAGCTTGATGAAACTCGAATCCTTATAGGATCAGAAGTTGGTAGCGTTACAATGATTGGTTCAGCATTCAAGCCGTTTACTCCAGAAAAACCAGAGCTGATCAAAAATTTATTGGCGGGCTTTGTCATCGGAATCGTTTTGGCAGGACTCTTTACATATGGAGCTGAAATGATCGATGATACCGTTAACGAAGAGATGCAGTTCTTTAAAGGTTTGGGGTTAAATATATGGGGTGTCGTCCCGTTTATAAGCTCATCGAGTGATTATTCTGCTACATACCACGAAACAAAAGACAAGATCGAAAAAAATGGTAAGAGGTTATTTGAAGTGTTTCATAATAAATCTAAAAAATTAAATGAACCAGCTAAAGAAGTGAAAAGCGACATAAAAACGTATCCCTTGATGACCGATAAGCTGAATTCAAGTTTTGCCGAAAGCTTCAGAACTCTTCGTACAAATCTAAATTTTTCCCGAATTGACAAGCCGTTCAAAACAATTCTCATATCTGGATGTTCTATTGGCGAGGGTAAGTCAACGGTCAGTACGAATCTTGCTTTGGCATGGGCTATAGCAGATAAAAAAACATTGCTGATAGATGCAGATCTGAGGCGTCCATCACAACATACAATACTTGGTAAAAAACGATCTCCTGGTTTGACAGATTGTTTGATTGACAATGAAAGAGAAAGTAATGATAAATATATTCAAGCAACTCATGTAGATAATCTGTTCCTGATGAGTGCTGGTACACCGGTGCCTAATCCAAACGAATTACTTGGGTCAGAAAAAATGCATGAATTTTTGAAAATATTATCAGAACAGTTTGAGAGGATTGTTATTGATAGTCCACCAATCTTTATTAGTGACGCGGCACAGCTGGTTAATGAGGTTGATGGTGTTTTAATTACAGCTCGTTTACATTATTCGAGCAGGGCGCCGCTGAAGCAGTATGCTTCAGATAATTTCCTGCATTCAAAAATAATTGGCGTAGCTATTATCGATAAGCAAAGACCAAGTAAAATAAGGTATGGTTATGGTGAAGGAAAATATGGGTATGGTCGATCTGGATATGGTCGTTATAGTAGTGTCTATCCTGAAAAATTGTGAAATACTTTGTTTCGCCAGTAATGTTTAAAGATATTGCTGTGTAAGGAAGTTGATATAGACCCTGAAAATATAATCTTTTAGATTCAGTCTTCATGAAGTTGCATGCAGTAAAAATTTTTGCTACAAAAACCTCATGGTTTGCTAATAAATGAATCAAAATATCTTGGATATTTCGTTTAAATTCTTTTCAAGAAATGTCAATTCATTTGCTGAAGCTAAAGCTGCCAAAAAGAATGTGTTGATTTTTCAGGGGTTAGTGTTTATGTTTCTTGGAATGTCTCGATTTGCGAAACAATGTATAGTATTTGCTATTGATAGCTTTTATATTCTGTTTACAGTATGGTTGGCCTTTGCATTAAGGTACGAGAACGTGCATATGCCGAAAAATGAGGAGTGGTATGCCTATATTCTTGCTGTTTTAATAGCATTGCCGATATTTATTATTTCCGGTTTATATCGTTCAATATTCAGATATAGCGGTTTTGCTGCATTAAACTCAGTTGCAATAGCATGTTTGCAATATGGTGTTCTCTATTTTATTGCATTTATTATTCTATTGCCAGTAGGCATTCCTCGATCTATAGGAATATTGCAACCCCTTCTTCTTTTAATTGGTATAGGTTCGAGTAGAGCCATGGCTCGATTCTGGTTTCATCCTGCGGGCTTAAGTGTTTCACAAAAATGTAATAAAGAAAATATTCTTATTTACGGAGCCGGAAGTGCCGGAATTCAGGTTGCCAATGCGTTGCAGCATAATGCGAATTATAATGTCAGGGGATTTGTTGATGATGATGAGAAACTATATAAAAAATGCATCAATGGGATCACTGTTTACAGTACGGCATCAATTAAAGCGGTAGTTGAGAAAAGCAAAATATCAAGTATTTTAATAGCGCTTCCTTCTGAAAAAAGATCAAGACATCAGGAGATATATCGTTCGCTTATAGGGCTTGGTGTTCATGTCAGAACTCTTCCGGGAATTGAGGATATCGCTAACGGAAAGATATCGGTTTCGGATATACGTGAAGTTGAGATTGAAGATATTCTCGGTCGTGATCCAGTTGTCCCTGATTCGAATCTTTTTAAAAGATGTATTGATGGGAAGGCCGTACTTGTTACTGGTGCTGGAGGTAGCATAGGTAGTGAGTTGTGTCGTCAGATTATTTCATTGAGGCCTCAGCAATTGATTCTTGTAGAACAATCTGAATACAATCTTTATGCGCTTAATAATGAATTAGAAGAACGAATAAAAAATCATGGATATGGAGTGCGACTGCTTCCGATACTTGCTGATGTCGCAGATCGCGAGTATATGCATAAGATTATTAAACAATACCGGCCAGAAACGCTTTACCATGCTGCTGCTTATAAACACGTGCCGCTTGTAGAGTGTAATCCTTTGGAGGGTTTGCGTAATAATGTCTTTGGAACATTATCTGTAGCAGAGGCATCAAGGAGTAATGGGGTAAAACATTTTATTCTTATAAGCACTGATAAAGCTGTACGTCCTACGAATATCATGGGGGCAAGCAAACGTATTGCTGAACTTATACTTCAGGCAATGGCTGATGAGCAGAATGGGTCCGGGACATGCTTTTCGATGGTTCGTTTCGGTAATGTTCTTGGTTCGAGTGGATCAGTTGTTCCGTTATTTAAGCATCAAATAAAGAATGGTGGGCCAATTACGGTTACTCATCAGGATATTACTAGATATTTTATGACAATTCCTGAAGCGGCACAATTGGTTATTCAGGCAGGTGCAATGGCTATCGGAGGTGATGTTTTTTTGCTTGATATGGGTGAGCCTGTGCGGATTATCGATCTTGCTAAACGCATGATAGAGCTTTCCGGTTTTACAATACGTGACAATGATAATCCGGATGGAGAAATAGAGATAAAAATAGCCGGTCTTAGACCAGGTGAAAAATTGTACGAAGAACTGCTTATTGCGGATAATCCAATCAAGACAACTCATCAGCGTATTTTTAAGGCGCATGAGAACTATATTAAATTTTATCAGCTTCGACAGTATCTTGATGCTCTTGAAATAATGATTGCTGATGGAAAAGTCGACGTAGATGAGCTTAGAGAATTGATCAAAAATATTGTAAATGGCTATCATGTAAACGGTTTCTCTTCAGAAACAAAAAAGATAAGTTTTATAGATATAAATAAATTATGAAAAAAATATTTTTTATGCAAAGCACTAAGGTATGGTAGGTATCGCTATTGTTCACCATTTTATTTATTTTCACCTGAAATATAGAACATCAGTGTAGGAACAATTATCGTAAGAATTAATTTAATATCGTATTAGGTTGACGGAAGTCTAAAATCCTCTATGGGAATCGACGAAGACAAAAAAGGAGCCTTGCAGGTTGCCGCAGATTATGCGCGATGAGACGGTGGCTCATGACTTGAACCAAGATAAGCGTAATGTCTTGATAAAAAACAATTTGTACGCTATAGGTCTGACACGAAAGAGCTGAGTAAGTAGTTAAAACTGTATGCCAAAATCGGACGAAAGTATCATATCCCTTCTCAAGCGCCTTTGGAGGAGTCTCAGCAAGAAGCGCAAGGCGCAATTTTCTATACTTATGGTGCTGATGATTTTCACCTCGTTTGCCGAGGTATTCAGTCTGGGGGCGGTTTTGCCGTTTCTTGGTGTGCTGACTGACCCTGAGCGTGTGTTTCAGAATGATATTGTGAGAAGGGTTGCTGGGCTTGTCGGCGTGACAACGCCGCATGGAATGCTTCTGCCTGTGACCATAACTTTTGCGGTGGCGGCGATCCTCTCAGGGGGAATGCGACTTCTGCAGATATGGGCGAACACGAGGGTGTCTTTTGCCACAGGCGCGGACATCAGCATTGCGCTTTACCGCAGGACCCTCTACCAGTCGTATGCCGTTCACGTATCGCGTAATAGCAGTATGATCATTGACGCAGTTTCGGCTAAAGTGATGCAAGTGATAAATAGCGGAATCATGCCGGTCATCACTATGGTGACGTCCAGCTTCATTATAGTTTCGATCATGGGAACGTTGATCGTTATCGATCCAGTGATCGCATTGATGGCCTTCGGGGGGTTTGGTTTCGCGTATGCAGTGGTTATCAAGTTGACGCGTTCACGGCTGAAGGAGAATAGTCGGTTGATTGCCCGAGAGTCAACTCAGGTTGTCAAATCTCTTCAGGAGGGACTCGGCGGGATAAGGGACGTTTTGATCGACGGAAACCAGCTCGTTTATTGCGATGTGTACAGCCGGGCAGTGTTTCCACTGCGCAGAGCACAAGGCAACAATAATTTCATTAACCATAGTCCTCGTTTTGGTGTGGAAGCAATCGGCATGCTTCTCATTGCCGGCCTCGCCTACTGGCTTGCCGGGCAGCCTGGCGGTATGGCACGGGCTCTGCCAGTGCTCGGTACGCTGGCCCTTGGTTCCCAGCGGATGCTACCCGCTTTGCAGCAGTTGTTTGGTGGCTGGTCTGCATTGATGGGAAATTCAGCTTCCATGGAAGAGGTGCTTGATCTGCTTGAGCAGCCCGTGTTGCACATTAACGGCGAGGGCGAGAGGGAGGTTTTGCCATTCGAACGGTTGCTGGCGTTGCGGAGATTATCCTTTCGCTACACGCCCGATGCTCCAGAGGTGTTGAGAGAAATCGACCTTGAGATTCCGAAGGGAAGCCGGATCGGGTTTATCGGGACGACAGGGAGCGGTAAAAGCACCCTGCTCGACATTGTGATGGGGCTGCTGGAGCCTTCGACGGGTACTGTTGAGGTTGACGGAACTTCTATAACACTTAGCAATCGCCGATCATGGCAGCGCCATATTGCACATGTGCCGCAGTCGATTTTCCTCTCCGATGCTTCCATCGAGGAAAACATCGCGTTGGGTGTACCGAAGAAGAAGATCAACAAAGAACGCGCCAGAAAAGCGGCGCGGCAGGCCCAGATTGCCGATATAATTGAATCATGGCCGAAGCAGTACGAGACTTTGGTAGGAGAGCGTGGTGTCCGCCTCTCCGGTGGTCAGCGTCAGCGTATCGGCATCGCACGTGCGCTGTACAAGCAGGCTGATGTTATCATATTCGACGAAGCCACTAGCGCACTCGACAACCAGACTGAGGCTGCCGTGATGCAGGCGATTGGCGAACTGCATGAAGAGCTAACTGTGTTGATTATTGCTCATAGGGTTACGACATTGCGGAACTGTGACATGATTATAGAGCTTGAGGATGGCAAGATAATGCGAATGGGACGTTATAAAGAAATATTTGGATAGAGCCAATGAGTACCAGTAATGGCGATCGACCAAAATTGAAAGAACTCTCTTTTTGATATTAAAAAAGTTAATTTCGTTGGACGCTTCGGCCGGAGCATCTCCGAAGATGATTAACTCATTTTTAAGAAAGTCAATAGCTTATTGATAGAATACATATCAATAAGACGCAATATTGGTGTGTAAAGGGATTGTGTGATGAAAGTTGTTGTGGCTATTTTATGTGAAGCAAAAAAGTATGAATTTAATCTCTGAGGGTCTAATTCGCCGAGGCAAGCTTCGGGAAAGTTGATTAAATATTGTTTTAAAGAACAATAAAAATAGAGAATATATTATAGAGTCTGGCCAAGATTTCTAGTGATTTAAAAAATATAAAAGTCCATCGCCTAAACGCTTCTCAATACTGTTTAGTGGCCTGTGATAATCTGCGAAGAACTTGTATAATATTGTTTGTATTTATGGATAAGTCGAGCAATAATTGGGAATTATTCTTGAGATGATATGTATAGTTTGCTATATTTTTGTTTCAGTCGATGATTGTTCAAAAAAATAGTATTTAGTAGTTACAGTTATAGTAGATCTTTTTTGTGATAAGTTTATATGATATGACGAAAAGTGTAGGTATTCTTACATTCCATGATGCGCTTAATTATGGAGCAGTTCTTCAAGCATTTGCTCTTCAGCAAACAATCGCAAGTTATAGTTGCTCATGTTCGATAATCAACTACCGTCGACCCGGCTATTATCCTATGTTTAGGTGTCTAAAAAGTAAAAGCGATATTAAAACAAATATTCTAACATTTTTATATTTGCGATCCCATTTAAAGTTGCGAAAGCGATTTTCACAATTTCGCACTGCTAACTTAAATAGCACTATTCAAAGTTATAGTTCTTTGGAAGACTTTTGTAGAAGTGATTCCAAATTTGATGTTTATGTTACTGGTAGCGATCAAGTATGGAATCCGTATTTATTAGATCGTCAAGGTGGAGTGGGATCAATTTTTTATTTGGGTTTTGTTTCAGATGGGCGTCGTGTTGCATACGCTCCAAGTTTTGGTAATTCAGAGGTACCTGAAGTCTATAAAGAACGTATTGCTGGTTTTCTCAAGCGCTTCGATTTCCTTTCATCACGAGAGGATATTGGTTGTAGTATTATTCGAGATTTGTCTGGTCTGAATTCAGTGCAAGTGCTGGATCCAACATTCTTGCAAGACTCAAGCATTTACAAAAAAGTTGCCGTTGAGCCGAGGTTCAGCAAGCCCTACATTCTGCTATATCCCATGCAGGAGTCTGATCTTCTTATAAGCCTTGTTTTAAATGTGCGCAAAATTCTTCGTATACCGATTGTTGCTGTGCTGCCAAGCCATTTTAATCCATTAAAGTATAGATTTGCAGATAAAATAGTTTTTGATGCTGGCCCAGCAGAATTTCTGGGATGGGTAGATAAATCTTCTTTTGTATGCACTAACTCTTTTCATGGTACTTGCTTTGCTATCATATACCGAAAAAATTTTCTTGGGGTACAATCTATACTAAGAAATAGTCGTATTCAAAGCTTACTGAAATGCGTAGGTCTATCATCGCGACTTGTTATTGATCCCGACCGGTTTTCGAAAAATGATGATTTGCTTAAACCGATCGATTATTTTTCTGTTTACAAAATTCTTGAGAACGAGATCAAGAATTCGTTGGATTATCTGAAAGTCGCGTTAGCATGACAATACATAATAAATCCAGTATTGATGTCATTGGTATAACCCGTTGTACGGGTTGTTTTGGATGCGAGTCTGCGTGTGCTCTGGGAGCTATTGAAATGGTATTAGATGATGATGGCTTCTATAAGCCGATTGTAGATCATAAAAAGTGTAGCGAGTGCGGTATTTGTCAGCGGTATTGTCCGGTTTTGATGAAGCAAAAGCATATGATATGTGATGAAAAAAAAGTTGAACCAAAAGCGTTTGCGGCATGGACAAATGACGAGCAGGTAAGAATGTCGAGTTCGTCAGGAGGTGTATTTTCTGAACTTGCAAAAATCGTTATAAAATCTGGGGGGATGGTTGCTGGATGTGTTTGGGGTGAAAAATGGTCCCCCATGCATATCCTTACTGATCACTGGCCGGATGTTGAAAGAATGAGAGGTTCAAAGTATCTCCAAAGCAACGTTGGTAAAATTTACCAAAAAGTGCTTGATGTTTTACGTGAAACCGATAAGCAGGTTCTTTTTAGCGGGACGCCTTGCCAAATTGCAGCAATGAAAGAGGCGCTTAGTCCAGAGCAAAGAGAACGAGTATTACTTGTTGATTTTATATGTCATGGTGTTCCGTCACTTCGAGTGTTTCATCGTTATCTCGAAGATTTGTTTGATGGTGAAGACGTGGCGTCCTATACATTTCGTGATAAGTCTTTTGGCTGGAAAACAACAGTATTGGCTGTTTCATCTAATGGAAAACGACATCACTTACCAGCACCTAGTGATCCTTTTTTTCAAGGTTTTGCTGTTCACCATCTTTATGTTATGGAGGCCTGCTATCAATGCCAATTTGCCCGTATACCGCGTTTTGGGGATATTACCCTTGGTGACTTCTGGGGTTGTCCAGAAAAATGGTATGACAAACGCGGGGTTTCAGTCGTATTGGCAAATACAAACGCTGGATATGATGCTGTTGAATGTCTTCACAAGTCTATGGCTGTAGATTTAAAGTCTGTTGAATTATCCGTAGCAATTGCAAAAAATAAAAGAGCATCTTTAGGTGATACTTATCGAATTCCCAAAAAAAGAAAAAGGTTTTTGAAAAGTTTAAAGAAAGGTGATGATTTTAAATTGTTAAAAAGAAGATATTTTCCTAAAAAAATACATCTTTTTATGCGTTCATTGTTAAGTAGTGGATCAAAATCACGTTTTATATCTTTATTTATATTGCGACGATTGGGGTTATAGCCGGTGTTGATATAATTTATAAATAGGCACTATTTTAGTGTCAATTACACAAAGAGTAAAGTATTTTGGTTTTATAATTATACTATTGTTCATAAGATATCTATGATTATTTTATGATTTATAATTCTATTTATGGATTTACAGTACTTGAATAAAGTGGTGGCTTATGATTGCGAAAGTTAGTCTATAAAATGTATATAGCTAAATATAGTGATGTTTTTATTGAAATTTATGTTCGGGGAAAAAGGGTTCTTCGAAGAATCTCGTGGGGAACAGCCCTTGCCGTTACGTCATAAAACGATATCTCTATTGAGTTTACCGCAATAAAAAAGAATCCGGTTCCGAAAGATCCGGAAAAGGTAAAACCCTCTTGCTGAGGCCTTGCCGATTTGAATCTTGTTGTTCAGTCCTTCGGAATACCGCTTTGGTGATCTGGTGTTTGAAGTAAGTCAGCTCGTTACCGAAATGCCGCTTGAGAAGCTCTTTGACTGTACTCAACGGTCTCAAGCCAACCGCATTGACCCCGCTTTGGCCAGTACTCTAAAAAGAAGCTCCCGGCATCAGCGCAACAAAGTTGCCAGAAATACCAGAACAGGTTTTTCAATGCCCATGCCTGCGCGGTTTTGAACTCACTGGATAGCAGATGGTTCAACTCGATCTGTTGTTGTTCGCGAAGGTTTTTAGGGTTGCGCAACCCTATATATTTTGAGCCGATCGGACTATCGAGTTTACGAAATGCCTTGCGGCGCACCACTTCGACGGCTTCATTGAGATACTTGCTGATATGAAAACAATCATGCAACAGATCAGCATTTGGTAATTGTTCTCGAACCGAGCTGGCAAACGGCTTCTACATGTCCACCGAGACCGCTTTGGCTTGTTCCTTTTGCTACTGGCTCAGCGTTACCAGTATAGTGCCTTGGCCGCCTCGGTAGTTCGGTGTCGACCACATCCCTTGCCTTTGATCCAGATCATTCTGACTATCGAGGTTCGGTTTGATAATGCTCAGGATTACAATGAGTAATTTATACACCCCTTCTTTTTACGATATTCTGCAAAGAAAAAAAATAATTCGATTTTTAAGGAACTTTTAAAATGATATCATTTAAAGATAATAGTCGGCAGTTAGTTGTGATTGTTAGTACAACTAACTGGAACGAGTATCCTAGATTTAGACATCAAGTTACAAGACAATTAAAAAAATATTATAATGTTTTATATGTAGAGAAGTATTGTAAGAAAACTAAAGATGAAAAAGATGGGTTTGAGATTTATGATGATAATATGATTATATACAGATGTTCTTATTTGAGACAAAAATATCGTGTTATCTATTCTCATATTAGACCATATCATAGTCTAATTGATTATTTGTGTCGTAAAAAAATAGAAGATCTAGTAAAGCTATTGGGAAACGAACGTGTTTTTTTGGTGAATTTTGTTTATCATTTTAGCGAGTTGATGAAATCTAGTGTTTTTAGGAAAAAAATATATATATGTAATGATGATTTTACGTCTTTGTTAAAATATCCGTGGCAAAAAAAAATGTACCAAAATTATGAAGATAAAGTGGTAAGAATTGCCGATATCTGCTTAGTGCATAGTGGTTATTTATATGATAAATTTAGGGGTAAAAATAGAAATATATATATAATGGAGCCGGGGCATGAGTTTGTCGTAGAGAAAAAAAACAAAAAAATAAATAATGATGACCATAAGATACGAGTATGCTATATGGGTTATGTTGATGAAAGATTAAATAGTGAGTGGCTAAGTGAGATTTTATTGCAACAAAATATGGAGTTATATTTTATTGGGCCTGTGAGCGATAAGTTTGAGTTTGATTCTATAGGTAAATATGGAAAAATTAATTTTATTAAACCGTTGTTGGGGTGCGATTTGTATAAAAAGATGAATGATATGGATGTTTTTATTATACCATATGATTTGTCGCATCCAATTGTTAAGGCGTGTGTCCCGAACAAACTTTATCAATATATGGCGTGCGGTAAGCCAATTGTTATTTCTAATATGCCTCAGATTATTGGTTTTGAGGATTGTGTTATATCTAAGGCAAGTGACAAGATTGATTTTATAAAAAAAATCAATAAAATGTATTGTGATGATTCGCAGGATAAAATCAATAAAAGGTATGAGATCGCAGAGAATAATACATGGGATAAAAGAGGTGTGTTTTTATATTCAATAATTAATGAATTATTGAGCTGAGAAATGTAGATTAAGTAAGGTTTTTCTAAAAAAGAAAAGATGTTATATCTTTAGGAAGTAGCGCTGATGAATATGTATAAAAGTATTGGCGAGAATGTTAGATTATTTTTAAGATATTCTATACCGTTATCAGTTGCGGTTATGTTGACTTTTATGAGGAACGGTTTTTTGTTTTTTACAAACACGTACACATTTATTGATTATATAATAAATGTATTTGTTGTTTTTTTTGCGATGATTCTTTTTGTTAAGTCAGTGATTTCTGGATATAGGTTGTCAGATTTTTATAAGTATTTTCCGATATTATTATTTTTATTATGGGTGTTTTGTCGCGGCGTTATATTTGATTATGATCATATTATTACAAGATCAAATATAATATCTATATTTGTGGCAGTAGTGTTGAGTATTCATATAAGGATGTCGGATTTGTTGTTATTAAGAAGGAGTTTGATGCTTATTAATCTTGTCTTTGTTGGTATCGTTATTATATACGCGCCTTATGCATTAAGTGGATTGCATAATAGCATTTTCGAAAGTAGTTTTGGTGTTAATTATAAATTTGGTATGGATTACTCACCAGCGTCTGGAGTTGCATACCCTAGAAGCCTTTATACATTAGCTCTCGCTTGTATCGGTGGTGCTATCATAGAGAAAAAAATATTTTTGAAGGCGCTATCTATTATTATTTCATTTGTTCCAATATTCATGGGTTTTTCGACAGCTGGTAGAGGTGGTCTGTTGGGATTCATTATAGCTATTGTAGTTATTGTGATTGGTGCTTTTTATGTGTACGGTTTAAAAAGAAAAATAAAGATGATGGTTATAATAACGTTTTTAGTCTCTATGATGTATTTATTGTATTCTGTGATGATAATGAAATTTCCTATATTGTTGAACAGGATTTATAATGATGCTGATGATGGTAGATTCGATATTTGGGAACAATCTTTGAGAGGTGTATCATTTTTAGGCGAAGGAGTATCAATGTCTTATTCGCATAACCTATTTCTTGAGTCTCTTCATGATTATGGTATTGTAGGTTTTATACTTTGTGTGTATATGATATTTATGGTTATTGTAAACGGTGTAAGATCAATAAGAAAAAAGAAGAATATGGAAGTATTCGTTGTTTTGAGTATTGTTGCGCTACAGTTAGTAGCACAGCAATTTTCTTTAAATATGTATTGGGCTTTTTTTTGGTCGGCAATAATACTGCCGATGAGCATTAATAGAGAAGATTCAAAAGATACACACGGCCATCTTAGAATATCGCAAGTAAAGTCAGTAAGTGTCATATAAAAAATCGTCTCGGCAAGTTATAAAAAAGGCTCTTCGCAGATTATCGTGGAAAGATTTAAGTTCGGCTCGAAATGTGTCTGGCTGCGCAATCCGGAGAAGCTGCTTAAAAAACAACAAGTTGAGTTGAGCGAGCTGATGGCAGGCGAGCTTAAAACCGGACAAGCATGGGCATTGAAAAATATGTTCCGGGTCTTCTGGCAGCGTGATTGCACCGATGCCGGGAGCTTCTTTTTCGTGTACTGGTAGCGGGTCGATGCGGTTGGTTTTTGACCCCGTTGACGAAGGTCAAAGAGCGACACCGGTGGCATTTCGACAACGTGCTGACGCGGTTCAAACACGCAATCACCAACGCGGTTTCCGAAGGCTTGAATAGCAAAATTCAGATTGTCAAAAGCCTCTGCAAGGGGGTATTCACCGTTTCGAGAGTTACCGGAACCGGATTCTGTTTTACTGCGGAAAACTGAAAATGGTTCCCGGATCATGACGTAACGGCTCTCGGCCTTACCCACGATATTCTGCGAAGAGCCTGAAATATCATGAGCGCGATAACGTAACAGCAACGAAACGACAGTCTGCTGGGGATTCGAGTATCGTGTCACCATAAATCAGAAATATTGAATGGTTAAGTTTATTTTCATTTATTAACCAATCTACGGTTAGAATACAGAAGTGTAAAGTCACTTGGTACGCATAGAAATGAAAAGAACAAGATGCTCTACTCTCTACTATCAAAGGCAAGTAAAAAGTAAATATGCTGTCTTTTTATCGTTTCATGAAGTACTATCATAAGGGCATCTCTAAAAAGTCAGTACTGACATAAGGTATTGAAATCTATCGATTTAACTGAAATATCCATATCTTGACGCAGTACCTATCAACACGACTGTACTGCCATGAAAAATATCAACCCTCTCGGTCTTTTCGACGAATATTTGCTGCTCGAACGCCTCACCAAACTCAAGGATCCGCTCGTCAAGCTTGAAGCGCATATCGACTGGCAACTCTTCGCGCCCATTCTCGAAGTGGCTTTCAACAAGCCAGCAAACCGTAACCATATGGGCTGACCGCCGTTCGACCGGTTGATGATGTTCAAACTCCTCATTCTCCAGAGCCTGTACAATCTTTCGGACGATCAGATGGAGTACCAAATCACCGATCGGTTGAGCTTCAGGCGTTTTCTGGGCCTGAAGTCCAGCGACAAGGTTCCAGACAGCAAAACGATCTGGAAATTCCGGGAAACGCTGATTCAGGAAGAACTTATCGAGGTGTTGTTTAGTTATTAACTACGATACTCTTCGAAAAAACGATGATTCTAAAAATAATTATTGCGGCGATATATCGCGAATTAACCGAAATAACTAATTTCAAATGAATTCAGCAGTGAAAAGCGAAAAAATAAAAGTTTTATATGCCAGTACAGTGTGCTCACAAAAAGTATTTGATTATATATATGCTAAGTCTGCTATAAAGCCTCGGATATCTATACAAAAATTTCATAAATTATTTGTTGGGGGTATAAAAGATACGGGTTTTTTTAACATAACTTCATTGTCAATATTGCCTATAAGTGCGAAAAATAATAAAAGACTACTGTGGAATGTTAATGGCGAAATTTGTGATGGGGTTAAATATGTTTACACTCGGTTCATAAATATAAGTATTCTTAATAAGTTAATGCAGTATTTGTATGTTTTATTATATGCACTATTATGGGTTGCCAAGCCAGGGAAAAAAGTGATTGTATGTGATGTATTGACGTTGCAAGCATCTGCCGCTATATTAATAGGGAAAATATTTCATGTAGAAGTAGTGGGGATAATTACAGATATTCCTCTAATAAGTACAAAAAGCCTATTGCGAAAAAAAGTAAATCTAATAATTAAGTTTTCAATCAAATACATTATTTATTGTATCAATCAGTGTGATAGTTACGTCATGCTAACTGAGCAGATGATGGATTGTGTAAAAAGGAAAGATAAAGATTATGTAATAATTGAAGGCTTTTCTGAACTGAACAAGACAGATGGTATAAATAATATTGGCGGTATTGATGAAAATGAAATGTCTATATTATATGCAGGAGGTTTATATGAAGGTTTTGGAGTTAAAATGCTTATTGAAGCGTTTATGTGTCTAAGAAAAGATAATATACGTCTTGATTTATATGGTTATGGTGACATGGTCGATGAGATAAAAAAATATATGAAGATAGACAATAGGATAAGGTTTATGGGTATGGTTCCCAATAACATCGTAGTTGAAGCAGAAAAACGTTCATATTTATTAGTTAATCCTAGGCCAAGTGATATAGAAATAGCAAAATATTCATTTCCATCTAAAATTATAGAATATATGAGTTCAGGTAGGCCTGTATTGACAACAAAATTACCAGGGATTCCAAGAGAATATTATGATTACTTGTTTTTTATAGATGATGAGAGTGCTGATGGTATGAAAAAGTCTTTAGAGATAATTATTGATAAAGATAGTTCTGAAATTAATAAAATAGGCGCTAAGGCTTATGATTTTATGCGAAATAATAAAAGCGCTAAACAGCAATCATTGAAATTTTATAAAATGATAAACAGGTAGAGCTATGAACGTAGGGATTGTGACAATGCATAGATTGCATAATTATGGTTCTTTTTTGCAAGCATTTGCCCTAAAAAAAATAATAGAAAGTTATGGTCATTATGTCGAGTTTATAGATATTGTTAGTCCTATAAATGCTGAAATAAAACAAGGTAAATATGATGTGGAAAAATTATTGCGTAATTGTAAGCGAGTTGTAAGATATAATTATAGGCTTAGTGATATACTAAAATGGCGACATGATATTAAATCAGTTTTTAATTCAAGTGGAAGAACGTGGCTTGGTTATAATGATAATGTAAATGATAATGGAGAATATGATATAATTGTAATTGGAAGTGATGAGGTTTTTAATTGTGCTGATAAAGTACTCGGATTTAGACCAGGAATGTTTGGGCATTTATTAAAAACAAAACGTAAAATATCTTATGCGGCTTCATTTGGTTACACAGTATATGATGATTTATGTGTTAATGTTTTGCGTGAGAGGGTAAGCGAGATGTTGTCTGAGTATGAAGCAATATCTGTCAGAGATAAAAATTCATATGATATAGTTAAAAGATTGGTTGATGTTGAGCCTATAATATCATTAGATCCCGTTTTTGTATATAATTACGATGATTATATTGAAGAGGTCAATTATGGGGATTATATATTGATTTATTCATATTTAGAACGAATTAGTAGTGATGAGTCTGCTCAGATAAAAAAGTATGCTAGCGAGAATGGGATAAAAATAATATCGCTATTTAGTTATTATAAGTGGGCTGATTATAATTTAGCTGCAGATCCATTTAAGGTATTATCTTTGTTTAAAAGTGCAAAATGTGTGGTTACTGATACTTTTCATGGTATGGTAATGTCGATAAAATATAATAAAAGTTTTGCTTGTTACGTGCGCGCGTCAAATTATAATAAAATAACTTATGTTTTGAAGTATTTTGATTTAGAGAGATGTGTTGTTGGGGATAAGGACTCATTGAGGGATATATTAGATAGTGTTGTGAGCTATGATAATGTTAATGATAAAATAAATTATGAGACGCAGAAATCAATATCATATTTAGGGTCTTTCATGTGATTCAAAAATAAAAATAAGAATGGTCGAAAAGATTGATAATAAATTCATTGTTGATAATGATTATTGTCAACAATGTGGTACGTGTATAGGTCTATGTACATCCAGTGCTATTTCAATGTGCCTAAGGGATGACGGCATAAGCATTTTAAGTATATTGAATGAAAAGTGCATTAATTGTGGCATGTGTTATGATGTGTGCCCAGCAAATAAAAAATTAGAAGTCGAAAATATTTATGATCATATTAAACGGATGTCATATTGTGATGCTTATGCAAAAGATGATGATATTCGTAATTTATCTTCATCGGGTGGCGTTGCAAAAACTATAATTGTTGAAGGGCTAAATAATGGAATATTTGACGCGGTTTATGTGCTGAAAAAGAGTGATATATACCCATATGTTGCAGGAACTTATATAGATAAAAGTGATGGGGTAAAATATGACGATATTCCGAATTCTATATACCACCCTTTGATGATGAATTTGGCACTTAAAAAAGTTAAAAAAGTAGATAAATTATTAATAGTAGGTACTCCATGTCAAATAAAAGGAGCAGAAGAGTATCTGAAAGGACGTTGTAACAAGTTGACAAAAGTGGCGCTATTTTGCAAACAACAAAAAACTTTAGATTCAACAAAATTTATAGCTAAATTATTAAACACGTCGGTTGATATAAAAAAGCCATTTTCTGCTAAATATAGGGGTGACGGATGGCCAGGCATAATAAGAATTAATAAAAAAGAAATACCGCTAGAGAATGGCGTGGCCATGTCAATGCAAAAAAGATTGTGGACTGTAAATGGCTGTAAAATATGTGGGATTCCATTTGGTGATAAAGTTGATTTGTCATTGATGGATCCATGGGGAGGGTATTATAAAAAAAGTGATAACGGAATTACTGTTGTCGTAATTCAGTCCTCACAAGGAGAAAAAATATTAAGCGATTTAAATGCCCATATTAATATCGAAAAAAAAAGTTTTAAGCAGATAAAAAGGGTGTTTATTTTAGATGATATTCAAAGAAAGATTATTCTTATTCCTTATTTTTTAAAAGAGAAAATAAGGAAAAGAATATTGTTTGCAGGAAAAGTTAATGATATTCAAGATGTGTTTTATAGAAATTTGGTCGAGGTTATGCCGAGAATGCCATTAAAGATATATAGTATATTGTGTAGAGTGCCTGATATAAGGGATTTAATTCTTAGTGTAGGATATTTGAAAAAAAAATATAATCAAAAATAAAACGGTGTTTCAAAATAAAACTCTCCTCATAACCGGCGGTACCGGTACATTCGGTAACGCAGTTCTACGCCGGTTTCTTGAAACAGATATTGCTGAAATTCGTGTATTCAGCCGCGACGAAAAGAAGCAGGATGACATGCGCAAGGAGTATGCTAATTCAAAGCTCAAATTCTACATTGGCGATGTACGCAACGCCGATAGCGTTCGCGATGCAATGGGGGGCGTTGATTATGTTTTCCATGCGGCGGCTTTGAAGCAGGTTCCATCATGCGAGTTTTTTCCGGTTGAAGCGTTACGTACGAACGCTCTTGGTACGCATAATGTGTTAACGCAGGCGACAGCGGCAGGAGTAAGCCGGGTTATTGTTCTCAGCACAGACAAGGCTGTCTACCCGATAAACGCTATGGGTATTTCAAAGGCAATGATGGAAAAGGTTGCCGTTGCGCAATCGCGCGTCTCTGGCGAGCGTACGGTTATTAACGTTACGCGCTACGGCAATGTCATGGCAAGCAGAGGCTCGGTTATTCCTCTGTTCCTCAAGTACCTCCAGGATGGGCGTCCATTGACGGTTACCGATCCAAACATGACCCGCTTCATGATGAGCATTGACGATGCCGTCGATCTCGTGCTTTATGCCTTTACCAACGGAAATCCCGGTGACACGTTCGTGCAAAAGGCTCCGAGCGCCACTATTGAAACACTTGCACTTTCGCTCAAAAAGCTCATGAATAGCGATGTTCCAGTTACCATCATAGGAACTCGGCACGGTGAAAAACTCTATGAAAGCCTTCTGACTCGAGAAGAACTTGCTGTTGCCGAAGATCTTGGCGGTTATTATCGAGTTCCCGCGGACAATCGCGACCTCAACTATGCCGCATATTTCAGCGAAGGATGCGAGGAGGTGTCGCTAAAAGAGGATTATAACTCTCACAATATACCGCTGCTTGATGTCGATAGCATGTGTGAACTCTTGATGACACTTGAGTGTGTGCAAAAGGCAATGAACGGTGAGCGGGTTGAACTATGAGGTGAAGAAAAGAGATTTTGAATTTTGGATTCTTGATTTTGAATTATCAGGCAGAGAAACGTCAGAATGCTATGAAAGAGAATCTGATCAGGGACAAGAGTTATCGGTTTGCGTTGAGCATCATTGATCTTTATAAGATTCTTGTTGCAAAGCAAGAGTATGTGATGTCAAAGCAGCTGCTTAAATCTGGAACGAGTATCGGAGCAAATGTTGAAGAGGCACTTGCAGGTCAAAGCAGAGCTGATTTTCTTTCGAAAATGTCTATTGCATCCAAAGAGGCACGGGAAGCACGTTACTAGCTACATCTTCTTCGTGATAGCAATACTCTTGATACTGAACACCTCATCCATCTGATTCAGGAATCTGAAAGCCTGATTAATATCCTTACTTCAATAGTGAAAACAACCTCCATAAAAAAAGCTTAAAGCTTTTTTTATGATTCTTGATTTTGGATTCTGAATTTTGAATTGTTTAAGAAAATAGTGAAAAAAATAACCGATTAGTGCTCTGGAAGTTATAGTAATTCAAAATCCATAATTTAGAATTTAAAATCTTCTTTTATATGTCTGTAACCCCTGAATCCAAAATCAAAAATTCAGAATCCAAAATTGCCAAAGTTTTAGTAACCGGTTCGAACGGTTTTGTCGGTAAAAATCTGTGTTCTGTGTTACGTACGATGGAGGGGGTTCAGCTCAATGAGTTCGATATCACCAATTTTCCTGTCGATCTCGAACGGATGCTGAGTGATGCCGATGTTGTTGTGCATCTCGCAGGTGTAAACCGTCCAAAGAACAAACAGGAGTTTATGACCGGTAACGCTGGGTTAACGGAAAGTATCTGTTCATTTTTAGGTCGATCCGGGAACCCAGCAAAAATTGTACTCGCTTCGTCAATCCAAGCCGAGTGTGACAATCCTTATGGGCAGAGCAAATTTCAGGCCGAAGAGACCATCCGTGAGTATGCCGAAAACAGTGGCGCGATAGCTGTTGTCTATCGGTTCAAAAACTTGTTCGGTAAATGGTGCAGGCCGAACTACAACTCCGTGACAGCGACCTTTTGTCATAACATCGCTCACGGATTGCCGATTTCCGTCTCCGACCCGTCAAAGGTGATCGAACTTACCTACATTGATGATGTGGTCAATGCTCTGGTTCGTGAGATTTTGGATGATGAGTCACAAGCTCAGCAAGGCTTCTTTTTCGCTCCGGAACTCACGGGGTATCCCATATCGCTTGGAGAACTTGCCGATCTGATAACCTCCTTCCGAAAATCGCGCGAAACGCTTGAAATGCCCGGGTTTGACAGCTTCCTCATCAAGGCACTGTATGCAACCTATCTATCGTATCTGGATGGAGAGGAATTTGCGTATCCGCTTACGATAAGGTCTGACGAGCGCGGTTGTCTCGCGGAGATGATGAAAAGCCGCACATTCGGGCAGATTTTCGTTTCACGAACGAAACCGGGCATTACACGCGGCAACCACTATCACCATACGAAAACGGAAAAGTTCATGGTGGTGGAGGGAGAGGCGGTCATCCGGTTCCGCCGTATCGATAGTGACGAAATTATCGAGCATCGCGTATCAGGTCAGGAGTTCAAGGTTGTCGATATACCTCCAGGCTACACGCACCACATCACCAACACAGGTCAGGGTGAACTGGTGACGCTCTTTTGGGCTTCGGAAATGTTCAATCCTGAACGGCCCGATACTTATTTTATGACTGTCTGATTTTATCCATGAATTGATTCGGTTTTTGGGCAACTATTTTTCTTTTGCCGTGAAAAAATTAAAAGTAATGACTATTGTTGGTACCCGTCCGGAGATCATCCGGCTTTCGCGGGTGCTGGCAAAGCTCGATGAGCATACGAATCATGTTCTGGTGCATACCGGCCAGAATTACGATTACGAGCTGAACCAGATATTTTTTGACGATCTCGATATTCGCAAGCCAGACCATTTTCTCGAAGCGGCAGGCTCTACAGCGGCGGAAACTGTTGGATTGATCATTGCAAAAGCCGACAGCGTGATGGAGCAGGAGAGACCGGATGCGCTCTTGATTCTTGGTGATACGAACTCCTGTCTCGCGGCTTACCCGGCAAAGCGCCGAAAGATACCAGTATTCCATATGGAGGCTGGTAATCGTTGTTTCGATCAGCGGGTTCCTGAGGAGATCAATCGTAAAATTGTTGATCATACGGCGGACATTAATCTGACATACAGCGATATTGCTCGCGAGTATCTGCTTGCAGAAGGATTACCGGCGGACCGCATTATCAAGACGGGAAGCCCCATGTTTGAGGTGCTTACGCATTATCGCGACAAGATCGAGCGCTCCGATGTGCTACAGCGCCTTGCTTTGGAGCATGGCGAGTACTTCGTTGTGAGCGCGCATCGTGAAGAGAACATTGAGTCGAGACAAAACTTCATGTGCCTCGTTGACATCTTGAACACGCTTGCTGAGAAGTCGGGCAAGCGGGTGATTGTATCGACCCATCCACGTACGAGAAAACGAGTAGAGGCAGAAGGGGTAACATTCGACCAGCGGGTAGAGCTGCTCAAGCCACTTGGTTTTTCTGATTATGTGCATCTGCAGATGCATGCCAAAGCCGTGCTGTCGGATAGCGGCACCATTACCGAGGAGTCCTCGATTCTGAATTTTCCCGCGCTCAACATCCGGGAAGCGCACGAGCGTCCCGAAGGGATGGAAGAGGCCAGCGTGATGATGGTTGGCCTCGATGTCGATCTCGTCATGCAGGCGATGGCCATTATTGATGCGCAGCCACGTGGTGAAGAGCGCGGATTGCGGCAGGTATCCGACTATTCGATGCCGAATGTTTCGGACAAGGTGCTTCGGATTATACTCAGCTATACCGGTTATGTAAACCGGGTAGTGTGGCGAAGAATGATGTGATAAAGACATAATGCAATAGTATATATATTATTTGGATATTCATATTTGACCTGTCTGCAAAGAACAAAAATACTTAAAGATTGATATGCTTATATCTATTATTGTACCTACATTTGAGCCTGGTGAATATTTGAATATGTGTTTGCAGTCGATTCGTAATCAAACCTTAGAGAGTTATAATTATGAGGTAATAGTTGTTTTGAATGGTTGTAAAGACCCATATTATAAAAATATAGAGGCCTTTTTTTTGCAAAAAAATTATTATAATTATCATTTGCTTTATTCTGAGCGAAGAGGTGTTTCCTTGGCTAGAAATATGGGACTTAAAGCTGCAAAAGGCAATAATATAGTCTTTGTTGATGATGATGATTTGATTTCCCCTGAATTTTTAGAAAAATTATTAATTCATAGTGGTGAAGGTATTGTTGTTGTTAGTAATTTTAAGGTCTTTAAAGGTAGTGATAACAATGAGTGTAGTGATGATTATATTACTCGCTGTTATATGCGTAATAAGGCAAAAGAAAGAAACTCGCTTTTTTACAAAAGGTGTTTTATGTCAAGTGTTTGTGCTAAGCTAATTCCTGCCAATGCAGTAATAGGTAGAGTTTTTAATGAGAATATATCAAATGGTGAAGATGGTTTATATATGTATTTAATTAGTGACAAGGTGAGTCGTATAGAGTTAGCTGCTGAAGAGGCTATTTATTATAGAAGAGTTCGTGAAAATTCTTTATCGAGAGGGAATATATCTTCTTTTGTTAAGATAAAGCAATGTTTTGTTGCGATATATGAATATAGTGTTATATATATTAAGAGTCCTTTAAAGTATAGTTTGATAATCTATTTGGCTCGTCTGGTCGCATCTATTAAGAGATTGATGATAACAATTCGCTAGTGGCTTACAAAAAAAGAAATAACTGATTATATAGATGATAAGGTGATAGCGTAAAAGTCGAATCTTAAAAAAGAGTTAAACTTTTGATCTGTTTTGATTTTGTATAAGAACAGTATTTAAAAGAAAGAATTTTGTTAAAAATAGTCTTTTTTTTGTATAAATACTATATTTACAAGAAGGTGAATTTCTTGAAGCTTTATTTAAAAAATTCGATAATTGATGAGTTCACACTTAAAGGCTTGTGCTGCTCGGTTAATTTGCATAAAACTCTGCAGTTAAAATGTAGATTAGATTGAAAGAGATAACGCTTTGTCGTTTAGTGCATTACAAAATGAAAATATTATACTTACACCAATATTTCAATACGCCTAATATGTCCGGTGGGACAAGGTCATATGAAATGGCACGGCGGTTGGTGGCTATGGGCCATGAAGTCAATATGGTGACTTCATGGCGAACAGGTCATAATAAGAAAGATTGGTTTGAGACTAAGGAGGCTGGTATTACGGTTCATTGGTTGCCCGTTCATTATTCGAATCATTTAAGCTATCGTGAACGGATTAGGGCATTCTTTGATTTTGCAATTAAGAGTTCGTTGAAAGCTGCTACATTAGAGGCTGATATAATATTTGCTACGAGTACCCCTCTGACTATTGCTTTACCCGCAGTATATGCAAGTCGTAAGAAGAAAATACCGATGGTGTTCGAAGTTCGTGATTTATGGCCTGAGATGCCTATTGCAATGGGTGCATTGAAGAACAATATCCTTCGATATGCAGCTCGTGAACTTGAGAAATGGGCATACCGCAATTCCGATGCTGTTGTAGCACTATCTCCCGGAATGAAAGCTGGTATTGTGTCTGCAGGCTTCTCTTCTAAGTGCATATCAGTAATACCAAATAGTAGTGATAATGCTGAATTTGCCTACAATGCATCGTTAGCACAATCCTTTAGAAGCTCTCGGCCGTGGCTTGGAGATAAGCCATTGCTCTGCTATGCTGGTACCTTTGGTAAGGTAAATGGCGTTGGTTATGCTGTTTCGCTTGCCAAGGCATTGCGTGATCGTGATTCAGATATTCGCATACTCTTGGTAGGCGATGGGGCTGAGCGTGACTTAGTGATTCAAGAGGCAAAAAAGGCTGGCGTGTTTGAATTTAATCTGTTTTTCGAAACTGAAATGCCAAAAAAGAGAATGCCAGAACTTTTTTCTGCTTCAACAATGAGCGCTACTTTGTTTATGGATTTGCCAGAAATGCAATCGAATTCTTCAAACAAATTTTTTGATGCATTAGCCGCAGGTAAACCTGTTTTAATAAATTATGGCGGTTGGATGCATGATTTGGTTTCATCTAACAACTGTGGGCTTACGATGTGGCGCAAACCAATGGATGCAGTTGCGGCAGAACTTGATAGAGTGTTGCATGATCCAGCCTGGCTCTGCAAAGCCGGGCAAGCGTCACGTCAACTTGCTGAAAAATATTTTGATCGTGACACATTAGCAGCACAACTTGAGCAAGTTCTCATGGCTGTTATTGATGGCAAGTCGGAGCATGCAGAGGAATTTGCATTTGGAATATATTGTTAAACATTTATTTAAATTTAAATATAGTGTCACAGGTGAGTGTGATTCCTCTATGTTAGCTCTCTTGCGATTCTCACAGAGAGAATATTGGTGAAGCTAAAATATAGGACGGCTTTGAAACCCTATTATCACAATGCATAGTATCCCCTTTATAAAAGCTTATGAGTCATTCCAGAAGCGCCTGTTCGATCTTCTGCTCACGATTCCAGGTACTCTTCTGATTCTTCCTTTTTTACTCGTTTTAGCTCTTTTTGTAAGGATATTTCACGGCAGCCCGCTGTTTTTTGTTCAGGTCAGGCCGGGAAAGCACGGCAAACCGTTCAGGATGTACAAGTTTCGCACCATGACGAATGCCCGGAATGCTGAGGGCAATCTGTTGCCTGATCATGAGCGTTTGACTCCTCTGGGAAAATTTCTGCGTGCTACCAGCCTCGATGAGTTTCCGGAATTGATCAATGTACTGAAGGGGGAAATGAGTCTTGTCGGGCCAAGACCACTATTAATGGAATATCTGCCATTGTATTCTACCGAACAGAATCGCCGCCATGCAGTGAAACCGGGGATGACCGGATGGGCGCAGATCAATGGCCGCAATGCCATCAGTTGGGAAGAGAAGTTCAGGTACGATGTGTGGTATGTTGATCACTGGTCGCTATGGCTGGATATCAAGATACTTGCGATGACCATATTGAATGTCGTATTGCGTAAAGGAATCAATCATAATGCAACTGAGACCATGCCTTATTTTCAGGGATCGACTCATCAATAGTCAACAGAAAAGAGCATGAAAAAGAGTTGCCGGCTTGCTCTGCTCGGAGCAAGTGGTCATGGTAAAGTGGTCGCTGATGCTGCGTTATTGGATGGATGGAGAGAAGTAGATTTTTTTGATGATGCATGGCCGGATGTTTCCTGTGTAGGGCCTTGGCCAGTTATTGGTAATTCTCAGTCTCTGATAGAACAGCTTTCGACGTATGATGGCGTGGTTGTGGCGATTGGCGATAATAGCATTCGGCTTCAAAAACTGACGTTGTTTCAGGAAATCGGATTGCCACTGGTTACCATTATTCATCCATCATCGGTTATCAGTCAGTATGGCCGGATAGGTAAAGGAACTGTTGTGTTTGCTGGTGCGATTATCAATCCCTTTGCGGAAATCGGTTGCGGTTCAATCATCAATACTGCGGCCACCATTGATCACGACTGCAAGATTGCAGATGGCGTACATGTGAGCCCTGGTGCTCATCTCGGAGGCGGGGTGCAGGTTGGCAAGTCAACATGGATAGGTCTTGGCGCAAGTGTAAAGCAATGTATTCGAATCGGAGAAAATTCTATCGTTGGTATGGGCGCTGTCGTCGTTCGTGATGTACCTTCTGGTGTAACGGTTGTCGGGGTTCCCGCGCGTGAAATGAGAATATGAGCATGAAAGATAAAATTATTGCCATTATTCAGGAGTTAGCTGCTGAATCTGGCTGGAAAATAGTAAGCGACCTGAATTATGAGACCGTGTTGCTTGAGAGTGGGCTGGATTCACTGGGTTTTGCAATTCTTGTCGCTCGCCTGGAAGAGGAGTTGCGGTATGATCCATTTACCATGATGGACGAACCGTTCTATCCGCGAACACTGGGTGAATTCGTTGCTATCTACGAGCGCTATGCTTCATGAAAGCCGAGACATTATCCGGGATAGTCGGAAGTTTATGCGGTGATCATTCGGTTGTTGCGACTCCATCAGTAGTCTGTTCTGTAGGTAAACTACTCGAACATGCCGATGAACTTTATCGTCGTTCATCGGTTACCACGGCAAGTCGTGTAGCTCTCAGCGGGTTGTCCGCCTTGTCATTGATGACGGGACTTGTCGCGTTCGATGGTAAAGTTGAGGCGATGCTGCTTCTTCCGGTTGCTTTGGATGAAGCGACTTTTGATCGACTGATTGCATCTGCCGGATGCACCCATCTCATGGATGCTGACGGTATTCGTACCTTGCCGAATTGTCTGGCTGGTGATACTGAATTCAATGTCGAAGGAACACAATGGTTGCTTGCGACTTCCGGCACGACAGGGACTCCCAAACTGATCTGCCATACACTGGCGTCCATTACCCGTTCGGTTAAGAGAGACAGAACAAAAGGAGCGCATTTTGTGTGGGGGTTACTGTACGAAACCTCACGATTTGCCGGTTTACAGGTGGTTTTGCAAGCATTGTTTTCTGGCTCCCTGCTCATCGCTTCCGAGTCGAGCGAGTTTGATTCGCAGATTGAAGCTTTTGTTCGGCATGGGGTCAATGCCTTGTCTGCTACACCGTCGTTATGGCGGAAAATGCTCATGGATGCGCGAATCAAGGCTTGTCCGTTACGGCAGATTACGCTTGGGGGAGAAATAGCAGATCAGCAGATTCTGGATGCTTTGAGGCGCTCTTTTCCGGCAGCGAGAATCGTTCATATTTATGCCTCAACGGAAGCGGGAGTGGCCTTTTCTGTCAATGATTGCTGTGCCGGTTTTCCGGCGGCATGGCTACGGAGTGAACATTCTCCTATACCTTTGCGCATACGAGATGATGGACACCTGTTGATCAAGCCTGCCAAACTTCCTGATGGGCAGGAAATTGCAAGACGTCTCGATGCTGATGGTTATCTTGATACGACGGATATTGTGTATGTCGAGGGCGATCGGGTGTTTTTTTCGGGTCGTGCATCGGGAGCTATCAATGTTGGTGGCAACAAAGTCATTCCGGAATTTGTAGAGCAGCATCTCAGGTGTGTCGATGGTGTGCTCGACGTCCATGTATTTGGGAAGAAAAACAGTATCATAGGGCAGCTTGTTGCGGTTAAAGTTGTCGCCCGCTCAGGCGTTGATACTGCTTTGTTGCGGGGCGCGATCATTGGCTATTGCAAGGTACACCTGGAGAAATGGCAAATTCCTGGAGTTATCTTTTTTGTGGCTGAACTTAAAGAGAGTATGGCGGGAAAGCGTGAAAGAGTGGTATGATGAAAGTCGTTGTTGTTACTGGCGCCACGCGCGGACTGGGACTTGCGATTGCTCACCAATGCATTACTGATGGGTATAAAGTTGTTGCTGTGGGACGCTCCATGACCGGGCAACTTAATTTGTTATTACAGCAGTATGATGGGCAAATTGTATTTGAACGATATGATTTTTCCGATATAACTGGTATTCATTCATTTGCCGTCGATCTTGTGAAACGGCATGGGCGGCCTTGGGGATTGGTAAACAACGCAGCTATCGGTATTGATGGTGTCCTCGCTACGATGCATGAAAAAGATATTTCCAAGCTTATAAAAATTAATATAGAAGCACCTGTTCTATTGACCAAGTACTTGTTGCGCTCTATGCTTCTGAACAGGTGTGGTCGAATAATCAATGTGTCTTCGATTATAGCTTCCACGGGATTTAACGGACTCTCTGTTTATGGCGCCACAAAAGCCGCTCTCGCTGGTTTTACGAAGTCACTCGCCCGGGAGGTTGGCAAAGCGCATATAACTGTCAATGCTCTTTCGCCTGGTTTTATGGAAACCGATATGACCTCAAAGATACAGAAGGAAAGGTTCGATTCAATCAGGCGTCGCTCTCCGTCCGGGCATTTAGCTTCCGTTGAAGATGCCGCTCATGCGGTGAGTTATCTTTTGAGTGATAGTGCGTTGCGTGTGACGGGGACAACAATCACTGTTGATGCTGGAACCACTGCGTGAATTAAAAAAATATGCCAAGTGAAAAAATAGAAAACGCAAGCAACCCATTTTACAAAGGATTTTATGTGACTGATGATCTCGTGAATATGGGTTTTAAGTATGTTGGTGAAAATGTAAAAGTGGCTAAAAATTGTACTATTATCGGATTGAAAAATATTTCAATCCGATCCAATGTGCAGATAGATGAAAATGTATTTATTGTGGCAAATAAAGGGTTTCTCGATATTGGCAATCATGTCCATATTGGAGGCGCGTGTCATTTAACTTGCTCTGGAGGAATAACTCTTGCTGATTTTTGTGGTCTGTCACAAGGTGTCAGGGTCTATTCGATGACTGATGACTATACCGGGTATTCTATGACAAATGTTACAGTTCCTGAAAAATATAAAGTGTTAAAAATATCTCCTGTCATATTAGAGTCTCATGTACTTATAGGTTCGGGTAGCGTTGTTTTGCCTGGTGTGACAATTGGTATTGGTTCGGCTGTTGGCGCTCTCTCTTTAGTGACTATGTCTCTCGAAGAATGGGGGATTTATTTTGGCGCACCAGCAAAAAAAATAAAGATGCGGTCAAAAAAGATATTAGCTTTGGAGAAACGTTTTTTGCAGGAAGAAAGACAGTGATGAAAACGAGTGCTTGTCTTTTGAGCGTTTTTAATAGAAGTCTTTTATTTTCTTAGTGATAAGACGTTGCTTTCAGATAAGTGGCAACCACATTGTTTCCCAATAGATTATAAACTGATATTCGCATTTATTTATAGATAATTATAATATGCTTAATACCATATTCCCTCCTTGGCCGTCATTTACACAGGAAGAAGCTGGTGCAGTGAGTCGAGTGCTTTTGTCGAATAAAGTAAATTATTGGACAGGCCAGGAATGCCGAGAGTTTGAAAAAGAGTTTGCTTCGTGGACTGGCAGTTCATATGCCATAGCCCTTGCAAATGGGACGTTGGCGCTTCAAGTAGCTTTGAGGGCTTTGGGGATAAGCTCTGGGGATGAAGTTGTGGTGACTCCTCGTACTTTTATTGCATCTGCGTCGTGCATTGTGGCTATGGGTGCAGTACCAGTGTTTGCGGACGTAGATCGAAATACCCAGAATATTACCGTTGAAACGATTGACAAGGTGCTTACTCCACGAACAAAAGCGGTTATTTGCGTGCATCTTGCCGGTATGCCATGCGATATGGACCCGATTATGGATATGGCTAAACAACATGGGCTGTATGTTATCGAAGATTGTGCACAAGCGCATGGAGCGAAATATAAAGGGCAGCCGGTTGGTTCAATCGGTCATATCGGTGCGTGGTCATTTTGTCAAGACAAAATTATGACTACAGGCGGAGAAGGTGGTATGGTGACCACAAACGATCGTGCATTGTGGTCTTCGATGTGGGAGTACAAAGATCATGGAAAATCCTGGAATGCAGTGTATGAGCAAGAGCATCCTTCAGGTTTTAGATGGCTTCATGAATCATTTGGCTCTAATTATCGGATGCTGGAAATGCAGGCGGCAATAGGTAGAATACAGTTGCGGAGAATGCCTGAGTGGAGCAGTACACGTCGCGAGTATGCCAAAATGATATGGGATACGGCAAGTCAGCAACCGTGGTTGCGTGTTCCGGATATGCCAGATTGGGCGGAGCCTGCGGCTTATAAGTGTTATGTTTTTGTCGATCCCTCAGCTTTACCAGATGGCTGGAGTCGTGATAGAATAATGGCAGATATCAATGCTTGTGGTGTGCCGTGTTATTCTGGTTCCTGTTCAGAGATATATCTTGAGAAAGCGTTTGATAATAGAGGCTGGAGACCTCAAGAGCGGCTTTTGGTCGCAAAAGAGTTAGGTGAAACCAGTTTAATGTTTCTTGTGCATCCCACGCTTAGATCGGAGGATATTGAAAAGACGTGTAAGGTTATTCAGAGTGTGTTTTTATGATTGCATCTATGAGTATCATTTTTTTTAGAGCGGATCACAGATTATTGAAGGCAAAAAAGAATGTGTTGGTGAATTGGCATAAATATATTTATGCCATATATAAATAATTAAAATAAAAATTTTGAGTAAGGAGTTTATGAATGAGTTAAGAATAAGTGTGGCGTTATTTCCTTGGTTTTTATATGTGTATATGTATACTGTGTCTTTTTATCAGTATATAAGTAAAAAAGGCTTTGCTGATACTGATGAACCGTTGCTTTTTGCAACGGCTTTTATTGTCCTTTGGATTGAGCGTCAAAGTATTATTGCGTCATTTAGAGGGGTTACAGTAGGGTACCCATTATATGGTTTTTTTCTTTTGTGTTTTGGGTTAATTGTTTATATCGCAGGGCAGTTATATCCTGTAATATATCTGGAGATATGGGGCCTTTTTATTATAGGTTCCGGATTGGTTATGAGCTTGGCGCCAAAAGAATATGTAAAGTCCGCTGTGTTTATTGGTGTCGCGGGAACAGTTTTGGTTGTTATGGGTAGAATTGCGCCTTATATGCTCTCATCTGAGCTTGCTAAAGGATTAGCATCAGTATCATCGCATATGCTTAGCGCTACATTGTTCCCTGTTACATATAATGGCGTTACGTTATATTTTGGTCCTTATTCTGCCGAGGTTGCTCATGCCTGTTCTGGTATGAACTCTATATTCTCATTGTTGGCATTGTCAGTTATATATCTTCGTGAAGGAATTAGTAGAAAGCTTTGGCATATTGTGATATTGGTTGCTCTGGTGATTCCGATAGCAGTGGTTACAAATTTACTTCGTGTGATTAGTCTGGTAATTATTACTTGGTATTTTGGGAATAGATATGCTCAAGGTATATATCATGACTTGGCCGGTATAATTGTATTTGTGATTGCTCTTGTGTTTCTTGCGGCTATTGATAAGGTGATGTATGGCGTTTATAAAAAAAGCAATAATGGCTATAAAAAATAAATACATATTATCTCTTCTTTTTTCTTTTTTGATGGTTATGTCGCTTGTGTTGATTAGTGAAAAAGAGAAAAACATCTATAATGCACACCAGCCGGATATAGAGAGATTAATTGGTTTGCATCCTGATAAATGGTATCCTGTTGTGAGTGAAGTTAGTAGCCCTGCATGGTTGGGTAGTGCGACGTCGGAATATGATATGGTAAAGGCCAGAACATACAGGAACGCGGATGGGCAGGAAGTGACGATTGTTATGACGTGGGGACGTAATGGTATACAGAAGGCGGGACATGTCCAACAGCTGTGCTATTCTGCTCAGGGTTTTTCAGTGTCAGGTCAGAAAAATACAGAAGTGCCAATAAAATCCAAGAGGTTAATTGTGACAAGTTTTGTCGCAAGCCAATTGGATGGACAGATTGAGGATGTTTTTTATTGGAGGATAAGTGATGGAAAAATATTGAATAATATCCAGACTACAGGATTGGATGATCAGCGGTTATCGCATAGGATATTGCGGATGAAAGAGGTGTTAAGATATTTATTCACTAATATCCCTGATAATGTTATGGTTCGGGTGTCATCACGGAGGTATGACTCTGATGACGCATCTGTTGCGCCTTTAAATTATATAAAAGAATATTTAGAAAATCTTTCATCTCAAGATCTTAAATTGCTGACTGGTTTGTAGTTTCCGGTATATAGTATTTACATTACTCCTGTCACGTCACAGCTATATTGGTGCATAAAGATGCTTGAGCTTGATTCTTGAACCAGTCATGGTGATTCGCCAGTTGCTCATTGCCTCTTTGTTGTTGCGTTCGTGCTCCCGGCCTGACACTTTCCGTTTGATCGCCGCGATATTCTCGATTCACCAGTTCAGACACTGGGGCGACAAGACTTGCAGTTCGATCTCGGCCATGTTTAGCCATTTCCCGTGCTTTGGCGTGAATCCGAAGTCGAATCGATCCAGCAACGCTTTGGCTTTTTCCGGCGCATAGGCCTCATAAAGAGCGCTTGGCACATGGGTATTGAGATTATCCATGACCAGCGTGATTTTTTCTGCGTACTTGTAATTTAACCGCAATGTTAGCCAAAAGCCTTGACCATTCCTGCATTTTCCGGGTTTCGCTGACCTTCACCAGTCGCTTGCCCATCAACGGTTCGGTGGCGATGAAAATATTGCACGTGCCGTTTCTGACATACTCATAATCATATCAGGCGGCACACCCCGGCCTGCCCTGAAGGGGAATTCTGCCTTCTCTGATCAGTTGCTTTGGCGACTCGCCCATGCAGACCACAGGATAAAGCGGATCATACAGTTATTTGTATCCATCCAACACAGTTTCCATATGAGCGGCAATGTTGCTACTTTGATTCGTCGGGATCACCCATTCCCCTGCTTCCGCGGCTTTATCGGTAAGGAACCTGAGCGTCCAACGTGCATGGTCTTGTGGAGCTGGCGAACAGCTCAGCGCAATCAACTGGCCTCAAGATCGCCATCGAATTTTTTGGCTCTTCGCAGAATATCGTGGAAAGAAGGGTGTGTATGAAGTAACATAGAGTAATTTTGAGCTTTACCCAACCGCACCTTGATACTCCCATGCAGAGCCTGACGAGCCATTACCACCAACTTTTAGGTCTTTCCTCAAACTGGAAGGTCGAGAACGTTCATCTGTCGATGAGCGGCAAGCGGGTCGAGATCAGACTGGTCTGTACCGGCAAGCAGGTCGCGTGTCCGGTATGCGGTGCATCATGCAGCCTTTATGACCATACCACTGAGCAACGATGGCGTCATCTGGATACCATGCAGTTCGAGACCATTCTGGTGGCCTGTTTGCCACGTTGTCAA
>NZ_VDCH01000018.1 GCF_006265165.1 Chlorobaculum thiosulfatiphilum
GCGTCAAGATATGGATATTTCAGTTAAATCGATAGATTTCAATACCTTATGTCAGTACTGACTTTTTAGAGATGCCCTTAATTCAAATGGCACAACAGTTGTTTGATGCATTGACTCCAGAAAATCAATCTGCTTAAAGATGAGCTTGTCATTTTCTGGTAATTCATCTGGAATTTTTATAAATTTATTTTTAATATATCTGTAATGCTCATATGTTTCTCTTAAGCACATAACAATAAAATTTTTTCCAGTAGTAATCGCTTCATTGTATTCCGTTTTCCAAGTGATTTCTCCGTGACTTTCATTAATGACAAAAACAAGTATATCTACATCGTTGACTGTGGACTTGGAATTGTCAACCCATTTATTTTGTCCGTAGTTATGGTAATAGATATTTCCGCTTAAATAGTTAAAAGGCATGAAACCCATTTCATTAGCCACTTTTTCAAACATGGGAAGTAGATTGTTTAAATCGTTTGCCCCACAAAGCATAACTCTCATTTTTTAGTGCATTTAACGGTTTTTAGGTTAAATTGCTCAATATAGATATTCCATGGTCTCCGCTGATAACCCAGCGCCGCACTCCCATCTTCCGCGATAATCGACAACGCCCAATCCGGTTGCGGATGAACTTCTGTAATTCTCACTTGTCAAGCCCTTTGATTGGAAGTGGTTTTTTCTTCGCGATGAATTTCGACCCATGCAAACGACCATCCTTTCGATTCAGAAAAAGAAAGCAAGCCAACTCTTCAAATCTAAACAACATTCGCAGTTCGTCAAAAATAGCGGATCACCCGCCGTTCAGCGCCATGATCGCTGCGCTGACGGCGCGGATGGTGGCGGTGGGGGATTTTGCTTTGTTGGCTCCTTTTTCCGCCGATACCCACGGGTGCAGCTCCAGCGGTGCGATGGCCCGCGAGGTTTCGCGGCTGATGCGCTCCATGACTTTTGCGCTTGCCGCCGGGCCGGTCACTTTGACGGGCGCTCCGTCGAGCGGGGCTGAGGTCAGCTCCGTGATGGCGAAGTACTCCCGCTCGCTCGCCTCTTTCACCGGCCAGTATTTGAAATAGCCGATCTTGCCGTTCGTCGAAATGGAGAGCGCCGCGTAGCGCTCTTCGAGCTCCAGCACCGCCAGCGTATCGCCGGTTACGGCCGAGAGCCGCGCCACCGCCTCGACGTGCGCCCCGCGCCACTCAACGCGGCACTGTTTCCGCAACTCGTTTTCGATGAATCGCGCCGGCGCGAGCGGATAGAAGAGCAGCATCCGCCGATCCACTCCGGCGGGCTGGCTGGGGGCTGGCTCCAGCGCCATGTCGTGCCACTGCCAGCGCTCGATCTCGTCGAGGAAGTAGCCCGCTTCGATTCTGCAAAGCGTGTCGCGGTACTCCGCCGAACTTCCGGAGGGGAGCCAGGCGGGAAGGGGCATGAGTCCAGCGGGCGAAAAGCTGAGAGCGACAGGCTCGTCGCGCCATTCGCGCAGCATCGAGACGAGCTTTTTGGCGAGCCGGGAAGCTTTCGGGCCGCCGAGTTCGTCCATGCCGCCCTCGATGGTGCGGCACATTGTCATCGTGAACGAGCCGTGGCCGGTCGATTTGACTCGCGCCACGGTGGTGCTGCCCGCATCGAACGCGCAGGCGATCTGGCTTTGGCTCATCAGTCGAGGGTAAGGTGCTGTTGAAGGAGTTCGAGCTTTTTCTTGCCGATTCCTTTGACCTTCAGAAAATCGTTAAAATGTTCGACTTTCCCCCCCTTTTGTTTGCGGAACTCGATGAGCCGCCGGGCCATCACCGGGCCAACGCCGGGGATCCTCTGAAGCTGCGCGGCGGAAGCTGTTCTGAACGCCATCGTTCCGGTAAATTTTTTCTTCGACGAACGCCTCGCCGTTGATCGCGTCGCAGGCTCCTCCTGTTCCGCATTGCCTGCCACCATGCCGGGGGTTTCAGCGGCGACAGCATCGCCGGGTTTCATGGCGAGGCTGAGCAGGCTGTCCACTTCCGCCTCGGAGTAGCGGGCCACTTCGGCCTGCGCGATCGCCTTGTCGGCCTCCTGCACCGAGCCGCTGTACTTCAGCGCTCCGCCGAGCAGGAGGAAAAAGGTGAGCAGCGTAACGGCGGTCATCTCCGCTTTCGTGATGCCGAGTTTCACGGCAACATTATCCAGAAATTTCATAAGGGGTTGAAAGTTCTGTTGTTGTAAGGGGTATTTCAGAGCATCGCAATTCTTCCGTATCCGACAGGATACCGTACGCGAACCATTCCTGTCAGAAACCTGTCATTTTCTTCTGTAGGGACGACTCTTGTGGCCGTCCTCTTGTTCTTCAGACAAAAATTCTTTTCACCCGGCGCGAGACCGAGCAGAGCAGTTCGTAGCTGATCGTTCCGGCGGCGATGGCCTGTTCGCCTGCCGTCGGGCCGTCCCAGCCGAAGAGCACCGCCGTGTCGCCGACCTTGACCGAGCGGTCGCCGCCGAGATCGAGCATCGTCTGATCCATCGTCACCGTGCCGACCTGCGGGAAGCTTTTGCCGCCGATGCAGACTCGCGCACGGTTCGAGAGCGTACGGTGGAAGCCGTCGGCGTATCCGGCGGAGAGCGTCGCGATTCGTGTCGTTCCGGGGGCGTTCCAGGTGCGGCTGTAGCTGATCGATGTTCCCGCCGCGACCTCCTTGACGAAGATCACCCGGCACTGGAACTGCATCACCGGCCTGACCGGCACGGGCGACGGTTCTGCGTCAACCGGGTGGCAGCCGTAGAGCAGAATGCCGGGGCGCACCATGTCGAACCGCGAGTCCGGCATCGAGACGATAGCGCCGCTGTTCGAGGCGTGTTTCGTGACGGTTCTGCCCGTCCGCCGCTCGCAAGCGTTCGTCACATCGAGGAAACGCTCGCGCTGGCGGGCGGTAAATCCTTCGGGCTTGTGACTCTCGGCGAAATGGGTGTAGATGCCGACGAGTTCGAGGTTCGGGCTGGCGTCGATCCGCTCCAGCAATCCCGCCGCCTCTTCGGGCGTGACGCCGAGCCGCCCCATGCCGGTATCCACCTTCACCTGCACCCGGAGCCGCCCTCCGCTCGCGGCGGCAATCGCTTCTGCGGCGCGGACGGTTTCGTGGTCGCACACAGTCATCTCCACGCCGTGTTGCAGGTACAGGGCGATGTGCTCCGTGAGCGGCGAGGCGAAGGCGAGGAGGCGCGAGTCGTGCTGCATCCGGTGCTCCTGGCGCAGCTCGATCGCTTCGTGGATGTTGGCCACGCCGAAATCACGCACCCCTTCCGCTTCGAGCGTCGCCGTGACCTGCGCGGCTCCGTGGCCGTAGGCGTTGGCCTTGACGATGCCCATGATGCGGCACTGCGGCCCGGTGATGGCGCGGATGCAGCGGAGGTTATGCCGGAGGTTGCCGAGCGAGATGAGCGCTTCGGAAAGATATGGCGCGTTCGGCGCGGCGACGGAGGGGTTCTGTTCGTGACTGGCGCTCACAAGAGTGACGGATGGGTTGAAAGTTCAGGCCAGAAGGTTCAGGCCGAAAGCCGGACATGCTCTAAAAAAACGCTTTTTGCCCATGATTTTCAAAACAATGGCGATCCGCAGACGGAAATGGACAATTATTATTATATGTATTATTATTCACGAAAAACCATCATCAGAGCATCGAGCGCCATGACTAACGATATTTTCGACATTTCGGACAACACTCCGCTGGTTCTCATGAAGCAGCTCACCCGGCAGAAGCGCGCCCGGTTCATGGCGAAGCTCGAATACATGAACCCCTGCTTTTCGCACTACTGCCGCGTTTCTGCGGCCATTGTGCGCGACGCCGAAGAGCGCGGGGCGATTCATCCCGGCATGACGCTCGTGGACTGGACCTTCGGCACCAGCGGCATCGCGCTGGCGATGGCCGCCGTCAGCCGGGGCTACAAGGTGTTGCTGGCCGCTCCGGAAAGCATCTGCCGCGAGAAGCAGGAGGTGCTCCGGGCGCTTGGCGCGGAGCTGGTGTTCACCCCGTCGGAGGCGCTGCCCGGCGACCTGCAAAGCTGCGTCGATGTTGCCGAGAATCTCGTCCGCACCCTGCCGAACGCCTGGTTCGCCAACATGTACGAAAATCCGGTCAGCCGTCAGGTGCATCAGGAGGGAACCGGGCCGGAAATCTACCGCCAGAGCGAGGGCCAGGTGACGCACGTCTTCGTTCCGATGGCATCGGGCGCGATGATCTCTGGAATCGGGCGCTACTTCAGGTCGGTCAATCCGCAGGTTCAGATCATCGGCGTCGAGCCGGAAGGCTCGATCTATGGCGATCTGCATGGCGGCAAGAGTCATGGCAGTCCGGCGGCGTTCCGGCTCGAAGACATTGGCGCGGTGAGGCCGACCTCCTTCTGGGATCCCGAAGTGATCGACCGGATCGTGCAGGTCAGCGACGCCGACGCCTTCAACTGCGGTCGCGAGCTGCTGCGCTCCGAGGCGGTGTTCGCGGGCGGAGCCTCCGGCGCGGCGATGGCCGCCGCTCTTCGCGAGGGCGAGGCGTACGGCCAGGACGCGCTCGTGGTGGTGATGATGACCGATTTCGGCGGCTACGACCTGTCGCGCATGTACAGCGACGACTGGATGCGGCAGCGCGGCTTCTACCGGAAGGCGAAGGGGGCGCTCGACCAGATCACCGCCGACGACATTCTGCAACGCAAGGCCCGCAAAGACCTCATCTTCGCCCAACCGGAGCAGACGCTCGCCGAGGTGTTCGAAACCATGAAGCAGAACGATGTCTCCCAGATGCCCATCGTCTCGTTTGGCGCGCCCATCGGCAGCATCAGCGAAAACAGGATTCTCTCCATCCTGATCGAAAACGATACGGCGATGAACGCCAAGGTGGTGGCCTTCATGGAAAAGCCCTTCCCGGTCTGCCAGCCCGACGCCACCATTTCCGAACTATCGGAAAAATTGCAGGCAAACGCCTCCGGCGTACTCATCAGCCTCAGCGATGGCCGCTTGCAACTGATTAATAAATCAGACCTTATCGATGCACTGACCCACAAGTGACGTTGGCCTGAATTATGTGGTTGTTTTTTCGGGTTGATTTACTTATCTAAGCACTCTTGAGCAGAGAGCTTCACGGAACCAGCGCTGACGCTGGTTCTCGCTTGTCTGCCTGTTGAAGCCGCATTTCTTTGGACATGAGGCGCGAATCGATGGCCTGAACCGGGTGACGTTTCCGGAACCCTGTTCAGGAAGGTACTTCCGAACCTCATGCACGCGCATGACAGAGTGTCAGAACAGGCACTCCAACAACAGCGACATTTATGAAGGTAGAGTCCAGAAAAAGGCAGTACATCCTCGAAGGCAAGATCAAGCCTGGTTATTGCGACGGCTGCGGCAGCGTCACCGAGCAGGTATTTGTCGGCGAATGGAAGCCCAGCGACAAGCCCAGGGAGGAGGATCCGCTTTTCGAATCGTCCGATAAAAAGTCGAAAGAGAGAAAATCTGCCGTGCCGGAGGAGGCTTCGGCTGCCGAGAACCAGTACTGGATCCGGTGCACCTCCTGCAACCAGGTGCATCTTCTCAAGGAGTGGCAGATCCAGATCGACAAGGAGATGAGTCCCGACGAGCTGAGGCCGGAGGATTGCCAGCTCTACACTCCTCATGGAATTTACGCGCAGGGCGATGCCGTGTATCACAAAGCCCTCGACGAAGTGGGGGTGGTTCGTGAAAAGCAGGCGACCGGAAGCGGGGCGCATGTCATCATCGTGGAATTTTGCAAAAGCGGCCGGAAACAGCTTCTCGAAAACGTGCAGCTCAACAAGGGCAAGACGAAAAGCTCCGAGTCGGTTACCGATATTATCAAACTCAAATTACGGCGTTAAAAGTCGGATCACAGGCAAGGGGGTGAATTTCATTGGTCAGCGTTCAGGTAAATGAAAATGAATCGATTGACAAAATGCTCAAGCGTTTCAAAAAGAAATACGAGAGAGCAGGCGTTCTGAAGGAGTTTCGCAAAAATGCGTACTTCGTGAAGCCGTCGATCGACAACCGTCTGAAGCGTTCAAGAAGCAAGCGTCGCGCACAGCGCGCGAACGAAGAGCGCAACTCCTGATTTTTCAGGAACTCAGTATTGAAAAGCAGCTCCCTTTGGGGCTGCTTTTTTTTATCAACGATAAAACGAGCCAGCCATGAGCGTCTTTCAGGGCGAAGTTTCGAGCCTTCCACCGGACAAATCGATCTCCCATCGCGCTGCCCTCATCGGCGCGCTTGCCGAAGGCGTGACCGAAATTTCCAACTTTTCGGGCGGATACGACAACCAGTCCACGCTGTCGGTGCTGCGGGATGCCGGAATTTCCGTTCGCCAGGAGGAGCTTTCCGCCGGTGACGGGCGCGTCGTCCGGCGCGTCGTCATCGAGTCGAACGGCCTCTGGAGCTTCCGCGAGCCGTCCGCGCCGCTGATGTGCAACAACTCCGGCAGCACGATGCGCATGATGGCGGGCATCCTCGCCGCGCAGCCTTTTCGGAGCGAGCTGGTGGGCGACGCATCGCTGATGAAGCGCCCGATGAAGCGCGTGGCCGATCCCTTGCGCCAGATGGGGGCGGAAATTTCGCTCTCAAGCGCCGGAACCGCGCCGGTGGTCATCAACGGCACCAAAGCGCTGAAGACGATCGAGTACCATCTTCCGGTGCCCTCCGCGCAGGTGAAGTCGCTCGTGGCCTTCGCGGCGCTGCACGCCGACGGGCAGTCGAAGATCGTCGAGCCGATCCGCTCGCGCGACCACACCGAGCTGATGCTTGGCCTCGAAACCATCGACCGCCCCGACGGTGTGCGCGAGATCATCATCGACGGGCGCAAGCCGATTGCCGCCAAGCCGTTCAGCGTGCCCGCCGATCCGTCGGCGGCCTGCTTCATGATTGCCCTCGGCCTGCTTGGCGAGCGCTCGGAGATCGTGCTGCGCAACGTCTGCCTCAACCCGACGCGCGTGGCCTATATCGAGGTGCTTCAGGAGGCTGGCGCGGGTCTCGGCATCGAGAACGTGCGCTCGGAGGGCGGCGAGCCGGTTGGCGACATCGTCGTGCGGAGCTGCTCCGGCCTCGCGCCGCTGCGCATCAGCGACCACGGCGTCGTGGCGGGCGTGATCGACGAAGTGCCGATGCTCGCCGTGCTCTCGGCCTTCGCCTCGGGCGAATTCGAGCTGCACAACGCCGCCGAGTTGCGCACCAAGGAGAGCGACCGCATCGACGCGCTGGTGGTCAACCTGGAGCGTCTCGGCTTCGAGTGCGAGCAGTACCCCGACGGCTTCGTGGTGAAGGGGCGTCCGAAGAGCAATCAGCAGGAGGTGGAGATCGAGTGCTTCGACGACCACCGCATCGCCATGAGCTTCGCCATCGCCGCCGAAGCCTCGGGCGCATCGCTGCGCCTCTCGGATCGCGAGGTGGCAGGCGTCTCGTTCCCGAACTTCTTCGCGCTGATCGAGTCGCTGAGGCAGTAGGCTTTTATCAATCATTTTTTCATGACTCAGGTTTTTTGTCATTCTGAACGAAGTGAAGAATCCAGTTTTTTCTGAATCTGCTGATAACTAATTAATAAATAGAGGTTTACGCGACATTCTTGATTCTTCGCCCGACTGTGTCGGACTCAGAATGACAGAGGCGGAAAGTCGAAACCCCGACTGGTGATAGACCGGTCGGGGTTTTTCGCGTTTTTGGAGGGGGGATGAAAAAGGAATTCCTGCGGTGAATTTTCGTGATTTGTTTGTGCGGTGGTACAGATTATTTACCTTGATAAAATGTGTTGGCTGAATAATAAGGTAGTATCACCTTTCCCCACAGCAAATGCCTCACGCAAGCTTCATCTCACGGATTACGACCCTCGAAAGCCGGGGCGAACAGTCACTACGGCTGTGCGCTCGCCGGAGCTGCTGGCGTTGGGTTGTTTTGGATTTGGATGGGGGATTGGTGCCAACATAGTTTGGAGAAATTTGAAAGGTAGTTGGATGATGAATAAACGCGACTTTGTTGTGCTTATTCGTTTGATTTTTGGAGTTTGGCGCGGTAGTGTAGCGCAGATAGGCTAGTTGTTTGCAAGGCTAAAATAACACAGATAACAAGATTATGCAGATATTGAAAGTAAAATTTGAGAACTGCTATGGAATAAAAAAACTCGAAAGAGATTTTGATTTTTCATCACGAAAAGTATTTTCATTATATGCACCAAATGGTTCAATGAAAACAAGTTTTGCAAAGACATTTAAAGACTATAGTTTGGAGAGAGATACAAAAGACTTCATATTTGTCGACCGAATTAATGTCAGAGAGATAAAGGATGAAACAAATGCAGACTTAGTTGCAAGTCAAGTTTTTGTTATTGAGCCATACATTGAAAGTTACAGGTCAGACCAAGCTTCAAAACTATTAGTTAATCAGGTATTAAAAGATAGATATGAAGAAATACTTAAGCAAATTGAAAAAGAGAAATCTATTCTTGTGACTAAATTAAAGCAGTTGTCAGGTTTAAAAGGGCGAACAATAACCGTTGAGTCTGAATTGTCGGAAACTTTTGGAAATAAATCTTTCTATGATATTTTATTATCGATAGAAAAAATAATTTTTGAAAGAAATGAGCACCCGTTTTCTTCAATTATCTATTCAAAAATATTTGATCAAAAAGTTGTTGATTTTTTAAACTCAAAAGACTTTAAAAAACAAATAAAAGAATATATCGAAAGGTACAATGCTCTTATTGAATCCTCTAAATACTTTCAAAAGGGTTTTAATCATTCAAATGCCTCTGATATTCAGAAATCATTAAAAAGCAATGGTTTTTTCAAGGCGAAACATTCGGTAAATTTGTTTAATGGGACAAGCAATGATACTGTTGCCTCCGAAGATGAATTGCAAGAACTAATTGCAAAAGAACTTGAATTAGTATTGAGTGATTCAGAAATACAGCAAAAATTTAATGAAATTGATACTAAACTCTCAAATGCTCAATTGAAAGAGTTTCGTGAGTATCTTTTTGATGATAAAGGAATATTGAGCGAATTAGTAGATCTTGATAACTTCAGGAAAGAAATATGGTATTCCTATCTGGTGGATCAAAAGGCGTTAGTCGGCGTATTACTTGATGAATACAAAAAAGGTAAGGAAGAAATAGAAAAAATTGTAGAAGTTGCAAAGTCTGAGCAGACAGAATGGAATGATGTTATAGATATTTTTAATAAAAGATTTTCAGTTCCATTTCAATTAAAGCTGAGAAATCAAGAAGATGTTATATTAAAAAGTGACTCGCCAAACCTTACTTTTATCTTTAGCGATAGGCTGCAAAATCAATCGACTGACGTTGATGAGTCATCCTTGTTAAGTGTTTTGAGTCAAGGTGAAAAAAGAGCTTTTTATTTGCTTAATATTATTTTCGAGGTGCGTGCAAAGAAGAAATCAGGTCAAAAAACATTGTTCATAGTTGATGATATTGCGGATTCTTTTGACTATAAAAACAAGTATGCTATTATTGAATATTTAAAAGAAATTTCAGAAGAACCATTGTTTTACCAAATAATACTAACTCATAACTTCGATTTTCATAGAACTGTAAGCGGTAGATTGGATATGTCACGTCAACATAAGCTCAATACTATAAAAACAGCAAATGGGATTACTCTGGTTCAGGAAAAATATCAAAACAATCCATTTTTACATTGGAAGTCGAATCTTCATGCCGATAACGCAATGTTATTAGCTTCAATTCCATTTGTAAGAAATCTTGCTGAATACTCCGGTAATGATACGGATTTTATTTTGTTGACTTCTATACTTCATTTCAAAAATGATACAGAGACAATCAAAGTGTCAGACATAGAGGCCATCTTTAAAAGAAATCTCGTTGATAAGTCAGTATTGGTGCTTCCTGATCCTAATAAACTTATTGTTGATTTAATTTGTGAAACAGCAGACTTAATATATGTAGATACAAGCGAAATCGTTGAACTGGAAAATAAGATAGTTCTCTCAATGGCGATAAGGTTAAAATCTGAAGCTTATATGGTGAGGGAAATAAATGATAATGCTTTTTGGATTTCAATTACAAAGAATCAGACATTTCAACTCATTAAAAGGTTTAAGAACGACTTCCCATTAAAAACGAATGAGGCAATTCTTTTAGATCAAATTAATTTAATGACGCCAGAAAATATTCACTTAAATTCATTTATGTATGAACCTATTCTAGATATGGCGAATGACCATCTAAAGCAATTGTATAATGATACTAAAACATTACTTGCATAAGAGAAGCAAGGATGTCAAAATTGTATAAGAGCAATAGTCGGTTTGTTGGTGTTGTTGAGTATAGTAAATTTAATAAGCATTGTGATAAACGAACAGTTAATCGCTTCTAAGTTCCCTACAGTATTTATCGCCAAATGTTATAAGTGATTGGTTATAATCATCATGTAAAAAGAAGCAAACCCCCAACTGGTTCATCTGTAACCGGTTGGGGGTTCTCCTTTTTACAAACTCCGCAAATGCTCCAGCAAGATGCCGTTAAACATCGCTGGCTGTTCGAGGTTCGAGAGGTGGCCGGCTTCGGGGATCAGTTCGAGCTTTGAGCCGGGGATGAGGGCGTGCATAGTGGTGGCGATCTCCGGCGGAGTGACCGTGTCATCCATGCCGCAGACGATGAGCGTCGGGCAGGCGATCTCGGTCAGCAGCTCCGTCGAATCCTCGCGCTCGGCGATGGCCCGCATCGCTTCGCTGATCTCCTCCGGCGCTTGGCGGACGATGCTCTCCCGCGTTCTCTCGACGAGCGGCTGGTTCGAGGCGTAGGTCTCCTTCGCGAAGAAGTTTGGCACCATTCTCGCCGCAGCCTCTTCCGATCCCTTCTCCATCACCGCTTTCCTGAATTCCTGCCGTACGGAGAAGACCTGGGGCGTGTCGGCGTTGGCTCGCGTGTCGCAGAACACCAGCGAGGCGGTCAGCTCGGGATAGAGCCGGTAGAAAGCCATCGCCTGGTAGCCGCCCATCGAGAGGCCGACGACGGTCGCGCTCGACCAGCCCAGCGCCTCGATGAGCCGCGCGAGGTCGCGGGCGTAATCATCCATGCTCCATCCGGGGCGCGACGGCGAACTGTCGAAGCCATAGACATACGGCGCGACGACCCGGTAGCCCGACTCGGCGAGCGGGGCGAGCTGCGGCTCCCACATCTGTGCTGAAACCGGGAAAGCGTGTAAAAGCAACACGTTACCGGCGTCTCCGCCCGCCGCTCCTGTGAAGGTCAGCATCGCTCAGTTCTCCTGCGCTTTCGACTGGCCACGAATGTCCCTGATGATGTCGTTGGCCTCGTCGAGAATTTTGCGGGCCTCGTCGCGGGCGCTGTCGATGATCTCCTGCGAGCGGTGCTTGGCCTCATTGCTGTAGGTCGCTTCGGGTTCCGAACCTTCATACAAATCCGCCGCCCGGTCGATGGCGCGTTTGACCTTGCCGCTGATGATCATCTGGGTATCCTCGCCCTTGCGCGGAGCGAAGAGCAGACCCATGATAGTACCGACCGCCGCGCCGAGGATGACTCCGAAAAACATTCCCTTGTAGTATTTGTCCTGATGTTCCATGATCGAAGGAGTTGGGTTGGAAAGTTTACCGTAAGAATATAACAAAAGGCAGGCGCTAAAAAGGTTCATCCCCATTGAATCGGGATTGGGCGTGGGAGGAATCTGTTCCCCGGCTTGAAAGCCGGGGCAATGTGAATGGAAGAGTGCTGAATGTCCGGAGGGTTAAAACCCTCCTGAATGCAAGAGACCGGTTTTTGCGCATCAGCCCCGCCCATCGTCTTTGCCCTCCTTTGTGTCCCTGCTGACCTTCTTGTCCTTTCCCCGGCCTGCAATTTTTATCCGCGCAAAATTTCCAGCACCTCCGCTTCGAGGCCGGAGAGCGTTTCGACCAGGTCGGGGCGGCAGAGCACTCGGAATTTTTTTGTGTAGCGCTCGAACGAGAGGATGAAGTCCGAGCGGAACACCGATTCGCGGAAATCGTCGAAGCGGATGTAGCCGTTCGCGTCGGTCGGCTGGGCCATGTGCCGGTGCTCGCTCTTGGTCGGCCAGACGCGCAGTTCGCGGAAGTCGTCGTAGTCGAACACATCCTTCGAGGCGGGCGCATCGATGAGCACCTCGTGGCCCGCGAGCCGTTGTCCGGTTTTTTTGCCGACGAGATCGCAGATTTCGAGCTCCTTCTCCTTGCGGCGGCGGTGGTCGGCGCTGTAGGCGAACCACGCGGGATCGATCTCCATCTCCGGGCCGGAGTAGGGGCGGATGGTCATGGCCCGTTTATAGACGCGGCGCTCCAGAATCGCGTCGAGCAGCTCCGCCGCCGGGAGGCCGAGGCCGCGAATCGCCCGTTCGAGTTCGTAAAGCACCCGGTCGTCGGAGTTGAAGTAGAACAGTTCGCGCAGCGACGCGGCGGGCAGGCGGCCATCGTCGGCGACCTCTTGCAACAGCCGCCGCAGCATCGCCGCGAAGGTGCGGCTGGTGTGGTGCCAATAGACGTTGCGCATCATCATGTACTTGGCGAAGAGCAGGCTTTCGAGCGGCGCGATCCCTTTTTCGGTGATCGCCAGCCGCTGGCGCTCCGGGTCGGGCACGAACGACTCGATGAGCCGCTCGATGTCGATGCTGCCGTACGGAATATTGCAGTGGTGCGCGTCGCGCATGAGGTAGTCCATCTTGTCGGGATCGAGTGTGCCGCTCACCAGCTTGCCGAGCCGGTGTGCCGTTTTGCCCGCGATGATCTCCGTCACGGCGTCAGCATCGACCCGCCAGTCGTCGTGCAGGATCGCCGCGATGGAGGGCGAGCCGTGATGCTCCTCGTTCAGGAACTGGCCAGTCAGCGATTCGTGATGCGCGAACACCGCGCCCTCGGCACCCGCCGGAGTGATCTCCTCGAGCACGTGAGCGTGGGGGTAGTGGCCGATGTCGTGCAAAAGGCAGGTCGCCAGCAACGTGCGGCAGGTTTCGTCGTCGAACTGCAAGCGCTCGCTTTGCAATTCAAGCGCCAGCGGATTGCTCACCATGCGCTGCAAGATCATTTTCATCAAATGATAGACGCCGATCGAGTGCTCGAAGCGGGTATGGTTCGCGCCGGGATAGACCTGCTGGGCGAACGAAAGCTGGCGGATGCCTTTGAGGCGCAGGAACGACGGGTGGGCGAGAATTTTTTTGAGCGGCGCGCTCAGCGGAATGTGGCCCCAGATGGGGATGCGGATGAATCCGCCCTCGGAGCGGAACAGAAATGGCTCGGCGATCATGGCGCAGGGGATGGTTGACTGGGTTTCGCGCAAGATACGCACGAGCTATCCCCCTGGCAAGATATGACGGTTCGGTTATGACAGGGCAATAAAAAAGCTGCCGTTTTCTACAGCAGCTTTTAGCTTTGATTCTGATCAGAGACTCAGTATCTGGGGCGGGAAACCGGGCGATCTTCGCGCGGCTTGGCCTCGTTTACTCTGATTTTTCTGCCTTTCAGGTCGCTTTCATTCAGCTTGGAGATTGCCTCGTTGGCTTCAGCATCGTTAGGCATTTCAACAAAACCGAACCCTTTCGAGCGGCCCGTGAACTTGTCGATGATGACATTCGATTTGGAAACGGTTCCGAATTCGCCGAACGCATCGCTCAGTTCTGCTTCAGTGATATCGTAATTGAGATTTCCGATGTAGATATTCATGTTTATTCAATGTCTTGGTGCTTTGATAGAAAGAGAATAGCTGCCAAATAATCAAAAGCACAAATCACTTGAAAGCCTCTGGCCCAACCGTTGTCCAGAAACCTAATATTACTCTTTATTGTTTGAACATACAAATCCATGGTTGATTTGACGTTCATATAGTTGCCTGTTGCCGCTCTTTCAAATGCAGGGCGCAGACCTTCCGGAAGTGGTGGCCGTAGATGGCGAGCGTCACGGCCAGTGGCAGCGCCTGCTGGCGGTTGACAGCCGTCCAGGCGAGCATTCGCCAGTAGTGGACGCGCTCCCGCCCGATGACGCCGAGCACGACCGTCGAGCGCAGGAAGGCCATGAACTGGCTCATCCGGAAGCGCCCTTTCAGTTGATGAGGCCGGTACTCCTGCAGCAAGGTGCGGATTCGCTGATAGTAAAATTTGGGCGCGTAGAGCTGGTTCATCATCTCCCGGTACCCTTTGCGCAAAAGTTCGGCATCCATCACCGGCACGATGTTGGTGTTGCTGTCCGCATTGTCGCCGCTCGAATGGGGCAGCAGCCGTCCCTCGCCCTTCAGCCGTTCGTAGAGCTTCGTGCCGGGCAGGGCCTGCAAAATGCCGACCATCGCGGTCACGATGCCGCTGTTCTGGATGAACTCGATCTGTTTCTGAAAAATCGACGGTGTGTCGCTGTCAAATCCCACGATGAATCCGCCTTGCACTTCGATGCCCGCATGCTGGATTCTGCGGATGTTTTCGAGCATGTCGCGCGAGGTGTTGTGCTGCTTTCCGCAGGCCTGCAAGGCCGTGGCTTCCGGCGTTTCGATGCCAATGAACACCTGGTTGAAACCGGCCATCACCATCAACGTCATCAACTCGTCATCATCGGCCAGATTGATCGAACACTCCGTGTAGAACTTGTTCGTTACGCCATTGGCCTTCCTCCAGGCGATCAGCGCTGGCAGAAGCTCCTTTTTCAGGTACGCGCGGTGGGCAATGAAGTTGTCGTCCACGAAAAAGATGCTGTCTTGCCAGCCGCGCTTTCGCAGCCCCTCCAGCTCGGCGATGATCTGCGCACTCGATTTGGTGCGGATTTTGTGACCGAACAACGCGGTGACGTTGCAGAAGTCGCAGCGGTACGGGCAGCCGCGCGAGAACTGGATGGCCATCGAGGCGTACTGTTTCATGTCGAGCAGCTCCCAGTCCGGCACGGGCGTCAGGCCGAGATCGGGGAACTCTTCTGCGGTATAGTGTCGTTTGAGGAGGTCGTTTTCGAGGTCGGCGATGAAGCGCGGAAGAGTGATCTCCGCCTCGTTCAGCACGAAGTGATCGACCTCCGGGAACTCTGCGTAACCGGTCGTGAAAAGCGGCCCGCCCGCCACCACCGGCACTCCGGCGGTTTTGCAGCGCGCGATCACCTCGCGAGCCGACTCCTGCTGTACGGCCATGGCGCTGACGAACGCGATGTCGGCCCAGGCGAGATCATCGCCGTGGAGCGGCCGGACGTTGAGGTCAACCAGACGGCGCTGCCACGCGGACGGAAGCATGGAGGCCACGGTAATCAGACCGAGCGGTGGAAGGGCGGCCTTTTTTTTGACGAACTTGAGGGCGTGCTTGAAACTCCAGAAGGTGTCCGGAAACTCGGGATAGAGAAGTAAAATGTTCATCGGGTCATAGCCTCCGGCAATGGTCGCTCGTGTCGTAGGAATGGAATGCAAAAAAGACGGGCATCTGTCTTTTTATAACAGGGCTTTGAAATTCAAAGTTTCGGGCATGATTTGTTCCGGCCCAACGCCTGCGGCCGGAGCCCTTGCCTTGCTCATTCCTGCCGCTCAGTAGCGGTCGAGCGAGAACTTTTCGCCGAGATAGACCTTGCGGGCTTCAGTATTTTCGGCGATCTCCTTGGGTGTGCCGTGCATGAAGATGCTGCCGTCGAAGAGCAGGTAAGCGTGGTCGGTGATCGAGAGCGTTTCGTGCACGTTGTGGTCGGTGATGAGCACGCCGATGTTGCGCTTCACCAGCCCTTCGACGATCTGCTGAATGTCCTCGACGGCGATGGGATCGACGCCCGCGAAAGGCTCGTCGAGCAAAATGAAGCGCGGATCGAGCGCGAGGGCGCGGGCGATCTCCGTGCGGCGGCGCTCGCCGCCCGACAGCGAATAGCCCATGCTCTTGCGGATGTGGGCGATGCTGAGGTCTTCGAGCATCTTGTCGGTTTTTTCCCGCCGCTCGGCTTTGGAGAGCGAGGTGAATTCGAGTACGCCGAGGATGTTCTCCTCGACGGTCAGCTTGCGGAACACCGACGCCTCCTGCGGCAGGTAGCCGATCCCTTTGCGCGCCCGTTTGTACATCGGCAGATTGGTAATCTCTTCCTGGTCGAGCAGTACCTGCCCCGCGTCGGGCTTCACCAGCCCCACGATCATGTAAAACGTGGTGGTTTTGCCCGCGCCGTTCGGGCCGAGCAGCCCCACGATTTCGCCTTGCTTGACTTCAAGCGTCGAGCTTTTGACCACCTCGCGCTTGTTGTAAACTTTTTTCAGATTTGAACAGCTCAGTATCGATTCCATGGTATCCACATCATGATTTTATTTGCCTGACCATCCTTTCCGAAGCTTTTTTCAGGGGCGCCCGGCTCGCCAAATATAACGATCATCTTGCTCATTTTGATCTGGCAAGCTTGCCGAGCCATCGTCGAGGTCTGTCGGAGAACAGGCAAGCTGTTTTCGTTGCTGTTGCCTACGGGTTTGCCAGAAGCTTTATTCTGCTGACATGGACATAGCCGACTTTGCCCTGCGCGGTTTTGACCTGACACCAGTTCTCGCTCTGATGAAAGGTGCAGAAGCGTTCGTTTTTGTTGATTTTCTGCGACAATCTGGCTGGCGGAGGACTTCATGCTACGGACATAGGTGAAGCCGTCGGGATCGTCGATAACAGCGGGAAGATTGAATGCGTGGAGCGTTTGCGGTAATTGAGGCTGAATGGTAAGTCTGTCATCAGCGATCCTCAAGGGCGGTATCGCTGGCCTTACGGTGCTTTGTGACGGTTCAGCCGGTTGACTGGCTGGCGGCGTGGAGTCTGCCGACGGGTCGGGGTTGACAGGCGGCAGGTCGGGCTTGTTGTTGAGCGTTACCAGAAGCGTGGCGACGGCGGTGATGACAGCGGCACGGGCAGTGATGTCAAAAAATGTTTGTTGTCCTCTGCCATGATAAGGTTATTTCTGATTGATTGACAGCCGGGTCAAGGGGTGATAAAGATTTTCTCTTTCTCTTAGTATCACTCTTTTCCGGTTTTATCGAAAACTCAAAGCAGCGCGAGTCGCCGTCGATTTGTCCATCAATTTGCGTGGCGCACTTTCAAGTCGGGCCAAAAAGCGGTAATGTGAAATTTGAGTTTTTATCGTCGAAAATTTCAACTTTTAGTCTCATGAGAAAGGTCATACCGTACCGGGGGATGCACCCGGAGATTCACGAGTCCGTTTTTCTGGCCGAAGGCTGCTATGTCATCGGCGACGTCAAGATTGGCGCGCATTCGAGCGTCTGGTTCAACACGGTGATCCGCGGCGATGTGTGCCCGATCACCATCGGCGAAAAGACCAGCGTGCAGGACAATGCGACGCTACACGTGACGCATGACACCGGCCCCTTGAAGATTGGCAGCAACGTCACCATCGGCCATGCGGCCACGCTGCACGCCTGCACGGTCGAAGATAACGTGCTGATCGGCATGAGCGCCACGCTGCTCGACCACTGCGTTGTCGAACCCTGGTCGATCGTGGCCGCCGGTTCGCTCGTCAGGCAGGGCTTCCGTTTGCCGACGGGAATGCTCGTCGCCGGAGTTCCCGCCAAAGTGATGCGCCCGATTACCGAGGAGGAGCGCCGGAATATCGCCGAGTCGCCGGAAAATTACGTTCGCTACGTGCAGCATTACCGCGAGGACGGCTACGAAGGACGGTGACACCAAATCAGATCGGTCGGATCGCCGCATTCGGGAGTGCGTTGTAAAGCCTGTTACGTTTTTCTGCAATCATTTCACTACATTGCAAATCATTTTTTCAATCGAACTCTCACCAGCTTTCTCATGGCGCAAAAAGAGGTAGTCATCATCGGCGGCGGCATCAGCGGACTCAGCATGGCATTCTACTGTTCGCAGGCCGGCATGAAAACCACGCTGATCGAAAAGGAGACGGCCGTCGGCGGTTCGTTCTCCTCTCCGCAGTTTTCGAGCAACGGCGACAAATTCTGGCTGGAGATGGGCGCGCACACCTGCTACAGCTCCTACCAGAACCTGCTCGGCATCGTCGAGGCTTGCGGCATCATGGATACGCTCATCCCCCGCGCCAAGGCGCCCTTCACGCTGCTCAAGAACGGCAAGGTGTCGTCGATCATGTCCGGCCTCAATATTTTCGAGCTGCTCCGCTCGGCACCGAACCTCTTTTCCCTCAAGAAGGAGAATATGTCGGTGCGCTCCTACTACTCTAAAATTGTAGGCGAGAACAACTACCGCAACACGGTGAGCCACTTCTTCAATGCGGTGCCGTCGCAGCCGACTGATGATTTTCCGGCGGACATGATGTTCAAGAGCCGCGAGAAGCGCAAGGATGTGCTCAAGAACTACACCTTCAAGACGGGTTTGCAGGGCGTTGCCCGCGCCATCGCCGCACAGAAGGGGATCGACGTTCGCGCCGGTTCGCCCGCGCAGTCGGTGGCGCACGCCGGCGGCAGGTATGTCGTCAAAACCGCCGACGGCCAAGAGTTTTCCGGTGACGCGCTCGTCATCGCGCTGCCCTCGGTCCCGGCGGCGCGGCTGGTGCACGACATCAACCCGGGGCTTGCCGACCACTTCACCAAACTCAGGTATGCCGATGTCGATTCGGTCGGCGTGGTGGTCAAGAAGAAGAATGTTTCGCTCAAGCCGGTGGCGGCGATCATTTCGCCGAACGACACCTTCTTTTCGATGGTGTCGCGCGACACCGTGCCGGACGACAACTTCCGGGGTTTCGCCTTCCACTTCCGCCCCGGCCTCGACGACAACGCCAAGTTCAAGCGCATCATGGAGGTGCTCGGCATCAGTCGCTCCAAGATCGAACACGCGGTTGACAAAAAGAACGTGGTTCCTTCGCTTCGCCTCGGCCACAAGGAGTGGGCCGACAAAACCGATCAGTTGCTCGGCAACGTGCGCAACCTCTACATGACCGGCAACTACTACGGCGGCATGGCCATCGAGGACTGCGTCAGTCGTTCACGCGAAGAGTTCGACCGTATGCAGGTTTCGCGTTGAGCAGTTGCTTCCATCCCTTTTTGAGCGCCTCGGAGACCTCCCCCTTCGGGGCGTTCCTGTTTGCACACGTTCGGGTTCATCGCTACTTTTTCGTGAAACGGACTGAGTGCCCGGAACCCATCAACGGACGACGATGAATGCACAGACCCTGATCGAATCGTGGATCATGCCGGTGGCCGCCGCTACGCTGGCGGTGCTGCTCTACCTCTTTGGCAACGCCCTGCTCAAGCGTACGCTCGACCGCATCCGGCAGACTATCGCCGGAAGCGCTCCGACGCTCGGCCTGCTCGTCATGCCGGTCAGGGTGCTCTTCGTGCTGATCGCCCTCGCTGGTATCGTCTATTATGTGCGGATGCCGGGCGAGATCAAGGAGCTTCTGACGCACATGCTCTCCATCGGCTCGATCGCAGGCGTTTCGTGGTTCGCGCTCAGGATTTTCGCCGCCATCGAAGCGGTGATCCAGCAGCGATACCGTGACGCCGGGAAAAGCAGCATCGAGGCGCGGCGCATCACCACCAACGTAAGCCTTCTCCGGAAAATCGTCAACGTGCTGGTGATCATCGTGGCCATCGCCAGCGTACTCATGACCTTCCAGACCGTGCGGCAGATCGGCCTGAGCATTCTCGCCTCGGCGGGGCTGGCCGGCATCGTCATCGGTTTCGCCGCCCAGCGCAGCCTCCAGACGCTCATCGCGGGTATCCAGATCGCCATCACCCAGCCGGTGCGCCTCGGCGATGTCGTCGTGGTTGAAAACGAAAATGGCCGCGTCGAAGAGATCACCCTCACCTACGTCGTCGTGCGGCTCTGGGATCAGCGGCGCATCATTGTGCCGATCACCTGGTTCATCGACAAGCCGTTCGAGAACTGGACGCGCACCTCCGCCGAACTGACCGGCGCGGTTACGCTCCGCGTCAGCTACGCGGTGCCGGTCGAAGCCGTGCGCCGGGAGTTCGAGCGGATCGCCGCCAAGAGTCCGCTCTGGGATCGGCGGGTCGCGCGGCTCGAAGTCACCGACGCCGCGGACGCCACGATGGAGCTTCGTGCGCTGGTCAGCGCCTCGAACTCCGCCGACCTCTGGGCGCTGCGCTGCCACGTCCGCGAACAACTGATCTCCTTCATCCATTCTCCGCAAACTCTCGAAGACGACGACAACAACGCCGTCGAACTGCCGGTGGAGTGACGGGGGAGGGGCTTCTATCCTCTTTTCATCTTGCCCGCCGATAACGCTCGGCACTGAACGTTTCGACACAAATCGGTGTACTTTCAAGTGGTGTCGCGGCAGATCGATACGGCGAGTCATGCCGGAACTTTTCGGCCCGGCTCTGGCAAAAAGTGTTATCTTGCGGCTTAAATTTTTTTCATACGGGCAGTCGCTGGCTTTCGGTTCCGGTAAGAGTTGATAGTCTTTATGGCGGACGGCCCGATTTTAACTGATTGAAGGAGAAAGAGTTATGGCACAGGCAAAGAAAGGCGACAAGGTTCTGGTTCACTATACCGGCACCTACGATGACGGCACGGTTTTCGACAGCTCCGTCGATCGCGGCCCGTTGGAGGTCACCATCGGCGTCGGCATGGTGATTCCCGGTTTCGACCGCGCGCTGGTCGATATGGAACCGGGCCAGAAAAAGACGGTCAACATTCCCGTGGACGAGGCGTATGGCCCGAGAGCCGAAGAGCTTATCGCCGAAATCAAGCGCGACCAGGTTCCGGCTGACATTCCGCTCGAAATTGGCCAGCAGCTCCAGCTCAGCCTCGCCGACGGCGGCGAAGCGATCGTGCTGATCATCGATTTGACCGACACCACCGTCACGCTCGACGCCAACCATCCAATGGCCGGTCTCGACCTCAACTTCGAACTCGAACTCGTCGAGATTCTCTGATATCCGCTAACCTCCGGCCAGCCTGTCCGTTTCAGCAAGCTGGCCGGAGCGATGCCTCCCCGCTGTTCACAACTTTTTCCTGTTTTCTTGTTCGTTTGTTATTCCTGAGATCGCACGGATCATGCGGCTCACAAGAAATAAAACCCATTTTCACAGGATGCCACCCCTCACCCTCTGCATCACCGGAAGCACTGACGGCATCGGCCTTGCGGCGGCGAAGCGGTTCGCGGCGGCGGGGCATCGGGTGATTGTGCATGGGCGGAGTGCTTCGCGAATCAAGGCTGCGTCGGCGGAGATTGCGCGGGTGACGGGCGCGGAGCCGTTGGGTTTCGTCGAGGCGGACTTTACCGATCTCGATGCGGTCTGTTCGATGGGGCGGGAGCTGGTCGAGCGTTTCCCCGATCTCGCTCTGCTCGTCAACAACGCGGCGGTCTATATGCCGACGCGCACGCTCACGCCGGAGGGGTACGAGACCACCTTTTGCGTTAACTACCTCGCGCCGGAGCTGCTGACCGGCGTCGTCAAGCCGCTGCTCATTGCCAACGGCGGATCGGTGCTGAATGTGAGCTCGGTCGATCACCACAGCGCCGTGTTCGATTCCGCCAACATGCAGGGCGAGCGCGGCTATTCGGGCTATGACGCCTATGCGCGGAGCAAGCTCTTCAATATCATGTTCACCAGCGATTCGGCAAGTGATGTGCGGTCGAACTCGCTCGATCCGGGCGTGATCGCCACCAAGCTGCTGCACGCCGGATGGTCGCTCGCCGGTGACGACGTGTCGGTCGGCGGGGAGGAGGTGTTCGAGACAGTCATGGAGATCACGCGAAATGGCTGGAACGGCGAGTATTTCGAGAACCTCCGCCCGGCTCGCTGCTCACCGATTGCCCTTGATCCTGCCGCCCGGCGGGAACTTGCCGCGCTGACCGGCGAGATGCTGCGGCGCTTCATATTCTGAGAAGAAAGATGTACTTTTACAAAGTATAATCGTTCAAACCCCTGATGTTCTTTGCGCGCCCCTCTACCGGCAAACCCGGTATGCGCAAAGGAACGAACTTATCATACAACACCATGAAAAAGCTGAGACCGAGTGGCGGTTATCGGAGTGCCGCCAGTTTTCAGACGGTGACTCTGATTTACGATGCCACCTGCCTGTTTTGCGAGAAGTTCGTCGATTCCCGGTCGCGGACGCTCGACCAGATGACGCAGGCGGCGCGTTCAGGGCGGCTGAATATCGCGGAAGCCAGCCGCGCTTCGGCGACCTCTTCGCAGACGGAAATGCGGCTGGTCAACGTCGCTCGTTCGAGCCTCGAAGCGCTGCTGCTCGACTTCGAGGACTACCTGCGCCATCGGCGTTTGGCGCAATGGACGCTTTCGAGCGCTGAATTGCAAGCTGTTCGCGAAGTGCCGAAGCGGTTCCGGCAAGAACGGCACGATCAGGCTGATCTGACCGATCTTTCAGATTCGGAGCGCTGGGCGCTGTATGCTCCGTGGCTGGAGCATGAGCGTGCCGAGGTGCGGGCCAACGCGATCATCTGCCTGATCCATCAGACGAGCTACCTGCTCGACCGGCAGATTGCCGCGCTGGAGGAGTCGTCTGCCGAGGCGGGTGGCCACAGCGAGCAGCCTGCCGCCGCCCGCCCGGACTCGCGGGAGCGCCAGAGCAAGGAGCCTCATCGTCAGCCGACGCCATCCGGGGCGACGCCCTCATGCCCGAAATGCGGCAAGCCGATGACGTTGCGCACAGCCAAAGCTGGCCGGAATGCGGGAAAGCCCTTCTGGGGCTGCACCGGCTACCCCGACTGCAAAGAGGTGGTGCGAGTGTGAGAGAGCGGTCGGATCGGTTGATGGACTGTTGCCGAAAAATGAGTATCATTCGATCAGAACGGCGGTTAAAATCTGGAGCGACCCATGAAATACAGTGACTTGATCAAGCCCATTAGTAACGTCAATACCTACGTTTCGGAGATTTAGCATGGGGAAAAAATTGACATTCCTTGACCTGTTCGCTGGTGCTGGTGGTTTATCTGAAGGTTTTATAAAGGCTGGCTTTGAGCCTGTTGCGCATGTTGAATCGGATACGGCAGCTTGTTATACCTTGCGTACCCGAATGTCTTACCACTGGTTAGCCTCATGTGGAAAGCCTGAATTTTATGTTAAATACCTCAAAGGAGACTTAAGTCGCACGGACTTTTATGCTGAAGTTTCTGAAAAAGTGCTGGGATCAGTGATTAATGAAGAAATCGGCACAGCAACTCTGCCAAAGATATTCCATTTGATAGATGAGTTGCTTGACGGACGACAGCTTGACTTAATTATCGGAGGGCCTCCTTGTCAGGCATATTCTCTTGTCGGAAGGTCTCGTGATAAAAACAAGATGATAGGGGATAAGAGAAATTATCTTTATGTCTATTATGCAGAGTTTTTGAAGCGGTATCGCCCAAAATACTTTGTGTTTGAAAATGTCATGGGACTTCTTTCCGCAAAGGATAAGGATGGGAATCCATATTTAGCGGCAATGATAGACCTCTTTCGCAAAAATGGCTATGAGACTGAGTATGAAATCTTATCATCAGAAGAATATGGCGTTTTGCAGAGCAGAAAAAGAGTGATTATTGTTGGGAAAAGGGGGAAAGATACAGGATTTTATCCTGTCCCTGATAAATGGAATCCAGAAGTGAACGTTCAGGAGATATTCTGTGACCTTCCCGCATTAAAAGCAGGAGAAGGTGTATCTGGCCCTGTTCAGGTTAATCCCTATAACGGTAAATGGCAGGTAACAGCAGATATAAGAAATGAGAATATTCCGGTTACTTTGCATCAAGCAAGACCTAATAATGAACAAGACCTTGAGATCTACAGAATTGCTGTTGAACTCTGGAATAGTAAGAAGGCTCGTCTGAATTATAACGCTTTACCATCCAGATTGAAGACACATAAAAACAGAGAGTCGTTCAAGGATAGGTTTAAAGTCGTCGCCTCTGATTTGGCATACTCGCATACGGTTGTTGCTCATATTGCTAAAGACGGCCACTATTACATTCATCCAGACATTAATCAGAATCGTTCGATTACGCCCAGAGAAGCTGCCCGGTTGCAGACATTTCCCGATGATTATTATTTTGAAAGCATCAGCGGTGTGCCTGCCCGTACATACGCTTTTCGTCAGATCGGTAACGCAGTACCAGTACTGCTTGCCCGGAAAATCGCTGATAAAATGAAGGAGGTCTGGTAGTGAGCTTAAGTGGAAGCTATAAAATACGTCCAGCCGGTCGCCATATTCTCACCATAGGCCGCGATCTGATTCAGGACTGCTATGCCGCAGTCGTCGAGCTGGTCAAGAATGCCTATGACGCTGATTCATCAGATGTAAATATTGAATTCAAGGCAAAGCCGGATCGCAGTGGTTATTCTATTGTGATTACAGATCATGGACATGGTATGTCACGCGATACAGTCATCCAAAAATGGATGGTGCCATCCACTCCTGATAAACTGGATCGTCGGGCAAGTCCTGCCGGAAGGGTTATGCAGGGGCGCAAAGGGGTGGGACGCTATGCCGCATCTATTCTCGGTACGGACCTGCTTCTGGAAACGATTACTCCTGAAGGTGAGAAAACTACACTTTTTGTAGAGTGGAGTGCGTTTGAGGCAGCTACGTATCTTGATGATGTAGAGATTCTTATTGAAACTGATGTAGTCTCTGAGCCATCAGGAACTCGGCTGAGCATAAGCGGCAACCAAGAGCTTCTCGAAGAATGGACTCAGCGGCAGTTCGAGAAACTTCGTTTCGAACTAAAAAAACTGATTTCTCCCGTAAGCGCTGCTATCAGTGAGGTTTTGAATGACGACAAGTTCAACATTAACCTTGAGGTCAGTGGATTTCCTGACGTTCATAACATTACAGAAAGCATAGAGCCTTACCCAATCTTCGATTTGTTTGATTATCGGATTGCTGGCAGAATTGCAGCTGATGGGACTGGTACTCTGAAATATTCACTACAGAAAGCTCGGAATACAGCAGAAGAAGCCATTTTGTTCGACGACGGAAAATCGACAGGCTGTGGTGAAATGGTTTTTGATATACGAGTGTATGATCGCGATGCGGATTCCATTTCATCACTGATTGGTCGCGGTCTCAAAGATGAAACGGGCAATTATGTCGGAAAGCATCAGGCTCGACAGCTTCTGAATGAATATAATGGCATTGGCGTTTACCGTAATGGCTTTAGAATTCGTCCTTTGGGGGATGCCGCTTTTGATTGGGTTGAATTAAATAAGAGAAGAGTTCAGAACCCCTCTAAGTTTATTGGCAGCGATCAGGCAATTGGGTATGTCGTGGTTCAATCCGATGAAGAGTCTGGGTTGATAGAGAAAAGTGCCAGAGATGGGCTTAAAGAAAACGCTGCTTATGATTCGCTGAAGAAAATCACAACTCTTATAATTAGTAAGCTTGAAGAAAGAAGGTTTTCTTATCGCCTTCAAGCTGGTCTCGGCAGATCTGCAAAAAATATAGATTCGAAGATTGAGAGATTGTTTTCACCTGATGAGTTAAAAAAAACAGTTCGTTCAACGCTCTTAAAATTTGGTGTTGGCCATGAGGTTGTAGCTGATGTAATCGAAATTATCAGCAAGGATGCTGATGAGAAAAATAAAGTTGCTGATGAGATTCGTCAAGCTGTTGCTATATATCAAGGACAAGCGACTCTTGGGAAAATTATCAATGTTATTCTGCATGAAGGTAGACGTCCGTTGAATTACTTCCAGAACCAGATACCCAATCTGCGTTATTGGTTTGACTCATTCCTGAAAACAAGGGATGTTCAAAAGCTTGAGCAGTTTATGCCTATTGCTGAGGGAGTAGGGGAGAATGCGGAGTTTTTTGTAAAGCTATTCAGTCGACTTGACCCTCTTGCGGCTGGAAAACGTACCGCCAAAAAACCGTTGGAATTGAAAAAAGTTATTTGGAAGTGTTTTTCGGTTTTTAACGAAGAGATGAGGGTTCATGATGTGGTTGCAAAAGTCGAAGGTGCCGACAATATTGTGTTTTCATCTTGGCCACAGGATATCTATGCGATCTTCACAAATCTCATTGACAATAGTATTTTTTGGATGCGGGAGAAGGATTGCGCAGAGAAGGAGATTATTATTAATGTGGTAGCGGATGGTGATTCCCTGAGTTACATTGATTATCGTGATACAGGACCGGGCATTGAACCGTATTTAATTGCCAGTGAAGTGATCTTTGAGCCTTCATTTTCAACCAAGCCATCTGGAACTGGTCTGGGTTTAGCTATTGCCGGAGAAGCAGCAAATAGAAATGGTCTCGAACTCAAAGCCTTTGAGTCTGAGTTGGGTGTATGGTTCAGGCTTCAACCAATAACAGACACTGAATAACATGGAAAATCTTAAAATTTTGCTCGTCGAGGACGCAGAGGATCAACAGAAAATATTTGCAGCTTCTGTTGGTGTATTTAATGATAAAAATAAAGATATTTGCGTTGTAGAATATGAAGTGGCGAACGATTTATCTGAAGCTTTGAGAAAGATGAATGGGTCTTTTGATGGTGTAATTGCCGATCTTAAATTAGGTAATGATGACGATGGCGGAAATACGGTTGTAAGTAAATTTGGAGAAATGTTGGCCCGAATACCAGTAATATTTGTAACAGGTTTTGTTGACCTTGTTGAAGATCACCCATCAGTAATTCATAAACGTGCACGAGGTGATAGCTCGTATGAAGCCGATATATTGAAATTTAAGCAAATCAGCGATACGGGTCTTACTCGGATTATGGGGGGGCGAGGAAAAATTGAAACAGCATTAAGTGATGTTTTTTTAAAAAACCTTCTTCCTCAGATAGAGAAGTGGGTGGTATATGGTGCAAATGATTCTTCAAGAACTGAAAAAGCTTTACTACGTTTTACGCTGAATCACTTACTTCAGCTTTTGGATGATGACGACGAAAAAAGCTTTCCTGAAGAAATGTATTTGTATCCACCCTTGACAGATAAAATCCGTACCGGCAGCATTGTTAAGGAAAAAAGTGGAGAAAAGACATATGTGGTCATGAATCCGGCTTGTGATCTTGTTGTCCGCGTTAACGGAGAATGTAATACAGACAGAATTCTGATAGTGAAAATTGACTCGCAAAAGTTATTGTTCCCAGACCATTCTGCCGCTGGCCTCAGTAAGAGCCAGGAGAATGAACTCAAGAAAGCATACAAAAATAATAAGTCTGCTTATTATCACTGGCTTCCCAGAACTGACTTCTTTGAGGGTGGGTTCCTGAATTTCAGAAAACTATCAACCCTGTCACGTAACGACTTCAATGAAAGGTTCAAGAAACCAGCAGTTCAGATTTCACCCTCTTTTGTTAAGGATATGGTGGCGCGTTTCTCGGCATATTATGCTCGTCAAGGTCAACCTGAAATCGATTTTGAACATTTTATTGATCCTCAAGCAGTAAAAACGGGAAATCAGTAGTAATGGATGTCCATTCGCCCGAGCAGCGCAGCTTCAACATGTCGAGAATCCGGGGAAAAGATACTCAGCCTGAAATAATGGTGCGAAGATGGCTTTGGGCAAATGGTTATCGGTATCGGCTCTACAGGAAAGACCTGCCAGGCAAACCAGATATAGTTTTATCGAAATACCGTGCGGCCATTTTCGTTCACGGATGTTACTGGCATCGGCATGGATGCAGAATGACAACCACTCCTGAGTCCCGCAAAGATTTCTGGATTACCAAATTTAACGACACCATAAAAAGGGATAAAAGCAATGTTAGAGCGCTTTTAGAAAAATCCTGGCGGGTCATGGTGATCTGGGAATGCTCCCTTCACGGGAAAGATGCTGATTTTGACTTGGTGGCTAAGCAAATAAAAGATTTCCTGCATTCCGATGTCCGCTATTTTGCTTCAGGATCACACGTTATTGATTAGTGACTCACTTTTCCCCACACATCTCGACATCATACAGCTTCGCGAGTTCAAAAAGGCATATCCGCGTGTCTTGAACTGCTTCCCGCCGCTCCCCGGCCTCAATGCACCGAGCACGAAATGCAGGGATCATAAGACCTTACCAGCATTTCGCAAAGCTTCTCCACCTCTTTCTCGCCTTTGCCTTGCGCCAGCGCCTGCTCTGCGAGGGCGTGGAGGTCGTGGTGGATGTTGGCGTTGTTTTGCGTGGTCGGGATGATGCAGTCGGCTTTGACCACCTTGCCCTCGTCGCTTGTCTCCATGTAGTGATAGAGCACACCTCGCGGCGCTTCGACGGCTCCGGTAGCGGCTCCGGCTTTTGGTTCGTATCCAATGCGGAAGTCGTTCAGGTCGTCATCAAGCAATTGGTCGATGATCGCTTCGGCGCTGGCGACGATGTGGTGGCATTCGACGAGCTGGGCGATGTTGTTCATGAAGGGGTTGTGGCAGACCGGCTGGAGGCCGAACGCGGCGGCGGCTTCCTTGGCTCGCGGATGGAGCTGGTCGTAGTTGTTGTTGAACCGCGCCAGCGCTCCGGCGGCGGAGGATTCGCGGCTGACTTTCGTGAACTTCGAGGTCGAGAAATCCACTGTGTATTCGTTCGTCATCAGCAGATAGTCGTTCTCGTCGCGCACGACGCCGTCGGTCGAGACGAGGTTGCCGCCGATGAAGGGGTAGCTCTCGCCGTCGCGCAGGGAGATGAATTCAGTTTCGCGCACGAAGTCGGGGATCGTCAAGGTCATGAAGAACTCCGTCGCGCGGTCGAGCATCGGACGGCGGTCGGCGATCATCTGCCTGATTTCGGCGAGGCGCTGCTTCGACGGCGTTTTGCTGACGCCGCCAAGCACGAGGCTGACCGGATGCGTGGCGCGTCCGCAGGTAGCGATGCTCAGTTCATTGCCAAGCTCCTTGAGCATGAGTCCGGCCTCGACCACCTCGGGATGCGACTGCAAGAGTGGCACGACGCTCGGCGTACCCATGAAGTCCGGCGCGGCGAGGAAAAAGAGGTGCAGCGCGTGGCTTTGCAGCGTCTCGCCGTGCATGGCGAGCAGCCGGATGATCCTCGCCGTTTCGGGCGGCGTGATCTGCATGGCGCGTTCGAGCGAGCGGATGCTGGCGAGCGTGTGGCTGATGGAGCAGATGCCGCAGATGCGCGAGGTGAGGAACGGCGTCCGTTCGGCGCTCATCCCCTTGACCATCATTTCAAAGAAGCGCGGTGTCTCGACCACCGCCCACTTCGCTTCGGCAAGCTTGCCGTCCCTGACCGAAATGCGAATATCGCCGTGGCCTTCGACCCTCGGCAGATGGTGAATATCGATGTTGAAGTCAACCTTCATGGCTCAGGTAATCTTCGAAACCGTTGTAGAATGCGAGCTTTTCCCTCATCTCCTCCAGGCTGAGTCCCTTGTCTCGAACCAGCTCCGTGAACGAAGCGTAGTTGATGCCGTCCGCCGGGCCGCGGCAGCCGAGGCACGGGGTCTTGCCGGATGGGCAGACCGCGTCGCAGCCCGCGCGCGAGATCGGCCCGAGGCACACCTCGCCGAGATCGAACAGGCAGGTGTTGAGCCGCTGCTTGCACTCGACGCACACAGGGTACTTCGGCAGCGTCACCAGCGAGCGGGTGACAAGCCCGACCACGACCTCTTCGACCTCCTTCTTGGATACCGGGCAGCCGGGAATCGAGTAATCGACGGTGACGAAGTCGCTGATCTTCGCGGCGGGCATCGTCTCGACCAGCTTGTCCTTGTAGACGGTGCGGATGGTCTCCTCCTGCGGGAATTTGTTCTTGAGCACGTTCACGCCGCCGAAGCAGGCGCAGGCTCCGAAAGCGACCAGCACTTTGGCCTTTTCGCGGATGCTTTTCAGCCGCTTGATTTCGTCGCTGCGGGTGATGCTCCCCTCGACGAGGGCGATGTCGTAGTCGTCGAGCCGTTCGGAGGAGATTTCACGGAAGTTGCGGATGTCGAGCAGCGCGAGGAAATCGGGGAGATTCGACTCCCGGTTCGCGAGCTGCAACTGGCATCCCTCGCAGCAGGTGAAGTCGAACGATGCGATCTTTATCTTCTCCAGTTCGAAACCGAGATGGTTCATGGTGATCTCCTTGCCTTAAATGGCTTCCTTGAGGTTCATGACCGACCAGTAATCGAACACAGGCCCGTCGAGACAGGTGAAGGTCGAGCCGACCATGCAGCGGCAGCATTTGCCCATGCCGCAGTGCATCCGGCGCTCCAGCGACACGAACATCCTGTTCATCGGGATGCCGAGCCGGTCGAGGTGGCTGCACACGAACTTGAACATGACCGGCGGGCCGCAGACGATGGCGAAGGTGTTGTCCGGGTCGATGGGAAACTCGTCGAACAGCGCGGTGATCATGCCGCTCCGCCCTTTCCATGAGTCATCCGGGTGCTCGACGATGGTCATCAGATTCACGTTGCTGACCTTTCGCCACTCTTCGAACTGGTAGTTGAAAAGCAGTTGCGACGGCTCCTTGGCTCCGTAGAGCATACGGACATCCTTGTACCAGTCGCGATGGTTTCCGATCCAGAAGAGGGGGGCGCGAATCGGCGCGATGCCGAGGCCGCCTGCAACCATGAGGACGTTGTGGCCCCGCATCGCTTCCATCGGGAATGAGGTGCCGAACGGCCCGCGGATGGAGACCATCGCGCCCTGTTTGGCTTCGAACATCGCCGAGGTGACGTGACCGGCTTTGCGGATACAGAGTTCGATGAACTCCTGATTGCTCGATGAACTCGAAATCGAGATCGGGGATTCGCCGTAGCCGGGGACTTCAAGCATCAGAAACTGGCCGGGCCTGAAGGTGAAGAGCACGCGCTCCATCGGATCGACGATGCGCAACAGAAACAGCTTCTCCTGCGAGGTCAGGGGGACGATATTGGTGATTTTGCACTTGTACCCCCGATCGGTGATCATGACCTCGCACTTCTTCTGGAAGTCCGGGATCTTGTCGATGAACGGCTCCCGGTTCAGGCTTTGTCCGGGGATGTTGAAACGCATGTCAGGCATGATTCACGCTCCAGTCTGAGGTCGTTGATGACATCTTTCGGGTTGATGTTGGCAAGGCAGGTGCGCCCGCACCGGTTGCAGCCTACGCAGATCTGCTGGTTGTCGTTGGCCGCGAATCCGCGGTAGTGATGATAGTAGCGGTACTTGAGGCGGTCGCCGCTTCGCGGTCTGAAGTTGTGCCCGCCCGCAACCTGCGCGAAATCGACCAGATTGCAGGAGTAAAGATGGCTCTCTCGCGTCGAGCCTTTGAGGTCGAGATCGAATTGCTCCTCGACGCTGTAACAGTAACAGGTCGGGCAGACCATGGCGCAACTGCCGCAGCTCAGGCATTTCTCGCCCCACTTCTGCCAGATCGGCGAGTCGAATTCGATGTCGAGAAAGACCGGCAACCCCGAAACCTCGATGTTGGTCTCAAAGCTGTGCTTGATGAGCTTGCGGCGCTCGATGAGTCGGCAGTTGTCTTCGTCCGTGGGATCGTCGAGCTGGAACTCCTTGAGGCAGGAGAATGCCTTGGCCGAGTTGATCGACAGGTAGTAGCGATCACCAATATCCGAGCAGAAGAGGCTGAATCCGTGGTTGACCGTATGCCGGTTCATCGATTTGCAGAAGCAGTCCGGTAGCGGGAGATGATCCATGCCGATGATGAAGGTGTTTTTCCGGCGGGCCAGGTAGTAGGGTGACGGATAAGGCCCTTTGAGCATCACCTCGTCGAGGATGTTGATGGCGCTGATGTCGCACGGACGCAGACCGATGAGCACGATGGGCTGCGTTTCGTAATTGACCTGCTGTTTCCAGTCGCTGTCGCTGAAGTTGAAACGGGAGAGTTCTCCGCGAAAGGGCATTAGAAGGTGCTTTGCCGAGGAGGTGGTGACGGTGTAGTCGAAGGCGATATCGTCAGCCGACGAGACCGGCATGAACTGGTAGATCGGATCGCCGTGGCGGTCGGTATCGACCTGGCGCGGCCCGTAGGAGGTGTTCGCCCTGACGAGGGCATCGACGAAGGCCCGGAATTCGGGTTTGGAGATGACTTTGTAGATCATTCGCTGTCTCCGGTTTTGGCATGTCGCCCGTTCGTGACGTTTCGGTCTGAGGCTCGGTTTCGCCACTCTAAATGTACGCAAAACGGAGAAACCGGAAAGGGGAATCGTGTTACTTTTTTACCAGAACGTACACTTTGTCGTTTTTTCTCACCCGGTCGCATCTGACTGAAAACACCTCTCCCTGGGCGATTTTTTCCGCAGGCTGGCCGTCGAGGCGCAGACTGGCGTCCGGCACGGTGACGAGGCCTGTCGCGGGGCCTTGAATCGAGAGTGTCACGCCGCTGTCGATGCCGGGCGTGTGCACGAGAACTTCGGCGACGCCCGCTTTGGGGAAGTATTTGCGCACGACGCCGACGTAGCTTTTCGTTTCGGTCGCCACCGATCCCGACGTTCGCGCCCAGGCGTCCGCCGGTTTGCCGAAGAAGAAGCCTTCGGAGAAGCCGCGATTGTAAACTTTTTTCAGCTTCTCTTCGAGTCCGTCGGCCAGCGAGCGGTACGCCTCGGCGAAATCCTCGTCCTCCCGATGCGCGGCGATGAAATCGATCGCTTTTCGATAGGCTGCGGTGGTGGTGGCGACGTACTCGGGGCTGCGGTTGCGCCCTTCGATTTTGAACGCGCCGATGCCCGCGTCGAAGAGCTGGTCGAGAAAGCCGATGGCGCAGAGGTCTTTCGGACTCATCACGTAGTCCGCGCCGAGTTCCAGCTCGAACCCCTCCTCGACATCGGCGATGCGGTACGAGCGGCGGCACGGCTGTACGCACTCGCCGCGGTTGGCCGAGCGTCCGAACAGCTCCTGCGACAGAAAGCATCTGCCAGAAACCGCCACGCACATCGCGCCGTGCACGAAGCACTCGACCGTGACCGGCAGCTTTTCCTTCTCGATGCGGGCGGCGATCGCCGCCGCCTGGTCGAGCGTCAGTTCGCGGGCGAGCACGATCATCCGTGCGCCGAGCGAGGCGTAGAAGCGAAGCGCCTCGAAGTTGCTCACCGAGGCCTGCGTCGAGAGGTGGATCGGCATCCGGTGGCGGCGGCACGCCTCGACGACCGCCAGATCCCAGCAGATCACGGCGTCGAGTCCGGCGGCTTTGGCGGCGGCAATCGTGCGGTCAACCTCGGCGAGTTCCGAGTCGTAGATCACCGAGTTCAGCGCGAAGTAGGCCTTCGCGCCGTGGCTCCGGCAGAGCCGCGCGATGCCGCCGAACTCGCCCGGCGAGAACCCCTTGCTCGCCGCCCGCATGTTGAACCCTTCGGCCCCGAAATAGAGCGCGTCGGCTCCGGCGACGAGAGCGGCTCGCATCGAAGTCCAGTCGCCAGCGGGCGAAATCAGTTCAGGTTTGGGGCGGTGCATGTCGGGGGCGAAAAGGGAATTATTCGTTACTTTAGTGGTCAAAATATAACATCTGATTTGACGATATGAACCAACGCCTTGCCGCCGGTCTGCTTGCCGGTCTCTCCGTCGCCCTCGTCGCCGCTGAAACTCTCGCCCTGCTCGCGGGTCTGGACGCCCGGATGATGCTTCTGTTCCTTTCGCTCTATGCGGGTCTCGTCGGCTTGCTGTTCGCTTTGCGTACGTTGTCGGGGGGGCGGCGCGAGGTGGTCGAGAGCGTCTCGGAGCGGCGCGCGCGAGCCAGGCGCGACGGGCTGGTGGGCAATTTGCTCGATGACTACGAAATCGACGAGGAGTTTCTTGGTCGTGGAGCGCGTAAATCGGGATTCAAAAAGCCGTCAGCATCCACGGCGTCGGGCGCTCCGAAAGAGACCGTTCCCGATGACGAGGAGCTGAAGTCCGCCATCAGGGCCTATGCCGGAATGGTTGGTGGACTGGCAAATCTGCGCGAAACCATCGAGGCGATGGACGACTCCGCCTTTTCGTCGATGGCCAGCAAAATCGGCATGAGCGGCGTCACCCGCGAGCGAGCGCTGGCCGTGGTGATGGAGCTGATCGCGGTGGAGGGCCCGGCGAAAAGCGGCGATGCGCCCTCGCTGTCGCTCTCCATAGACAAGGAGTCATTTGACGATTATATCAAACGCTGCATGAGCGAAGGCGAAAACAATGCCGGTGAAAAGGAGAACGACGGCTTTTCGGTGGGGCTCGATGCGGGCGATCTTTCGTCGAGGCCGGGCACTCCGCCGACCGAATTTTCCCACGACCCGAAGGCGGTCATGGAGCGCTTCAAACGCTCGACGGAAAAGCGATGAGGAGCGACTCCTTTCCGCCGTTGAGCAAGGCGATGCTGGGGCGGCTCGCGCGGCTGGGGCAGAAGAAGCATCGCGACAGCGAGAGGCTGTTTTTGGCCGAGGGGTTGCGCACGGTTACGGAGCTGCTCCAGAGCCTGCCCGATCCGTCGATGCTGTACGCGCTCGTGCTCGACGAAAAGGCGGCGGGCCAGCTCGATGGGCTGGAGCGTTTCGCCGGAAAGACGTGGCTTGGCGGGCTGGATGAGTTCAGGCGGCTCGCCCAGACCGCGACGCCGCAGGGGGTGTGCGCGGCGTTCCGCAAGCCGGAGGGCGGCGAGTTCCGGTCCGCCTCGGCCCGTTCGTTCGTGGTGGCGCTCGACGACGTGCAGGATCCGGGCAACGTCGGCACCATCATCCGCACGGCGGCCTGGTTCGGCGCGGAGGCGGTCATCTGCGGACGCGGCACAGCCGATCCTTTCAGCGCCAAGGCGGTCAGGTCGAGTGCGGGCAGCATCTTCGCGCTTCGCCTCGACACCACTCCCGACCTCGGCAAAACGCTGCGGCGCTTGCAGGCCGACGGCTTCACGGTGGCGGCCTCGGCGCTCGACGGCAAGGACTATCGCGATTTTCCGGCTTGGCCCGCCCGCCGTGTGCTCGTGATTGGCAACGAAGCCAACGGCATCAGCCCGGAAGTGCTCAACCTCGCCGACCGCCGGTTGCTGATCCCACACGAAGGCAATCGCCCCGCCGTCGAATCCCTCAACGCCTCGGTCTCGGCAGGAATTTTGATGGCCGGAATGGCAATGGATAATGGATAATTGATAATGCAGGGGCGAATCTGCGTGTTCGCCCTGTATTCACCCTGCTTGTCCTTTCAGTCCCTGATTGCAGCGCGAGAAACATTTGCTTTGCCGGGGTTGTTCCGGTAACTGATTCCCTTTTGTGAACCGTCGCAGAGCAGCGGAGCCATGTTCAGGACAATCATACTATCGTTCGCCACTTTTTTCGCCACCATAGGCCCGGTCGATCTGGCGGCGATTTTTGCCGCCCTCACGCCATATCATGCCGCAGGCGAACGGCGATTGCTGGCTTTCAGGGCGGTTTCGATCGCCTCCGGTATTCTCCTCTTTTTCGCTTTCGGCGGCATGACGCTGCTTGGCTGGCTCGGCATTTCGCTGGCCGCGCTCAGGATTTCAGGCGGCATTCTGCTTCTGGTTCTGGCCATTTCGATGGTGTTCGGAAAGGATGGCGGTGATCGGCGTTCATCCGAGAAGGAGACGCTGGAGGCGATGCAGAAGAAAGATATTGCCGTGTTTCCGCTGGCCATGCCGCTCATCGCCGGCCCGGCATCGACCGGCGCGGCCGTGCTCCTGATGGCTGGCGCGAAAGGGCATCCTCTCGAACAGGCCGCCGTCATTGTTGGCATGATGGCCGTGCTTGGCCTGACCCTTCTGCTTTTTATGGCAGCGTCAGGCGTACAGCGGGTGCTGGGCGTGACCGGCCTGCACGTCATCAGCCGCATGGCCGGTCTTCTCCTCGCGGCGCTCGCCGTCCAGTTCATGCTTGATGGGATAAGCGAGAGCGGAGTGCTTTGAAAGAGAATTATGAATTATGAGTTATGAATGATGAATTGAACTCCGCGAGAGCCGAGCGCCCCCTCCATGACTGGCAAAAAGACAAAAAGGACAATAGAGACGGCAAGGACAAAAAGGTCGGATGAGCATGAACCCGCTATCGCAGACCTATCGTTCAATTCATAATTCAGCATTCATCATTCATAATTTCCTTCTCCGTGCTTCGCTCGATCGAACAATTCATCTTCAGGAACCTGACGCCGTTGTCGATCCGGTGGCTTCCGGCTCCGGAGATCGCGCGGGCCTCCGGGCTGGCGGCGGAGGTGTACCGTCAGCTCGACCGGGAGTTCATGAGCGTGCCGCCGATTACCCTGCATCATCTGAATCCGCGGCTCATGGCGGGGGTGTGGAGCGCGTGCCGCGAGTCGCTCGTCGCCGGGCCGGATCGCGCGATGAAGGAGCTGATCGCGGTCGCCGTGTCGCAAGCCAACCGCTGCCCCTACTGCGTGCAGGCGCACACCTCGATGCTGCTCGGCGCGGATGACCGTCCAGCGCTCGATGCGCTCGAGGCTGGCGGGCGCACGAATGACGCGCTTGCGAATTTCGCGGCTTGGGCTTCGGCGACGGGCCGCAAAGCCTCGTTTTCCGCCGGGCGATTGCCCTTCACGAAGCGGCAGGCTCCCGCGTTCATGGCCACGGTGGTGCTGTTTCACTACATCAACCGGATGGTCAACATCTTTCTCGACGAGACAATGATGCCCGTCGTCGGCAAGGTGCCGGTGGTCGGAGATCAGGCGTTTCGGATTTTCAGCCGTGTGACATCGGGGCGAATCGTCCGTATCAGTGCCGAGCCGGGGGTGTTCCTGACCGAAAGTCCGGCCATGAAGTTGCCCGAGGCGTTCGGGTGGGCGGCGGATGATCCGGCGGTGGCGGGCGGTCTGCTGCGCTTCGCGGACGTCGTCCGCACTGCCGCCGATGCGTCGGTTGACGTTGAAGTTCAGGCGCTGGTCAAGCGGCAGGTGTCCGCATGGGAAGGCGAGCCGCCGGGCCTCGGCAAGGGATGGCTCGACGCCGCGGTGAGCGAATTGCCGGAGAGGCTGCGTCCCCAGGCGCGTCTGGCGCTGCTCTCCGCCCTGGCCTCATGGGCGGTTGACAGCGGCGAAATCGAGTTGTGCCGTCGAGCTGGTCTCGATGACCGGGCATTGCTCGACACCGCTGCCTGGGGCGCGTTTCTTGCCGCCGAGCGGATCGCCGGGTGGGTGGGGCGGCAGCCTGTTATTGTGCGAAAGGACAGCAAGGACTTCAGGGACGGAAAGGACGAAAGGGGAAGAAGAGCATGACCCCGCCTACTATCGAAGACTTTTCTTCAATTCATAATTCATAACTCATAATTCATAATTTCTCTCCCCTCACCATCAGCACCGGGTAGTCGATGTTGTCGATCAGTTCGCGGAGGGTCTCGGCGGGGAGGTTCATGCCTTCGCCGATGACGAGGAGGCCGGAGTCGATCATTTTTATAAAGGTGGCGAGTTGTTTGCCTTCGGTGAAGGGGAGGTGGTAGTATTCCACTTCGATGGCTCGCCCGTTCAGCAGCGAATTGGTTTCCTCTTTGCAGCGCTCCACGGCGTCCGGGGCGGGGTCGGTGACGAGCAGGTTGAGCGTACTTTTCGGCCCGGCGATTTCGAGCGCCGTCCGGAGGGCGCGTTTCGAGGCTTCCGAGCCGTCGCAGAGCACCAGCAGCGGACCTTCGGCGGCGGTGACGCCGGGGCGCATCAGCATCACGTTCATCGTGCCTTCGAGCGCGGCGCGGGCGGTCGAGCCGAGGCCCTTGCGGCATGACGGCGAGCGTCCGCTGCGGCCAAGCACGAGCATGTCCGCTTCGGGCGCGGCCAGCATGAGCTGCTCGGGCACCATGCCGCGCAGCACACGGAAGGTGTGGTGGAGCGTTCGCGATTCAGCGCTAAGCCGCAACATTTCGCTTGCCTGTTGCGCCTGGAGCCGGAGCAGGCGTTCGAGCTGCGCGGTATCGAGTTTTCCGGTGGTCGCGCTGTAGAGGCGAATCTCTTCGGCGAAGGGCAGGCCCGCCATGTGCAACAGGTCAATGTCTTCGACGAAGATGCCGATCAGCTCCGCCTTCAGCCGCACGGCCATTTCAGCGGCGGCTTCGAGTGACGCCTTGCTGTGCGGCGAGCAGTCGATGGCGACGGCGATCGAGTGGATGATGCGGTGTGTCATCGTTGAAGTCTCTCCTTTGCTCTTCTTTATTTTTCCGGTTCGTCGCCCTGTTTCTTGCCGAACGACTTCTGCTTTTCGGCCATCGCCTTGAGCCTCTCGAACACTTTCGCGTTGACTGTGCCCTCTGGCCATTTGCCGTTTTCATCCATTGCTCCCGCCGGAACGCCGGTCAGAATTTCGATGCCTTCGTCGATGTGCGTGACGGGCCAGATCGAGAACTGTCCCGCTTCGACCGCTTCGACGATGTCTTTCCGGAGCATCAGGTGCCTGACGTTCGAGGCGGGGATCAGGACGCCGTGGCGTCCGTCGAGGCCGCGCTCGTGGCAAAGATCGAAAAATCCCTCGATTTTTTCGTTCACGCCACCGATGGCCTGCACCTGGCCGTGCTGGTTGACCGAGCCGGTGACGGCCAGCCACTGCCGGATCGGAATGCCGGAGATTGCCGAGAGCAAAGCGTAGAGCTCGGTGGAGGAGGCGCTGTCGCCCTCGATGCCGCCGTAGGATTGCTCGAAGACCAGCGTCGCCGAAAGCGAGAGCGGCTCGTCGGCGGCGTAGCGCGAGCCGAGGAATCCCGACAGAATCATCACCCCTTTCGAGTGGATCGGCCCGCCCATTTCGACCTCGCGCTCGATGTCGATCACCTCGCCCTTGCCGAGGCGCACACGAGCCGTGATGCGGCTCGGAGTGCCGAAGCTCTCTTCGCCCAGCGAGTAGACCGACAGGCCGTTGATCTGGCCGACCTGTTCCGACGAGGTGTCGATCAGAATCGCGCCCCGCATCATCGCGTCGCGCATTCGCTCCTGAATGCGCGACGCGCGGTAGCGTTGCGCTTCGAGCATCGCCTCCACATCGGCGGCGCTCACCTGCGCCCGACCGCTTTGCGCCGCGTGGTACTCCGCCTCGTGGGCGAGGTCGCGGATCGCCTGAAGGTTCGTCGTCAGCCGGGTGGCGTCGCCCGCCATGCGCGAGCCGTGCTCGACGATCCGCGCCACCGCGCTGCGCTCGAAGGGCAGAAGCTTGTCGCGTTTGGCAATCGAGCCGACGAGCCGCGCGTAGGCGAGGTGCGTCTCCGCGTTGCGCTCCATATCGTTCTCGAAATCGGCGGCGATCTTGAACAGCTCGTTGAAGTCGGGATCGTAGCTGCTCAGGAGGTAGTAGAGCCGACGTTCGCCGAGCAGCACCACCTTCACGTCGAGCGGAATCGGCTCCGGTTCGAGCGAAATGGTGCTCACCAGGCTGTAGAGCTGCGCGAGCGATTCGATGCGAATCTGCCGCGTGCGGAGCGCTTTCTTGAGCGCCTCCCAGGCGAAGGGTTCCAAGAGGAGCCGCCGCGCGTCGAGGATCAGGTAGCCGCCGTTGGCGCGGTGCAAGGCGCCCGGCTTGATGAGGGTGAAGTCGGTGATGAGCGTGCCCATCTGCGCGGCGTGCTCGATGTCGCCCACGAGGTTCAGGCTGGCGGGTTTGTCTTCGAGAATCACCGGCGCGCCGTCGAGCTTGCTGTTGTCGATCATCACGTTCACCCGGTAGCGCACGACGGAGCGCTTGCGCCCGGCGGGGCTGAAGGGCGGCGGCATCATGCCGAACGGCGACTCGTCCGGCGACTCCTTTTCGAGGAACTGGCTGAAGTTTTCGACCATGTCGCGCTCGACCTCGCCGAAATAGTTCAGCACCGATTCGATCCCTTTGTATCTCGCCCTGATTTCATCCATGAGCGGTTTGAGGGCGAATGCCGAAACCTCGCGGTTCAGCTCCTTGATTTTGTCGGCGGTTTCGCGCTGCCACTTGGGGAACTGCGCCATGATCGATTGCAGGCTGTCGCGGAGGCGGTTGGTCTCTTTTTCGATCTTGTCGCGCTCCTCCTGTTTCATCTGCATGTAAACGTCTGGTGCGATAACCTTGCCCTCGTGAATCGGCGCGAAAGCGAAGCCTCCCGGAGTGCGGATGAGGGTGATTTCGTGTTCCTGCGCATCGTGTTCAATCGACTCGATGGCGCTTGACTGCTTTTCCTGCAACGCCTCGCCGATCTCTTTTTCCCGCGACTGGTACTCTTCGCTGCTGAAGGCGGCGGGCATGACGCCGAAGAGCGACTCGACGAGATGATCCATGTCGTCGCTCAGGCGGCACGCCTGGCCGGGCGGCAGGCGAAGCGCCTTGGGGCTGCGCGGTTTGTCGAAATTGTAAACGTAGCACCAGTCGTCGGGTCGAGCCTCTTTCGGCGCGATGGCGTTGAGGAATTGGAGCACGGTGGTCTCCTTGCCGGTTCCGGACGGGCCGAGGGCGAAGAGGTTGAAACCGTCGCGCCGGATGCCCATGCCGAGCCGGATCGCGTCGAGCGCTCGCTCCTGGCCTGCGATTCCTGTCGAGCCATCGAGATCGGCGGTGGTGCTGAATGCAAATTCACCGGGGTCGCACCGGTTGAAGAGTTGCGCGGGGAGGAGTTTTGCGGGAACAGGCATATCTGATGCTCCTTTTTCCGGATGGCTGAAAGAGCGTCAACCGCAAGCGGCCTTCCGCCGGAATTGGAAAGCCGCCTCTCTTTATGCGGGTCAGTGTTCAGTTAGTGCTCTTTTTCAAAGAACTTTAAGATGCCTGGAAATGGTTCCCCTGAGTCTCTCTCAGACCGTCTCTTCCTCCTCCAGCGCCTTGCGCAGATGCACCGGCGGCTCGGCCTCTTTCTTGCGCAGCCGCAGGTTGAGCATCTCCACCGAGACCGAGAAGGCCATCGCGAAATAGACGTAGCCGCGCGGGAACTCGAATCCGGCCCCTTCGGCCACCAGCGTCGCGCCGACGAGAATCAGAAAGCTCAGGGCGAGCATCTTGATGGTCGGGTGGCGCTCGACGAACTCGCCGATGCTTTTGGAGGCGGCCATCATGACGAAGACCGCAATCATGATGGCGAGAATCATGACCGGAATATCCTTGGCCAGCCCCACGGCGGTGATGACCGAGTCGAGCGAAAAGACGATGTCGATAATGGCGATCTGGATGAGCGTCATGACGAAGTTCGAGGCGGAGCGCTCCTTGACAACCTCTTCGGTGCCTTCGAGGCTCTGGTGAATTTCGTGGGTGCTTTTGGCGAGCAGGAACAGCCCGCCGCCGAGCAGGATGAGGTCGCGCCCGGTGACGGCGTGGCCGAAAGCGGTGAACAGCTCGTTGGTGAGGCGCATCACCCAGGTGATCGAGAGCAGGAGCGCGATGCGGCTGAGCATCGCCAGCCCGAGGCCCAGAACACGGCCCGGCTTCTGCTGTTCGGCGGGCATCCGGCTGACGATGATGGTGAGAAAAATAATGTTGTCGATGCCGAGGACGATTTCAAGCGTCGTCAGCGTCAACAGGGCAATCCAGGCCTCAGGACTGAAAATCCATTCCATATAAGTATCTGCGTTGATTGAGGGTTGTGTCTTTGGCTTCGGGAAGTTACATCCGCAGAACCAGACCGGCAAAAATACGATTCATAATGGCCGATATTGCTACATTTATCGGGATACCTCAGTTTTTTTTGCCGATGGATTGAAGAGCGAGAGAGACACAACATTGTAGGGGCAACCCTTGCGGTTGCCCTCTTTTCAATGTCACGCGACAAGATGGGCAACCGCGAGGGTTGCCCCTACAGAAATATCAGGGCTGCCTGAAATCAAACCGAATCCATGCCTGAATCGTACGACGCCACAACCCCTGCCGGACTTCGGCGCTACTTCGATAGCGGCGCGACACGATCCGCAGCGTGGCGTCGCGGGCAGCTTCGGGGGATCGATGCGTTTCTGCGTGAGCGCGAGGCCGCCATCGCCGAGGCGATTCATGCCGATCTTCGCAAGCCGGTTGCCGAGACCTGGCTGACTGAAACCGCCTGGCTCAGGAGCGAAATCCGGTACGTCCTGAAGCACCTTCGCGGCTGGATGCGTCCGAAAAAAGTCGGCGTACCGTTGCACTACCAGCCCGCGCGCGCGTTCGTCGAGCGTGAGCCGCTGGGCGTCGTGCTCATCATCGGCGCATGGAACTATCCGTTGCAGCTTTGTCTGGCCCCGCTCATCGGCGCTCTGGCCGGTGGGAACTGCGCGGTGGTGAAGCCTTCGGAGATGGCTCCCGCCACGTCGGCTCTGCTCTTCGGGGAGCTGGGGCGTTATGTCGATCCGGAGGCGGTCAGGGTTGCCGAAGGCGATGCGGCGTTCACCGCCAGCTTGCTCGAACACCGCTTCGACCATCTCTTTTTTACGGGCAGCCGCCGGAAAGGGCGCGAGGTGATGGCGGCGGCGGCGCGGCACCTCACGCCGGTGACGCTCGAACTTGGCGGCAAAAGCCCGGTCATCGTCACCGAAAAAGCCGATCTGCGCCTGGCTGCCCGGCGGATCGCGTGGGCCAAGTTCCTCAATGCGGGGCAGACCTGCGTGGCTCCCGACTATCTGCTGGTTCACAAGTCCGTCGAGGAGCAGCTTTTGGCGATGATGAAGGAGGCGCTGAGTGAGTTTTTTGGCGACGATCCGCAATCGAGCGCCGACTATGGCCGGATCGTCGATGCCCGCAACTTCCGGCGGCTCGAAGCGTTGCAGCGCGAGGGAACGCTCGTCGAGGGGGGCGGTTCGAACGAGGCTTCGCGCTATATCGCGCCGACGATTCTCCGAGACGTTCCGGAGGATTCCGGTCTCATGAAGGAGGAGATTTTCGGCCCGCTGTTGCCGGTGCGTTCGTTTACGACGCTTCAGGAGGCCGTCGGCATGGTTCGGGCGCTCGACGATCCGCTCGCCGTCTATCTTTTTTCGCGTGACCGCGCGGAGCTTCGTTATCTGCGCGAGCACACCCGGAGCGGCGGCGTCTGCTGCAACGACCTGCTCTTTCAGGCCTCGATTCCCGGCCTGCCTTTCGGCGGCAGGGGCGCGAGCGGCATCGGCGTCTATCATGGCAGGGCGGGCTTCGAGACCTTCACCGCCGAGCGGAGCGTCCTTGAGCGGGGCGGTTTTCCGGATCCCGATCTGCGCTATCCTCCCTACACGGTAGGCCGGTTCAGCTTGCTCAAGAAAATTGTCACCATCTTTTCATAGGCGAATGAGTACAGCAAGCAAAGTATCGGAACGAACCGGCCTGGCCTTCGGCGGCGGCGTGGTGCTTGGCGCGGCGCACATCGGCGTACTGAAGGCGATGGACGAGACCGGCTTTCGCGCGGATTGCGTCGCGGGCACCAGCATCGGCTCGTTCATCGCGGCGATGCACGCCTTCGGCAAAAGCTGGCGGGAGATCGAAAAGGTTGCTCTTGAGCTGGACTGGTCTGATCTGTCGGGCCTCACCCTCTCCGGCTACGGCCTGCTTTCGATACGCAAATTCGGCGAGATCGTCCGCGCCCAGCTCGGCACCCGCCGCATCGAGGACGCGCCGGTTCCGCTCGCTATCGTCGCCACCGACATCTGCACTGGACTCGAGGTGGTGCTGCGCAAGGGTGACGTGGCCACGGCAGTGATGGCCAGCTCGTCGATTCCCGGCATTTTCAAACCGGTGGAGCTGGGCGAAATGCTGCTGGTCGATGGTGTATTGGTCGAGAACGTGCCGGTCTCTCCGCTCAAGGCGATGGGTGCGAGCCGGATCGTCTGCATCGACCTCTTTGGCCGTCACAGCTTCCGGCGGCCCGAGCATCTGCCCGACCTCTTGCTCAACGCTTTTTACAGCGCCATGCGCGCCATTTCGCAGATTCAGATCCGGGAAGCCGATCTGGTCATCACTCCCGATCTCTCCCGCTTCAGCCTGGTCGATATGTCCGCCGTGCCGGAGATTCTCGATATCGGCTACCGCGAGTCCATGCCATTGCTCGAAGCGTGGCGGGACGAGCACCCGTGACGTTCCGCTCTTTTCGCGCCGGAACCGGGAATGCAAAGGCGGCGGTTTGCGTTCTGAAAAAGCCCGTGTTTCAACACCAAATCAAAGGAGGACGCAATGCCTATCCAAAGATTACGGGAGTTCCTCGACGGCCATCAGGTCAAGTACTTCGTCACCAGCCACTCGCCGGCCTACACGGCGCAGGAGATCGCCGCCGCCGCGCACGTGTCGGGCAACGAGCTGGTCAAGACGGTCATGGTGACGATCGACGGCAACATGGCGATGGTGCTTCTGCACGCTTCGCGCCACCTTGATTTCGACAAGCTCCGCGAACTGTGCGGCTCTCGCGATGTCGTCCTTGCCGAGGAGGTGGAGTTCAGCGGTCTGTTTCCGGAGTGCGAAATCGGCGCGATGCCGCCCTTCGGCAATCTCTACGGCATGGCGGTCTATGCGGACGAAGAACTCGAGGAGGGCATGGATATTGTCTTCAACGCCGGAACTCACCGGGAGCTTGTCAGGCTCTCCTGGTTCGATTACCGCAGACTGGTCAGCCCGGTCATGGGTCGGCTCACCTCCGGTTCGTAGGTCAGCCGGAGCGAGCGGTTTGGCAATCTTCAGCGGTGGCGCGGCTTTTTAAGCGGGAAATAGTACCTTTGACGGAGCCTCAAATGGCGAGGAACGGCCTGCGGTTTTGTAGGCACGTTTCGATGTCCCATGAGTCAGATGCAATGATTTTCAGCTTTTTGCCGCCGCCGATATGAAGGTAGCCTTATATGCGGGAACCTACGTCAAAGACAAGGATGGCGCCGTACGGTCGATCTACCAGCTTGTCTCGTCAATGATCAAAAACGGCCACGAGGTCGTGGTCTGGACGCCCGATTTCACCCCTGGATCGAACGCCTCGGTGCCGGTCAACCTGACGCCGTCGGTGCCCATTCCACTCTATCCCGACTACAAGCTCGGTTTCTACAACGCCGTCACCGAACGGCAGCTCGACGAGTTCGCGCCCGACATCGTCCATATCTCCACCCCCGACATCGTTGGCCGCAAGTTTCTGCGCTATGCCAGGAAAAAAGGCGTTCCGGTCGGCTCGGCCTACCACACCGATTTTCCCTCCTATCTTTCGTACTACCATCTCGGCTTCGCCGAACCGGCGGTCTGGCGCTTCCTCCGGAAATTCTACAATGCCTGCGACGTGACGCTCGCGCCCAACGAAAGCGTCCGCGAGCGGCTCACCGGCAAGGGGATCGAACGGGTGGAACTCTGGTCGCGCGGCATCGACAGGGAGCTGTTCGACCCGTCACGACGCTCCGTAAAGCTCCGCCAGGCTTGGAACGCTGAGGGGCGGACGGTGATCATCTACGCCGGGCGTTTCGTGCCCTACAAGGATGTCGAGGTGGTGATGAGCCTGTATGAGCGCTTCGCGGACGAAGGACTCAGCGAGCGAGTGCGCTTCGTGATGATCGGCTCCGGCCCCGAGGAAGCAGAGATGCGGCGGCGGATGCCCGACGCGGTTTTTACCGGCTACCTGACCGGCGCGGCGCTGCCGGAGGCCTACGCGAGCGGCGACCTGTTCCTTTTCCCCTCGACCACCGAGGCGTTCTGCAATGTGGCGCTCGAAGCGCTCGCCACCGGCCTGCCCGCCGTGGTGTCGGACGTTGGCGGATGCCGTGAGCTCGTCGAGCGCTCCGGCGGCGGTCTGGTCGCCAAAGCCGGGGATATTGGTGATTTCTACAAGTGCTGCGCAAGGCTCATGCAGGACGGCGAACTGTTCCGCGCGATGCGCGAACGTGGCCTGGTCTTCGCCGAGGACAAATCATGGGTGGCGGTCAACGGCCAGCTCATCGCCCGCTACCAGGCGATGATCGCTGCGAAGGCTTCGCGGTGAGCTGTATCCTAATCCCGGTCCCAAGTAAAAAATAAATTCCGCCCATTCCCGTAGGGGCAGCTCTTGCAGCTGCCCATGTGTCGCTGCGCTCATTGGTGAGACAGGTCTTTGTGGCTGTGCCGGTTTTTTTGTACGTGCGGCCTTTAGACTGTTTCAAGCAGGGCAGGCGCGAGGCCTGCCCCTACAACCCAATGCGTCTCCTTGCTCTGACGCTTAATTATCAACCCTTCACCTCGTACGGCTCCATGATGTAGCCGAGGCAGTCCTGCATGATGACTCTCGTGTCGCGGGTGAACATCGAGGGGACGATCGGCAGGCGCGTGAAAATCCGCTCTTCGCTGAAGCGGAGGTAGCGGCTGGTGACGTCGCGTTCGTCGTTGTCGATCACCACGAGCGGCAGTACGCCGTCGCGGCAGCATCCCAGCTCCGCGCCTTCGGGCACTCGCTCGAAGTTGAGGGTTTCGAGGTCTGCGCGCAGGCAGATGTCCGCGCTCTGTGCGTGAGCGCCGAACTCCACGCTCGCGCCCTCGCGCACGATGATCCGCGCCGTGGTGTGGAACAGGTCGCTGAGGTGGTTCGGCGGCGGCGTGAAGAGCGCTTCGGCGGAGAGTTCGAGGCTGTGCCGGAGGTACTGCTCCACGTGGCTCGTTCCGGCGGCGTTGCCCGACACGCCGCATTCGAGCGTCACGGAGGGGCAGATGCGCGACAGCGCGATCGAGATCACCTCGTGCGGCTCGGTGAACCAGACGATGGTTTTGCTGAAGCGTCGCGCCAGGCTGAGCGTGGCGTCGTCGAGCCGGTTGACGCAGCCGTAGTGCGGGTTTTTCCCGGTGTTGTTGTGCAGGTCGATGGCGGCCAGCGGCGCGGCTTTCGTGACCTCCGCCAGCACCTCCCGCGCCAGCCGGTGCTCCGGGTAGCGCCCGTCATGCCAGATGCGGTTGTAGTCGGCCTGCCCCTCGAGCTTGCGCAACCCGTTTTCGGCGGCGGCGACGTTGCCCACGAAGAGCAGCACCGGTCTCGGCAGCGGGCGGCGTGGAGCGTCGTATCCCGCCAAAAGCCGCTGCATCGCCTCGAAGCCGGTGGTTTCGTTGCCGTGCAAGAGGATCGAGACAAAGAGCGGTGGCCCCGGCTCGCCCTCGATGCGGATGAGCGACGGCCCGGGCAGGATGTCGCCGAGCCGCTCGACCGGCGCGTCGACAAAGCCGTCGGGCAGGCGCTCGAAGCGGTGGAGCGCCGGAACGGGGAGGTGGCTCAGAGGCTCCATTCGTGAACGGGAATGTTGCGGCTCTGGTTTTCGAGGCAGGCCTGCGTCAGCGCCCGGAAGTCGGGGCCGTGCTTGCCGACGAACGCTTTCTGCCACCACGCGCCGTTGCGCCGCGACGCTACCCGCTGCGCCAGAATATCGACGAGGTAATAGCGCAGGTCGCGGCTGTCGAATCCCGCCGCCGCCAGCGCCAGAATCGCGCCGGGGATCAGGTGCTGCATGAGGAGCGTCTCGACCGGCATCGAATCGCCCGATGTCCACCTGACCTGCGCGTCGAGGCCGGAGCGGGCGGTGGCGTAGAAATTGGTCCGCGCCTCTTCGAACGATATGGACGATTGTGGAACCTCCGGTTGCAGATGAAGCATCGCGCCGTAGAAAAAGAGGATATTGGCGATGATGTCGGGAATCGACGGCCCCGCCGCCGGGACGCGGTGCTCGATGCGCAGATGCGGGCGGCCATCAGCGCCGAAGCCGATCAGTGGGCGGTTCCAGCGCCAGATGGTTCCGTTGTGCAGCCGCAGATGGTTTAGCATGGCGGGATCGTGGTCAAAGAGAACCGGCAGCAGCACCGGGAAACCGTCGAGATTTTCGAGGAACACCTCCTTCAGCGACTCGCGGACATAATCGTGCCCGAAAGTGACTCGCGACACCGGTCTTCCGGCGGGATCGACGAACGACGGCGTGTTCACGGCCTGCTCGAAGAGCGGGATGCGGGTCTCGTCCCACAGCTCCTTGCCGAACAGGAACGGCGAGTTGGCCGAGAGCGCGGCCATCGGCGCCGAGAGCACGTGGGCGATGTTGTAAAAAGCGGCGGCTTTGCTGAGCGGAACCTGAAAGTGAATCTGCAAAGAGGTGGTTGCCGCCTCGGCCATGACGTCGTGGTGGATCACCTCCAGCCGCTCTTTCGCTCCTTCGATGTGAATTTTGAGTGGATGCAGCGAGCGCGAGCGCAGGATTTCACGGTTCAGGGCGTGAAACCGCTGCATCGACGACATGCTTTCGAGCGTGAGCATCCTGTCCTGCAAGGTTGGTAGAATGCCGGTAAAGAGGGTCTGGCACCCCATTTCGCGGGCGTGGCTGGAGCAGCTTGCCCAGAGCGTCTGAAGCTGCGTTCGCAGAAACTCCGGGAGCTGGCGGTTCAGCGGATGGGGCGGGACGTTGAGTTCGAAGTTGTATTTCGACAGCTCCGCCACGACGAGCGGATCGTTCACCCGCGCGAGGAATTCGTCGTTGCGCGCCGCCGGAGCGCAATCGTTGTCCACGAGCCACCCTTCGAGCTCGAAGCCGCACATCACCTCGTGCTTCTCGAACGCATCTGCGGCAAACCACTCCATCAGCAACCGAGTCTCCTTTCGCAGATTTTGCTGAAACAGCCGGAAATCCTCCGCGCTGAACTCGGTCTTTGCTATTTCACTACCCATCGATAAATCGTTAGTTGAACCAATCTGGGTAATCGCGAAGTCAGTTGCAAATGTTTTCCCGAAATCGAAATCGAAATCGAAATCGTTATCGAAATCGAAATCCGATTCTATTCCGACCACAATCTGGATTTCGACGTGAATTCAGATGTGCGTCATAAAGTCGTTAGTCTCTGGAACCAATAATCACCGCCGGGAGTAACAACTCCTAAAAGGGAGATTTCATATGAAGATAGGGTTTATCGGTCTCGGCAAGATGGGGTTCAACATGGTCGAGCATCTGCTTGAACTTGGCCACGAGGTGGTGGCGTTCGATGTTTCGGCGGAGGCGGTCAAAGCGATTAAGGCCAAAGGCGCGACGGCGGCCAGTTCGTTGCAGCATCTCGTTGGCGAACTCGATGCGCCGCGTGTCGCGTGGATGATGGTTCCCGCCGGGCGTCCGGTCGATGCGGTGATTGGCGGCCTCGCGCCGTTCTTGAAGGCGGGCGATATCGTCATCGATGGCGGGAATTCCCGCTATACCGATTCGGTGGTCCGCGCCGAAAAGCTGCGCGAAGAGGGCGTCCGCCTGCTCGACATTGGCACCAGCGGCGGGCTGGATGGCGCGCGCCACGGAGCCTGCATGATGGCCGGGGGCGATCGTGAAGCTTACACCATCGTCGAGCCGATGCTGCGTGACCTTTGCGTCGAGAACGGCTACGGCTACATGGGCAAGTCCGGCGCGGGGCACTTCGTGAAGATGGTGCACAACGGCATCGAGTACGGCATGATGCAGGCGATCGGCGAAGGGTTCGACCTGCTTCGGGCCAGCGGGTTTGCGCCGGATAACGAGACGGTGGCGCGGGTGTGGTCGAACGGCTCGGTGATTCGCGGCTGGCTCATGGATCTGGCGGGCAAGGCGTTCGCGCAGGACAACGACCTCGGCTGGCTCGGCGGCAAGGTGGCCGATTCTGGCGAGGGGCGCTGGACGGTGGAGGCGGCGGTCGATTTCGGCGTACCGGTGCCGGTGATTGCCGACGCGCTCTTCCGGCGCTTCCGGTCGCAATCATGCGAGAGCTTTTCGGACAAGGTGGTCGCGGCGCTGCGCCACGAGTTCGGCGGCCATGCGTTTCAGTCGCCGGAAGCCGGGGAGGAGAAGCCATGAGCGGCACACTTGAAAACTTCACCATCGTCATTTTCGGCGCGAGCAGCGATCTGGCGTCGCGCAAGCTTTTTCCCTCGATCTTCCAGCTTGCCCGCTGGGGCCACATGCCGGAGAACTTCCGGCTGATCGGCGTTGGGCGGCAGGAGATGCGTCACGACGAGTTCCGCCAGAGCGTTCGCGAGCGCCTTCTGGAGCACTCGCCCGAAGACGCCGGTGACGCGGCTCGGCTCGATGCCTTCTGCCGCCGCCTCTTTTATGCGTGGGTCGATCTTGATGATCCGGCGGGCTACGCGAGGCTGCGCAACGAGATCACGAGCGATGAGGGAAACGGGCGCACCTGCCGTAACCTGATGTTCTATCTGTCGATACCGCCGAGCCTCGCGCCTGCCGTCGTGCGCGGTCTCGGTCAGGCCGGGCTGGGCGGACGTGAGGAGTCATGCGCCGGGTGGCGCAAGCTCATCGCCGAAAAGCCTTACGGCCACGACCTCGAAAGCGCCCGCGAGCTGAACCGCGTCATCGACGAGGTGTTCGAGGAGCGGCAGGTCTATCGCATCGACCACTACCTCGGCAAGGAGCCGGTGCAGAACATCATGGTGTTCCGCTTCTCCAACGGCATTTTCGAGCCGCTCTGGAACCGGCAGTACATCGCGCAGGTCATGATTACCATCGCCGAGGATTTCGGCATCAGGGGGCGCGGCGGCTACTACGAGGAGGCCGGGCTGCTGCGGGACATCATCCAGAACCACGGCTTGCAGTTGCTCACGGCTATCGCGATGGAGCCGCCGGTCGATCTCGAAGCCGACTCGATTCGCGACGAAAAGGCCAAAATCCTGCGCTCGGTGCGCCGCTTCAACCTCGACTCGGTGCTCGATTCGGTGGTGCTCGGCCAGTACGAGGGGTACGTCGGTGAGAAAAATGTCGCGCCGGACTCGAAGGTCGAAACTTTCGCCGCCGTGAAGTTCCACATCGACAACTGGCGCTGGTCGGGCGTGCCGTTCTACATGAAGGCGGGCAAGAATCTGGCGAAGCGCGTGACCGAAATCGTTATTACTTTCCGCTGCCCGCCGCAGAACTACTACGGGCCATCCGGCGGCGCGGCGTGCAGTACGCCGAACCAGGTGGTGCTCGGCATCCAGCCCGACGAGACGGTCGCCATCCGCTTCGGCGCGAAACGTCCCGGCGAGCAGATGATTACCGATCCGGTTTTCATGAAGTTCGACTACCGCGGCACCTTCCAGGGCGAGGGCCTCACGCCCTACCACCGCCTGCTGCTCGACGCCATCGAAGGCAACCAGATGAACTTCATCCGCAAAGACAGCGTCGAACACTCGTGGAGCATCATCGACAGCCTGAAAGATTCAATTGACGGCCAGGCTCCGGAGCTATACCCGGTGCATAGCTGGGGGCCGGAGTCATCGCGGATTTACGGGTGAGATGGTGGGGGGATTTGAATATTCTGACATGGACACTCAAACTTGTATTTGCCATTTCAATTGCCCCTGCGACAAAAAATCGCAATCGCCGCCGTTGTAAGAAATTGGGCTAAAGCCCAGATATATTTTGTGTTATCCGCATACCCCGGACTGAAGTCCGGGGCAATTGTTTAAGAGGTTTAATGGCCGGAGTAATAATTGTCCTGGCTTTTTACACTCAGGAGTCCCGATATGTCGGGACGATGGATATTCAACTCTTCCATTGTCGTTTAGTTGTCCCGGTTTCTTACACTCAGGAGGGTTTCAACCCGACGGACATTCAACTCTTACATTGCAGTTCAATTGCCCCGGCTTTCAAGCCGGGGACTACATGACAAAAAAAATACCGGGCTTCAGCCCAATTTCTTCATACCCCGGAATCATCAGAGCCTATCAGCAAATCCAAACTTCTCGATGAACTCCTGATACTCGTCGGCAAAGGTTTTCACTCTGTGATGTTCAACCTGAGCATCGATATAAGCACGAACCGTGTCGAGCTGTGACTCACTGACGGAAACGGCGAAATAATCATCCTGCCAACCGAACCGGAAAGGGAGCATACCACTTTTGTTCATCCAGCACGATGATTCTCCCTTGAGGGTCTGAATCACTTTGGCAATATTCTGGTTGGAACCAAGAGAGATGAGGAGATGGAGATGGTCATTGCTTCCGTTAATCCTATCGATAAAAATGCCCTGATTGCTGGCATATTTCGCAATGTGGCTGAAGAGGTTTGCGCGAACGTCATGATTCATAATTGCCGAGCGGTTTTTGGTCGCCCAGACGCAATGAACCCAGATTTTGATAAATGGCATTTTAGGAAGAGATTGCAGGGGTTGAAGTCTTCCGATTCAGTTGAAATATAAGAAATTGGGCTGAAGCCCATGAGGAGGGGAGGCTCTTTTTTCCCCGGACTGAAGTCCGGGGCAACATGAATGCAAAAGCCGAAATGTCAGGCGGGATGAATCCCGCCTGAATATGGGAACCGAAGTCAAAAAGAACTGACACTGAAAAATAGCTCGATTTTGCTTCTGAGTCAGCCTCTTTCTTGTGCTCGACGCCATCGAAGGCAACCAGATGAACTTCATCCGCAAAGACAGCGTGGAGTACTCGTGGGAAATAATCGACAGTTTGAAGGATTCAATCGACGGACAGGTTCCAGAGCAATATCCGGTGCATAGCTGGGGGCCGGAATCGTCGCGGATATATGGGTGAGATGGGGGGGGAGTTGAATATTCTGTAGGGGCGGATTTGCGTGTCTTCCCTTTTATTAATCCGGCCAATAAAACTCGCAAATATATTATATTGCGGGTATGGAAAAAATCGATATTAGAAAAGTCTCTGA
>NZ_VDCH01000019.1 GCF_006265165.1 Chlorobaculum thiosulfatiphilum
TGGCAATTCACCACGGCTGATTCACGAATCAAACTCAAACATCTTTATCCGTCAATATAGTAGTGACGTGACACTAGCATAATTCGGATTAGTCTTTTGCATTTCTAATACGTCCGCCTTAAACCTCCTTAAGTAGCAAGCGGGAACCAAATGCTGATCTTTTTTCTCAGGCATAGTCAAAGATACCTTTAGTATATATAATTGATTTTATTGATTCAGCATAAAAGCCCTAACAGTTCTCTTTAACCATTATCCAGATTACTCACGCCGCCACTTCCGGTAGTGGAAGTTGAAAACGTCCGGCGACAATGCCTTCGACGGTCAAATCCTCATTCAGCTCTTCCCAACGCAGTGCAAATCCGTTGACCTCCACCGTTACTTTTTTCAGCTCCTCTTCCGACGTCGCCTTCAGAATCCTGAACTGATCCGCCGGAAAGCCGATAATGCGTCCGTCGGCAAGTTCAATAAAATCATCCGCCCCTCTGCCCAGGCCCGAAGAGCGCATGGCTCGCGTTCAATGAGCGTGGTATTCATAATACGTCTCCAACAGAAATTGTTGACACAATCAACATATCGCTTTCGATAACCATTTCCACATATTCCGAGCAAGGGCAGACACGCAGGTCTGCCCCTACAGTAGTCGGAACTCAATCAATACGCCAACTCCGCGCCGAATTCGGTGATGAGGTAGCGGACGACTTCGTTGCTTTCCGTCAGCTCCTGGAACATCGTGAAGATGCTTTTTTCGCGTGTGCAGGCGTCGCGCTCGGCGTCGTAGCGGACGGCGAGTTTGAGCGGAAGTTTGTAGAAGTCGGACAGCTCGCTTTCGAGCAGGGCGGAGTCGTGCTGAAGCTCTTCGAACGAGAATTTCCGGCAGCAGCCGAGCTGCACGACGCCCGACGGGCTGCACGCCATCAGCTCGCTGGCGTGAAGATGCGACACCATCACCTGCAATCCCTTGGCCGAGAGGTGTTCGAGAAAGCGCCCCCACTCCATGCGCAACTGTTCGAGCACGGCGACCGGAGCGCCGCTGTCGCTATCGGCGCCGCTCTCCTCGACGCGCGATTGTTTTCTTGCCGGAAGATGCTGGTCGGCGTTGCTGCCGAACTTCGAGAAGGCCTGCTTCCACGAGCCGAGATCGATGGCGGGCGTCGATCTGGTTTCCGCGCGGCTGGTCGAGCGGGTCATGGTGGCAGGTGGCGGCGGTTCAGGCACCGGTGGCAATCCGGACGGGGTTGCGCTGGATTCCGGAGCGGGCGCGGGTTTCGAGCGGCGGGCGGCGGGCGAAGGCGGCGCGACGGCAGAGACGGGCGCGGACGGCGGAGCTACAGGCTCAGACTTTTTTTTTTCGTCCGCCGAAGCGGTTGCCATCTGCGAAGTTCCCCGTCCAAGCTCGATCAGCTTGAGCAGCGCCAGCTCGAAGCGGAACTGGTGCTCGGCGTAGAACTTCAGCTCGCGCTGCGTCTGCATGAGGAAGTCGGTCATCGCCATGATTGCCTGCGGAGTCAAGCGCAAGGCGTCGCGCTGGTAGCGCTCCTTGACCGGCTCCGGGCGCTCGATGAGCTTGCTCGAACGCAGGTTGTGGATGATGAGGAAGTTGCGGAAGTGCTCAATCAGCTTTTCGATGAAATCCTGCTCGTCGTAGCCGTTGCGGTTCACCATGCCCGCCAGGTCGAGCATCGCGGCGGCGTCGGCGTTGGCGATGGCCTCCGTCACCATGAAGAAGTGCTCGTCGTCGATGTAGCTCAACAGATCGGAGACCTTTTCGTAGCGGATGACGCGCTCCCCTTCGCTGTCGAGGGCGAAGGCGATCACCTGGTCGAGGATGCTCTGCGCGTCGCGCATCGACCCCTGCGCCTTGCGAGCCACGAGCTGGAGCGCGTCGGCGTCGGCTTGGATGCCCTCGGCGTCGCAGATCTGCTGGAGCTGGCCCTGGATGCGGTCGAGCGGAATGCGTTTGAAGTTGAAGCGCTGGCAGCGCGAGGCGATGGTGGCCGGAATCTTGTGCAGCTCGGTGGTCGCGAAGATGAAGATCGCGTGTGGCGGCGGCTCTTCGAGGGTCTTGAGGAATGCGTTGAAGGCCGCCGTCGTGAGCATGTGCACCTCGTCGATGATATAGACGCGGTAGCGTCCCTTCTGCGGGCCGTAGCGCACGTTGTCGCGCAAGAGGCGGATGTCATCGACACCGTTGTTGGAGGCGGCGTCGAACTCCGAGATGTTCAGGCTCGCCCCAGCGTCGAAGTCGCGGCAGCTCTCGCACTCGCCGCACGGCTCGGTGACCTCCTTGAGGTACTTCGGATCGTCGATCATCCGCTCGCAGTTGACCGCCTTGGCGAAGACGCGCGCCGCCGTGGTTTTGCCCACCCCGCGAAGTCCCGAAAAGATGTAGCCGTGGCCGACCCGCCCCATCCTGAGCGAGTTCTGGATCGTGCCGGTAATGTGCTCCTGCGCGGTGATGTCGGCAAACCGCGCCGGACGGTACTTTCGCGCTATGACCTGATAACTCATGAATCCTTTGCGGTTGAATCGTTCAAGAGCGCAATCAGCGGCGTCTGCATCGCGCCCCTGAGCGCTTCGCGGATTTCGGCTCGGAGCGGCTCGAATTCGCCACTCCCCTGCCCATCATCCATGCACCCCTCTCCGATGAAAAGCTCCCTCGGCAGCTTCGCGTAGAGATCGAACAGCGTCATGGCGTGAATATCCGCGCTGATGGCAAGTCCTCCGTCGGTGGTCTGGTGCAGCATTCCGCTGCGCTTCAGAAATTCGACGACAAGGCCCAATTTACTACGGTCACCACTATTTTCCGACGCAAGAAGTTTTTTACCGGTCACAAAACTGCCCGAAGCCTGCGCAAGCCACACCGAACGCAGGACAGCAACCAACTCCGGCACCCCCTGCAACGGATCGAACTCCCGCTCCTCTTCCTGCTCCTTAGGGTTGAAATAACCAAGTGAAAAGACGAACTCCGCGCCGGTCAGCACCACCACCCATTCGAGGTATATCCAGAAAAAGAGCATCGGCACCACCGAGAGCGCACCGTAAATGTGCTCGAAGGTGGCGAAACTCGAAACGTAAAAGGTGAACCACCGCTTGGCAAGCTCGAAAAGCACGGCGGCAAGTACGCCACCAGCCAGCGCATGGATAAAGCGAACCTTGCGGTTCGGCACCAGCATGTAGAGCAGAAAAAAGGCGATGGCCGAGTTGAAAAAGGGCACGTACAGCAGCAGCCTCATCTTCATTTCGAGCAGCGCCCCTTCGGCGAACACCGAGTACCAGACGTACGAACTGGCCGCGACACTGGTGCCGATGAAGAGCGGGCCGAGCGTCAGCACCGTCCAGTAGAGCGTGAAGCCCTGCAAGCGCCGACGCGGAGTCTGCACCTCCCAGATGTCGTTGAGCGTCTGGTCGATGGTCGAAATCAGGAAGAGCGTGATGACGACGAGAAAAATGCCGCCGACGGTGGAGAGCGAGGAGGTTTTGTCGATGAACTCCCACAGATACCCTTTCAGAATCGAGCCTTGGGCGGGCGCGAAGTTCTGGAACAGAAAATCGCCGATCTGGTGCTTGAGTGAAGCGAAGACCGGAAACACCTTCAGAATCGACAGCATCACCGCCATGAGCGGCACCAGCGAAAGCAGCGTCTGGAAAGCGAGCGAACCGGCGCTCGTGATGACGCGGTCGTGAACGAAGTGCCGCCACATGAACGAAAAAAACGCGGATGCCGAGTGCGCCGCATCGTGCAGCCGCCCGCCCGCATCTCCGCTGCTGTCTTTCGTCCCCGTCATGAAATTCTGTTGCGATTCAAAAGCCTGCGCGAGTCGATGTTCCGGCCATGCCGGTCACCGCAAGTTCAAGGTAGAGAACTTCATCGAGATAAAAAAAGTCGGCAAGTCTGCCGCAAAAGCCGCGAGCGCCAGGTTCGGGTAAACACGCTGCTCCCTTTCCGGCAGGCCGTTTCCGTCCACCAAGTCCACAACGTCCACCATGCGTCATCTGCCGATTCCGAGGCGCAAAATAAAAAAGCCCTCCGATGAAATACCGGAGGGGCTTGCGATACAATCGCTTCTTCGGAGAGGGATCAGGCGATCTGCACGTACACCGAAGCCTTGACGTTGCAGATCGGGCAGTGCTCCGGCGGCGCGCCGAGTTCGATGTGACCGCAGACCGGGCAGAGCCAGATTTCGGTTTCGGTGATGTCGTTGCCAGCCTTGACCGCTTCGAGCGCCCTGCGGTACAGCTCGGCGTGAACCTTTTCGGCCTCGACGGCGTAACCGAACATGCGCTTGGCCTTGTGCCCTTCGGCCACGGCCTGCTCGAACATCGGCGGATACATCTCGTTGTGCTCGTAGGTCTCGCCGCCGATGGCGACTTCGAGGTTCTCGGCGGTCGAACCGATAGCGTCGTCGGCAGCCATGTGGCCCTGCGCGTGGATGCGCTCGGCCTGCGCGGTGGTTCTGAACAGTTTGGCCACGTTCTTGAAGCCCTCTTTCTCGGCTTTCTCGGCGAAGGTGGTGTACTTCATGAAGGCCTGGCTTTCACCAGCAAATGCGTTTTTCAGATTTTCGTGCGTTGTCGGCATAGCGTAAATGATGAATTATGAATGATTAATGATGAGTTAAAAATTACTTGCGGAGGAAGACGCCGAGATCTTCCAGCAGCGCCTGAAGATCTTCTTCGTGGGTCACCTCGTCCTGGAGAATCTGCACGGCGAGGTTGTAGGTGACCGGGTCTTTCATGCCGATCTCCTGAATGATGCTGTTGTAGGTGGTGATAGCGCACTGCTCGCCGGAGATGTTCTGTTCGAGAATCCTTTTGACGAACGGATCGTCCGGAGCGTCATAGCCACAATTGGTCTGTTCGAACCACTGTTTCGGACTGGTCGGCGGCGTTCCGCCAAGCTGGATGATTCTGAGGCTCACCATGTCGGCATGACGCAGTTCGTCGGCAGCATGTTGCATGAGCTCGGCGATAACGGCATCCTTCATCGGCCCCTGAACGACCTTGGCGCCGATCCAGTACTGGTAATAGGCAAGCCACTCGTCGGCAAATGCCTTGGTGAGAAGCTCAAGCACCCGCTCGATATTCTCGCCAACAATTTCACGTCCTCTGGTTCCCATATTCGTGTGATTTTGATTGAAGAAATTACGCTCTTCTTTGGAGAACCCCAAGCATCAAAAGAGCCGGGGTTCTCGTTTTCTTCCTCATAATACTCCTATTTTTTTGAATGAGTTCCAAGCATTTGCCCAGAACGCATAAAAACGTGACAAGGCGCCGGAGCCGTGGAAAAAACTCGCTCGATGCGCAGCCGGGTGAAAAAAAGTGAAGATTGCCTATATTCGGGAGCATTCCGGGGGGAAAGGAAACCGACTGCCTGGAAACCGCTTTTTTTATCCCGTATTCCGGATGGTAGTGCGCCCCGGATACGGTCGAGCCAAATCTTGTAATCATGGAATTCACCCACCTCGACGACAGCGGCATGGTCCGCATGGCGGACGTCTCCGACAAACCGCCGACGCGGCGTGAAGCTCGCGCTTCGGGCTGCGTCGTGATGCAGCCGGAAACCATCGCGCTACTCCGCCAGCGGGAGCTGCCGAAAGGCAACGTGCTGGCGACCGCGAAAATTGCGGGCATCCAGGCCGCCAAGCAAACCTCGGCGCTCATCCCGCTCTGCCACCAGCTCAATCTTTCGTGGATCGACATCGACTTCGAGCTGCGCGACAACGCTATCGGCATTGCGGCAACCGTCGTCACGCGGGAATCGACCGGCGTGGAGATGGAGGCGCTGACCGCCGTGTCGGTGGCGGCGCTCACCATTTACGACATGTGCAAGGCGGTGGACAAAACGATGGAGATTTCCGCCGTCCGGCTCGACCGCAAAACCGGCGGCAAATCGGCGGCGGCGGCGGAGCACCGCCCGCGCACGGCGATTCTCGTCATGTCGGACTCCATCACCGCGGGCACGGCGACCGACCGCTCCGGCGCGATTTTGCGCGAGGGACTCGAAAAAGCGGGATGCGCGGTCGGGGCGCTGACGGTCATTCCGGACGAACCGGAACAGATCGTCGCGACAGTCGAGGCGTGGATCGGCGAGGGGGTCGAGCTGATCGTCACCTCTGGCGGTACGGGACTCGGGCCGCGAGACCTGACCATCGAGGCGCTCGCGCCGAGGTTCACCCGGCGGCTGCCCGGCGTGGAGCAGGAGCTTTTCCGGTGGGGGCAGGGCAAAGTCCGAACCGCGATGCTCTCGCGGCTCGCCGCCGGAGTGATCGGCAGCACGGTGGTCGTCTGCCTGCCCGGCAGCGCGGGCGCGGCCAGGGACGCGCTCGAAGTGCTCGCGCCCGCCATTTTCCACGCATTCCCGATGCTCAAAGGGGAGGGCCACGCATGATTACTGTTCACGAAGCTCACCAGATTATCGCCGCCGCGACACGCCAGAGCGAGGCCACGATCTCCGCGCCGTTGCAGCAACTTCGTGGCCGGGTGCTCGCCGAAGAGGTGTGCGCCGGGTTCGCGATGCCGCGCTTCACCAACGCCGCGATGGACGGCTTTGCCGTTCGATTCGGCGAGATCGCCGGAACATCGGAGGACGCGCCCGTTACGCTGCCGGTCTCGCAGGAGCTGGCCGCCGGAGCACTTTCGACAGAACCGCTCGCGCCGGGAAGCTGCGCCCGAATCATGACCGGCGCTCCCCTGCCGGAGGGGGCCGATACGGTTGTGCCGTTCGAGCAAACCAGCGGCTTCGCGAGCGACGCCGTGGAGTTCTACAAAGCGCCCAAACAGGGCGCGAACATCCGCCACGCTGGCGAGGAGGTCGAGCGAGGCACGGTGCTCGCCGCCGCAGGAACCCGCGTGACGCCTGCCGAAATCGCGGTGCTCGCCACCTTCGGCATCGCCTCGGCGCTCGTGAGGCCGCAGCCGCGAGTATCGATCATCACGGTCGGCGACGAACTGCGCCTGCCCGGCCAGGAGATCGAGCCGCTCGCCATCTACAACAGCAACCTGCCGCTGCTCGCATCGTGCCTCGAAGCCGCCGGAGCGAAGGTCGCGGAGCCTCGCCAGTTGCGGGACGACCGGCAAGCGATTCGCGAGGCGCTGGCATCGGCCATCGCGGAGTCGGACGTTATCGTCACCGCGGGCGGCATCTCGACCGGAGAGTTCGACTTCATGCACGAGGAACTCGAAGCGCTCGGCGTGGAGCAGAAGTTCTGGAAGGTGGCGCAGAAGCCGGGCAAGCCGCTCTACTTCGGCGCGACCGCTTCCGGCAAGCTCATCTTTTCGCTGCCGGGCAACCCCGTCTCGGCGCTGGTCGGCCTCCTCGAATACTGCCTGCCCGCGCTCTCGCGGATGCAGGGCGCTTCGCCCGCCCGGAAATTCACGACGACGCTCGACGAGCCGTTCCCGGCTGATCGCAAGCGCCACCGCTTCCTCTTCGGGCGGCTGCGCGTCGAGGCGGGAGCGCTCCGCTGCCAGCTCTCGCCGCAAACCGAGTCGCACATGCTCACCGCGCTCTCCGGCGCGAACTGCCTGGTCGATGCGCCGCCCTCGCCCGAAGCGCTCCCCGCCGGATCGCCGGTCACGTGCGCCCTGCTGCCGTGGACGAACGATCTCTAAGATGTTCCACCCCTTTGAAATCGCGCTCTGCGGCCTCTCCGGTTCGGGCAAAACCACGCTCATGGAGAAGTTGATCCGCCGCTTCAGCGATGACGGATTCGAGGTCGCGGCGCTCAAGCACGGCTGCCACCGCTTCGAGATCGACCGCGAGGGCAAGGACTCCGGCCGCTTCCGGCAGGCGGGCGCCGCGCCGGTACTGATCGCCGACCGCGAGAAGGAGGCGATCGTCTCCAGCGGCGCGGGACGGATCGACTTCACCGGATCGACGCTTGCCGCCGACCTCTTCTTCATCGAAGGCCTCAAGGAGCTGCCGACACCGAAACTGCTCCTGATCGATGCCCGCCGCGAGATTCTGCCGCCGCTCGAAGCGGGTGCAATCCCGCAGGCGCTCGCGCTCGTGCACGACGGAAACGGCGACGGACTCGAACGCTTCCGACTGCCGCTCTTCCATCGCGACGACCTGCCCGCGATCAGCTCCTTCGTCGCGGAGTTTTTCAGCAAGCAGGCCGCCAGCGTTCCGCTCAACGGCCTCGTGCTCGCGGGCGGACGCAGCTCGCGCATGGGGCGCGACAAGGCCCGGCTCCGCTACCACGACGAGAAGCAGTTGGAACGAACAGCCGCGCTGCTCTCGTCGGTTTGCGATAAAGTTTACATCTCGTGCCGGAGCGATCAGCTCGGCTGCTATTCGGACTCCGGCATTCCGGCAATCGCGGACAGCTACCTCGACCTGGGGCCGCTCGGCGGGCTGCTTTCGGCGCAACGTCACTCGCCCGGCGCGGCGTGGCTCGTGGCGGCCTGCGACCTGCCCTTCATCGACAAACCGGTGATCGCCTCGCTCCGGACGGGACGAAATCCGTACCGCTTCGCCACCGCGTTCGGTGGCGACGAGGGCCGCCCGGAGCCGCTGCTTGCAATCTACGAGCCGAAATCGCGCAGGCGGCTCTTCGAACGCCACGCGGCGGGCAACGACTCGCTCTGCTCGTTCCTCATGGATTCGCGAGTACGGCTGATCGAGCCAGACGAGCCGTCGAAGCTGCGCAACGTGAACGACCCGGCGTCGATGGCTGAAGCGCGACGGGCAATCGGCAAGGGTGAAGGATGAAGCGCGAGCCGGAAGAGAGGCGGCCCGTGCTGACCGACCGGTTCGGGCGCACCATCGACTACGTGCGCATCGCCGTCACCAGCGCCTGCAACCTGCGCTGCACCTACTGCCTGAAGGACAACGCGCCCGCCCAAACGCAGCGGCTCGCCAGCGCTGACGCAGTGCGCCTTATCGCACTCCTTGGCGGGATGGGCGTAAAAAAAATACGATTCACCGGCGGCGAACCGCTGCTTCACCCAAGCATCGCCGAGCTGGTCAGCATCGCCAAAACGACGCCCGGCATCGATGCCGTCAGGATCACCACCAACGGCGTACTGCTCGACCGTCAGCTCGACGCCCTCATTGGGGCCGGGCTGGATGGCGTCAACCTCAGCCTCGACACCCTCGACCGCGACAAGTTCATCTCGATCACGCGGCGCGACCGCTTCGAGCAAGTCCGCAACGCGCTCGACAAGCTGCTCGCCACGCCCGGCCTCACGGTGAAGATCAACACGCTCATGCTGCGAGGCATCAACAGCGACGAAATCCCGGCATTCGTCGAGCTGACGCGCAGCCACGACGTGACCGTGCGCTTTATGGAGCTGCAACCCTTCGACGACAGCCAGATCTGGCGCACCGGCAGGTTCATGGGCGCGGAGATGATCCGCGAGCGGCTCGTCGGCGCATACCCGGAACTCGAAGCCATCACCGGCCACTCGACCGAGCACTACAGCTTCCGCCTGCCCGGCCATCGCGGCTCGATAGCGATCATCCCGGCCTTCTCCCGCAACTTCTGCAGCAGTTGCTCGAAGCTCCGGATCACCGCCGACGCCAAACTGATCGGCTGCCTTTACCACCACGAAAGCATCGACCTCGCACCAGCACTGAACGGTGAAATGAATGAAGAGGAGATCAAAAAGCGGATCATCGAAGCGGTGCAGCAAAAGCCCAAAGACGGCCTGAAAAGCAGCCACGACACCGCCGCATCGAGCATGTCGCGAATTGGAGGATAGAAAACTAACTGTAGGGGCAGGCCTCGCGCCTGCCCTTGTGGGGAATGCTATATAACCACCACCACGCTCCCCGGCGCTACCATGCCCCCCGCCAGCACCCGGCAGAAAATGCCCTCGCGGGGCATGATACAGTCGCCCGTGGCCTGCTGGATGACGCAGCCGCCGTTGTGGCACTCCTTGCCGATCTGCGTGATCTCCAGCAAAACCTGCTCGCCGACCCGCAACCGGTCACCGACGGCAAGCGCGACCAGCTCGATGCCTCGCATCACGAAATTTTCGCCGAACATGCCGTACTCGAGTTCCGGCAGCACTTCGCGCACCAGGTCGATGCTCTCGCCCGCAAGCAGCGAAATCTGCCGGTGCCACTCGCCCGCATGGGCATCGCCCTCGATTCCCCAGCTTTCCCGAAGTTCGGCGGACGGAACCGGCAACTTGACCGTTCCTTTTTCAACGCTGACGCAAACGGCTTCGAGAACTCCCATGTGATGCTTTATTTTTCTGATTGATGGTACGATGTGCAAAAGATACGCATTCAAGCCATGTCACGGAACTGCCATTCCCGGCGAAAAAAACGCGACCATCAGGTCAGAGTCCTCAACGATTCGAGACAAAATCAGGAGATGCGACAAAAAAAGCATCCTCAACGGAGCGAGAATGCTTTTATGATTTTTGCAGACTGGACTTCAGCGAAATCCGGCACTGGCAATAGCGATAGAGCAAAACCGTTACGCCTCCGATCTTGAATCGCTGAATTGCTCCGGCAGCGCGAAACAATACCCGACGCTATTCCACTAACGCCAAGCAATACATCACCACTCTGCCAGGCGGCATCCTCGCCGTGCAGATGCAGGCCTTCTGTGACGTGAAACAAGACGATAGCCAACATCCAATCATCGCCATCATCTTATCATAGCAGTAATGACAGATGAAATCTCCGCGTACGCAGAATCAGTCAAAGCGTAGCGATTCACGAGAATCCGAAGTGCCGCGCCGCTGCGCTCCTCGCAGTTCCAGGCCTCGGCCGGAGCATTTGCCGTTAACGTGATGGCAGACTGGTCGCGCGGTTTTTGGCGTACCGGCTTGTTACGGCAAGCGGAAAATCCGCCTGAGTACATCGCAAAACGTGATGATAGTACATGTTGTGTTGTGTATGTTTAGGATTTCGTGCTTACCTTTGGGGTAAATTCGCCAACCAGCCATTCGAGGACATGCGGGATTCTCAGCAGCATCACTTCTTGCGCAGCTCCAGCGTCCGGCAGTCCGTCTCTCCCTTACCATCATTAACCTCATAGTAAAAGGGGGCTTGCAGTATGTCACCACTTTACAGCGACGTTCACCGTCAGTCGATTGAAAACCCGGAAGAGTTCTGGGGCGCGCTTGCTGAAAATCTCCATTGGTACAAGCCGTGGAACAAGGTGCTCGACGACTCGAATCCGCCGTTCTACCGGTGGTTCGCCGGCGGTGTCACCAACACCTGCTACAACGCGCTCGACCGACACGTCGATGAGGGACGCGGCAACCAGATGGCGGTGATCTACGACAGCCCTGTCACCGGCACCATCGAGAAGTTCACCTTCCGCGAATTCCGTGACAAGGTGGCGCTCTTCGCCGGAGCGCTCCAGGCGCGAGGCGTTCGCAAGGGCGACCGGATCATCATCTACATGCCGATGATCCCCGAAGCGCTCGTGGCGATGCTCGCCTGCGCCCGGCTCGGCGCAATCCATTCGGTGGTCTTCGGCGGCTTCGCCTCGCACGAACTGGCCGTGCGCATCGACGACTGCAAGCCCAAGGTGATCGTTTCGGCCTCCTGCGGCATCGAGCATGGCAAGATCATCGACTACAAGCGGCTGCTCGACTTCGCCATCGAGCTGGCCCACTTCAAGCCCGAAATCTGCATCATCCACCAGCGCGAGCAACTGAAAGCCGAGCTGAACGAGGAGCGCGACCTGACCTGGAAGCAGGCGCTGCTCGGCGTCGCTCCGGCGCAATGCACGCCCGTTGAATCGACCGATCCGCTCTATATTCTTTATACCTCCGGCACCACCGGCCAGCCGAAGGGCATCGTGCGCGACAACGGCGGGCACATGGTGGCGATGAAGTGGACAATGGAGAGCGTCTATAACGTCAAGCCGGGCGAGGTGTTCTGGGCGGCCAGCGACGTCGGCTGGGTGGTGGGCCACTCCTACATCGTCTATGCTCCGCTCTTGCACGGCTGCACGACGATCGTCTTCGAGGGCAAGCCGGTCGGCACCCCCGATCCCGGAACCTTCTGGCGCATCATCAGCGAGCACGACGTTTCGGTGATGTTTACCGCGCCGACCGCATTCCGGGCGATCAAAAAGGAGGATCCCGAGGGCAACTACATCCGCCGCTACAACTTCTCGAAGTTCCGGACGCTCTTCCTGGCGGGCGAGCGGGCCGATCCCGACACGGTGCGCTGGGCCGAAAAGCAGCTCAAGGTTCCGGTGATCGACCACTGGTGGCAAACCGAGACCGGCTGGGCCATCGCGGCCAACTGCCAGGGCATCGAGCCTGGCCCGGTCAAGTACGGCTCGGCGTCGAAAGCGGTGCCAGGCTACGATGTGAAGGTGGTCAACGAGGCGCTCGAAGAGCTTCCGCACGGCACGATGGGCGACATTGTCGTCAAGCTGCCGCTGCCCCCCGGCACCATGACGACGCTCTGGCGGGCCGATATCCGCTTCGTCGAGAGCTACATGAAGAACTTCCCCGGCTACTACCAGACCAGCGACGCCGGCTACATCGACGAGGATGGATATATCTATATCATGTCGCGCACGGACGACATCATCAACGTCGCGGGCCATCGCCTCTCGACCGGAGCCATCGAGGCGGAGCTGTGCGAGCACCCCGACGTGGCCGAAAGCGCGGTGATCGGTGTGCACGACGACCTCAAGGGCGAAGTGCCGCTGGGATTCCTCGTGCTCAAATCGGGCGTCGATACGCCGCCGGAGATGATCGTCAAACACGTCATCGAGTACGTGCGCGAGAACATCGGCCCGGTCGCCTCGTTCAAGCAAGCGATCATCGTCATGCGACTGCCGAAAACCCGTTCGGGCAAAATCCTCCGCGCCACGATGCGCAAGATCGCCAACTCGGAGGCCTACACCATACCGCCGACCATCGACGACCCGGCAATCCTCGACGAAATCAAAGAGGCCCTGCAAACCATTGGCTATGCAAAAACTTCGTAAAACAGAAAAACCGTCACCATGATCGACAGAATCGACCATATCGCCATCGCGGTTGAGCATCTCGACAGCGCCATTGATACCTGGACGAACCTCCTCGGATGCGACCGCTCAGCGGTCACGATCCACGAGGTGCCGTCAGAAAAGGTGCGCGCGGCCTTCATTGCCGTGGGCCAGACAAAAATCGAACTGCTCGAACCGCTTGGCGATGACGGCCCGATTGCTAAATTCCTTTCGAAGAATGGCGAAGGAATGCACCACATCGCGCTCGCGACCGACGACGCGGCGGCGGAGGCCGAACGGGCTGCGGCCCTCGGCATCACGCCTCTTGGCGAGCCTTCGACGGGCGCGGGAGGCAAGAAGATCGTCTTTCTCCATCCCCGCCAGACCAACCGTGTGCTTGTTGAATTCGTTGAACCCAAACCCGATCATTCATTCATCCAGTGACCGTGAAACACTTTTTCCTGCCTTTCGAGAAAACAAAGGGGTTCAGCTACAGCGCGAAGTCAATTGAACGACTTTCGGAATATGAAAAATACCAGCTCTCCTTCCACCCCGAACGCCCGAAATACCTCGACTACCTCGCGGTTTTCGACAACGTGGAGGAGTGCCTGTCCAGCGACCTGCACGGCAGTTGCCTGATCCAGACCCACCGCGCCGAACTCCGACGTGATGGCGTTGCGTGGCCGGTGATGCTCATCGGCCAACAATCCGCGCCAACCTCCGATTTTGGCGAGCTGACCAGAATCATGCAGGACGAGGCCGAGGTCAAAAAGTGGAACCACGGCATGCCCACCCCCGTCGCCTTCGGGAAGGCGATCGAGGCGATAGCCATCGCGGAGCGCGAGAACCGCACCGTCATCACGGTGATCGACACGGCGGGAGCCGACCCGACCGAGGAGTCCGAAGCCGGAGGCATCGCCTGGAAGATCGGGCGCTGTATGCAGTCGCTCGCCGAGGCGACGGTGCCGACCATCTCGGTCATCATCAATCGCGGATGCAGCGGCGGAGCCATCGCGCTCACCGGCTGCGACGCCGTGCTGGCCATGGAGTACTCGACCTATCTGGTCATCTCGCCCGAAGCGTGCTCGTCGATTCTGTTCCACACGAGGAACAAGGCGAACCTCGCCGCCGAAATCTCGCAGATCACCTCGAAGGAGGGGCTGAAAAATGGCATCGTCGATGAACTGATCCCCGAACCAGCAGGCCCGGCGCACCGCTTCCCCGCCGAGGCGCTCGAATCGTTCCGCGAGGTACTCGGACGGCGCATCGAAGCGTTCGGCAAAGCGCCCGTCGAATCGCTTCAGGAGCGGCGCATCGAGCGCTGGCGGAAGATCGGCCAGTGGGAAACGGCGACCGAGGAACAGATTGCAAGCTATGAAAAACAGGTCTCGAATTTTATCCCGAAGCCCGAACGGAACCTTTTCATCCCCCGCCACAAGCGCTGCCGGAACGATGAAAAACGGCAAATCGCCGATCCGGTACTCTACAGCAAACTGCTCTCGAACAACTTTGTGTGCTGCGTCTGCGGATTTCGTTACACCCGGCTGACCGCGCACGACTACATCGGCCTGCTGCTCGACGAGAACTCGTTCACCGAGCACCCGGAGACCCGCTACATCGTTGATCGCGACATTCTCGGCTTCCCCGACTACGCCGTCAAGCTGCGCGAGGCTCGCGAAAAAAACGGCATGGCGACGGCGCTCATCACCGGCGACGGCACGGTCGAGGGACGCGAAGTGGTGGTTTGCGCCACGAGCTTCGGATTCCTCGGCGGCTCGTTCTGCATGTCCACCGGCGAAAAGATATGGCGAGCCTCGCGGATCGCCATCGAGCGCCGCCGCCCGCTCATCGTCCAGGCGGCGGGCGGCGGGGCGCGAATGCACGAAGGGTGCTCCTCGATGGTGAGCATTCCGAAAATTCACCTCGCGCTCTCGCTCGTCGAGCAGGCGGGGCTGCCGGTCATCACCATCGTCACCGACCCGACGCTCGGTGGCGTGGCCATCGGCTTCGGCTCGCGCGGCATACGGATTTTCGAGCACAACGCGGGCAACATCGGCTTTTCGGGCAAGCGCGTGATCGAACAATACACCGGCAAAAAAACCTCGAAAGAGTTCCAGACCACCGGCTGGCTCCAGCAGAAAGGCTTCGTCGATCTGGTGGCCCATCCGCTCGAACTGAAAAGCCGCATCGCCGGAATCATCGCCAACCGGACACCTGAACAACCCTGACCAATGAACGATACTGAATCGCTCTTTTCCGGATTTCCCGCCGTCGATCACGAGCAGTGGAAGTCCAAAGTGATCGACGAGCTGAAAGGCGCCGAGTTCTCGAAAATCGTCTGGAAGACGCCGGAAGGCTTCGAGATGGAGCCGTGGCATAACCGCCACACCGCCGTCCGACCCGCGCCGGAGGCGCCATTCCGGCGCTCGACGAACCGCTGGCGAATCTGCCAGCAGATTGCCGTCGAGAGACTTCTCGACGATCCGGCGCTGCTTGACGAGGCGCTGACGGGAGGCGCGGAGGCCATTGAGCTGCGCTTCGAGGGCGTCCCTGAGAGCGCCGAAGTGGTGCGGCTGCTCGAAGCGCTGCGGAGCCTCGAGCTGGCGAAAACCGCGCTCTACTTTTCGGGAGCCATCGGCGATCCGGCGGCGTTGCTCGACGCGCTCGCGGCGCTGCCCGGCTTCGCCGCGAACTCCGGCGCAGTGCTCTTCGACGCGCTTGCGAGTCGAGACGGCGCGCTGCCTCTGCCGACGGCGGATATGCGACATTCGGGATTCCGCACGATTGCCGTCGATACCGTGCGCTTCAACGAGGCGGGCGCGACCATCACGCAGGAGCTGGCCTTCGCGCTGGCGGGCGCGAGCGACTGCCTCAGCCGCCTGACCGAGGCCGGAGCGGATGCAAGCGAGGCCGCCGCCGCCATCGAAATCGTGTTCGCCGCCGGAACCAGCCACTTCCCCGAGCTTGCCAAGCTGCGGGCGCTCCGCGCGATGTGGCCGCAACTACTTGCCGCGTACGGCGTTGCGGCGGATGCGATGCCGGAGCCGCGCCTGTTCGTGCGTTCGTCAACCCGCTCGATCTCGGCGCTCGACCCGTACACCAACCTCCTGCGCCTCTCGACCGAAGCGCTTGCGGCCATCCTCGGCGGCTGCGACACGCTGCAACTCGCGCCGTTCGAGAGCGCCGGTTCGGTCAGCCCGGAGTTTGCGGAACGGATCACGCGCAACATCCACCTCCTGTTGCGCGAGGAGTCGAACCTCGGCCACGTCGTCGATCCAGCAGCCGGTTCGTTCTATATCGAAACGATGACCGCCGCGCTCTGCCGCGAGGCCTGGGCGCTGTTTCAGCAGATCGAAGCGGTGGGCGGCCTCCGCGCTGCCGAAGCGAGCGGACGCGTCGCGGCGATGATCGCCCCCGCCGCCGAGGCCCGCCGCAAGGCGATCGATACCCGCCACCGGACGCTGGTTGGCATCAACCGCTACACCGTGCCGCCCGCCGCCGAAGTCGTGGCCGCGATTCAGCGATACTCCGATGCGACGAAAAGCAGCGGCTACGAGCAGCTCCGGCGGCGCATGATCGCCCACGTCGCCGCCGGCGGCGCGACGCCCCGCGCCGCGTTGTGGCTGCACGGCGAACCGTCCAAAAGCCAGCGCGTGGCGGCGTTCGCCGACGACTTCCTGCGGAGTGGCGGCTTCGAGGTGCTGCCCTCGGTGACGCTCGATCCCGAAACCTGCAACTGCCGCGCCCTCTTGCGCGAAGAGCCGGACATCGTCGTCTTCTGCTGGAGCGGCGAGAGCGATCTCGCGAGCGTCGCGAAAATCTGTGAAACGATTCAGGAGCTGCGCAAGGAGACGATCATCGTCATGGCGGCCAAACCACCCGAAAACGCCGCCGAACTGCTGCGGGCGGGTGTTGACCGCTTCATCCACCTCGGCAGCGACGCCCGCGCCGACCTACTTTCGCTGCAACACAAAACCGGAGTGCTATGAGACCCGACTTTTCGCGCATCGATCCCTTCGCTGCGGCTGATCCGGCAAAGCGGCAAAGCGGCGGTGAAACCTGGGCCACACTCGAAGGCATTCCGGTTCACGCCAGCTACGGAGAACCGGCGGAGCCGATGCCCGACTTCGCGCCGGGATTTCCGCCATTCCTGGCCGGGCCGTACGCGAGCATGTACACATCGAGGCCCTGGACGATCCGGCAGTACGCGGGCTTTTCGACCGCCGAAGAGTCGAACCGCTTCTACCGCCAGAACCTCGCGGCGGGCCAGAAAGGCTTGTCGGTCGCCTTCGATTTGCCGACTCATCGCGGTTACGACTCCGACCATCCGCGCGTTGTCGGCGACGTCGGCAAGGCTGGCGTGGCCATCGACTCGGTCGAGGATATGAAAATTCTCTTCGACGGCATTCCGCTCGGCGACATCTCGGTTTCGATGACCATGAACGGCGCGGTGCTGCCGGTGATGGCCTTCTATATTGTCGCGGCGGAGGAGCAAGGCGTCGCGCCGGAGAGGCTGAGTGGCACCATTCAGAACGACATCCTCAAGGAGTTCATGGTGCGCAACACCTACATCTACCCGCCGGAGCCGTCGATGCGCATCATTGCCGACATCTTCCGCTATACCAGCGAGCGGATGCCGAAGTTCAACTCCATCAGCATCTCGGGCTATCACATGCAGGAAGCGGGGGCGACCGCCGACCTCGAACTGGCCTTCACGCTGGCCGACGGTCTCGAATATATCCGCACGGGACTGGATGCAGGACTCGACATCGACGCCTTCGCGCCGCGCCTCTCCTTCTTCTGGGGAATCGGCATGAACTACTTCATGGAGATCGCCAAGCTCCGCGCCGCTCGGCTTCTCTGGTCGAAGATTGTCGCGAAGTTCGATCCGAAAAACCCGAAATCGCTGATGCTCCGCTCGCACTGCCAGACCTCTGGCTGGAGCCTCACCGAGCAGGATCCGTTCAACAACGTCGCCCGGACGACCGTCGAAGCCATGGCGGCGGCGCTCGGCCACACGCAGTCGCTGCACACCAACGCGCTCGACGAGGCCATCGCGCTGCCCTCGGTATTCTCGGCGCGTATCGCCCGCAACACGCAGATTTATATTCAGGAGGAGACCGACATCACCCGCGCCATCGATCCGTGGAGCGGCTCGTATTACGTCGAGGAGCTGACGCGCCAGCTTGCCGAAAAGGCGTGGGCGATCATCGAAGAGATCGAGGCGGCAGGCGGCATGGTGAAGGCGATCGAAGCGGGACTGCCAAAAATGCAGATCGAGCAGGCGGCCACGCGCAAGCAGGCGAGAATCGACAGCGGCAAGGAGACCATCGTCGGCGTCAACGCTTACAGGACGGAGCACCGGACGGAGATCGAGCTGCTCGAAGTTGACAACACCGCCGTGCTCCGCCAGCAGCTCGCCCGCCTCGACGAGGTGAAGCGGAGGCGCGACGGCGAGGCGGTTCGCGAGGCGCTCGAAGCGCTCGAACGGTGCGCTGAGACCGGCGAGGGCAATCTGCTCGCGCTCTCGGTCGATGCCGCCCGCAAGCGGGCCACGCTCGGCGAAATCTCTTCGGCGCTCGAAAAAATCTACGGACGCTACCGCGCGACGACGAGGCTCAACACCACCATCTACCAGTCGCAAATGCAGGACAACAGCCTCTTCCTGCAAGCCCGTGAGCTTGCCGACTCCTTCGCCGAGTACGAAGGCCGCCGCCCGCGCATCCTCGTGGCCAAGGTCGGCCAGGACGGGCACGACCGCGGCGCGAAGGTGATCGCCGCCGCCTTCGCCGACATCGGCTTCGACGTCGATATTTCGCCGCTCTTCCAGACGCCGGAGGAGATCGTGCGGCAGGCGCTCGACAACGACGTGCACATCGTCGGCATTTCGAGCCTCGCCGGAGGCCACAAGACGCTGGTGCCGCAGGTGGTCGAAGGATTGAAGGAGGCGCGGCGCGGCGACATTCTCGTCATCGCGGGCGGCGTCATCCCGGAGCGCGACTACGATTACCTCTGCGAGCGCGGCGTGGCGGGCGTCTTCGGCCCCGGCACGGTGATCGCCGAGGCGGCCATCAAGCTGCTCGCGCTCCTGCTCGAACATCACCAGTGAGCGAACCGAACGAAGCGATGAGCGGCAGGCAACGGCATGAACCGACAATCGGGGAGTTCGTCGAGGGCATCAGGAGCGGCGACCGTCACCTGCTCAGCCGCGCCATCACGCTCGTCGAGTCCAGCCGCCCGGAGCACGAGTGGCTGGCGCACGAGATTCTCGACCGCTGCCTCGGCAGTGGAGGCTCTTCGATCCGCGTCGGCGTCACCGGAGCGCCGGGGGCGGGCAAGAGCACCTTCATCGAAGCGCTGGGGCTTCATCTCACCGACGCGGGCAAGCGCGTCGCAGTGCTTGCCATCGACCCAAGCAGCTCCCGCTCGAAGGGCAGCATCCTCGGCGATAAGTCCCGCATGGAGAAGCTCGCCGCCCGCCCGGAAGCCTTCATCCGCCCGACGCCGTCGTCGGGCTACCTCGGCGGCGCGGCGCCACGAACGCACGAAACGATCCTCTTCTGCGAAGCCGCCGGTTACGAGGTCATCATCGTCGAAACGGTCGGCGTCGGCCAGTCGGAAATCGTGGTCAACTCGATGGTCGATTTCATTTTGCTGCTCATGCTCCCCGGATCGGGCGACGAGCTGCAAGGCATCAAGCGCGGCATCATGGAGATCGCCGACGCCATCGCCGTAAACAAGGCGGACGCGGGACGGCGCAGGATTGCCGAGGTCTCGAAGGCCGACTGCGAGTCGGCGTTGCGGCTTCTGCCGGAAAAACATCCCGGATGGGAGCGGAAAGTGCTGCTCACCTCCGCGCTCGAAGGCGCGGGCATCAGCGAAGTGTGGGAAAACATCGAAGAGTTCGCCGCAGCGATGCGGCAAAGCGGCGAGTGGCGCGAGCAGCGACGCGAGCAGTCGCGCCACCTGCTCCACGCCATCGCCGAAGAGCGCCTGAAACGCGAGTTCTACAACGCCCCGGCGGTCAAAGCCGCAAAAGAGCAGATCGAGCAGCAAGTGCTCGCCGGTTCGCTGAGTCCTTTCAGCGGAGCCGTTGAGCTGCTGAAAGCATTTCGGGGGAAATGAGCCTCAACCCGCTCAGGGCGGCCACAAGAGCCGCCCCTACAGATTGCAATTCAACATTCAGCATTCATAATTCTCCCTCCCCCTACCCTTCCCCGATGAACTCCTTCTCATTCGCCTTGACGATCAGCACCGGCACTTGCGCCTTGCGCACCACCGCTTCGGCGACACTGCCCATCAGCAGACGGCTGAGGCCGGTTTTGCCGTGCGATCCCATGATGAGCATACTCACGTCAACATCGAGGATTTGCTGGAGAATCACCTCTGCGGGAATTCCGATGATCACGTCAGCGCTCACGTCGATTCCCGCCGCCTTGGCCTGATCGAGCATCGGGGTGAAATCCTCCTTGGCGGCGGCGGCGAGATCTTCTTCGAGCGGAATGTAGTTCAGGCTCATCTCCGCCGCTATCGGTCGCGGCTCGATCACGTTCAGCAGGATCACCTTCGACCCCATCGATTTGGCGAACTCACAGGCGTACCGATAGGCATTCTTCGATGCATCGGAAAAATCCATCGGGCAGAGAATCGACTTGATGGTAATCATGGCCGTATCGTTTGATGATTGGTTAAATGAAAAAACGACTCACGCTTTTTTATCGAAAAACGACTTGAACAGATCGATCGGCACCGGGAAGATCGTGGTCGAATTGTTCTCGGTGGCGATGTCCTGCAAGGTTTGCAGGTAACGCAATTGAAGGGCGATAGGATTCTGCGCGATGATGGCCGCCGCTTCGGAGAGGCGTTGAGCCGCCTGGAACTCGCCCTCGGCGTTGATAATCTTCGAGCGCCGCTCGCGCTCCGCCTCGGCCTGCTTGGCCATCGCGCGTCGCATCTCTTCGGGCAGGTCGATATCTTTGACCTCGACCTTGCTCACCTTGACGCCCCACGGCTCGGTGTCCTTGTCGAGAATCGTCTGGATGCGCGCGTTGATCTCGTCGCGCTCGGAGAGAAGACTGTCCATCTCACCCTGTCCGCAAACGCTGCGCAAGGTAGTCTGGGCGAGCTGCGAGGTGGCGAAATGGAAATCGGCCACATCGATGATCGCCTTGATCGGGTCGAGCACCCGGAAATAGACCACGGCGCTCACCTTGACAGACACGTTGTCGCGCGTGATGATGTCCTGCGAAGGCACGTCGAGCGTCACCGTCCGCAAGTCAACCCGCACCATCCGGTCGATGTAGGGAATCAAAATGATCAGTCCCGGCCCTTTGGCTCCGATAATCCGGCCAAGCCGGAAAATCACCCCTCGCTCGTATTCGGACAGAATTTTGACGGCGGAGACAAAAAACGCCACCGCAAGCACCAGCACCACCAGAATATTAATTGAAATCATCGTCACTCCTCGTTTGGTTTTGGTTTCACCTTGAGCATCATCCCATCGACCCCTGTCACCATCACCCGTGATCCGGCGGGAATCGAACCATTTGCCGTTGCGTCCCATAGTTCGCCATGCACGAATACCTTGCCGATCTTGCCATCTCCGATCGCGCGTTCGACCGTGCCCGTTTCGCCAACCATCCCTTCACTGCCGGAGAGCGCCTTCTTCCGGGTCGTGCGGAGCACCACAAAGACAAGTAACAGGACTCCCGCCGAAAATGAAAGAAAAAGCGGCAGAAAAACCCACCAGTCGATGGAGAGGCCAATCTCCGGCTGATTGAACACCATCACCGAGCCGATGAAGAGCGCGACCAGCCCGGCGATAGCGAGCGCGCCACTGCTGACGACGAAGATTTCAAGGCCGAAAAAGAGGATGGCGAGCAGGATGAGCAGAAGGCCGGTCACGTTGACCGACAAGAGCTGCATCGCCCACGCGCCGAGCACGAGGGCAATCGCTCCGGTCACGCCGGGCAAAACCGCGCCGGGCGTCGTGAGTTCGAAATAGAGTCCGGCGATACCGAGAAGCAGCAGAAAATAGGCGATGTTGGGATCGGCGATGGTCATCATCACCTGTTCGCGGAAGGTGGGCGAGGCATCACGCACCGTCACGCCCGACGTGCGGATGGTCACGGCTCCGGCGGTGGTCGTCACCGTGCGCCCGTCGAGAAAGGCGAGCAGCGCTTTGCGATTCGCCGCCACGGTGTCGATGACGCCCGCCGCGAGCGCTTCCGACGCACTCGAGGCGATGCTCTCGCGCACGGCCTGCTCCGCCCATTGGGGGCTGCGGCCCCGCTTCTGTGCGAGGCTCCGGGCGAAGGCGGCAAGATCGTTCTCGATTTTCTTGCCCATCACGCTCCCCTTCTCGCCGACGCCGCCGCTAATATCGACCGGATGCGCCGCGCCTGTCTCGGTGCCCGGAGCCATCACCGCCACATTGGCGGAGAGCAAGAGCAGCGCTCCCGCCGAAGCCGCCTGCGCCCCGGACGGCGCAACATAGACCACCACCGGCACACGCGAGGCCATCACCCCCTGCACCATCTGGCGCAGAGACGCAACCAGCCCGCCCGGCGTATCGAGTTCGACCAGCAGCAACTCGTCGCCCGACCGGTTCGCCTCGTTGAGTACGCGAAGAAAATACGCCGCGCTGCCGGGATTGACGCTCCCCGTCAGCGACATGGTTCGGATTCCCGCCGATTCAACGCGAACAGGAACGAACGCCATGCAGACCAACAAAGCGATCATTCGCATCACGCCTATTTTCAGGAACCCGCTCATTATTGTCTGAATCATGCTGAAGACACTCAATTGACTGCTACATCATCAATCATAACAATAACAAATCAAACAGGATAGTTCCTCTGAACCGGCGTCGGAATGCATCAGCGTATGACCCGGTAATCGTGAAGGTAAAGATGGATCAGCACTGGTTTGCGCAGCGGATTTCCCTTGAAGCTTCTCGGGGTTACCACTCTTTCGGAAGGATACACCAGCCCGTCGGCATTTTCTGAATGACGATGCACAACATTGGCCGCCGTCGCGAGCGGACTGATGATGTCCGCCGTATAATCGTGCTGGGTCAGGAGCCCGGTTTTGCGATCGAACCGAAACTGCTGCACCCTGCTGTGCGTCGGAATATGATCGGGAAACACAGCTCTGAGCCTCCCCGGTTCAGGTTCACTCCAGTCGATATCCTCACGCAAAAGCAGGGCTGGAAGCGTAAAGTAGTTCCATGAAGCGTAATTGGCGAAATAGGACATATCGAGATCATCCCAGTAGAACAGTCTCCGGCCAGCCTTGAAATAACTTCGCGCATTCCGGCGTTCTTCGATAACCTGGCCCTGAGCATTTTCAAGTCGCACATCACCGCCATCAAGCACTCCAGTGATACCGGGGTCACGACCAATCGGGACGAACCGGCAATAGGGCCGGTGAGCATCCATGGTCATTTTCGAATGGCTGAAATAGGGCCGCCTTTTCAGGATGAACGCAAGTCCCGAGGCGCTGACGATCGTTTCAACCGATACTGCGTTCCTCCACAATTCGATCCCGTCATAAGCGGCAATAGCTTTTGCAGCAGTTTCAGAAAGCTTCATGGGAATAAGACTTGCATTGAAAAGATCAGGAGAGTTTATCTCAAATCATACTTTCGTCGCACTTGATGCCCATATGCCTGCTAAACAACAAGTCATCACAAAGTGTTCAATGACATAACACTCCACGTCATTTCCTGTGCTGTCTTACAATCGAAATCCAGATCGAAACCGAACTTCATTTGTCAAAAACGACAAAAAAAACGCTTCACCCGATTTTCTCGAAATCCGCTATCGCCTGCATCATCTCCGGGAAGAGCGGATTTCGGGGTTCCAGCTCTTTGCCGTCATTGCTGACAACCGGCCTTTCGAGCACGACGCTGGCGTGTGGCACGCCGAGATTTTTCGCGATTTTGAAAACGCTGAATCGCTCCGGATCGGAGACATTCCGCAACGTCTCGATACCGGCGATGTCCGCGGTTTCATCGGATTCGGAGTGCGCCGCGAACACTTTTTCGGGGAAGGGAAATCGCGGGTCGAACAGGTCGATGATGGTGTCGGTCTCCTTGATGAGCCGGGCAAGCTGCGACGCGCCATCCATATCCACAAAGCTGTAACGGTAGGGATTGTCGCCGATCAGCGGGCTGTTGAAATCGAGCAGGTCGGCCAGAAAGGTGAGCAGCAGTTTCTCCTTCAGCTCGCCGACCAGGCCGAACGGGCCGCCCGCAAGATCGAGCGCCGCCGAAAAGAGGTAGAGCGCTCCCTGGATTTTCGGGTTGATCGCCGCCATGTATAACCCCAGCGCGCCGCCGGTGGAGAGGCCGCCGATTGAAACCTCGCTCGCTTTCGCCGAGGCCGTATTGATGGCGAAGCTGACGTTCGATTTCCACTCTTCGAGTTCGACCCCCTCCATGCCGTTCGGCTCTTTCAGGCCGTGGCAGTGCAGCAACGGCATATAGACGTTATAGCCGAGACGCTTGAAAAAATAGTCGCCAATCGCCGTCATGAACCAGGGAGAGTCGGAAAGCCCGTGCACCAGCACAATCGCTTTTTTCGGCGGTTCCGGATGCTCCATGATTCGCGGCTGGCAGCCGTCGCGCACCGCTTCCGGAGAGAAATAGCCGAAGCGGTCATAATAGCCGAGCCACTCATTCTCGCGCGTCGGAGTTGAAAACTGACTGCTCATGTTGTCTCCCGTTTTGACTGTTGAAGCGAGTCACGTGCTTTTCACGAAATATATTCCAAAGAACTTTGCGGAACAAAAAACAGGCAGTCACTCCGAGGGTAACGAAACCGGACGCTATGGCAAGGCGCGGTCCGGGCAACAGCGAAACTCAGCGCTTCCGGGCGGGAAAGCGACGTTTCATGAACGATTTCGACTTGAGATCGTAGATTTCAAACCCGCTTCCGTCAAAAAAAACCGGCCATAGGCGTTGACCGCCCACGAAAGATTGCTCGAGCGCTTTTCGCGCCACACCACCTCGCCCTGCTTGTCGAGCAGCACGAACGCCATGTTGCCGGCGCCGTACTTCGAGGTGGCCGCGAGCACATACTCACCTTTGGCGCTCACCCTGACGTCAACGTACATGAGCGGATGCGGGAAGTAGTATTTCTCGCCATCCTCCGGCGTTGCAAGCCCCTCTCTCTGGAGCTGCACCTCGTAAATCCCGGCTTTTGCATCACCCTCCGGATCGGCGGAACTCCGTTTCCAGCCAACGGGCAGCAGACAGGAAAAAAGGTCTGGCCCGGCAATGAACTTCTCAAATGGCTCCGGACGGGCTTCCTTGGCCTTGGGAAAGTCTGGCACGGCGTCCTTCAATGCGGTCGGCCGATAGTAGTCACTCATGTCAGCGTACGGACGCGGCGAATAAACGGGGTTGGCAATCGCATAAGTATAGTGACCTGAAATGCCGAAATCCTGCTTCAAGTCATAGGCGATGACCGCTCCATCCTCGACGATCGCCTTGCACTCGTCGGGCGTTTTGCGGACAATCGTCAACTCGTAGTGCGGCACGAGATCGGTGAGGCCCGGCGTTTTCTACAGTACGACCCGCCAGCGCAGAGCCTCCACACCAATCCGCCGCCACCATTGCCCTGACAGAGCCTGGATCGTGGCGACGAAAGCCAAAGATTCGTAACCGTATAAAAGCCGCGACGCCCGGAAATCTCTGACAATCTTCCGGGCATTGTGCATTTCAGCAGGATGGTGTTGACCACGAAAAACTGACCTCGTCAATAATATTTTTGATTTTTCGGAATTATAAGTTGCACAATCCGAATATTCTCTTAGATTAAGAGCCATAACATCGTGGGGTGGAGCAATTGGTAGCTCGTCGGGCTCATAACCCGAAGGTTGCAGGTTCAAGTCCTGTCCCCACCACTAAAAAAAAGCCGTCCAAGTTAGTATAGGGCGGCTTTTTTTTTGCCGCTCTCCCCCTTCCCCATGCGCAAGCTTCCTGATTTTAACCGTTCATCGTTTTGAGATCGGCGGCACCGTGACGCGATGACCACTCGTTGCTGTCACGGTGCATCGAAACGATTCTCGCCTTATTGCTGTTTTTTTTGACAGATTTACATCGTTACACCATTCACCATATTTCGACAAAACCATGTTTTATTTCGATCCCTCATATTTTCTCTTCGCGCTTCCACCGCTGCTGCTTGGCCTCTGGGCGCAGTTCAAGGTAAAATCGACATTCAAAAAATATTCGCAAGTGGCGACACAAAGCGGCGTTACTGGCGCTGAAGCCGCCATTCGGCTGCTCCAGCGAGGCGGCCTCGGCAATGTAAGCGTCGAGATGACCAGCGGAATGCTGTCGGACCATTACGACCCGCGCGGCAAGGTGCTGCGGCTCAGCGAGGAGGTTTACCGCCTGCCGAGCATCGCATCGGTTGGCGTGGCCGCCCATGAGGCCGGTCACGCCTTGCAAGACAAGGTGAACTACTCGCCGCTCGCCATCCGCTCGGCGATGGTGCCGGTGGTCTCTATCGGCAGCAATCTCGGGCCGATCCTCTTCATGATCGGCCTGTTCATGCACGGCGTCCTTGGAAGCTCGCTGGCGTGGGCGGGAATCATCCTGTTTGGCGGCACGGCGCTGTTCGCGCTGGTAACGCTGCCCGTCGAGTTCGACGCCAGCCGCCGCGCCAAGGAGCTGCTGGTTTCGCAGGGCATCGTCTCACCGCGCGAAATGGCGGGAGTCAACGCCGTGCTCGACGCCGCAGCCCTGACCTACGTAGCCGCCGCCGCTCAAGCAATCATGCAGTTGCTCTACTACGTCACGCTGATGAACCGCCGGAATAATTGAGCGTTGAAAAAACAAGGCGGCCACAATGAGCCGCCCTCTTTGTTTGTGATCAAAAAGCTACCGAACTCACCCAACAACCTTCAGCACCTCCTTGCGAATTTGCTGATACGGCAAAGCACCCGAGGTGCGCCACTTGAGCTGGCCGCCGACGAAAAGCATCAGCGCCGGTATGCCCTGAACCTCAAATTTTGCCGCCGCGTCGGGCTGCCGGTCAACGTTGACCTTCACCACGGTCAGCCGTCCCTTGAACTCGCTGGCAAGCTGTTTGACCGCCGGGGCCACCATTTTGCACGGGCCGCACCAGTCAGCCCAGAAATCGATGAATACGGGAAGTTCGCTGCTCCTGATGAGATCGTCAAGTGTTTGAGCCATAGGGGTGCCATTTGTTTGTTGTGTGAAATCTACGGAAAACCGCCATCACGCCGGGTGACCTGAATTGCCTGAACCCGATAAAAAATTCCAGCTCTGGCGTTTTCTGTCATAAAAACAGGACTCGACCGTTTACCGTTTCATTTCTGGCCCCGGATGTTGTATCGTTGTCACCAATCGCAGAATCGCACGGAAGTTATGGGCGGCAGTGGCTGAAACTTATAACCGGCAGGCCGGGTTTATCTGGAAATTCACATCACATCTCCGCCATCCGGCAAGCGCTGGCAGGCGGTCAATGAAAAATCAGCGATACCGTCGATGAACGACATACTCGAAAAGCCGAGAAAAATTTACGTTACACGCCAAATCGAGTTCAATGCCGCCCACCGTCTGTTCAATCCGGAACTATCGGATGAGGAGAACCGGCGGCTCTACGGCAAATGCTCCGGAGCGTTTGGACATGGCCACAACTATCTGCTTGAAATCACCTTGTCGGGCATCATCGACCGGAAAACCGGCTACCTGTTCGATCTCAAGGAGCTGAAAAAAATTCTCGAAGAACAGATCGTGGCGCGCTTCGACCACCGGCATCTGAACCATGAGGTCAGCGAACTCGCGGGCCATGTGCCGACTACGGAAATTCTTGCCGTCACCGTCTGGGAGATTCTCGAATCCCAACTGGAAACCATTACCAAAAAGGAGGTTAGACTCCATGAAGTCAAAATACATGAAACAGGAAAAAACAGTGTCACCTACCGTGGAGAATAACCGTATCGGGCAATCACATCTGGCGTCATGCAATCTCGACGAGTGCTTCGACGAAGAGCATGATCGTGAAGAGGAGACGCTCGACTCGATGGCCGACGCCGTTTACTCGCTGCTGAAAGGGGTCGGCGAGGATCCGGAACGCGAGGGACTGCTCCTGACTCCCGAACGGGTCTCGAAATCGCTGCGATTCCTGACGAAGGGATACCGGCAGGATCCGGAGCAGTTGCTCAAGAAGGCGGTCTTCACCGAGTCGTACGACGAAATGGTGCTGGTCAAGGACATCGATATTTATTCGATGTGCGAGCACCACATGCTCCCCTTCTTCGGCAAGGCGCACGTGGCCTACATCCCCGACGGCAAGATCGTGGGGCTGTCGAAAATTCCGAGAGTCGTGGAGGTGTTCGCCCGGCGCTTGCAGGTTCAGGAGCGGCTGACGCAGCAAATTCGGGACGCCATCCAGAACGTGCTCAATCCGCGCGGCGTGGCCGTGGTGATCGAGGCGACGCACATGTGCATGGTGATGCGCGGCGTCGAAAAGCAGAACTCGGTAACGACCACGTCGGCCATGTCCGGGGAGTTCATGAGCAACCAGTCCACCCGGAGCGAGTTCCTGCGCCTGATCGGCAATCGCTGACCGCGCGTCGGCAAACCTTCACGCAAAACGGCAAGGCTTGCGACTCTTTCCGGCAATCGACGGAGAGTCGCAAGCCTTCACTGTTCCAGCCACTCCCGCAGTACTTCGCTCCCCATTTCGACTGCCCGAGCCAGATGGCCGCGCATCGGCTCGCTCAGGCCATTGCCGAGGCCGAGGTCGTGAGGCGGAGCGCCGATGAGCACGATCTCCGACGGTTCGCGACCATGCAGCCGGGCCACGGCAAGCAGTTCGCTCAGTCCCATCTGGTGAGCCGACATTTTGCGGTGGATGAACGCCGGAAGTTCTTCTTTACGATAGAGATAGACCTTCGGCTCGAACTCGGTGGGAATGATCGAGTCGAAGACCATGAGCGCGTCGCACGACTCGAAATAATCGAGCAGGTACAGCCCTTGCGTTCCGCCATCGACGAACTGCACATGTTCAGGCCAATCGCCGGAAGCCTCAAGCGCCCGAACCGTTTCCACGCCGAAACCTTCATCGCCGAAGAGAATATTGCCAAGACCGACTACGTTGATTTTGTTCAAGAAAGAGAAAGGCTAAAAGATTATGGGACTCTTGGGACAAGTGGGACAGTTGGGACTTATAGGAATAACGCCGAGGGCGGCCATGAGAGCCGCCCCTACAGCCAATGCACCACTCTTCAATTCATCATTCATAATTCATCATTCTCCTCACGCTGCCGCTTCGTCTTCCACCTTGTGTTTGTAACCGGTGATGATCGAAGAGGTTACGCTGGTGCGATCGACTATGTCGTGGCGGAAGACGGCATAGAGGTGCATGATCACGTAGAACGGAAAGACCCAGGCGACGATGTGGTGCGCGTAGTGCAGGTTGTAGCTGCTGCCGAAGAGCGGCAGAATCCAGCCAAACGCCGCGTCGAGAAAGCTGCCGGGACGGTTTTCGGCGTACATGGCCAAGCCCGTCAGGATCATGAAGGTCGAGCCGCAGAAGATGAAGATGAAGTTCGCCAGCGCGGCGACCGGGTTGTGAGCGACGTAGTTTGGCTCGTCCTGCCTCAGAAACAGGTACGACTCCACCTGCTCCCTGAACGGCTTGCCCCACCATCCGGGAGACCACGGCCTGAAACCGGCGAACTTGGCGTACTTGTCGTCCGAAAGCAGCGCGTAGTACATGCGGTACAGAAAGTTGCCGATGAAGACGAAGGCCACGCAGTAGTGGACGTAGCGCCACATCACGAAGTTGTGCTGCCACACCGCTTCGCCGAGCGGCGGATTGATGACAGGCGAGGCGATGTACAGGCCGGTGATCATCAGGGCGACGATGCTGAACGCATTGATCCAGTGGTAGAGCCGCACCGGCAGACGCCACACATAGATTTCCTCGATTATTCTGCCCATGTAAATCTCCGTTTAAACGATAGTTACCCTGGTGATTTCATTGCCGTTCATGTCGTACAGATGCGACGCGCAGGCAAGGCAGGGGTCGAACGAGTGCACCGTGCGCAGGATTTCGAGCGGCTTGGAGGGATCGACCATCGGCGTGCCCTTCAGCGCGGCTTCGTAAGCGCCGGAGTTGCCGCGATTGTCCCTCGGCGAGGCGTTCCAGGTGGAGGGCACCACGATCTGGTACTCGTCGATCTTTTCGTCCTTGATCCTGATCCAGTGGCCGAGCGATCCGCGCGGCGCTTCGGTATAGCCGAAGCCCTTGCACTCTTTCGGCCAGCTCGATGGTTCCCAGCGCTCGCTGTTGAAGGTCTTGTAATCGCCCGCCTTGACGTTGGCCACGAGCTGGTCGTAGAAATGGCCCATGAATCCGGCGGTCTGCTTGCACTCGATGCCGCGCGCGGCGGTGCGGCCAAGCGTCGAAAAAAGCGCTTCGGGGCCGACCTGAAGCTTGCCGAGCACCATGCCGACGGTCTCCTTGATCATCGGATCTCCCTTCGCATAGGCTATCAGCACACGGGCAAGCGGGCCAACCTCGACAGGCTGTTCTTTCCAGCGCGGCGTCTTGAGCCAGCTATACTGCTTGTCGGTGTCGAGGAATTCGAATGGCGGCTTGGGGCCGGTGTACTTCGGGCTGGTCTCCCCTTCCCATGGGTGCAAGCCCTTGTCGCTGCCGTTGCTGTAGGTGTACCAACTGTGGCCGATCTCCTCCTTGATCTGCGACATGTCGCGCGGATCGACGTCGATGATGGTGGACAAATCCTTGTTGAGGATGACGCCTCGCGGCCAGAGCAGCGATTTGAAATCGTTGAGGTTCGTCTCCGGGAAGTCACCGTAACTCATGAAGTTGCCAAGCCCGCCGCCGTAGAGCCACTCCTTGTAGTAACCGGCGATGGCGATGAGGTCGGGAATGTAAACCTGGTCGATGAAGGTCTGCGTCTCGTCAATGATCTTCTTGACCATCGAAAGCCGCTCAATGTTGATCGCCGTGTCGCTGTCGGGATCGATGGCGCAGGCCATGCCGCCGACGAGGTAGTTCGGGTGCGGGTTCTTGCCGCCGAAGATGGTCTGGATCTTGACGATCTCCTTCTGGAAATCGAGCGCTTCGAGGTAGTGCGCCACGGCGATGAGGTTCACCTCCGGCGGCAGTTTGTAGGCCGGATGGCCCCAGTAGCCGTTCGAGAAGATACCGAGCTGGCCGCTCTCGACGAACGCCACGAGCCGCTGCTGCAAATCCTTGAAATAACCGGGCGACGATTTCGGCCAGGGCGAGATGCTCTGCGCGATGGCTGAAGCCTGCGCCGGATCAGCCTTGAGGGCGCTGACCACATCGACCCAGTCGAGGGCGTGGAGATGGTAGAAATGCACGAGGTGATCCTGCGTCTGCTGCGTCGCGGCCATCAGGTTCCGGATGATGCGCGCGTTCGGCGGAATCTCGATGCCGAGGGCGTCCTCGACGCAGCGCACCGACGCCAGCGCGTGCACCGTCGTGCAGACGCCACAGATGCGCTCGGCGAAAGCCCAGGCGTCGCGCGGATCACGCCCTTTCAGGATCACCTCAATACCGCGCCACATCGTCCCGGTGCTGTACGCCTCTTCGATGACATTGGCGTCGTTCATCTTCGCCTCTATTCTCAGATGCCCCTCGATGCGGGGAATCGGATCGACAACTATTTTTTTAGCCATGCCTTGTACTCCCTTGGTTTACTTTTCTGACTCTTTGTCGTGCTGCGTCTTCTTCACCGCCGTGACAGCCGCGTGAGCCGCCGCTCCTGCCGCCGCCGCGCCAACCGCCACCATGCCGATCTTGTCGGCGGTGGTGTCCGTGCCGAGGAACGAAACATCCGCCAGTCTTGTGTAGAATGGCCCATTGTCCCAGAAATTCGGCTCGGAACAACCGATGCAGGGGTGGCCTGAACCGATCGGAAAGCTGGTACCCTCGTTCCACTGAATCTTCGAGCAGGAGTTGTAGGTGGTCGGCCCCTTGCACCCCATCTTGTAGAGGCACCACCCTTTCCGGGTGGACTCCTCGTCGAAGCCGCGCACGAACATACCGGCGTCGTAAAAGGCGCGGCGATAGCACTTGTCGTGAATTCTCGTGGAGTAGAACGCTTTCGGGCGGCCCATTCTGTCGAGTTCCGGCAGCTTGCCGAAGGTGTGCACGTGCGTGATCACGCCGGTCATCACCTCGGCGATGGGCGGGCAGCCCGGCACCTTGACGATCGGCTTATCCTTGATGATCTTGTCGATCGGTTGCGCGCCGGTCGGATTTGGCTTGGCATTCTGTACGCAACCAAACGAGGCGCAGGCTCCCCACGCGATCACCGCGGCAGCATCGGCGGCGGTCTCCTTCACGACATTCAGAAACGAGTCCCCCCCGACCATGCAATAAACGCCATCATCCTTTGTGGGAACATTACCCTCGACAGCGAGAATGTACTGCCCCTTGTACTCTTTCATGATCTTCCGCCTCACCTCTTCGAGCTGATGACCCGCCGCCGCGCTCAGGGTGTCGTCATAGTCGAGGGAGATCATGTTCATGATGACATCGGCGGCAATGGGGTGGGAGGAGCGGATGAAGGATTCGGTGCAGCAAGTGCATTCGAGACCGTGAAGCCAGATGACCGGAGTGCGGGGCTTGGTCTCCATGGCGTGAACGACCTTTGGAAGCAGTGATGGCGCAAGACCGAGGGAGACCGAAGTGAGGGAACAGAACTTCAGAAAATCTCTGCGGGAAAGGCCGCGACTCTGAAACACCTCCGCATAAGTTTGCTTGTCGGGCATGTACACCTCCGTGAATATGGATAGTGGTTGACTGTAACCGGAAATAAAGAAGTTTCAGACTGCCCTTTTCCCGTTTACTGAGTTAACATCTACTTGTTATAGCAGAATATACATAACAATTGTTATTTCAGAAACCAAAGATCTCCCGGAAATTTATTAACCATATCATTCTTATACAATAAAAAAACCCGGCTATTTCAAAGAATGACCGGGTTTTCTAAGGCTTTTTATCGCCACTTATGTCAAGTCATTCAGTTCAGAAATGCTCCAAAGAGAACCGATGAATATTTTGCATAGTTAGCGATTGGCTGGAAGAAAAGACCAAAGTAAAGCGTCAGTATCATCAGCGTGGCGGTCACGAGCTTCGCGCCCATGCCGGTTTCGACAACGCCCTCTTCAGGCCTTTCCGATTCGCGCAGATACATGTTAAGCGGAATCAGCATGTAGTAGTAAAGCGAGATGACGCTGGTCAGGATGCCGATAAGGGCAAGCCACATGAAGAGGCTGCCTTTGGAAAGAAGCGCCGAGAAGATCATCAGCTTTCCAATGAAGCCGAAGGTTGGCGGCAATCCGACGAGCGAGATGAGGAATACCGTCAGCGCGGCGCCTGCGAGCGGCATCTTTTTGCCGAGGCCCCGGTAATCATCGAGGTTCTCGCTGCCGGTGCGATTGGCGATGAGAATCACCACATAAAAAGCACCATAGTTCATCAGGAGATAAGAGGCCAAGTACACCAGAACCGACTGGGTGCCGAGCTGATCCATGGTGATGATGCCAAGCAGCAGATAACCGGCATGAGCAATCGATGAGTAAGCCAGAAGACGCTTGACATTCTTCTGCCAGATAGCCACGACGTTGCCGTAGATCATGGAAGCCGCGGAGACCAGCATCAGGATCATGAGCCAGTCGATATGAAGCGGGCTGACATACATATCCATGCCGTGAGGCACAGCCACGAAGAAAAAGCGCATGAGCATGGCGAAACCGGCAGCCTTGGAACCAACAGAGAGATACGCGGTCACGGGAGTCGGAGCACCTTCGTAAACATCTGGACTCCAGAAATGGAATGGCACTGCGCCCATCTTGTAGCCAAGTCCCGCCATGATGAGCAGTACGGCCATGATCATCACCAGAGGATCGTAACCATGCGCGGCCAGCACCATTGCAATACGGGTCAGGTTGGTCTGGGCGGTCATACCGTAAAGCAGTGAAAAACCGTACAGCAGCATGCCCGACGAGACCGCGCCATACACCAGATACTTCAGCGCGGCTTCCGAAGAGCGAGGGTCGCGTTTGAGGTAGCCGGTCATCGCATAGGCTGAAAGGCTGACCAGCTCCATGGCGAGAAACATCATCAACAGATCGGTCGAGGAGGCCATCATCATCATGCCGACGACCATCGCGACCAGAAGGGCATAGTACTCGCCCATGCCTGACTCATGCTTCTTGAGCTGATCGTCGATCACGGTGAGGAGCACGGCCAGAATGCCCGATGCCACGAAAAAGTACTTGAAAAAGATACCAAACCGGTCAAGCGCGTACATGCCGAAAAAGAACTCCGTATCCGGCATGGCCTGCTGCTTGAAAATATAGTAGAGGCTGCCGACGAGACCGGCTATGGTGACCGCGGCAAGGAAGCGGGCGTTCTTTCTCCCCGTGACGAGATCGAGAATGATCAGCACCATGAAGAGTGCTGACAGATAGATTTCAGGGACAAAAAATCCGGCGCCGCCCTTGAGGATCGAGATGATGCTCTGTATTTCAGCGCCTGATGGCATTTCGAACATATTTCTCCAACGTTTATGCTTTTAAACGGAACACCGGATCAATGCACGGCCGACATGGCAACCGGCGCGAGAACCTGAACAAGTTTATTAATGCTGGTCGTCAAAAGACCCATGACCGGCATCGGATAGATACCGAGCGCAATGACTATGATGCCAAGCGGAATGAGCATGGTCAGCTCGCGAGCGTCGAGATCGAGCTTGCCCTTCCAGTCGTGGAAGTGGATGTGCTCGTGGCCATGCGCATCGACCTCGAGATCGTACAGGGCATCCGGCTTGCGCTTGCCGAGGAACATGCGCTGGAGCGACCAGAGCAGGTAAGCCGCGCCGAAGACGATACCGAGCACCGAAACGATAGCGATTGGCCTGGTCACCTCCTCTCTGAATGCGCCGACGAAAACGAAGGCTTCCGAAATGAAGCCGCTGAGGCCAGGCAGACCGAGCGAGGCGAACCAGGCGACGGTCACGAAACCGGTATAGACCGGCATATAGGAGGCCAGACCGCCGAATTTGTCGATCTGACGGGAGTGCGCGCGGTCGTAGATAACACCGACCAGAAGGAAGAGCATGGCGGTGATGGTGCCGTGGTTGAACATCTGGTACAGAGCGCCGAGCATGCCTTCGCTGTTCGCGGCGGCAAGACCGAGCAGCACGTAGCCCATGTGGCTGATCGACGAGTAAGCGACCATCTTCTTCAGATCCTGCTGGGCCAGAGCGCAGAACGCTCCATAGATGATGTTGATCGCGCCGAACACGCCGATCACATACATACCGGCCTGAAACACTTCAGGGAAAAGCGGGAAGTTGATCCTCATCATGCCGTAGGTACCGAGCTTCAGCAACACACCGGCCAGAATGACCGAAATCGGAGTCGGAGCCTCGACGTGCGCGTCAGGCAACCAGGTATGGAACGGAAACATCGGAACCTTGATGGCGAAACCGACGAAGAGCACGATAAACGCGGCATATCTCCAGGTGACGCTGTCGGGACCGAGAATAGCGCCCTTGATATAGTTGGCCTGGTCAGCCATAGCGACAAGGCTGAAGGTGTGGTGACCGGTAAGCGGATCGATAACGCTGAAATAGAGACCGATCATGACGAGCAGCATGAAGACCGAACCGAACAGCGTGTAGAGGAAGAACTTGATGGCTGCATATTCGCGGTTCGGGCCGCCCCAGATACCGATGAGGAAGTACATCGGCAGAAGCATCAACTCCCAGAACACGTAAAAGAGAAAGAAGTCGAGCGCTACGAAGCACCCCATCATTGCCGTAGCAAGCAGGTTGTAAAGGATGAAGTAGCCTTTGACCTGCTTCTGGATCGTCCAGCTCGAAAGTACGCCGATGGCTGAAATCAGGGCGGTCAGGAGCACCATGGTGATCGAAATGCCATCAACGCCGAGGAAATACTCGATGTTCAGGGGGCCGAACGAACCGAGATCGAGCGAAATCCACGGAATCTTTTCGATCATCTGGAAGGAGCCGAAAGGCGATCCGCCGGATGCGGCCACGATGCCCGCCATGGTCGGATCGTATTGGCGCCAGATGAGGACGGCGAGCACGCCTTGGCCGAGAGCGGCCAGGAGCGAGACGATCCTGATGATCTGCTTCTGCGACGAAGGCACAGCCAAAATGATGAGTCCGGCAATGATCGGCAGAAATACAATTAAGCTCAGCATGTTCAGTACCTGTTATGTTCGGAGAGTAAATTAAATCGTTCGGTTATTTCATGAGATGGACAAGGTAAAAGGCGAAATAGCCAAGAACCGCGACAACAACCATCACCAGATAGGTCTGCACCTTGCCCGTCTGAACCTTCCTGAATACAGCGCCGGTTGTCTGGACGGTGAAGGCAGTGAAGTTGACCAGACCATCCACCACATATTTGTCGAAGCTGCCATTGGCGAAAGCGAACTTCCTGAAGATGGTCGCAACGCCGTTGACAATGCCGTCAACGATATTGGTGTCGAACCAGGCGAGAATCTTCGAAATCAGGATCGAACCCTTGATGAAGGTCGCATCGTAAATTTCGTCCCAGTACCACTTGTTGAACGAGTAGAGATAGAGCGGACGGATAGCTTGAGCAGTCTTGTCAGGATCAATGAACCTGAACACATAGAAAATAAGCGCCATACCGATACCGATAACCACCATGATCGACGACAGTTTGATGGCCGTGTAGTGGTTCTCGTGCGTCATATGCGCAATCTCGGCCTGACGAGGATCGGCAAAGACCGGGCCGTGTCCTTCAGCCTCATGCGATGCGGCGGCTTCGACATGCTGGGTATCGGTGTGCGCCTCGGCCAGCAGCTTGCCAGCTTCCGGAACGTGCAGTCCGGCGCCTTCGTGCGCGGCCCCGGTCGATGCGACAACCGTCGCCGGGGTCTGGATCAGGTGCATGAACCAGCCCTTGCCGCCATCGAGCGGATCGGGCGAGAATACGATGAAGACCGAGAGCGTAGCCAGCACGACCAGCGGGAGCCGCATATTCCAGGCAACCTCGTGAACCTCGTGATGATGGTCGTCGTGACCATGCGCGGCGTGAGCGTCGTGGCCGTGCTCTTCAGCCGGTTTGAGATGAGTGCGGCTCTCACCGAAGAAAACCAGCCATATCTGACGGCCCATGTAGAAGGCGGTCAAGACCGCCGCGCCAAAGCCGAGCGCCGGTATCAGATAGAAAATTCCGCCGCCTTCGACCGATGCGAAACCGAGCGCGCCGGCCAGAATGGCGTCCTTCGAGAGAAAACCGCTGGTCAGCGGCAGACCGGCAAGAGCCAGCGTGGCGGTCATAAACGTTGCAAACGTCCAGGGCATCTTCTTGTACAGGCCACCCATCCAGCGCATGTCCTGCTCGTGATGCATGGCGTGGATGATCGCGCCCGAACCGAGGAAGAGGCAGGCTTTGAAGAAAGCGTGCGTCAGAAGATGGAACAGCGCGGCGGAATAAGCGCCGACGCCGAGGCCGAGCACCATGTAGCCGAGCTGCGAAACAGTCGAGTAAGCAAGCACACGCTTGATGTCGTGCTGCGTGATGGCGATGGTCGCCGCCATGAATGCGGTGAACGCGCCGATAAAGGCGATCACATGCAGGGCGTCGGGGGTCAGGATCACAAAGATACGCCCCACGAAATAGACGCCGGCCGCAACCATCGTCGCCGCGTGGATGAGCGCCGACACCGGAGTCGGACCCTCCATGGCGTCCGGCAGCCAGACGTGCAGCGGGAACTGGGCCGATTTACCGACGCAGCCCATGAAGAGCAGTACGCCAGCAGCGGTCAGCCAGGCCTGCGACATGTGGAAGTCGCCGTTCTTGATATGATCAAAAATCTCCTGGTAGCCGAAGGTGTGGAACTGCGAATAGAGAATCAGGATACCGAGCCACATGCCGATATCACCAATGCGGTTGGTGAGGAAGGCCTTTTTCTGCGCATCAGCGGCGCTGTCCTTGTGGAAATAAAAACCGATGAGCAGGTAGGACGAAAGACCGACAAGCTCCCAGAAGATATAGATCGAGAAGAGGTTGTCCGAGAGCACGATGCCGAACATCGAGAAGGTGAAGATACCGAGATAGGCGAAGAAGCGTCCATAATACTTTTCACCATGCATATATCCAGTCGAGTACAGATGCACCAGAAAGCTGATGAGGTTGACCATCGCCAGCATGATCGCTGTGAGGTTGTCGATCACGATACCCATCTTGATCTGGAGCGGACCAACGCCGGGCACATTGCCGAAGTCGAGCCAGGTAAAATTCCAGGCAACACTGAACGCCGGATCGTAGTGCTGAACGATTACGTTCCAGAAGATATAGAGGGAGATAGCCAGAGAGGTTCCCAACAGACCGAGTCCGACAAAATCGCCACCGCGCGGCAGTCTGCGGTTGAAAAAAATCAACACCACAAACGAGAGCAGCGGCAGGAGCAGGACAGCGATCGATAACTGGATTAAACTGTGCATCATGTTTCGTTTTACAAAGAATTTGCAGCTATAAGTCTTTTACCGTTGCGAGGGTCACTCCTTCAGGGTGTCCACGCTGGAAACATCGACCGTCTTGAAGGTCTTGAATATATTGATCACGATCGCCAGCGCGACGGCAGCCTCGGCGGCGGCCAGAACGATCACGAAAAGGCTGAACATCACGCCCTCCATGCCTCCGTTGTATTTGGAGAAAGTCAGGAAGTTGATGTTGGCCGCATTCAGGATAAGCTCGACGCCCATCAGAATCACGATCGCATTTTTGCGGGTCATGACGGCAAACATGCCCAGCGCGAAAAGGATGACCGAAATCGTCAGAAAATGGTTGACTCCGATCGACAGTAACTGTTCCGTTAGCATTGACACTCCTTGATGTTCATTTTTTTTGAGCCTTGTCGTAGCGGGCCAGATACGCCGCGCCAAGCAGGGCGACCAGCAGCACGATAGAGACCATTTCAAACGGCAGCATATAGCGCGACATGGTTTCGAGGCCAATGCTCTCGACCACGCTGCCATTGAGTTGCATCACCCCCGGCATCCAGTTTCCGGTCGTATAGAAGGTGAAAAGCATACCGGCGATCAGCGCCAGCGTCAGAAGAATTCCGGGCACGAGGTGCAGCACGTCGGCCTTCAGCCCGGTCTGCATGATCGTGTTGGTGAACATGACGCCAAAAAGCAGGAGCACCAGGATGCCGCCAACATAGACGACCACCTGGGTCACGGCGATGAAGTCCGCGCTCAAAAAGACATACAAAGCAGCCACACCGAAAAAGGTGAAGAGCAGCGAGAAGGCCGAGTAGATGATATTTTTCGAAAAGACCACAAACGCCGCCGACAGAACCGTAACGGCCGCGAAGATGTAGAAGATGATGGCGATGGTCAGTTGATTCATGATTATCTGCACTTGTTGGTAATCGATTCCTGCCGGAGCTTATTCAGCTCCACCTGGTTTCTGTTGCGGAGCGGCCTTCGGAGCCGGTTTTGCCGCTGGTGCTCCAGTTGCGGCTTTCTCTTTTGCCGCCTGGGCCTGCTGCTCGGCAAGCTTTTTCCTCTTCGCTTCGGCCTCGATCTTCGAAAGGTTGCCGAAGTGATACATCATGTTCCTTACATCGAACTCGGAGAAGTCGGCAACGGCAGTGTGATAGAGGCAGTCTGTCGGACAGACGCTCTGGCAGATGCCGCAGGTCATGCACTTGGCGGTATCGATGTCGAACAACGGCACCCACATCCGCTTCTGCTGGCCGCCCGAGGTCTTGCCGCAAACCGCCAGATCGTCGTTGGTGGTCTTGATGGTTTCGATGGCGATGCACTCCACCGGGCAGGCGCGTTCGCACTGACGGCAGCCGATGCAATCGTCGATATTGACATACAGCCGGTAGCGGCCATGAGGCGGAGTCGGGATGACCTCCTTCGGATACTGGAGGGTGCAAAGGCCGTCAACCTGCCTGAAGTAATCGGCGTCGTCGATACCGGCATCCCCTTTCCTCTTTACAGCATTGAAGAAATGCTTGAGGGTGATGGCCATGCCGGTCGCAATGGTGGTCGCGCCGGTTTTTATATTACTGAAGTACTCACTCATGTTGTGTTGTCGTCTTGCTTGCCTGTGTATGCTCTGTGAACGCGTCCTCTGTGATTGCTTACCGGTAGATTTCCCAGACCGCCGTGAGCACGAATGAAATCAGCGCGAATGGTGTCAGCACCTTCCAGCAGAGGTACATGAGCTGGTCAACCCTGAGTCTGGGAAGCGTCCAGCGAAGCCACATCTGCACAAAGATGAAGAAGAAGCCTTTCATGATGATCCAGAATGCGCCCCAAGCCGGGCCGCTGGTCATGGTGTTGAGTTCCAGCCCGCCAATGTTCGGAAGCGGAGAAGTCCAGCCGCCAAGAAACGCAATGGAGATGATCGCCGATACCATGAACATGCTGCCGTACTCCGCGAGGAAGATCACGGCGAACTTCATGCCGCTGTATTCGGTGAAGTAACCGGCAACAAGCTCCGATTCAGCTTCGGGAATATCGAACGGGGCGCGGTTGGTTTCGGCAAGCGAGGAGATGAAATAGATAAGGAACGGCAGCCAGGCGATCGGATTGTTGAAGAGGAACCAGTGCATGAATCCGTTCGGGCCAGCCTGCATGACGGTGATCTGCTGCATGCTCAGGGTGCCGGCCATCATGGCGGCGCAGAGCAGGGCGATCGAGGCCGGAATTTCGTAGCTGACGATCTGGGCGACGCTGCGAACCGCGCCATAGAGCGCCCATTTATTATTGGAACCCCAGCCTGCGGCGAGGATACCGACCACCTCGATAGCCACGATGCCGACGGCGTAGAAGAGACCGACGTTCAGGTCAGCGCCAATGAAGGCCGGGCCAAAGGGCAGCACCGCGAAAGCGAGGAACGAACCGACGAACAGGATGCCGGGGCCGATGACGAAGAGAAACTTGTCAGCCGCGGTCGGCACGATATCCTCTTTCTGGAGCAGCTTCAGGATGTCGGCCAGCGTTTGCAGGATACCCCAGAAACCGACCTCCATCGGGCCGAGCCTGTCCTGCATGAAAGCTGAAATCTTGCGCTCGCCATAAACGCCGTAGGTCAGGGCGTACAGCGCGATGAACACGAGCGGAATAACCGCGACGATAACCAGCCCGAGCGGAAACCAGCCGATGGAAAAGCCTGACAGGGCGTCGGACCAGGTATTGAGAGATGGTGATGAACTCATATCAATAGGCGAACCTGCTTGAAATAAAAGTGTTGTCTTGAAAACGGTCAGCGGTCAACTTCTCCCAGCACAATATCGATGCTGCCGATGATTGCCACAAGGTCGGGAATCAACTGCCCTTTCGAGAGGTCCTTCATCGCCGACAGATTGACGAAGCACGACGAACGGGCCTTGCATCGGAGCGGTTTGGTTGACTTGCCATCGCTGACGATGTAGTAGCCAAGCTCGCCACGCGGGTTTTCGGCGCGTCCATACACCTCGCCAGCTTTTGGGCGGATCTTCTTGGGAATGAGGGCGCGTGAATCGAAGCCCTGCACTTCAGGCATCTTGTCGAGGCACTGCTCGATGATCTTGAGGCTCTCCTCCATTTCGAGCGCGCGAACCAGGTGGCGCGACAGGCAGTCACCAACGACGGAGAACTTGCCGTCCGGCACCGGCACGTCGAAATCGAGTTCCGGATAGACCGAATAGGGATCGTTGCGGCGCAAATCCCACTTGACGCCGGAGCCGCGAAGCATCGGGCCGCTCCAGCCATAGTTGATCGCCACGTCGGCGGGCATGATGCCAATATCGTAGGTACGCTTGACGAAAATCTCGTTCTCGGTCAGAAGCTTGCACAGCTCGACCGCCTTCGGCCTGAAGTAGGTGACGAACTCGGCGACGCGCTTTTTGAAATCAGCGGGCACGTCGTAGGCCAGGCCGCCGATCCATATATAGTTATAGAGCATCCGTGCGCCGGAGATCCATTCGAGCAGATTCATGATATGCTCGCGATCGCGGAAACAGAAAAGGAACGGCGTGAAAGCGCCGAGGTCGATGCCGTAGGTGCCGATGGCCACCAGGTGCGAGGCGATCCTGTTCAGCTCGGAGACGATGACCCGGATGAATTCGACGCGGCGGGGAATTTCGATGTCGAGCAGCTTCTCGACGGTGATGCAGTAGGCCAACTCGCTGTTCATCCCGGCCAGATAATCCATCCTGTCGGTGTAGGGAACGATGCCCGGATAGTCGACATTCTCGCAATACTTCTCGAAGCAACGGTGGAGATAGCCGAGATAGGGCTCGGCCTCGACGACCACTTCGCCGTCGGTGATACATTCGAGACGCAGCACACCGTGGGTTGACGGATGCTGTGGCCCCATGCTGAGCACCATGTACTCGGTATCGAGATCCTTTTCAATGATGACGCGCTTGTCATCCTGACGGATGATCCTTGTGGAGTTCGATTCAGCTTTACCTAATTCCTGCATACCCGGAATGCTTGTTTACGTGTTATAAGCTCGTATGTTAGCGTCGCTTTGCGGCGTCAGTACGGAACCTTGATGCCGTGATAGGTCTCCTGAACCTGGTAATCCTTGCGGAGCGGAAAGCCGGTCCAGTCTTCCGGACAGAGAATCCTTCGCAGTTCAGGGTGTCCCTCGAAGACCATGCCATACATATCGTAGGCCTCGCGCTCGTGCCAGTTGGCCGTATGCCACACGCACGAAACGGACGGAATCGAGCCGCCGTCGCGCTGGCACTTCACCTTGACGGCAATCCTGTGGGTGTACTTGCCGATGCACTCGAAGTTGCAGACGATGCCGAGCTTCTGTTCTTCGGGATAGTCCACGCCCGACAGGCAAGCAAGGTAGTTGAACTGCAAGAGCGAGTTGTCGCGCATGTAGAGCGCGATATCCACCCACCGGCTCGCGTCGAGCACCTCGAAGAACGGCATGGTCGGATTGGCGTCGAACTCCGACACCGCATTGCCGAACCGCTCCCTGACTATATCGTAGGCGGCCTTGCTCTCCTTTACCGTCTGAGACATCTGGTTTGCTGCTTCTTCCATTCCCTTGACTCTTGATAGATAATAGTGGTTATGCCGTGGCCGCCTTGCGCGCCTGGTCGATCACCTGCTGCGGATCGACGCTCTTTTCGGCAAGCTTCTTCAGGGCCTCCTGACGCGAAATACCGAGTCCCTCCATGCGAATCAGCTCCTGAATCTTCATCAGGCCGCCGATCAGCGCCTCGGGACGCGGAGGACAACCGGGCACATAGACATCGACAGGAATCACCCGGTCAACGCCCTTGAGCACATGGTAACCGTGCTGCCAGTAAGGGCCGCCGCAGTTCGAGCAACTTCCCATCGAAAGCACGTAGCGAGGCTCCGGCATCTGTTCGTAGAGCGTCACCACCCGCTCGGCCATCTTCATGGTCACCGTACCGGCGACGATCATGAGGTCGGACTGGCGGGGCGACGAGCGCGGAAAAATACCGAAACGTTCGAGATCGTAGTTGGAGGCGTTGGTGGCCATCATCTCGATAGCGCAGCAGGCCAGACCGAAACCCATCGGCCAAAGGGAAGAGAGGCGAGCCCAGTTCATCACATTGTCAACCGAAGTCACCAGCACGTTGCGGTTCGATACTCTGGCGTCAAGCAAACCCATAGCGTAAAATCGATGATGATTGAAAGATTATCCGTTCGCCTTTCCGATGCGACGATTCGGCATTTCCGGCATTTTCGGAATGTTCGGAGTCGGGCGAACCCAGTCAAGATCACCCTTGACCCAGGCGTAAATCAAACCCAGCGCAAGGATACCCGCGAAGATCAGCACTTCGACGAGCGCAAAGGGACCGAGTGGCTTGAAAACCGTTGCCCAGGGATAGAGGAAGACGACTTCGACGTCGAAGATGATAAAAATGAGGGCGACAACATAAAAGCGGATATTGAACTTGACCCAGGCGCTTCCGACAGCAGGCTCGCCGCACTCGTAGGTTGAATTCTTTTCGGGGTTGGGTCTGCTCGGTCTGAGCATTCTTGCCGTCAGATAACCACCGGCGACGAAGACGATACCGAGCACGAGAAACACGAATACGGTACCAAAACCACTTAATGTCTGATCCATGTTTTGTTGTTTGACTTTAATGGTTAAGGAAGTGACTAGCTCCCTTTTCTCCTCTGACGAGCTTGAAAGGCCTCAGAATCAGGTGCCGCCAATATAAAAAAATCTTCTCAATCTTCAGATAAAAAGCTGATTTTTTCGGGTCGGAAGGAATATCGAAAAAAATGCTTCGACCGAATCTTTTTATGCGGCGAGAAGAAAATGCTGTGACTTTATTAAAAGTCAGTCAACTTTATCAAAAAATTTTAAACCGGCAATTTTGAACAGCCGGATCAGTGCAACCATGACCAGCAGCGTGGCGACAACGAGAATGCTCACATTCACCTGCCACCAGCCGATCATATGCTCCATCGCGGGGCCGAGAAAAGAGGCCAGCGTCATCCAGACTATGGGCGTCCAGACAACCGCCAGCACAACCGGCAATCCGCTTTTCATGAAATTTTTTCTCTTCTCCTTGTCCGGAAACAGTTTCATCGTAATCTCATAATTTTAGAGTGGTTTCAAGCCTCTGCCATATTATAACTATAGTACTATAGATCAGGGAAGCAGCTCGGCGATCTGGGCAGCCACGACAGGTTCGATCTCCCTGAGCACCTCGTACTCCGCCCGGAGGCCGCGCATGTCTCCCCGCGACATATGATACATGGCGAGCTTGCAGTGCACCTCGGCGTTGCCGGGCTGAAGCTCGTGAGCCTTGTCGAGCGCATCGAGCACCTTGTCGTGCTGGCCGAGATCCATCTGGACATCGGCCAGCAGGCACCACGCCTCAACGAAACTGGGGTCACGGCGCAGCGCCTCTTCGAGCACCTTGATGGCCGCCTCCTCCTTGCCCATCGTCAGCAACACGAAACCGAAATGCCGGTACGCCTCCAGATTCGAGCGGTCGAGCGCGACGGTGAAGGCGAGGTCGGTGCCCGCGCGGCGGTACTCGCCGTTGGAGAGCAGCGCCACGGCGCGCGCATAGCGGATCTGCGGATCTCGCGATGCCTGGCCGGCAAGTTCATCAAGAATCGAAATCGCCTTGCCGTACTCCTGATTCTCGATGCAATCCAGCGCCTGGCGGTAGCGCTGCTCGCGCTCAGGCAACGTTTCTGGTAACTCCTTATCTGGCATATCGATAGTGTTCATGATCTGGTGTAGATTTGTTCATTTCACGGACTGACCGACTGCGAAAACCTCGCGCTGTACATCGAGCGCCTCGATCTCGGCGGCAATCCTCGACGCCAGCCATCCAGCGAAGGCCGGTGATTCGTTGATGCAGGGAATATAGTGCTTCCGGTGGGCGGGTGAATGGTCGAGCAGCTTTTTGGCCTCGTAATCGGTCTCGCTGTTGTCGGCGAAATAACCGAAAGGAAACATCGCCGTCGAGCCGACCCCTTCACCCGCAAACTCGCCGAGCGCCCGTTCGACCGTTTCCGGCGTCCACTCCCCTCCCCTGCTGTGATTCAGGCAACCGAGCTTCACCTCGCCGAAAACGTTACGCGGATCGGCCATGATCTTTTCGCGCATCAGCCGGAAAAACTCCATTGTCTCGTCGAGACCGGTAAAAACCGTGGGCTTTTCGCCCTTGCGGTTTCTGACAATCGTGCCGTGAATGACCAGCACCAGCCCCTGCGCCTCCTTCTTTCCCGCGCCTTTCCAGTCGGGCGGCAACGACGCGAAGAGGTGATCGAGATAGATCCGGTGCAGCACCTCGTCTTTCCAGAGGCCCCGCGCCACTCGCAACGCGCCGAGATGATTCTCGCCAAAATGGTCGATCACCATCTGGCAGGCCGGGCCGCACGAAAACGCCGACTCGACAGGAAACATCGGCACGACAACAATGCCATCCGAGCAACCCCGAAAGCGATCGAGCACCTCTTCGAGGTATGGCGGCACGAAATAATAGGCATCGGCAACCGCGATTTCGTCAGCGTCTCCGGCAAATCGCGGATTGCGCCTCAGCGCCGCTTCCACGCCAAGCGCCTGCTTGCGGGTGATCTCCACCAGGCGGGAGCGATAGCGATGCAGCTTCCAGTCGAGATAGTGCTTCGCCGATCGGTAATCGGCGATCATGTAGATCAACAGCTTCGGAAGCTTGACGATCTTGCGGGTGATGACAAAGATGATCTTTCTCGAACTCGGCCAGAGCGCGCGAACCGAAAGCCTCTCGACCTCCCCGTATGTCACCAGCACTACGCTGTAGCGCTTTTTGCTCACAATGCGAGCCACCATTTGAATTCGCCGAACATCAGAAGAAAGCCGATAAGGCTGCCGACAAGCGTCTGCATGAAGTTATGCGCCCTCAGGTAGATGCGCGACCACATCAGGAGCGGCACGAAACAAAGCAGCGCAAGCGCCGGGGCGCCCAGGGACAAGACCAGAAGAGCGATCGAGGAGGTCAGCGAAAAGAGATGGATGCTGATTTTCCACTGAAGGGTGACCAGCAGGATAAAGACTGTATTGACGGCGTTGAAAAGCAGAATGCCTGAGAGAAAGCGGGGCGCATCGAGCTGCTTCATCAGCTCGTAGCCAACCAGATTGACGCCAACCAGCACAAGAAGCGGCAGGAAGCGCTGCTCCCGAAAAGAGATGTTGTAATCGGAAATACGTCCGATCTTTTTCAGGCCAAGAATCAGGAACATCGGTGCGATAGTGGCCGACAGGAGCAGCACCAGAAACCAGTCGAGATGATGGGGCGTCGCCGAATAACCATAAAGAACGACAAGCAGATAGACTGCCGGCGCCACGACGACAGGACTGATAACCCATGAAACCAGGGAGGCGAACCGGCGAGTATCGAACTGCATTGAAAACCAGTGAGAGTGAAAGAGAGCTTTTCAAATGGCGCATTTCAGGCGCTAATGAAGATAATCCTTTCCCGGAAAAACCGAAACCGGTTACTGATACATGGTCGAGGTGAAGCCCACCTGGGTCTGTTCAACTAAGTGTGTAAACGGTCGTAATCAAACGGGAAGCCGTCCTTCGAATTTAATGGAAAACTGGTTG